>JBFWLW010000026.1:0-4722 GCA_050251945.1 Deferribacterales bacterium | reverse complement strand
TGTCTTCGCGAGGAGCACTAGCCGAAGGCTGAAAACATTTGCCTATTTTTGCAAATGTTTCTGTACCGAGCTTGCTGAAATGAGTCCACTTTAAACTATTTATCGAATAAATCGACGACGCGATCTCGCATTTTCCTGACTTTGTCATCAGTCTGGGCACCCTTTTCAGGGTGCCTTTGAAAATTACAGCTTTTTAAAGTCTTATTTCCATTGGGCAAGTTTCTGTTTTGCCAGTCTCGCGGCATCGGAATCGGGGTAGTCCGCGATGAGTTTTTGCAGGGTTGCGATGCTGTTGTCTTTATCGGACAGGCTGCCGTAGCTGTATGCCAGTTTAAGCATAGCGTCCGGAACCTTATTTCCGTTGGGATATTCGTCCAGCAGTTCTTTGAATTTTGCTGCCGCACCGTTAAAATCCTTCATTCCGTATCTAATCTCGCCTATCCAGTACATAGCGTTGTCTGAACGCTCGTCGCTGGGATATTTTTTTAGGAATTCGTTGAACTTCGCTTCACTTTCGGGGTATTTGCCGTTTCTGTAAAGCTCATAAGCATATGTATAAAGACTCAGCTTGTCCTGCATGTTGTCTTCGATGATTATAACATCGGAGGGACCTTTAACAGAAGCGCTCATGGACGGTTCAGAGTCTGCCGGAGAGGGCAGGGGGGCGTCCTTCGCTGATGTTGTTGTTCCTTTTTCGAGTGCGGTAACACGTTCTTTCATGTCGATGATGTCCGTGTTCATGACGGTCATCTCTTCTCGAAGCTGTGTCAGCGCATCGGAGTTTTTGTTGATGTTTTCGGAATTTATCCTGATGTTTTTGTCAAGGTCCTGAATTTTGATCTGCATGTCGCCCATTGTGGACTGGATGCCCAGCATTTCATCCTTGATGTTGTTCATGCTTTTCTGGATAAGCAGTTCGTTGCTTCCGCAAGCTGACAGAGCCAGTCCGGCAAGAATAACCACGGCGGCCTTTTTCATTACTCCTCCTTTTGTTATAACAGGAAAGCGTCCACTTTCTGTATAAGTATGTCTGTGTCGGGTTTGCCTATGAAAAGGTTTGCGCCGACTCCCAGCACCTTTCTTTCGTTCTCCTCGGAAGCCAGAGAGGAGAATACGATAACAGGTATTGTCTTTGTTGCTTCCAGACTTCTTATTGTCTTAACAACGAATGCGCCGTCTGTAACGGGCATCTCAAGATCGGTAATCACCAGATCAGGTGTTTGTTTCATAACCTGGTCAAGCAGGAGTTTTCCGTTTTCAAAAGCGAATATTGTATATCCCGCCTGCTCAAGATGCGTTGAGAGGAAGCGTCTGATAACCGATGAATCCTCTGCAAGATAGACAACCTTTCCCTGTCTCTGTTCAGATTTTGAAAAGTCGATGTTAATATCTTTAAGGGCGGTGTCGGGGTTGAGTTCCAGCACTATCTTTTCAAAGTCAAGGAGCTGGATAAGGTTTCCGCCTATGTCGATAACTCCGAGAACGGTTTCCACAAGGCTGAAATCTGTCATGGACGAATAATCTTTTATGTCCGCCCATGTTATCCTGTGTATGCGCACAACTTCGTCAACTACAAATCCGTTGTATTCGTGGTTGAAGAAGGTGACTATTATCTTTTTGTCAGCATAGTCGTTTTCGTATTTAAGCCCCAGCCACTGCGCAAGGTCGATTATAGGGATAAGCTTTTGTCTTATGTTTGCAGTGCCGACAACAGAGGGGTGGGCATCGGGAACGCGCACTATCTGGGGAAACCTGATGACCTCCCGAACCTTAGCGACGTTGATGCAGAAATGATGTTCTTTTTTGTCTGTACGGATTATAAATTCTACAATCTCAAATTCATTGGTACCTGTTTCAAGAAGTATACCGTGATCTAATGCCATATCCGACCTCTCATATTGTACTAGGGTAACACGATTATTCATCCGTTTCAATCTTTTTACTCAGTCTCCGGCGATATGCGTCGTTCTGCTGCGTCAGACGTTGTTCGCTCGCAACGCATACTACATCAGTATGCTTTTGCTCGTCTCGCTCCGCCTTCCTTGCATAACTCGCATCTCGCCGGAGACTTTTCGCTCACAGCCCGCCCGGAATAACTTCCCTGTTCTGCTCGCATATCACCGGAGCGATTCCGTTGACCGGTCAAAACTTAAGCGCCGTTCTTGCTCTTGCCCTCTTTTGCTCTATGATGTAATATTAAAAAATGCGAAAACTGGTCGGTATATTTCTTATTTCATTGCTGTGCGCCAATGCCTACGCTGCGGGGATATACCTGCGCAACAGAGGTCATTTCAGCGAGCTTGTCATTCCCGGCATAGCGGACAAGATATTGTCTGTGAGCAAGGGCAGCGATATGCTTGCCGTCGAGTCGTCTGCAGTGCTTTCCGGCATGGACGGTTCGCGCATACATGACCCTTTCATCAGATCCGTCGCCGTTAACGGTCGCATTATGACCATTTCCCTCTTCCCCGGCAATGATTACACAGTGAACACCTCCGGCAAAGATTTCAGGCTGGTTGTCGCCAAGAAGAAGCAGACGGAAACGATCAAAACGGGATACGGCATAGAAAAGCCTGTCGCAACCAAAGATATGATAAGTGTTGAGAATACAGACCTCGACGCGGCTCTTGCCAGAGTGGACGGTCTGATAGCTTCAAAGAACTATACAGAAGCGATGAACCTTGCCGAAAGCATAGTTAAATCACAGCCTGAAGGATATTACAAACAGGAGGCCTACTTCCGTCAGGGTCTCATATATCTTTATACAGGCAAGGATAATTATAATAATTATGTATTCGCTTCACAGCTCTTCGATGATTTCCTGAAACAATACCCCGATTCGTTCCGTAAAAAGGACGCTATGATAAAATCTGCGGAGGCGAAGGAATCCGCACAGCTTTATAACGAGGCGATCTTTGCATATGATAATGTTATCAGAACACTGCGGGCGCCGGATGTTATAAAAACGGCATACGAGCGCATCGCAGACATAAATACCGAAATGGGCAAGTTTAAAGAGGCGATAGACGTTCGCAACCAGATAGCGGCGAAGTTCAAGTCCGAGGCGGGACCTCAGAATGCCAAAATAGGCATGCTTCAGTCGAGGATGAAAGATTATGACCTCGCATATTCGTCCTTCCTTACGGTTGTAAACAGCGGAACCGATCTGGACAAGCTCGGTCCCGAAGTGCTTTATACCATGGCAGACATATTTGAGAAGAAATCACAGCCCGACACGGCAAGAGGGCTTTACGAACGTGTATATTCCAAATTTCCCACAAGTTCTCAGGCTGATATGTCGGCATACCGATCGGCGATGCTGCTTAAAAGCACCAATCCGCAGGTGCTCGACGCACGCCTCCAATACTGCGCCAAAACATTCGGAAAGAAAAAGGGCGGCATGCTCTGTTCCGTTGCGTTTGCGGAAAGACATCTTGCGAAAAGAACTTCCGACCAGTGGTCGGATTTCCTGAAAGCGCCGCTCACTTCGCAGGACATTGACCTCCGCTCGGAGGCGGAACTGCTCATAATCCGTTCTCTGTTCCGCGAGGGTCAATATGATGCGGCTGACAAAAAGGTTGCAGAGTTCATAAAGCGCAACTATACGTCGGATCACCTTCAGGAGATATATAATATCCGCCAGCGCATCCTGCTTACAAAGGCGAAGGATGCATATAAAAAATCAAACTACGCTCAGGCGAAAACAGTAACCGAAGGGATACTGAAAGAGTATCCGGACACTCCTTATAAGAAAGAGGCGCTTGAGATATTGCAGGATATCAGCTTCGGCGGCATAAGGGATATGTTCCTCGCAGGAAAATATAAAGATACCGTTGACCGTCTTAATAAATATCTGTCGGATAATCCCGACCTTGTCAGCCCCGCCAAATGGCTGACAATGCTGGAAGATGCTAAATATAACTATACCAGACAGGTTTTTGCCGCCAAAAACTATAACGGAACCATTGCCGTTGCCGGGGAATACCTCGTGTCGTTCCCCAACGGGAAGCATAAGGACGACGTGCGTAAAATGCTTGAGGCTTCAATAGCCGCCGTGATAACCGATTCTTATAAAAAACAGGCTTACATACAGCTTGTCGGTACATACGACAAGAACCAGAACACCATCTTGACAAGCCGCAATGCGGATTTCAGAGACAGAATGAACAGTTACACGGCATTCGCGCTTTATAAGCTCGGAATGTCCGCAAAAGCGGAAAAAATTCTCGACCGCAACAAGAACGGTAAAAATCCGTATTATATACTGACATCTCTGATGCTCGGACGTGCCGTTCCGGATGTTAATCCGAATATATTTACAACCGCAATGATGGACTATCTCGTTCAGGAGCTTGAGAAAAAGAACCCCGATCTTCTTCTGCACCTGCTCTCTAAATACACCAAGGATCCCGCATATGCCGCGAAAGAAACGTATGGCATAAGCAAAGGCGTTTTTGACGATATCAAACGTGAAAAAATGCTGTTCGACCTTTATATGAAGGTGGATTCCGACCCGAGATCACGTTTTAAAGGTTATGACGAAATATATCTTGATACGGGCATCTCGTTCTTTAAACGGAACAATTTTGACAGTGCCGTGAAGGTTCTGGAACAGTTTAAGCTTGTTCACGCCGCCCGTGATGACAAACGCGCCGAAGGGCTGTATTATCTCGGTAAATCATATCAGAAGCTCGGCAAACCCGACCAGAGCAGAAACGCATA
>JBFWLW010000025.1:0-6380 GCA_050251945.1 Deferribacterales bacterium | reverse complement strand
GAAGCAAGAACTAAAGACGAACTATGCAATGCCATCGGAAAAGCTCTCGAAAAAGTGACTTACTCTGATTTATATGGATGGTTTAAGCATGCCGGATATACGACATAAATTTCGTGAAATGCTCTAGTTCAGGTAATCCGTGATGTTTGCTGTGGGTTTGCCGACATGGTAGCCCTGAATATAGTCGATGCCCATGTCGATGACCTTTCTCCTGACACTTTCAGAGTGCACAAACTCGGCGACGGTCTTGATATTAAGCTGATTAGCGAATTTGATTATAGTTTCAACGATTATCTGTGACTGTCTGTCGTGGTCGATGTTTTTGATGAGCGAGCCGTCTATTTTAATGATATCCACGTTCAGTTCGGACAGATATACAAAGTTTGAATAGCCGGAACCGAAATCGTCGATGGCTACCATTGCACCCGTCTTTTTTAGTTCTTTTATGAAATCGTTGACTACAGCAAAGCTTTCGATACCTTCAGATTCGAGCAGTTCAAATATCACCCTGTTGGCTATGCCGCTGGTTTTCAGCATATCCAGAATAAATCCGGAAGTTGACTCATCCATTATGTCCTCTATGGACAGGTTTATTGTGAACATGAAGTTGTTGTGAGAGAAGGTCTCGAACGATTTTGCCATCATGCGCTTCGTAATATGCTGGTAAAGTTTGGTTTTCTTGATGATATCAAGGAACTGGAACGGTGTTATCACTTCGTCGTTGTCTATGATACGCACCAGACACTCGAATTTTTCCACTATACCTGTTTTGGAGTTGGCGATCGGCTGGTAATAGGGAACAAGGTTATTCTCGTTCAATGCGCGTTTGACGATTTTTGTCCATCGGATATCTTTTTCGTATTCATCCACCATATCCATGCTGGTGTCGTATATGATGTAAGGCTGTTTTTTCTTTTCGGCAAGGCGCATAGCCATGCCCGCTTTTTCAAATACGTTGCCCTTTTCAGCGGAAACGCCGGCTGTCACAGAGATATCTATTTCTATTTCAAGTTCTTCGTATTTAACGGCAAACTCAAGGTGTTCACTGAGTTTTGACATCAGATCGTCAAGCTCCGCCCGTTTCATGTCGGCATCGGCAAGGAGCGCGTATTCGTTGCCGTGGAATTTGTAACATTCAAAAGTTATGTTACCCTGAAAAGAGTTTATGCGTTCTCCAACGTCGATGAGGACAAAATCGCCTATGATGAATCCGTAAGTTTCGTTTATTTTTTTGAACGAGTCGATGTTCAGGAGTATCAGCAGGGGCGTTTTTATGCTGTTCAGGTCGCTTACGAGCTTATTGCGGTTGGGCAGACCAGTGAGGTGGTCGGTGTAGAGCTGATTGGTGAGTTCAATGTTCAGTTCTTCAAGATCCTTGTTTCTGGTCTCGATATCTTTTTTGTATTTGGAGAATATCTTCTGAACATGTCTTGAAAAATACCATGAGATGCCGGCCGCAAAAATAGCTGAAAATAGAAACAGAACAAGCGAATATTTTGTGTTTCTGTTCAGTTTTTCCTGAACGGCGGTGTTTTTTTCCGCAACGATTACTGAAAGATTGTCAATGTTGACGGCGGCACACATGAGCCACCCCCATTGTTCCATCATGCGGCAGTTTCCTATAACCTGTGCGGATTCTTTCCAGTCTCTGTAATCCTGTTCATAGAAGACGTACGGATTGCTCTCCTGCATAGAGCCGGAGATGAGTTCCTTGAAATATTTCACTCCGCTGGAATCCTTGATATCGGTGAGATTTTTCCCGATAAGCCGGGAGTTGCCGGGGATTGCTATGCCCGTACCGTCGGTGTTTAGCATGAAATAATGCCCTTTTTCGTCGAATCGTACTGAATCCACACGGGCGATGAGCTGTTTTGTTAAGTTTTCTTTGAGTTCGGCGCGGTTGAACGCAGACCCGAGATACCAGTCGGTGTTCGGGATATTGCGTATATATGTTGTCTGCTGTAAAAAGCGGGTACCTTTCGCCTCGGTGGGCATGGTATTTTCAATAAATACGCCTTTGTCTTTTACGGCGGATATTTCGTCGCGGATGGGAAAAAGTCCGTAGGGCGATTTAAAGTTGTAAAGGTCAGTTCCTTTGGGGAAGACCGGATGGTAAATTACCGTTCCGTTTTTGTCGATGATATAGATGTTGCCGGGAGAATTATCTTTGTCATATTGGACGATATATTTTTCAAATGCAGCTTTGTAAGCGTATTTATTGCGCGGCTTGGTTTCACTGAGAAACTGAGCTACGCCAATGGCGTGATCGACCCTGTCTTTGATTATTTCGGACATTGCCAGCTTGTTTCTGGACGCGTAGTAATCAACCATCCCGAACATTCTGTCCAATTCGTTGTTTAAAATCCCTTTTTTGTTCTCTATGAATGATTTGACGAGCTGAGAGCGCTCTGCCTCATATTCGTTTCTTGTTTGGTTGGCAATAAAAGTGATCATGGCGATAGTGATGATAAGAATCACAATTACCATATTCATCAGACTTATGCGCCCTATGTTATTCTCATTGAGATATTTGCCGAGCATGTTACTCCCTGATTAATAACGATATTCTCAATGATACCGTATGAAAGGTGTTATAAGCAACTGATATTATTAAACAGGGTAAAAATACGCTTCCTGAATGTCAAAATCTATACGTTCTGCCATCACTTCGATGGGGTCAGCCGCACGATACATGACGCCTGTTCGTCTGCCTTTAATCAGTTCAGCTTTTTTGATGTACTGATATACGTCACCCTGAATTGATTCGAGCGTGACTGTGCCTTTCAGCATCAGCGTGGGCAGGTAGACCGAAAGTCCGAAAGGACCGACGGAAGTGATTATGGCTGCAAACGGCTCATCCATGTGTTTCATCAGATACTTGATTTTTTTGAAGCGTTCAATGTCCCGTTCCGCATTTTCCGAGCGCTGTTCGTTCTCGGTGGACTTCAGGCATGCCGTGTCAATGTCTGTTGCGCTGTCGTAGTGTGCTGAAAACAGCCTGTTGCATATCAGCCTGTGCACCATAAGGTCGGGGTAGCGGCGGATGGGACTGGTAAAGTGTGTATAAGACTCGGATGCCAGTCCGAAGTGACCGATATTGTTGGAATTATATTCGGCTTTTGCCATGGTGCGTACCAGTGACGGACCGAGTATGTCTCCGTAGGGTGATGCTGAAACGATGTCGCTTGCTTTCGCAACTTCTTTAGGTGTAACCTCTTTTATCACCACTGCCAGCCCGAAGGATTCGGCGAGTGCGCAGAAGTCTTTCAGTTTCAGAGGATCCGGCTTATCATGTATTCTGTAAACGGATTTGTCCGCGTTCTTTTCCAGAAACTCTGATACGACCTCGTTCGCCTCTATCATGAAATGCTCGATTATGCGGTGTGAAAGGTGCCTTTCCGCGGCACGGATGGCGATGACTTCGCCGTTTTCATCAAGGTCGAACTCTGTTTCGGGGAAGTCGAAATCAAGCATTCCGTCCTTTTTCCTGCGCTTCATAATAAGAAGTGCCAGTCTTTCGGAATCTTTTATAAGCTGGAGAACGTCTTTGTTGTCTTCAGTTTCCTTGCCGTCTATCACACCCTGCACATAAGTGTAGGTAAGTCTTTTGTTGCTTTTGATGATTGAGCGGTAAAGATCGGTGCGTTTTCTGTGTCCTTTCTCGTCATAGGTTATCTTTGCTGTGAGAGTGAGCTTCTCTTCGTTGGGACGCAGGCTGCAAAGGTTGTTGGAGAGCATCTCCGGCAGCATCGGAACTGCGAATTCGGGAAAATAGAAGCTGGTGCCGCGCGCGAATGCCTCTTTATCCACAGGGGTTTCAGGGTGAACGAAGTGGCTTACGTCTGCTATGTGCACATAAAGAACGTATCCGTTATCCGTGACATCGACTGAAATTGCGTCGTCAAAGTCCTTTGCGGTTTCACCGTCGATGGTGACAGTGGTCAGGTCGCGGAAATCCGTACGTTTGCCGGGTTCTTTCAGAAGCTTCTGTGCTATGGATTCAACGTATTTTTCCACATCCTGAGGGTATTCCCGCACGATTCCGTAGCGGTTGAGGACTATCAGGTCTTCGATGCGCGGGTCGGAGAGTTTGCCCAGACGTTTGGTTATCTGTCCTCTGCCCGCTTTTTGTCCGTCGGGGTAGGAGGTGAGTTCAACCATCACCACGTCGTCGTTTTCTATGCCCTTGGCGGATGCCGCCGACACATATATGTAAGAATTGAATTTTTTTGTCATGGGGACGACACGCAGTATGCCCGCAAGGTTTTCCGCCCTGCCGATTATCTGCTGAACTGAGCGTTCGGTGATTTCAATTACCTTGCCTTCGGGTTTGCCGCGGAAGGTTTCCAGCGATACTCTAACACGGTCTCCGTGCAAAGCGCCGCCCATCTTGTTTCTGGGGATGAAAAGATCGCGTCCGCCGCCGTCAATAGTGAGAAAGCCGTAACCGTCGGGGTGCAGATCCACCTTTCCGGAGAGAGTTTTGACTTCTTCCTTTTCTCTTGTCTGCGGTATGCTGTATGTGCCGTTGCGGTTTGCTTTGACACGGCGTTTGCTGGTAAGTTCCTTAAGCTCCGCCTTGAGCTGTTTCGGATCTTCCTGTGTCATTGACAGAAGCTGTTTGAATGTGAGGGGCTTGCCCGCACTTTTTATTGTTTTAAGAATCCTGCTCAAGGTCGTGTTCCCTCACTTTTTTTCTAAAGGTATTTCTGTTTATACCTAAGATTTTTGCGGAAATCGACTTATTATTTCCAGTCTTGTCAAGAACCGCTTTCATGAGAGGGAATTCCACTATTTTCATATATTCTTCATATGCATTGTTACCGTCTGAAAGTGTTTCGGACTCGATTATGTCCAGCGCCAGTTTGTACAGGTCGTTGGAAGTGCTTTTCGATCCTGCAGCCGGGTTATGTTCAAATAGCTTCGGCGGCAGATTCTCGGGCATTATAATGTCGGTTTCGGCATTTACTATCGCGTACTGGATGGTGTTTTCCAGCTCACGGATATTGCCCGGCCATCTGTATGCCGTAAGTGCTTCAAGCGCCTCTTCGGAGCATGTCAGCACCTTGTCTTTGATGTTTTTGTGTTTGTGCAGAAAATGGTTTGTAAGGTACGCTGTGTCCTCTTTACGTTCGTAAAGGGGCGGAAGCTCTATTGAAACCACATTAAGTCTGTAATAAAGGTCTTCGCGGAACCTGCCCTGAGCAACCAGTTCTTCAAGGTTGCGGTTGGATGCCGCTATTATTCTGGTATCCAGTTTCAGCGTACGGCTTGAACCGACCTTTGTGACCTCTTTTTCCTGAATGACGCGAAGCAGTTTGGATTGAAGCCCCATGTCCATTTCGGAAATTTCGTCAAGGAATATCGTGCCGGTGTGCGCTTCTTCAAACTTACCCTTTTTATCGGTGATCGCGCCTGTGAAAGAACCTTTTTCGTGACCGAAAAGCTCACTTTCGAGCAGTTCGTTAGGTATTGCCGCCATGTTTATGGGGATAAATGGTTTGTCGAAGCGGGCGGACTGGCGGTGTATCATTCTCGCCACGACCTCTTTTCCAGTTCCGGATTCACCGAGGATAAGCACGTTTATGTTTGTCTTGGATATCTTGCCTATGAGCTTGTATATCTCAAGCATTTTTTTGTTTTTGGTTTCAAAGTCATATTCTTTTATGTCTGCTATGGGATGCTGCTCAATTTTTCCGCAGAGCGCAATGACTTTGTTCTTAAGCTGATTCAGGTCGAAAGGTTTGGGGAAGAAGTCTTTTGCACCTGACTTAATGGATTCGATAACGTTTGAGCCTGTGTCCTGTGCAGTCATAATGATGAAATGCGTATCTTTATATATGGCTGCCCATTTTTCGGTCAGTCTTATACCGTTGTGTTCGCCCAGGAAGATATCCACAAAGCAGATGTCTATGCCTTTTGAAAGGTAATTCTCTGCCATATAAGGGTCTTCGGTGGTCAAAACATCAATCTTCTCGTCTGTAAGTCCTTCTTTTAAAAGCCATAGGATGTTTGTTTCATCGTCAACGGCAAGTACACGAATTTTTCTCATGGAAAGACTATATACCATGATGAAAAAATAATCAACAAAAGTAATGGTGAATAATCACAAAAATGACTATAAAATGTGCAGTTTTTAGAACAAGGTCGAAAAAAAGCACCCTTTTCAGGGTGCCCAGGTTGTTGACAAACTAAATTTTCACAGACTCACATTAGACTGCTTCGGGTTAAAACCCTCGCAGAGACGTTTTTCTGTCTTCGCGAGGAGCACTAGCCGAAGGCTGAAAACATTTGCCTATTTTTGCAAATGTTTCTGTACCGAGCTTGCTGAAATGAGTCCACTTTAAACTATTTATCGAATAAATCGACGACGCGATCTC
>JBFWLW010000024.1:0-8071 GCA_050251945.1 Deferribacterales bacterium | reverse complement strand
GCGAAGCGTTGGCAGAAAATCCTAGGACTGGATTTTCTGCAAAACTTTACGGGATGTAGCGCAGCTTGGTAGCGCACTGGTTTCGGGTTCCAGGGGTCGGAAGTTCAAATCTTCTCATCCCGATTTAATTTCTTCTTTAAAGCCAATCGTTTAGCGGTTGGCTTTTTCAATTTGGCACAAATTTGGCACACTTTTGAATTTGTGTTTCTAACTATAGTTCATTATTCGTTTCTGTTTTTATCCTGAAAAATTGAATACGTTGACTTGTTATTGAGTCATTTTCTATAATGAAGTTCAATGAATTTATGGGAGTGAAAAGTGAGGCGAGCCAGAACGCTTGATGAAATTATTCAGGAAGAGCTTAAAGATGAAGACAGTAGAAATGAATATATCAGGTGTGCTGTTGAAGACTTTTTTGAAAACGGCGATGAAATGGAACTTTTGCTTGCGATCAGACAAGTAGCTATTGCAGGAGTTGGACTATCTGCGTTGGCAGCAAAAATTGGAATTTCTGAAGATGTTCTTTGCAGTATTCTGACAGGTAAAGAAGACATCTCTTTAGAAACATTCAGGGTAATCCTTTCTGCGCTTGGTTATTCGCTGCAAGTTGTAAGGAAATCTTAATCTTTTGTTTTATTGTTCCGTGTTCCGAAACATGGAACAGGCTTTACAATCAATAATATATGTGCTTAAATAAGTAAAATATATTGTCGGTGATGTATGAACGGAACTGATGTTTATGTCCTTCTGAGTTTTTTTGCAAAAAATAATAGGAAAGAGACAATGAGAGACTGGGAAATCCGAAGCGGGCTTAGTATCGCTGTTTTAAGCAGAAGTATGAAATTTCTAAAGACTGTAAAACTTGTTGCTGACGATGCACCAGTTTATCGGAACATTGAAGAGTTTCTCTTTTGCGGTTTTCCTTATGTCTTTCCGATAGAGAAGGGCAGACTAACCAGAGGTTTTGTTTCAGGTGTTGACGCGACACCACTCAAAAGTGACTTCGTGGATAATGAATACCCAATTGTCTGGGCGCATCCTGAAGGCAATGTAAAAGGCTTTTCCGTGCCTCCGTTACATAAAGCTATTCCTGAAATGGTTGCCAAGAATAAGCTGGAACAGAAGGTTTATGAAATGCTTGCTTTGCTTGATGTCCTGCGTGTCGGACAGCGCAGAGAGATTGAAGCGGCAAAAAAACGTATGAGAGAGCTTCTGAACGATGAATAATAAACAACTTATGATAGGCATGGCAAAGGCATTAAAGCCGATGCTGGATAGATTTGTATTCGTTGGCGGCTGTGCAGTGGACTACCTGATAGACGATTCAGCTGTTACATCCACAAGGGTGACAGGTGATGTTGATGTCATTGCCGAGATAGCCACAAGACACGAATACTATGCTGTAATTGATGAGTTAAAATCTCTTGGGTTTGCCGAAGTCATGCCCACGGAAGAAGAGCCAACGCCTATTTGCAGAATGCAGTACGAAAACATGATTTTGGATGTTATGCCTACAGATGCCGATGTCCTTGGATTTTCTAATCCATGGTATCTTCCGGCAGTTCAAAATTCAAGTACAGTTGAGCTGGAGGCAGGTCTTGTTATACGCCTCGTATCCCCCGTATATTTTATCGCTACAAAACTAACAGCCTTTCGTACCAGAGGACAGAGTGAACCTTATTCTCACGATTTTGAGGATATTATCACTGTTATCAACGGCAACAGCAGGATTATTGAAGAGATTCAGTCCTCAGATAGCAAAGTAAAAGAATATCTCAGGTCTGAGTTCAATAAACTCTTATCAATCAGGGGATTCAAAAGTGACTATATCGCAGGAAATCTCGTCGGCGAACCAGCCGGAAGAAATGATATCGTATGCCAACGAATTCTGGATTTTATCGGAGACTAACTTTTTTTAGCCGCAGTATTGACTTTCAGGCGAGGGTATTCATGTTGTCTATGTATTTATAGACTTCTGGAGGAACGGTGACGTTTTCCGGATTTATAAGACCGATTATCTTCTGGGCATCAATGCCGCTTTTTGACAGATCGACCACCTTGATAGGCATTCTGCTGCCGTTTTTGCTCAGAAAGACCACAACCACAGGGCTCATAGGGTTCGCCGCGTTCATTTTTCCGACAATGCCTATTTCGTGTGTTGCCATGATTACAAGCGACCCGACCGGATAGATGCCGACGTTTTTTATGAAGAATTCAAAGATGGATTTGTTGATATGTTTGTCCGCCCACTGGAACATAAGCTTAAGGGCGGATGTTGCCGCCATTCCTTTGTGATAGACTCTGTCGCTGGTCATAGCGTCATAAATGTCCACGACAGCGCCTATTTTCCCGAAAATACTTATCTGTTCGTCCTTCAGTCCGTATGGATATCCGGAGCCGTCGTGCCGCTCGTGGTGTTCAATAATCATGTGCAGTTCTTCTTCCGGCGTGCCGCATTTTTTCGCATACTCATACCCGCGGATAACGTGCATCTGCATGACTTTATACTCTTCATCGGTAAGCTTTCCGGGCTTGTTCAGCAGTGATTCGGGCACAAGCATCTTGCCTATATCGTGAATAAGTCCCGAATTGGCGGCTATCTCTATCTCTTTTTTGCTCATTCCTAGATGGGTTGCAAGGCTGGCGGCGAAGATGCTGACGTTCATTGAGTGGTGAAAGGTGTAGTTGTCATATTGTTTCAGCTTGGTGATGCTGGTCAGTACGCCGCGTTTTTTCAGCGTCATTTCAGAGATGTTCTGGGAAATATGTTTTATGGCAGCGGTGTTTATGGCTTTGCCGCTTCTGATGTCGTCCAGAACGCTGCCGACGATGCGTACCGATTCGGAGTAAACCTCTGATGCATGATTGAGGTCTTTCAGGTTCAGCTGACAGTCTGTCGCCTGATCTTTCATTTCATTAATTATTTCAACGGATTTGCCATCAAGCAGGTCGTCCAGTTTCTGTAATTCTTCGTTTCTGGGTTTGATAAAGACATATTCGATTCCGTTCCTGCGCAGGCGGTCGATGACAGAAGTATTATCAACTCTGACCTTGTGTGACAGAAAATCGGTTTCCATCCACCCACGGTCAAATTTAACAATCTCATCGCCGATTTTTAAATCATTCAGGAAAATCTTTTCCATGCGCAATCCCGAAAATATGTTTTTTTACTGATATATTCAAATACATAACACAGTTTACTTATAGTAAAAAGTGAGCATCCGGTCAATATATATTTAGTTTTCAGATATGTCATTCCTCACTTTTGGGAGGTGCCTATTTTCCGAAAATACCTGCCGTACCGCCGCTTATCAGCGATGCAACACTGCGCAGAGCTGACGGCAGTGCAAAAAAGCTTTGGACTGCTATGTATCGGGGCTTCCACTGCGGGTTGAACTTGTCCTTGTAGTCTCTGAGACCTTTGAAATTATAAAATCTTTCGCCATGGTTGAAAAGGGCGCTTGCAACCCTGTTCCACAGGGGCGAAAAGGAGTGGGTATCTATGCCTGAAAGGGGCGCCATGCCCAGATTGAAAAATCCGTATCCGTTGTCTCTGCCGTAGAGCATCAGTTTAACAAACAAATATTCCATCACACCTTTTGGCGCTTCGTCGCCATATCGCATCATGTCAATGGAAAGCTCGTCCTTATCCGCTGCCGCCCAGATGTTAGCAAACGCTACTGGAACGTCGTCTTTAAACACCACTGCGACGGGTGTCTTTCTAAGATATTTCTCATCGAAACAGCCAAGAGAAAAGCGTTTCTCACGTGTATTTTTAGTTGTAAGCCAGTCGTTTGAAATTATATGCAACAGCGGCAAAAGGCTCGCTGTATCCTGAATTATTTCAAATCGGCAGTTTTCTTTTTCCATTTTTTTCACTGTATTGCGCGTTCCGCTCCAGTGGCTCCCCTCAAGGCTGAAACTGCCCAGAGGCACCCGTGCCTCTTCACCTATTTTAAATATCCTGAACCCTGCGTCGATGTACTGCGGGATGTATTCGGTGCCGACCTCGTAAAAAACGGCTGTGCATCCATGGTTTTTCGCCAGTCTTCGGAAATCTATGATAAGTTCCGCCGCCGCGTCCTCATCCGCCGCCGAAACAGGGTCGCCCATGCTCACAAAACAGCGCCCGTCTATCCCGTACATGATGAAAGCGGAGTGTTCGTCGTTTGTTATGAACTGTTTATCAGGCAACAGCGCCAGATACGATGACGTATCACTGCTGCTTTTTACTATCCTTTCCATTTCTTCAATGCCCAATGGCTTGTCATGGAACACCTTCTTCGAGGGCTGCATGAACTTATACAGAAGGAGTGCGGACATGAAACTGAAAACGCCTACCAGTGTCCGCAGAAATCTGGGAGCCTGATCTTTGAATGTGAACGTCCACCACAGACTGCTTCTGTATTCCACATGCTTATACGAAAAGAAGCCCAGCCACGTATAAACAAGCAGTATGGCGAACACTGCCGCCGCCCATTCCTTTGTCAGCACTTCGTCAAAGAAGGGGCTTCGCTTGTTGAACAGTTTGCGCGCGGGGAGCATTGCCGCCGCTATCGCCGCCGCAAACAGTGCGGTTTCAATCTCTGCGCCTTTCAGAAGTCCGAAGACAGTTCCTGCGGCGAGAAGCGCCATGGTGAGCTGATATGCAAGGTCTATGCGCTTCCTCAGCCCGCCGGAGAGTATCACAAGTCCCATACCCGTGATGCTGGCGAGAAAGTGAGACGTTTCCACCACTGCCAAAGGCAGGATTTTTTTTATGAAATCGAATCTTGCGGGGTCGGCAGGTGTGGCGCCTGCGAAAAGCATATATGCGCCGATGATAAATACTATCACCGACAGCAGGTTGGGTGTTACAGCCCTGTAAATTTTATTGAGGTATCCTGCATAGGAGAGCATGCGCTGTTTCTGCCTTGCGCTTTCCGTTATGCCGAGAATCAGCGCCGCTGTGAGCAGGGGCAGAATGTAATATACGACCCTGTAAACCAGCAGGGAGCCGATCATAGAGGGAATAGCCTCCGCAGGAAAGAACGACAGCAGGACGGTCTCGAATACCACCGCGCCGCCGGGGACATGGCTTATGAGACCTATGGTCTGCGCCAGAATATATATCCCCATGAACTGCATGAAGCCGATGGGGGCGCTGTCCGGCATAATAATGTAAAGCACTGCACCGGCGAGAACCCAGTCCACGGCGCCGGTGACTATCTGTGCGATGCCTATGGCGGGCGAGGGCAGGGTCATCTGCTGACCGAAAAAGACGAACGGTCTGCGGAAAAAGACAAGAATGAAGTAATATGAGGCGACAGCAACGAGAAACAGAGCGCCGACGAGGCGGATGTTTATGAATGTGTGCAATTTCAGAGGCATTTCAGCAATTGGAGCAAGAGTGAACGCCGCGCCGCCTGCCGCCAGTATGCCAAGCCAGAGGGTTGCGGATGTGAAGACCACCATCCGGCTTATTTCCGAAAACGAAAGTCCCCATGACGAATAATATCTGTATCTGAGCGAACCGGAGGCAAGTACGGAAAGACCCACAGAGTTGCTGAACCCGTAGCTCAGAAACGAAGCCAGAACAACCTTTCGCGCCTCAAGCTTTTTCCCCAGATATCGCAGACCGAGAAAGTCGTAGACTGTGAGAAAAAGGTAGCTCGCCACCATAAGAAGAACCGCGTAAAGTTTGTTTCTGAGGGGAATATTGTTCAGATCTTTCATTATCTGGTGGAGGCTGTATTTGTCCAGAAATCTGTCGACAAACGCACCCGTCAGAAAGATCATGACGATTATGAAACCGAACGATAATATCTGTCTGGTTTTGTGGTTAATTGTCATGTTCTATTGTATCAAGTGAAACGCGTATGTGTCCAGCTTCAAAGCGGACGCGCATGTTTCTGTATTTAAAAAGATAATAGAGACCCACTGCCGCCGCAAGCAGACCCGATGCCGCGCCCACAGACAAAGCCCATCGCGCGCCGAACATATCGGCTATCCTGCCGACAAACGGTGCGCCTATGATGGTTCCGCCCCATGAGATTGCAAAGAGGATGGCAAGCACACGCCCGCGCATATGTGCTTCGGTGAGAAGCTGAACAGCGCCCAGAGCAGTTGTTGTGAGCGTCTGGGCAGATATGCCTATGACAGCCAGAGCCAGACCGAAAAGCAGATATGTCGGCATCATCGCAGCCAGAATGAAGCCTGAGCCGAAAACAAAAGAGCTGACAAAAATAAGTGAGACTCTCGGCTTGTCGCGGCTGGCGGAAAGCAGCGCGCCGACAACGGAGCCTATCGCCATTATAGAGGTAAGTATGCCGTATTCGTGTGCGCCGGAGTGGAATACGGTGACAGCCATTGTTGATATGTATATAGGGAAGTTCAGCCCGAATGTACCTATCAGAAAGAACATTAGAAGAATGGTTTTAAGGTCGGGTCTGTTCGCTATATAACGGAAGCCGTCCGCAAGCCCGCTTTTGGAAAATTTTACTTTTTCGCGAAGATGCAGTTCGCTTTTCTTAATCGTCCAGAGTGAAATAAGAACAGCGCCGAACGATGCGGCGTTGATGAGAAAGACCCATCCGGTTCCTACAAGTGCGATCATTACGCCTGCCACTGCGGGACCTATCATCCGCGCGGCGTTGAACGAAGTTGAGTTCAGAGCGATGGCGTTTGAGATGTCCTTTTCTGCGACCAGCTCGGAAACAAACGTCTGGCGGGTGGGTGTGTCAAAGGCTGTCACACAGCCGAATAGCAGTGCGAAGATATACACATGCCAAAGCTTTACGACCTCGAAAACAGTCAGAAGCCCAAGCCCCAGAGCCAGAAGCCCCATGGAAGCCTGAGTGACGATGAGCAGTTTGCGTCTGTCGAAATAGTCAGCCGCAAAACCGTTAACCGGCAGAAGAAAGAACTGGGGACCGAACTGAAGCGCCAGAACGATTCCCACAGCGGTAGCGTTGTTGTGCGTCAGCACCGTCAGGACAAGCCAGTCCTGCGCCGTGCGCTGCATCCATGTTCCGGTATTTGAAACGATGGCGCCGGCCGCCCATATCCTGTAATTCCGCACCGCAAGGGAGCGAAAAGTTTCTTTAAACATATGTTTTCCTTTCTTCGGGATGATATACCAAACCGTAAAAAACTGCAAAGCCTCTGTTATAATAATAATTTTGCCAATAACATAATCTAAGTTGTTGGATAAAATTTCTAAATTATATATCACATTTTCAACATATTCTTATAACACTTAACAGCTACACTCGTTCAAAATCTCGGAGGTTTGCCGAATGAGCAAGTTCAAAAAGTTAGCGTCAATGGTATTTGCCGCCATTGTTATGACAGTTTCTATCGTGGCATGCAGCGACAGCGACAGCGACGCCGCAACAACCGCGCCTGAAACTCCTGCTGAAAAAAGTATCTCTTTCGACGGAGTTAAGGCTCCGGAATCGGACACAGAAAAGAGAAGCATCCTTGCTTCCGACACAGTGACAATCGACGGACAGGAATATTCCATAGGTTATCACACAATTCTCAGAAGCGGCGATCAGCCCTCAACGGATTCTGAACCTTTTGGTCAGCTTTATGACGAGAACGGGGACAAAGTCCTCAACCCTTCTGACGGTTCAGATTATATTTCATCCGACAACGACTTCTCTTCTCTTCTGACAGGTCTTGACGGCAACATGTACATGATCTCACATTTTGAGTCTGTTCCTGCCGCAATGTACATCACAAAGCTGGCGCAGAGTTCAGCAGGTGTCCTTACGGCGGAAAAAACACGCCACATAGATTTCTCCGGCGTTGCTGGCGGCTGGGTACACTGTGCGGGCAGCGTTACCCCCTGGGGAACACATCTCGGTTCCGAAGAGTATGAACCAAACGCAAAGGGCGTTGATGCCACGACAGGCAAGTTCAACGATTCATACGGAAACAGAATGGCACTGTACTTCGGTCTTGCCACAAACCTTACAACAGCAGGAGCATACAGCTCCATGAACATCTATAACTACGGATGGCAGACAGAGCTTGCTGTTCAGAACTTCAACGCTGTTACCGTTACAAAACATTACAGCATGGGACG
>JBFWLW010000023.1:0-9378 GCA_050251945.1 Deferribacterales bacterium | reverse complement strand
TGGGACATATATTACAGCTTTCATAAATTGGCGCAGTGTAATATAAGAAATAAACAAATAAAAAGGACATAGATGTGTTACCTATGTCCTCGGTTTATTCTGTTACATATCTGTGTGCAGAACAATGGAAATTATGACTTTGAACAACCAGAGGGACGCATAAAGTGTCCATTAAAAATATTGAACGGTATTTAACCTTAACATGCATATAAGTTTGAGATGCTTGACATAAGCCTCTCAAGGTTGACAGGCTTCCGGATGACATCGTTCACCCGAAGCTCGTCTTTTGTATATTCGTATGCGGTGAGTGCAATTATGGGCGTTTCACAGCCATTTTCACGCAGCCTGCGAACCATCTCCCTTCCATCCATAACCGGCATGTTTATGTCTGTTATGATAATGTCAGGCGTAGACTCATTTACTTTGTCAAGACCATCCTGTCCGTCTTTGGCAAGGACAACCTCCTTAACACGTTTGGACAGCATTCTGGCAAAGTACATGCGGGTTATAGCTTCGTCTTCGACATAAAGAACAGTCATCTCCTGCACGTTCATACCTCACCTGTTTAATTGCTTATGCAATATTATGCATCATATTAACACAAACGACAAGGCTATGTTGAAAAATTTACATGCTGACACTTAAAATAACTGTTATAATTACCAAGGTGACATATGAAACAGCCCAACAGCATCAGATTGATTCAAAATTACTTTGTGGTACTGATAGTTGTGTGGACGACAGCCGTCGGTGGTTCACTGATATGGACTATTAACACCGCGAAAAAAAATACGCTGATAACTGCCCTTGCTCAGGGGCGGATGGCTCTTGAAAAAGACAAGATGTTCCGCCGGTGGGCATCCAGACACGGCGGCGTTTATACCTTTACAACCACAACAAAACCAAACCCTTACCTGTCGCATATCAAAGAAAGAGACATACGCCTTCCGGACGGACGGACGCTGACCCTTGTCAACCCGGCATACATGGTGCGCCAGATGTATGAATTCAACAAGGACGTAAACCTTGTTAAAACCCGCCTTGTCAGCGACAAACTTCTCAATCCGGTGAACGAACCGGAAGGATGGGAGGTGAACGCTCTTAAACATGTCACAAAAACCGGAAATGAATATTATGAAATGGACAAGCGCGACGCAAAATATGAATTCCGCATGATGGCGCCGTTCTTCATAGAACCACCATGTATGAAATGCCACTCGTTTCAGGGATATAAGGTCGGCGACATTCGTGGGGCAATCAGCGTTGTAACGGACATATCCAGCGTTATGCACGGTGAAAAAGAGATCAAACAATCCGCCTATGTCGGGCATATTATACTCTACATACTGGTACTTATACTGTTTCGTATCGGTTATCTGAACATAGTCCGCATGCTCACCAGACTCCACGACCGCGAATCCGTGCTTGATTCTGCCATGAGCCGTAACGAATCAATACTGCAATCCGCATCCGAAGGTATCTTCGGTGTGGACAGACTGGGCAGTGTAACCTTCATCAACAGCGCCCTCAGCGAAAGCCTGCAATACACGGCGGAAGAGATAGTGGGCAAAAGCCATATCATACTTACCCACAAAAGGGACGAGCAGGGCATGCCTGTGGAATCTTCCGACTGCATTATTCTGAAAGCCATCGGCACAAAAAAACCTCTTAACTCGGTGGAAACCTTTGTCCGCAGGGACGGAACGGAATTCTTCGGCGAAATGTTCGCCTCGCCGATGGTGGTTGACGGTCACTCCACCGGCGCTGTCGTCTCATTTTTTGATATCACGGACAGAATGGCAAAAGATACAGCCATCAAAAAAGCTTTGCAGGAGAAAGATATACTCCTGAGCGAACTTCACCACAGAGTAAAGAACAACCTCCAGATTGTTTCGGGCATTCTGTCGCTTCAGGCGGATGCGGCGGATACAAGCGGTCAGTCTGTGGAGGACATCCTTAAAAACGCCCAGTCGCGGGTTATGTCAATGGCGCTCATGCACGACTGCCTTTATAAATCCGAAGACCTGTCAACAGTGGATATGGGTGATTATTTCTCAAAACTGATAGATTATTACGCTGTCACCTTCACCCATACCGGAAGCATGATACGGTTTGAAACGGACATAGACAAGATCGACCTGCCCATATCGTCCACCATAACATGCGGGCTTCTGATCAATGAACTGGTAACCAACTGCATCAAGCATGCATTTGCAGAAACGGAATATCCCACGATAACCATCAGCCTGAAAGAGGACAGAGGAAATGCCATACTCAAAGTCAGCGACAACGGAAAAGGTCTCGATGCGGATGCACAGGAGAAGGACAGTCTTGGCATGATGCTGATACACAGTCTTACCGAACAGCTTTACGGAAAACTTTCGTTTGAGAACAACAACGGACTGACCACCGAGATAAGCTTCCCCGTAAGGATAAAAAAATCTTAATTGACACATCAGTTAAACAGGCGTATTTTTTGCAAATGCTTCATACACTAACCGCAGGATGCGCCTTTTAATGCTGAACCGGAGCGATTACGCAAAGATAGTCAAATCTTTGGGGCTTGTTTTCGGCGACATCGGCACCAGCCCGATATATACCCTGACGGTTATCTTTCTGCTCCTTGAACCCACAAAACTTAATATCATGGGTGTTGTCTCCCTCATCTTCTGGACAATGTTCCTTCTGGTGACAGTCGAATATGCATGGCTCTCCATGAGTCTCAGCAAACGCGGCGAAGGCGGCACTATAGTCCTTATGGAGATACTTAACCCGCTTCTGAAATCAGGACGGAAAACAGCGTTCTTCACCCTTCTTACATACGTCGGGGTCTCTCTTCTGGTGGGCGACGGAGTTATCACACCCGCAATCAGTATCCTTTCCGCGGTGGAAGGTCTTAAGCTTATACCGTCATTTTCGGGTGTTGCTCAGGGTGTTCTGATACTTATAGCCGCGCTGATAGCGATTGCACTCTTCTCCGTGCAGAGCAAGGGAACGGAAAAAGTGGCTGTGTTCTTCGGTCCTGTCATGCTGGTCTGGTTCTCCGCACTGCTTATAACAGGTCTTGCGTCCCTTTTTCATCATCCCGAAGTGCTTCTGGCGGTGAATCCCGTATATGCGGTCAAGTTTGTGGCGACCCACGGTGTCGTGGGCTTTTTCGTGCTTTCAGAGGTTATACTCTGCGCCACAGGAGGCGAGGCTTTATATGCGGACATGGGACACTTCGGCAGAGCGCCGATAATCCGCGCATGGTCTATGGTCTTTTTCGTGCTGGTATTCAGCTATATGGGGCAGGCGGCATTCCTTCTCGGACATACGGATGCGAAAAACATTCTTTTCGAGATGGTGTACAGTCTCGCGCCGTTTCTTTACATCCCTTTTCTGATCCTGTCCGTAATGGCGACGATAATAGCTTCTCAGGCGATGATAAGCGGTATGTTCTCCGTTATCTATCAGGCGATAACAACACGCATCCTCCCTCTTTTGAAGGTTGACTATACATCCGACGAGATACGTTCCCAGATATACATTCCCTCAGTAAACTGGTTCCTTCTCGTATGTGTACTGATAGCCATGTTCGTGTTCCAGAACTCTGAACATATGGCGGCGGCTTACGGTCTGGCGGTTACAGGCTCAATGACCATAACAGGGATAATGATATCCTTCATCTTCTTTATAAGAAAAGATTATCTTAAAGGTTACGTCTCGGTTTTCATAGCGGTTGTGGATATTCTGTTTTTATCGTCAAATATGCTGAAAATACCCCACGGCGGCTACTGGTCGCTTCTGATAGCCTCTGTTCCGTTTCTGGTGATACTTGTTTACACCAAGGGCGGCAGAAGGATGTACAAAGCCATAAAACCGGTGCTCATAGAGGATTTTCTTTTGCAATACAACGCAAAGTATCACACGTCATCCAAGCTGGACGGCACAGGAATTTTCTTTATCAGAGACGTCAGCTTCATACCGCCCTATATCGCCAAGACAATGTTCGTGAACAGGATAATATACATAGACAACATCTTTATATCCATCAACACAACGGATGAACCTTTCGGCATAAGCTGGATGTTCAAGGACGACCTTGCCGACGGACTGCGCGTTTTCGACATCCGCATGGGATACATGGAATCCGCAGTGGATATCGACAAGATATTCAGAAACGCGGGAATCAACGAAGCGGTTGTCTTTTACGGTGTGGAAGATATAATGACCGACAACCCCGTATGGAAATTTTATTCGCTTATACGAAAAGTTACGCCTACCTTCGTGCAATTCTACAGACTGCCCGCTGAAAAGCTCCATGGGGTGGTCACCCGCGTAAACCTGTAATTCATATTTTTTAAGTATCTCCTCACAATTAAGGGCTTTCGCTCAATACCGGCTTCCATTTTAAAATATTGGTTATTTTTCACTTTTAATATGGTTTTTTGGACTTTATAATTAAACAAAGAGCTATATGTCTAAATACAAAAGTTTCTAATGATTACGGAGTCGTCTATGAATTTCTTAAACAACCTGTCCATCAGGACAAAGATCAATCTCGGGCTTGGCACGCTGATGCTTATGCTTTTTATCTGCGGGGTGATAGGGCATTTCGGTCTGACAAAGATCAATAATACACAAGCGTCAATATTCACCGTCCGTCTGCCATCCATGGACTATCTCATTGAGGCAGACAGAGACCTTCACCAGCTTCTGCTGGCGGAACGCGCGCTCACGATAACACCCTTGGATTCACCGGACTATAAAGGTTTCCTTGAATCATACAACGAAAATATGGGACAGGTGTTAACCCGTTTCGGAAAATATGAAGCGCTGAGCAGAACGGACAAAACCGCCGCCATAATCGACAAATTCCACACAGACTATGATCAGTGGCAGGCATCCTCTCAGCAGGTGCTTAAGCTGATTTCAGAAAATACAGACGAATCCAGACAGCAGGCTTCCGCCCTTTCATACGGAGAAACAAGCAAGCTTTTCGATACCATGCGGGAAAATATAAACACCCTGACAGAGATAAACCTTAAAGATGCGGAAGAGGAACACGACGCGGCTAACATAACATTCACCACATCGAAATACTCGTTCATCAGCGTCATCATCTTCGGTATGGTTGTCGGCGCGGCTGTCTCTTTTAAACTCGGATCCGTTATCGTCAGAAGCATAAAGCAAACCGTAACCATGCTGAAAGATATATCAGAGGGCGAAGGTGACCTTACTAAAAAGCTGCCAGTCACATCACAGGATGAGGTCGGAGACCTTGCAAGACACTTCAATGCGTTTGTAAACAAACTCAGAGATATCATAAATACAGTTAAGCAGAACTCCGAAAGCATAGCTTCGGGCAATGCGGAACTCGCGGCAACTTCCGACAAGCTGGCGCAGAACTTTCAGGAACAGACCATGCAGCTGTCAGCCGTTGCATCCGCAACGGAGGAGATGAGTACGTCCGCAGCGGAAGTGGTTCATTCCGTTCAGGATGTTACGGAAAAAGCCGAGCAGGCGAACAGTTTCATACACGACGGCAGGCAAATGCTCCTTGACGCCGTTTCCAGCGTGATGTCTATCAAAGGCGAAGTGGCGAATCTCGGCAATACCATCGGACAGCTTTCAAACTCATCCGGTGAGATAGGAAACATACTCAACGTCATAAACGATATAGCAGATCAGACGAATCTTCTGGCGCTTAACGCTGCCATCGAAGCGGCAAGAGCGGGGGAACACGGACGCGGTTTCGCAGTTGTTGCCGACGAAGTGCGAAAACTTGCCGAACGCTCGCAAAAGGCAATTAAAGAGATTGAAGGCATCATCGTCAACCTGCAGAAAGAATCTGCTGTCGCGTCCGACAATATGCAGGAGGCGAGCAAAAAGGTTGAGGCTGGCGTTGTGGTCATCAGAAACACTGAAAGCATGTTCGAGAACATAGTCAGCTCTGTGGACACCATCACAAATGCGAGCAGACATATTGAAACAGCCGTTTCCGAACAGGTTCAGGCTATCCATAACATCAACGGAAACACTCAGGTGCTTTCAAACGGTGTTGAACAGAGCAACCTGTCAGTTACAGAGGTTTCAAACACCGTGACCGACCTGCAAAAACAGACGGAAGACCTTTCAATGCTTGTCAGACGGTTCAGAACATAAAAAAGAAAAAGGGCGATCGACTGATCGCCCTCAGACTGATGACAAAGAGGAGAAAAGACTAGATTGCTTCGCTTTATTCGACAAATAGTTTAAAGTGGACTCATTCAGCCTTCGGCTAGTGCTCGCAAAGACGGAAAGAAAAACCTGTCTCTGCGAGGGCTTTAGCCCGAAGCAGTCTAATGGTTTTGTATGAATCTGTAGTTTGTCAACAACCTGAGGGCGATCGACTGATCGCCCTTGTTTTATTTCAGAAGATAAGCGAGGTCGCTGTAGAAAGAATAAAGTCGGTCAGCCCTGTCGGCTTGTCCTGCGGTGATATGGTCTTATGCACGTTTGTAACGGGCTTCACATTGGCATCTCTGCCGTATACGAAACTCTGTTCCTTAACGATGCTTCTGTATGCCTTGTTCAGCGTCAGCGCCCTTGAGGCGGAAGGGAACAGAAGAACCGAAACGTCTGCATGAAGTGCCGTCACCATGTCGGATTTCAGCGAGCCGTCGGAATTAAAGAATTTTGCTTTCACCTCGTCGTTATCCCTGAACTCGTCCCCGGCGATGTTCTGCTGAAGATACATAGTATATTCATACTGTTCGCCTTTGCCTTCGTATGCAACTTTATGCTCCGGCGTACCCTGTATGCTCTTCTGAGTCCAGTGGTACCAACCGCGCTTATTCGTGGCATCCTCGTATTTGCGGCTGTAAGTGAACACTGTATCAGACGTTGCGCCGAGCCTCGTGTGACATCCCATACAGAAGACTGTCTCCTCGTATGTCTGCGGGCGCAGGTCGCCTTCAGCATCCTCTATAAACGCCTGAAACACCCAGCCCTGAGGGTTTCCAAGCCCGTTTTCAATATCACCGTAATAAACTGAAAGTCTGTCGGGGAAATCATATTCCTCTTTAAACTCCCCGTACGCCTCGTATTCGAGGTCGCTGTAAGTCATCCATATGAGTTTCTTAGAGTATCTGAGTTCCTTCATGCGGGGCGCCATGGCGATATCGCCGCCGTCCGTCACGTTGATATATCTCACCGAGTGCAGAAACTCCGTTCCTTCGGGAAAAAGCCCCGCCGCTAGATGCACTTCACCGCCGGCAAGTTTTGTCTTCGCCATACCGACATAATACATATATCTGCCTGCGGTGGGCAGCCAGTCATATTTTATCAGCGTGGCTGTGCCTGTGGAGCCGTCTTTGTCGAGGTCTACGCCATATGTTGCCTCGTTGACGGCATCAATGGCGATATCCTTCTTTTTAATGAGCGATTCGACTATCGCAAGGTTTATCTTATATACTTCAAGGCTGAAATTGCCGTCCGCGTCCTGCATAAAAATATCCGCAAGGCGGATGAGAACGTCGTCGGTGGAACCGTTTGTCGGCCAGAAAGTGCCGAGAAACGGAGCGTACGCGTATGCTCTCCATCCTGTGTAGTCACCTGTGGACGTGCGGTCGAAGCCTTCGCTGTCAAAATTAAAATAGCAGTCCGGCGTATAGCCGTTCCACTTTTTGTCGCCGTTGAAATCCCATTCCGCGGGAACACTTTTCAGTTTTTCGGCAAGAATTATCCTGCCGTCGGAACTCTTATAGTTGTCCTGACGGACATATGAAAGTATCTCGCTGTCGCTCTGCGCGGCAACCGCCTCAGTGCGGTCCACAAACAGATTCGTCCAGTGGTTCGTATTCGCGTATGAAGCAAACGTATACGTTTCCTGAAGGTCGTCGTCGTTGGTATAGTTTGGTTCGACGGAATTTTTGTGACAACTGTAGCAGGGATTGTACTTTGCGCTGTTCTCCCCTTCCGTCACTGTGTAGCATTGTGAAGGGATAAATGCCGCCTCGTTCTTCATGGACTTTAAAAGCAAAGGATATGTAACCGAACTTTCCGCCGATGCGGAACCCCCGCCGCCTCCGCAGGCCGCCGTGACAAAAAGCGTGACAGCGCCCAGCAGGAAAAACACACCAAGTTTTTTCATAAAACCAACTCCTTAACATTAAATCAAAAGTCCCCGTGAGACCGAAGCCTCACGGGGAACCTATTCAGAAGATAAAGCCGAACCTTAGTCCATTGCAGGGAAAGGTCCGATGAAGCCTGTGTATGCTCTCTTTTCGGCAGTGGCGTTTGCCGCGGGCATACCTGTTGTCGCTTCACCGTAGGGGTGCTGAATAACGCTCATCAGGTATCCGAAACCGTGATAGTTGGGATAGAAGTAGGGAGATGTTGTTTCAGAACCATAGGGTGTTGTCTGGATACGGGTGAGAGTTTTTGCCTCAACGTTGTATGACCAGATCATGTCGTTTTCGTGTCCCGCGCCTGAATCTTCACCGATTATAAGCGTTTTGTAACCGGGCATGAATGTAAGGTTGTCAGGGTTGGCTATACTGTCCAGAGAGCATTTGTTGTTGGCAAACGCACCGGAAGAGGAATATGCGTTGGAATCGTCAGCCGCGCCGTAGTCAGTTGTAACGGGTACGCCTGTGACAATGGGATACATTTTTGTTGCGGCATAGTCTGAATCAAGGTCAAGTGCATAAACCGCACCGCAGGTGTTTTTGGCAACCTTGATGTCGTTATAGCCGCCTGTGTCGTTTGAACCGCCGTCAAGCATACCGTTGCCGATTTCCGAAAGCGCAAGGAACATGATTTTTGTTTCTGCGTTAAATGTTATGCCTTCCATCTTGCGGAACTCTGTGGTACCGCCGAGCATAGCTGCATAGCGGCGTGTTTCAAGTCTTGAAGCGGCCTTTTCCATGCCTGTTTTAACCTGAAGACACTCATGTCCGTATGTCGTGTTTATCTCTTTGTGAGTTGTGGGGCAGGTTGCTCCGCCTGATATATCTACTTCGTCAAAGATGTCGGTATATGCAACATGAGCGTCGAGCATAGCTTTCACTTCGGCATCTGTTGCGTGTCCGAGGCTTATCCAGCTTATGTCTGCGGAACCGCCGTCAGCGGCGTCTGTCTGCGTCCATTTGGCAACATAAAGCGTACCGGAGGAAAGGTCTGCCGCGCTGTCTGCGACAAATCTGAACAGACCTACGTTAGTACCGTCGTCAGATATATAAGCTGTCTTTTTGTCGGGCATAACATAGCCAAGCTCGTGCGCAACGCGTCCCATGCTGTAATGTTTTGTAACGGTAACAGCGTTGAAGTTCTGAACAGCAAGCTCTGTCTGCCATCCGTAGTTATAGATGTTCATGGAGCTGTATGCTCCTGCTGTTGTAAGGTTTGTGGCAA
>JBFWLW010000022.1:0-13773 GCA_050251945.1 Deferribacterales bacterium | reverse complement strand
ATCCGGTATTATAATGAAGAAAGACCACAGTGGACATTAAAAAAGATGACGCCGGCTGGATACCGACATCATCTTAATTCTTAGCCCGGGGCTTTTTTTACTGTCCGGAAAATGGGGGACAGTTCACTCCGCGGGGCTTTTTTTGTTTCACAATTCTCATGTTCATATATTTCTATAATTATTTATCGGTCTATTTCTCTTTGCTCCATCCTGAACATGGGATACACTTATACATACAAAAATATGACATCTATACTGAAAATAGTTACACATAAAAAAGTATAATGATTAAACAAGGAGGATATATGAAATTGTCATTCAGAATGAAGGTGCTTGTGCCGGTCATTACGGCGGTTGTTGTGGCGTTTATAGCCGCTGACATTTTCATTTATAACGGGTTAAAAGGGGATATCCGTTCAATTGCTTCCGCAAATGCGGAAAACCTTTCTAACAGATACGGAAACGAACTCAAACAGGATGTAGGTTCCGCTCAGTCGGTTGCCAGAACACTCTCTGACACGGCGTCCATGCTCACAGCAGCCGGAGCGCCGGTATCCAGAAAAGAGGTGCTTGATATGCTGGAGCGGGTTCTTGAAAAGAATCCGAACCTTTTTGATGTGTGGATAGTATGGGAACCCAACCAATACGACGGAAAAGATGACGAACTTGCAGGCGGCAGTGCAGACGGTACTAACGAAAAGGGGCAGTTCTGCCCCATGCCTTATAGAGACAAAGGCAGTATTGCGAGGTCTTTCACAACATCCATGTACGATGCGGGCGCTGTGAGCGACTGGTATCAGAAACCTTTGAACAGCGGTATGCCTTATGTGGCAGAACCCGCCACATATTCTTTTGACGGAAAGGACATAACCACTGTCACTGTCAGCTATCCTTTCACGGTCAACGGAAAGGTTGTGGGCGTGGCAGGTGTGGACGTTCTGCTTGACGACGTTAAGAACATGATATCGGAGATCAAGGTCTACGATACTGGTTTTGCATTTCTTGCAACAAACAATATGACTGTGATATCCCACAAAGATAAAGCCAAAGACGGGCAGAAGCTTACCGAACCGGAAGCTGCCGAGGCGGTTGAAAAGGGTCAATCCGTAAGTGTCATAGATAATGATGACTTTATCATCTATTGTCCGGTAAAATTGGACGGTGTTGACTACACCTATATCTTCGGGGTTCAGATACCCTATTCAGAAATATTTGCGATTCTCGCCATCCTTAAAAACACAATTTTCGTTATAGCGGTGATAGCAACGGCAATAATCGTCCTGATCGTGCTGGTGACAGTTAACAAGCTTGTCAGAAGGCTCGGCGGAGAACCGGACGTTGTTATAGACGTTATGCAGAAGGTTGCAGGCGGTGATTTCACAGCGGATATGCATGTCAGAGCGGAGGACGGAACCAGTCTGGTACACTCTGTTAAGCAAATGACGAACAGCCTTGGCGAGATGATAAAAGAGCTTCAGGATACCGCCGACACCCTTAAAACATCAAGTGCGGATCTGTCCTCGGGTGCAGTAGAACTTTCCGCAGGTATGGCGGAACAGTCAGGCAGTACGGCGGTGATAGCCACTGCGGCAACAGAGATGACAGGCACCACAAACGATATAGCCAAAAACCTCAGCGATATTTCCGAGTTTGCCCGCCTCACATGGGAAAAGGTACACACAGGAAAGAGCGCAGTTGAGGAATCACTCACCGGCGTTATGCGTATTAAGGACACAGTCGATGAATCGTCAGTCCTTGTGACAGGGCTTGGCGAGAAGTCGGACGAGATAAGCAATATTGTCGGCGTGATAAGCGATATTGCCGACCAGACAAACCTGCTGGCTCTCAATGCCGCCATTGAAGCGGCGCGTGCAGGTGAGAACGGCAGAGGTTTCGCGGTCGTTGCGGACGAGGTGCGCAAGCTGGCGGAGAGAACACAGCAGGCTACAACGGAGATATCATCTCTGGTTTCCGGTACACGCACGGAGGTCAGCAAAGTGACGGCATCCATGGGCGGCGTAACAAGACAGGTGAGCGACGGGGTTAAATCCTCCGAGCGGATATCCGTTATACTGAACGAGCTGGAACAGGAAGTATCAAAGCTCCAGAACATGGTGGGAAACATCTCCTCGGCAACACACGAGATGGCGGCAACCAGTGACCAGATATATAACGATATCAAAAGCGTAGCGGTGATATCTTCCGAAGTAAAAAATACGGCAGACAGCATAGCTGAGAATTCTTCTGGTCTGGCAGAGATTTCCGACAGTCTTAAGCGGAGCATGGAGAGGTTTAAAGTAAAATAGTTCTTGACTTATTGGCATATGCCCATATCATATGAATGGTAATTACATACAACGAGGTGGCACCATGAAGATATGTTTTCCTGTTGAACAGGATAAAGGACTTGAAAGCCCGATATACGGACATTTCGGTTCGGCACCCGGTTTTGTGACATTTGATACAGACACAAAACAGTCAGGTTTTATAAACAATCGAGACGCTGTTCACGAACACGGCGCATGTAACCCCGCCGCGGCTCTTTCCGGTGCGGGTGTGAATGCAGTCGTTGTCGGCGGCATAGGTCAGGGGGCTATGAGGAGGCTTATGTCGGACGGTGTAAGCGTTTATCAGGCAAGAGACGGCAGAGTGAACGCCGATGTGGAAAATTTCATGCACAACAGGCTGACAAAGCTTGGAGGCAATGAACAGCTCTGCGGCGGCGGAAGTCACTCCTGCGACCACTAACATTTCCAAACTTCTTGACAAACGACCCCCTTTGAGTAATTTTTAAGCTCAAAGGGGGTTCCTTATGAAAATATGTTTTCCAGTAGATTCTTTTCAGGGTATGAAAAGTGTCATCACCCATCATTTCGGCGCGGCTCCCTGTTTTATCACATATGAAACGGATACCAAAGAGGCAGGGCTTATCTATTCTCAGGATCTCCAGACAACCGGTTCATGCAATCCTTCCATTGAACTTGCCAATCAGGGTGTGGAAGTTGTCATCACCGGCGGCATAGGCCCCGGCGCACTGCAAAAACTTATGGACAACGGCGTTCACGTTATGCAGGCGAAGACCGGTATTGTTGAAGAAGACCTTGAGAATTATGCTAAAGGATGCCTCACCGTTTACGGTTACGACGAGGGCAAATGTGACTGCAACAGCTGATGTTTAAACCGGAGCTGAAAGACGTCCCCGAAAACCCGGGGGTTTACCTTTACATCGGGAAGAATGAAGAGATTCTCTATGTGGGCAAAGCGAAGAACCTGAAAAACAGAGTCTCTTCGTACTTTACCGATATGGAGCATAAACCGCTGAAAACGCTGAAAATGCTGGAAGCGGCAAGGGACTTCCGGTTCGTTGTGACAACAAGCGAAGCGGAGGCACTGCTCCTTGAAAATAATTTTATCAAAACCGAAAAGCCGCGATATAACGTCCGGCTTAAGGATTCCAAAAGCTATCCCTACATCCGCATCACCGACGGCGACTATCCTAAACTGCTAATTACCCGCGAATCGGGGCATGCCGGAGAGTATTTCGGTCCCTACACCGATGTGACGGCGCTCCGGGGCATCACCGAAGAGATATTGAGGGCGTTTCCTCTGCGCACCTGTACGGACACAAAGTTTAAAGAGGGAAGGGTGTGCCTCAAATATCAGATCAAGCAGTGCATGGGTCCATGTGAAAACCTCATAAGCCGCAACAGATACTCCGAGATGGTGCAGGAGATACGCGATTTCTTCAACGGGGATTACGCAAGCATAAAGGAACGTCTGACTACAGAAATGATGCGTCTTTCCGACCGCATGGACTTTGAAGAGGCGGCGAAACTGCGCGACAGGATACGCAACATTGAAAAACTTTTTATAAAGCAGACGGTGGTTCTGGCGGAAGACAGACGGAGCATTGACGTCTTTGTCCCCCATGCGATAGAAAACGTTTCGGGTATTACAGTTCTTTTCGTCCGCGGCGGAAAGCTTGTTGGCAGCCGCACGGATATCTTTGAGGATGAAAATCCTGAAGAGGTTCTTGAGTCGTATATATTGCAGCTTTATTCATCTGTGGTCAGCTTTCCGGATATGATATCGGTTTTCGGGCTGGATGATACTGAAACTCTCCACGATGCTGTGGAACGAAGTGCCGGACGGAAGGTTATTCTGCGCAAGCGGGGCTTTTCACAGCTTTATGCGCTTGGGCTTGAGAACGGAAAGATACAGACGGAACTTTATCTGAAAAAACTCAGCCGCAGACGGGATATCAGTCTTAGGCTCAAAGAGATAACCGAGTACGAAGGGGAGATAAAACGGGTTGAGTGTGTGGACATATCGCACCTCGGCGGGAAAGGCACGGTGGGCGTATCCGTCGTCACTATGGACGGGGATTTTGCACCGCCGCAATACCGCAAATATAAGATAAAAACGGCGGAGAACGACGACTTCGTTTCCATATACGAACTGTTCTCCCGCAAATTTGAAAATATTAAAGAGGGCAGCGAACCTCTGGCAGACCTGTATATTGTCGACGGCGGCATAGGTCAGCTCAACAGCGCCGTTAAAGCCATGCAGGAGCAGGGTGTCAGCGCGAATTTCATTTCCATTTCAAAGGGTCGTTCAATTAAATTCATGAAGGACAGACAGGAGGATTCCATCGAGTCCATCCACCTGCCGGGCAGAAAGAATCCCCTTAATCTGAAAAAGAACAGCCCCGTTCTGTTGTTTGTGCAGAAGATAAGGGACGAGGCACACCGTTTTGCTATAACATACAGCCGAAAGCTTGCTCTGAAAGATTTTAAAAAATCTCCTCTGCTTGATATTTCCGGAATGGGTGAAAAATCTTTGAAAAAGATACTGGAGACCTATCCGGACATTTATCATGAAAAAGAACTTTCAGCCGAAGAACTTGCTTCATCGTGCAAAATACCGGTGAATCTTGCAGAAAAAGTTGTCAGATTCGTTAAATCCGTTTAATACAAACCTGTTAACCTTTCTCCTTGTTTATATTATGTCATTAGTCGTAATTTGAAAATTGTAATAATTATGGTAAGATGATGAAGAGTACTTTAAAGGAGGATCTAATGAAGGTTAAAAGGTTATTGCTAACTGCAGCGGCTGCCGCGCTTCTGCTTCCCTCATCGGCTTTTGCGGGTCTTTTCGACCTGACGGTTACATCAGGCGGTGATTCCTACTCGGAAAATTTCTCTAAGGTTGAAGATCTTTTCGATAACTTTGAGGTTGAAGAAATTTCGTCTCACTTCTCAGGCTTTGACGAAAACACCTCCGGTGCGGATATGGTGATAGATTTCAGAGGTCTGCCGGCATATCTGACCATTGCATCCAATTCAAACAAATATATCCTGAGCATCCCTTCGGTGGGTGTTTATGAAGAATTTGACGGCGCAACAAGGGACGAAAGCTCCGACAAGCTTGAGGACTGGTTTAAAAAAGACGGCGGCGATGCGATCACGAAGATAATGAAAAAACTGGCTTCCGATACCGGAACAGACCCTATCGCCGGTAACCCCTCGTCACTGATGAGCCGTATGTCGGCAATGGATTATGATATGGCGGTGAATCCCGAATCCAGCGTCATAGAGATAAACGGTCAGCAGAATCCCGATATTAACGCCAACCTGATATCTGTTTTTGCGAAATACAGCAACTACAAGGTCGACGGCGTTAAAAGCAAGGAATACGCGCTTCCGCTTGCGTATACCATCCGCTTCAACGGCTCAAAGAACTCTCTGGCAATCAGGCTTCCCATGTCTCAGGTGACAGTTGAGGATTCAAAAGCTTACAACGTAGGTCTGGGTCTTGCCCTCGGCTATCAGGCGACAGATAACTGGCGCGTAATCCCCGCAATCGGTTACGGCGCAGTGGGTTCAGTCGACCTCGGCTCTATAGGTCAGATAGTTTCAGGCTCACTTACAAGCTCATATCTGTTCCATCCGGGGAAATATCTTCTGAACATGGGCAACATGGCGGGTTATTATAAAACTCTCCCTTTCAAAAGCGGCGATTATGACATTGATCCCGATATCCAGAACACTGTTGTCCGCAACGGTTTCAACTTCATAATACCGTTGGGAGAAGCCAAGGCTACCTCTCTCGACCTGTTTGTGACTGATACGAGATACTTCGGGTCTGATCTGTATATTGACCAGTATAACGAGATAGGTTTTTCATACGGCTTCCATAAAAATACTATTAAGGAAAAGGACGGCAAGACCAAAAGCTACATAACCAATCTGCGCGCCGGCGTCACCTATATGACAGCTGATAATGCGGACGGGTTGACGCTCAACTTCGGCTGGTCGTTCTGATATCATTGTTTATTCCACTTCGCATTTTTGCGTTGCCGGATAAAAAAATCGTTCTCATGTATTTCAATATACACTGCGAATAATTTTTTATCCGGCGCCTTAAACTGCTCGAGTTTAAGCAATAATATAATAAAAGAAACAAAAAAGCCCGTCTTTGTGACGGGCTCAGTTTGTTGACAAACTCAATTTTGATGAAATCCAATGAGACTGCTTCGTCGCCATGCTTCTCGCAGAGACGGTTTTGTCTTCGCGAGGAGCGTATGCGACGACGCGATCTCGCATTTTTGCGCAACATATGAAAAAAGCCCGTCACAAAGACGGGCTTTTCCTATTTTATGCGGCGTTTGAGCAGTACCGGATCAGGCAAGGCGTATGAGCAGATCGCCCGCCTCGATCTTATCCCCTTCCAACAGCAGAATGTCTTCCGCAACTGAGTCGATGGCAGCCGCAATTTTGGTTTCCATCTTCATCGCTTCTGTGATAAGCAGAATATCGCCTTTCTTAACTTTATCGCCTTTTTTCACGTTCATTTTTGTTATTTTGCCGGGCATTGTCGCACACACGTCCTTCGGGTTTGCAATGTCGCCTTTGGCGTTGGATTTGATTATGGACGCCAGCGTGTCGTCCTTAACCATCACGGAACGCGGCTGACCGTTCAGCTCAAAATATACTTTTCTGCGTCCCTTCTCGTCCGGCTCGCTGATATTTACGTATCTGATTATGAGAGTTTTTCCCTCTTCGATATCGACTTCTATCTCCTGCTCTTTGCGGAGCGGGTAGAAATAGTCCTTTGTCTCGAAAACAGAGGCGTCGCCGTATTCGTTCACGAATGTGACGTAGTCCTTGAACACTGCAGGATACAGAGCGTTTGATATCTGTTCCTCCGGTGTGAAGTCGCGACCGAATTTTGCCTTAAGCTCGATGTGAGCCTTTTCAAAATCGTAATCTTCAAGCAGTTCTCCGGGGCGGCAGTCCAGAGGTTTTTCACCTTTCAGCACAATACTCTGGAGCTCTTTTGGGAAACCGCCGTAGGGCTGTCCCAGCATTCCTTTGAAGAAGGACACGACAGAGTCGGGGAAGTTGAGTGTTTCGCCTTTTGTATAGATGTCGTCCACTGTCAGGTTATTGCGCACGAGAAACAGCGCCAGATCGCCCACCACCTTTGACGAAGGGGTAACTTTGATGATGTCGCCGAGTTCTTCGTTAACGTTTGCATACATGTGGCGAACCTCTTCCCATCTGTCGATGAGACCCATCGCCTCCACCTGAACCAGCAGATTTGAATACTGTCCGCCGGGAATCTCGTGAATGTATACTTCCGCAGTGGAAGCCTTAAGTCCCGATTCAAACGGGAAGTAATATCTGCGCACTCGGTCGAAATAGTCCGAGACCTGCTGTGTTGTATGCTTATTCAGAGATGAAGTTTTGGGCTGTCCGTCCAGAGCTGCCATAATGGAGTTCATGTTCGGCTGGCTGGTCAGTCCGCTCATGGCGCTTACTGCCGCGTCAATTATGTCTGCGCCCGCCTCAAATGCCATCAGGGTTGCCGCTTCGGCGTTGCCGCTGGTGTTGTGGGTATGAAAATGCACCGGAAGCCCTGTCTCTTCTTTAATGGCTTTGATAAGTGCCTTTGCGGCATAAGGTTTAAGCAGTCCTGCCATATCCTTTATGCCTATTATATCGGTTCCCGCCTCTGAAAGTTCTTTGGCGAGTGATGTGTAGTATTTAAGTGAATATTTAGTGCGTTTCGGGTCTGTGATGTCACCTGTGTAGCATATTGCCGCCTCCGCTATGCGTCCGTGTTTTTTCACCTCGGCAATGGCAGGTTTCATCTGGTCAACCCAGTTGAAGCAGTCGAATATGCGGAAAATATCCATTCCGTTTTCGCAGGCGAGACGGATGAACTCTTTTACCACGTTGTCCGGGTAGTTAGTATACCCCACAGCGTTGGATGCGCGCAGAAGCATCTGAAACAGGATATTCGGGATGCGTTCGCGCAGCTGAGCCAGTCTGTCCCAAGGTGATTCTTTCAGAAACCTGTAGGAAACGTCGTATGTTGCGCCGCCCCACATCTCCATTGAGAAAAGTCCGCTCATGTTGTGTGCGTATACGTCAGCTATCTCAAGCATATCCTTGGTGCGCAGACGTGTCGCCAGAAGCGACTGATGCGCGTCGCGGAAGGTGGTGTCTGTGAACAGCGCTTCTTTGGACGTACGCAGATGCTGCAAAACGCCTTCGACGCCTTTGCGGTTCAGTATGTCCTTGGTTCCTGTGGGCATTTCTGTGCCGAACGGAACTCTGGGAGGATTTATCGCCGGAAGCACCATGCCTTTGGACAGCGCGGAACCCGACGGATTGTTCACGATATTGTTTGCAAGAAATTTCAGCGATTTTGTGGCTCTGTCCATGGGTCTTTTGAATTCAAAAAGCTCTTTTGTATTGTCCACAAATGTGGTCGATGCGGAACCGTCACGGAAACTGTGATGGCTAAGCACGTTCTGCAGGAACGGGATGTTCGTTTTAACACCTCTGATACGAAACTCACTGAGCGCTCTGACCATTTTCATTACTGACTGGTCGAAAGAGTGGGCGTGGGTGGATACCTTCACCAAGAGGGAGTCATAGTGAGGTGATATTTTGGCGTTTGCAAAACCATTACCGGCATCCAGCCGCACGCCGAACCCTGTGGCAACTCTGTATGCTTCTATCTCCCCTGTGTCGGGAAAGAAGTTGTTTTCGGGGTCTTCTGTTGTGACACGGCACTGGATGGCATATCCGTTCTTACGGATTGTGTCCTGTGACGTCATGTCTATGTGTGACGAGCTTAAAGGCTCGCCGGAGCTCACAAATATCTGGCTTTGAACTATGTCTATGCCTGTTATGTTCTCTGTTATGGTGTGTTCGACCTGAAGTCTGGGGTTGACCTCAAGGAAATAGAAATCCTGATTTTTATCAACGAGAAATTCAACGGTGGCAGCGTTCACCAGTCTTGAACGTTTGCCGATTGCTATGGCTGCTTCATACATTTTATCCAGAGTTGACTGTGCCACGTTGACAGAGGGCGCTATTTCGATGAGCTTCTGGTGACGGCGCTGGATTGAGCAGTCGCGCTCGAAAAGGTGGACTATGCTGCCGTGTTTGTCGGCGAGAAGCTGAACCTCTATATGTTTGGGCTGTTCTAAATATTTCTCTATGATGACGTCGCCGTTGCCGAATGCTTTCAGAGCCTCGCTTCTGGCGGATTCAAAGTTGTCCTCAACGTCCTTGCGGTTCAGAGCAACGCGTATACCGCGTCCGCCGCCGCCCGCCACAGCCTTTATAAGCACAGGATAACCTATGGTTTCCGATGTCTTTATGGCTTCATCAAGAGAGGGGACAACACCTGCAGAACCTTCTATAACGGGAATTCCGCACTCTTTCGCCAGTATTTTTGCATTCTTCTTGTCGCCGAACATGTCGATGGTTTCAGGATTGGGTCCGACGAAAATGATACCTGCATCCCTGCATTTCTGTGCAAAGACGGCATTTTCCGAAAGGAAACCGTAGCCCGGGTGGATTGCGTCAATTTTTTTATGGATGGCGAGCTGAATCATCTCGTCCATGTTGAGGTATGCGGCAACTGGGTCGAGTCCTTTGCCGATGAGATATGCCTCGTCCGCCTTGTATCTGTGCAGAGAGTATTTGTCCTCGTCAGAATACACAGCAACCGTTCTTATACCGAGTTCCGTGCAGGCTCTGAACGTACGGATGGCTATTTCGCCTCTGTTGGCAGACATAAGCTTTTTAATTCTCATATTTACTCCCTGTTGTGTACTTCTGCTCGGATAATATAACGGCATATCTAAAATGTCAATAGTCTAAAATCCCATTATAATCAGGGGTTCTATGGTATATGTATTGTAAACTATGTTATATATGCATTTTTTATTTGGTATCAGTATTAAAATATATTTTTAGTTATTAAATTAGATAGAACTGTTATCATCTATATGGAAACATTATAATACAGTCGGATATTATTTGTATCAGTTTTATAATAAAGGGTTTTACGGTTAATAGTATCGAGGTCTATTTGTCTTTACAGAACAAAAGTTTGGTTATATAGTCAATACTTATACATTGAGGTGTCAGATGAAGAAAATAATGCTGCTGCTTATGATAATGATATCCGTAACATGCTATGCGGAAACGGTTGAAAGCGTGATCGCCGCGCTTGATAAAATAAAGAGTTATTCGGCGGATTTTGTGCAGAAGACCGAACTTGAGGGTTTCGGTGCTGATACTTATTCGGGAAAACTGTATATCAAAAGCAGAAGCAAGGCTCTTTGGGATTACCAGAAACCCTACAGACAGTTCTATCTTTTCGATGCTAAAATGATGCAGTTTTATGACAGTGAAACCAAACAGCTTGTAAAGCAGAAGCTTGACCCCACATCGAACGCTTTCATGAGACTTATGTATAATCCCGGAGACATGAGAAAGGATTTTACCGCCACATTTAACGACGCTACCGACAGGCTTACGCTTACGCCTGTTAAAAAGGACTCCGGCATCGGCGCCATCACTTTTACCGTTAAGAACGGAGTCGTTACGGGTATCACGACCAAAGATCAGAACGGCAACAACACCAGCATATTGCTTACCAATATCAAAACTGACCCAGATATTGCGGACAGTATATTTAACCCCGCAGTTCCGAAGGACACACAAATATTCAATCAATGATGCAAAATTAAACTGCCGCCGCATTAAACAGCGGCAGTTTTTTTATTACCAGGGCAGTATCCGGTTCTGATAATTTACAAACCTTAAACCTTCTGTGCCGTTTCTGAAATTTATCATGTCTATTACTCGCGGAATGCTTTCTTCAATGGTTAAAAGGGCATCTTCGCCTCCCATATCTGTTTTTACCCATCCGGGAGCTATTGCAAGCAGGGTTCTTTTGTTTTTCGGGTGTCTGGTGACAAAACTCCGCATTCCCATATTCAGAGCCGCTTTGCTCATACGGTAAATTTCCCATCCGCCGTCGGAGTTATCCGCAATGCTTCCCAGCTCGGATGACATAACGGCAGCCGTCCCGTCCTGTCTGACGCATTCAAGCATTTTTGATATGATCCTGATTGGCGACAGTGCGTTCGTGAGCATCACTTTGTAAAACTCTTCGTTGGACACCTCTTCGGCAGGCAATTCCACTGAACCTGATATTCCGGCGTTAACGATCATTACGTCAAATTTTTCCTTCCCAATGCTTTTGTGGAGACTATTCAGGTCGTTTTCATCGGTTGTGTCCAATTTTGCGATGCTGAGCCTGTTTCCGGAAATCTTTTGCAGTTCATTAAGCTTTCCTGAACTTTCGGTTCGCACGGTTGCAGTGACATCCCAGCCCCTTTTAAGATATTCTTCCGTCATGGCAAGTCCAAGACCTCTGGAAGCACCGATTATCAACGCGGATTTTTTTCTGATCATTTTTTCAATAGCCTGACTGACTGTAATTGTTCCCGTCCTGTGTTCGCAGCCGTATGACTGGAATTTTATCCAGCCCTCGTTAAATCCGTCCAGCATCCTGATACGCATTGAGGGATTTTTCATCCCCTGTTCCATGAATGTTTTTTCCCAATCAAAACGGGATATCTCTTTAACTTCCACTTTTTTTCCAAGAAATTGAGAAAAAGCAGCGGCAATGTCCTGCGGTGCGTAAGGTTCCGGTCCCTCAAGCTCTATGATTCGTTTTGATTCCCATTTTTCCGTCAGCAGTGCGGCAGCAGTCCTGCCGACGTCACCAACGGAGACCATCGGAAGCTTTTTATTTGCAGGTCTGATAAAAGTGTTAATACAGCCTTTGCTCTCTGCGTCCTGAATGTCAAATGCGGCATTTTCCATAAACCAGCCCGCACGGAGAAAAGCTGTCGGCATTGGAAGCGAACCGAGCTCCTTCTCTGCCATACCTAGCTGAGTGAGCAGATTCTCTGTTTCGCATTGCGCACCGATGGTTGAAAGCATGACGATTTTCTGCGGTTTTGCTTTTGTCAGTGCCTTTTTCAAAGCCGCAATTATCTGAGCTATTTCCGGAAATCCGGGTTTCGGGTCGAACAGAGGCGGAATGAGAATGAAGACACCTTCGGCATCAGAAATTGCCTCCGCAAATGCTTCTGAATCCGTGATATCTGCACAGGCAGTTTCGCACCCCATATTTTTCCAAATTTGACCTTTTTCCTCATTGCGAACCACTGCTCTGACTTTATGTCCCTCGTTAAGCAGCGTTTTTGCAACAATTGCGCCGACCTGTCCGGTAACTCCTGTTATGGCATACATGTGTTTCCTCCTGAATGATGTTTATGCCACGAAAATATCATCTGGATATAAATGATTAAATATATATAATATCAATTTATTAGTGCGAAATAATCATAAATAGGTGAGATATGCAGTATGACAACCGTGTGCTGGCAGATATCGGAACATTCATTGCCGTGGCAGAATGCAGGAGTTTTGCAAAGGCGGGGAGGCTTCTCGGTCTCACACCTTCCGGTGTGAGCCGCGCCATCGCCCGCATAGAGGAAAGGGTGGGGGTGAATCTGATCAACAGAACCACCCGAACCATGAACCTTACGGAGGCTGGCGATGTGTTTTACAACGCATCCGCTCCTCAGCTTTTAAAACTTGAAAACGTCATTGCATCCGTTTCAGCAAGAGCCGGAAAGGTGCAGGGGCTTCTTAAGGTTAACGTAGATCCTTTTTTTTCACGACTGGTTCTGGCTCCGAAACTCAGCGAATTTATGGAAACTTATCCGGAATTATCGGTGAATATAGTTACCGGGGATATTATGGGTGACCTCATAGCCGACGAAGTGGACGTTGCTGTCAGATTCGGGGAGCATAGAGATTCGTCTTACATTATGCGGTTTCTGCTTTCAACGCGGATAGTAACGGTGGCTTCGCCTGCTTATATCCAACGATGCGGGAGACCGCAGACGCCGGAAGAACTGTTAAGACACGAGTGTATACAGTATCTTGACCCGCAGACTGGCAGACCTTTCCAGTGGGAATTCAGAAAGAAAGGGGAGGTCGTTGAAGCGGAAACGTCGGGGCGTCTGACGGTTACGGACGTTGGGACGATGCTGGAATCCTGTCTTGCTGGGGTCGGAATTGCGCAAATGATGGAGCTTGGGATAGAGAGTTATCTGAACAGCGGTAGTCTGATTGAGCTTTTTCCGGATTGGCGTGATGAAACGTTTCCCCTTTATGCAACATATCCGTCAAGCAGGTATCCCGATGCAAAAGTAAACGCCTTTGTTGATTTCTGCCGGAAACTTACAGCGGGGAGAGCTAGAGCATATCACGAAATAATTAACGTATATTATGATTTGTTCGATATATTATGAATGAAACATGCAAGCAAAGATACCCGACAGCGAGCCTTGGCTGCATATGAACAAGGTGGTAGAACACA
>JBFWLW010000021.1:0-19786 GCA_050251945.1 Deferribacterales bacterium | reverse complement strand
TGAATCTTATTCGTGAGTCCATAGGGCTTTGCTCCTGCCAAGGCATAGACACCTCCTGAGAGTTATCTATAACATGTTACCTATGTCCTCGGTTTATTCTGTTACCTATCTATGCAGTCAGTACACCATTTTTCTCCCTCCTTTAGAAAAGGAGGGTTGGGGTGGATTTGATTGATGTTTAATCAAAATCCCCCTTGATCCCCCTTTTCTAAAGGGGGAGACAGGAACGTAAAATCCAGTTTGTCATCAGTTTAAGGGACGCGTTATGTGTCCCTTTTTTTTGTTTTAAAAGTGCCGCTTTACAATCTTTACTTCAGATTTAAATCATTAACACCATCCTGACAAAATTACAGCTATAACTTTATTAAGCAATATTGGTATTGACGTTTTTAATCCTAAAAGGAGGAACAATGTTACGAATGGCTAACTTTATTACGGTCATAGCGATGTCGGCGCTTTTTATGCTCTTAGCGTCGTCTGCCATGGCCGCACAGGAAAAACCTGTTAACCCTAAGACCTGCTATGAATGTCACGATGTGGTTAAAGAACTGCATGCCGGCGGCAAGCACAAGAACGTTAACTGTGTTAACTGTCACTCAGGTCTTAAAGATCACCTTGCGGACTCTTCAAAAAGACCCATGGTTGACACATCATGGGAAGCCTGCGGAAAATGTCACAAAAATCAGCACGACACTTTCCTTCAGGTGAGCAAACACCGCCCCGCGAGAGACGAAAAATCTCAGCTTACAAACAGAGCGCCCAATCCCTATTGGGATAAACTTATGATGGGTCATGGTTTCACAAAAGAACACGGACTTACCAGAAGCCACCCCTTCATGCTTCTTGACCAGATTGTTGTTGACAGAGCTTTCGGCGGCAGATTCCAGCCCAAAGACGGCTGGGAATATGTTAACGACAAACCCGGCAAACTTTGGGACACTATTGTTGACAAAGAACCCTCCACAGACGATCAGAAAGTTTTCATGAGACAGACTGCGACAGCGGTAAACCCCGTTTGCCTCCAGTGTAAAACTCAGGATCACATCCTTGACTGGGCATACATGGGCGACCCCAAAGCAGGCGCGCCTTTCTCCAGAGCAAGCAAACCTGTTGCGATGATACAGTCCAAAAAAATACAGCACGGACTTAACTGCTTCTATTGCCACGATCCTCACTCCGCCAAACCCAGAATCGTCAGAGACGCCCTCATTCAGGCTCTTACAAGACCCGAAGCGGACACTCTCTGGGCGAAAGACCCTAACCATACAAAATTTAAAGTGTATGACATGGGCATGAGAGGCTATACAAGAAAGATAGCTATCCTTGAGAAATACGATTCAAGGCTTCAGTGCGGTCAGTGCCACGTTGAATACAACTGTAACCCCGGCACAGACACAAAAACAGGCGAAAAAGTTACTTTTGCCGACGACAGAACAAACCACTTCCCCTATAAGGACGTGTTCCAGCTTTATGACCACTATCAGAACCAGATACATATGCTGGACTTCAAACATGCTCTGACAGGCGGACTTCTGTGGAAAGCACAGCATCCCGAATCTGAGTCATATTATAACTCTGCCCACGCTAAAGCGGGCGTCGGATGCGACACCTGCCACATGGAAAAAGTGAAAGGCAAAAACGGCAAAACATTCACTTCTCACTATGCTGTGACTCCTAAGGAGCACATCAAATCTTCATGCCTCACCGGCGGATGCCATAAAGGCTGGAACGAGAAAGATGCAGTTTATGCCATCGACTCTGTAAAAGCCTATACAAAAGGCAAGATGAGAAAAGCAGAGTTCTGGATAGACAGACTTATCGACAAGATAGTCGAGGGTAAAAAAGCAGGTCTTGACGCGGCTGTTATCAAACAGGCTCAGGATCAGCACCTCAGAGCGCACATCCTCTGGGAATACTGGACCGCTGAAAACTCAGACGGTTTCCACAACCCCGAAATGGCTCGCGAATCTCTCACTCAGTCTGTTGACGAGTCTATGAAAGGCATCAAGATGATCGACGATGCTCTCGCAGCAAAAGCAGCACCCGCTGCCGCAGCGAAGTAACAGACATAAACCTTGCGGGGGACTTTTTAAGTCCCCCGTTTTTTAAACAGACTGCCGCGTCTGCCGTCTTTGCGAGGAGCGGAGTGACGAAGCAATCTCATTAATTATTTGTTATTCTTACTTTGAGGTGTATCCGTGCTTAAAAAAATACTCGATTTCTGGGCTTCAGTTAAGCTCGCGATGTTTCTCTTTATCATGATAGCGTTAAGCTCTTCTCTGGGTACTTTCATCCAGCAGAACGATTCCGGCTCAAAAGCGGTGTTCTGGCTTTCCGACAAGCTGGGCATGACACATGAACAGATATACATGTGGCTGGTCAAAACAGGGCTTGCGGATATGTATTCTTCGTGGTGGTTCATCATGCTTCTGGTGCTTTTCGGCGTGAACCTCACCGTATGCACGTTTTACAGGCTGTCCCACGTGTACAGACACCTCAGGACACCCGTCACGGTAAACAGAAATATTTTCGGCGATAATTCCCTGACGTTTGAAGCGGAAGGGGACCCCGAAGCAAGAGTTCGGAATTTTCTCAAAAACTACACAGTTGTTGACGAAAACGACGGCGAAACCCTATACATTGCCGCGGAGAAAGGGCGCTTTGCAAGAAGCGGTGTCTATATAACCCACCTTGGCATCATGGTTATTCTTATTGCGGCGCTTGTGGGCATCACAGTCGGTTTCAAAGGAAATCTCGGCGTTGTGGAGGGGCAGAGCGACAACACCATAGTCAATGCCAACAATGCCACAAGGAAACTGCCGTTTTCCGTGCGTCTGGATAATTTCGATGTGAAATACTATGAAAATTCTGTGAAACCGGAGCTTTACCGCTCTGAAATAGCCATAATCGAAAACGGAAAAGAGATATCCAAAGAGGTAATGGTCAACTCGCCAATAGAATATAAAGGTTATCGTATCTTTCAGACAAATCACGGCTTCTATCCCAATAAAGACCTTTCTTTCATCATGAACACGGGTAAAGAGGGCAGTGTTAAAAAACTTGCAGTTCAGTTCGGCAAAAAATTCACCGTACCGGGCACCGATATTTCCGCCGAGGTAACTGACTTCGCGCCTTCTCTGGGACAGGACAGTAAAGGCGAACTGGTGAATTTCAACACCCTTATGATGAACCCCGCAGTGAAGGTGGAGGCGTTTGACGAAAACGACGTGTCTCTGGGTTACAAATGGGTATTCCAGAACTATCCCGAATCAGGTCAGGCGGGCGGCATGAAAATAGAGTTCGTGGACGTAATCGGCGCTCAATACTCAGTCTTCTCGGTCACATACGACCCCGCGGACTACCTTGTGTACGTTGGATTCTTCATCCTTGGTCTGGGTGTTGTCATTGCTTTCTATTTTCGCCACGAACGCATCTGGGTGCGCATCGCAGAGAACGGCGGCAAAAAAGAGGTTTCCGTTCATGCGGACAGGAGCAAATTCAGGTCGGCAATTCCTGAACTGCTCGAAAAATTTAAACAATCAGTAACCAAAGAGGGCTAATATGAACAGCTCCGTTTTATTCGGTATAGCAAGTATTACCTACATGGTAACAATGGCGGTATACGTTGCTTATCTTATTCTTAAAAAAGAGGTGATAGGCAAAACGGCGTCATGGATGGCGATATTCGGTTTTGTGTGCCACACTGCCGCGTTTCTTCTGCGCTGGGTTGAGTTTTCAAACACATATCATCTTGGATTTTTCCACTCGGTTCCAATAACAAACCTATACGAATCACTGCTGTTTTTCGCATGGTGTGTGATAGCGGGCAATATCTGGATCGAAAGACGTTATAAAACAAAATTTATGGGCGCTTTCCTCACGGCTATCGCGGGGATGGCGGTGGCTTTCGTTGACACCATCGGTGCGGCGAAGGGCATACAGCCTCTTGTTCCCGCTCTTAAAAGCAACTGGCTTCTGGCGCACGCGACAATGAGTTTCATAGCCTATGCGGCTTTTTCAATGTCTTTTGTGGCGGCGGTTCTGCATCTGGCATCGCTGAGACTTCTGCGCAGAAGCGGTGTGTATATCTTCTGGACAGTGGCGCTGGGCACGTTTGTTTTCGTCACTTTGCTCGTTATAGGCGATTTTACGACCGCTCTCTCAGCGAAGGCTGTGGAGGGCGCATACAAACCGCTTTATTTCACGTTTAAAAATATGGGCGCGGGCGGTTTTGCAATTCTATTTGCTGTTTATGCCTTTTTCTGTGCCGCTTCGTGGTATTTCGGCGGAAAACTTGCCTGTCTGATGGACAGATTCTCCATAAACGGAAAGGTTATGGAGGAACTCACATATAAGATGATATCCGTGGGCTTCCCCATATTTACTGTCGGCGGGCTGATATTCGGTGCCGTTTGGGCTGACAAGGCTTGGGGACGCTACTGGTCATGGGATCCGAAAGAGACGTGGGCGCTCATCACATGGCTGATATACGCGTTTTACCTCCACGCCAGATACGTTAAAGACTGGACAGGGGCGAAGGCTTCGGCAGTTGCTGTGGCGGGTTTTGTATGTACGATATTTACATATATCGGTGTGAATTTGCTGATTTCCGGACTCCACTCATACGGAGCTTTATAAAAAAAGAATAGGGGGCGAAAGCCCGCTCAGACTGATGACAAAGGCATATAAATACGAGATCGCTTCGTCATTTCATTCCTCGCGAAGACAAAACCCGTCTCTGCGAGGAGCATTAGCGACGAAGCAGTCTCATTGTTTTAATAGTTTGACAAGAATCCGTGAGGGGGCGAAAGCCCCCGTTGTTATTTTGTGATATGTACGTCCATCTGCGGGAAGGGGATGGATATCCTGTTTTCGTCGAATTTAAGCTTAACGTTTTCCAGTGTATCGAAATATACATTCCAGTAATCGTCCGATTTAACCCAGAGCCTGTACGCGAAATTAACGCTGTTGTCCGCGAGTTCCGCAACGGCGATAGTTGGTTCGGGATCCTTCATTACGCGTTCGTCTGCCTCAACGATCTCTTTCAGTATTGCTTTCACCAGTTTGATATCGCTTCCGTAGCTGACGCCGATGGTGAGGTCGACCCTTCTGGTGTCCTTGGCGGAGTAGTTTGTTATAGTGTTGCTGATTATGGATGCGTTGGGAACTATTATTGTCTTGTTGTCGAGAGTTTTAAGCTGCGTGGTGAAAATACCTATCTGCTCGACAACCCCTGTTGTGCCGCCCGCCTCGATGAAGTTGTCTATTACGAAGGGGCGGAAGGTTATGATCATAACGCCCGCCGCAAAGTTTGACAGTGAATCCTTAAGTGCAAGACCCACAGCCAAGCCTGCCGTGGCGAGTACGGCTACGATAGACGTAGTTTCGATGCCCAGCTGATTCAGCGAAGCAATGATAACAACAGCCATACTGACATAGTAGATTATACCTGAGAGAAACTTGGACAGTGTTTTATCCATTTTTCCTTTTTCCATCAGCCTGACGGAAAATTTTGAAAGATACCTTGCCGCATAACGTCCTATGACAAGAATTAATATTGCAAAAGCAATCTGCCATGCGTATGTGGTCAGATCAGGTAATATATCGCTCATATGGATCACTCCTTCTTATGATATACTTGGAATCTTACACCAAATTGTATAGAAGTGCATATGATTTATTATGTCCTTCAAAGTTGCAATAGTTGTGGTTGCAATTGTAACAATAACGGCTAATATATCTGTATGTTAAACGAAGTTACGCAATCCCGTGAAAGGATAAAAGACTACATCAAATATCTGCCTCTGTACTACTCCAACAATTTTTCCGAGATAACAGGCGCAAATATCTATTTCAAACTGGAAAACCTCCAGCGCACAGGCTCGTTCAAGATACGCGGTGCGCTCAACTGCATCCTGAAAAATCAGGAGATGTGCAGGGACGGCATAATCGCCGCATCCGCCGGAAATCACGCACAGGGCGTGGCGTTCAGCGCGAAGACACTGGGTATTAAGGCTGTGATAGTTATGCCGGAATTCACTCCGATGGTAAAAGTGGCAAACACTCAGAGCCACGGAGCTGAAGTTATACTCTACGGGCAGTCCTTTGAAGACGCATACAAATATGCAGTGCAGATAGGCAAAGAACGCGGACTGCATTTCATCCATCCGTTCGACGATCGCGACGTGATAGCCGGACAGGGTACGATAGCATATGAGATTCTGGCGGAAAAACCGGACATAGACCAGATAGTTGTGCCTGTGGGCGGCGGCGGTCTGATTTCGGGTATCGCGGAATATGTCAAAGAATTCAATCCGAAAATAAAGGTTATCGGTGTGCAGGCGGAAGAGGCGGCGGGAATGGTGAGCAGTCTGTCAGAGGACAGGGTGGTGAGCCTTTCAACTTCGGCAACTTTTGCCGAGGGCATAGCTGTGAAAAAGGTGGGCGAGCTTACTTTCGCATCCTGCAAAAACTGTGTGGATCAGCTTGTTACAGTCTCCGAAAGCGAGATAGCACTTGCCGTGCTTGAATATATCGAACGCGCAAAACTCGTTGTCGAGGGCGCGGGAGCCGCACCCCTTGCCGCTGTTCTTGCCGGAAAGGTGGATGTGAAAGACAAAACGACAGTGCTTGTGGTCTCCGGAGGCAACATAGACGTCACCACCATCAGCCGCATAATCAGCCGCGGCATGACGGCAACGGGCAGGTTTATGACCGTATCCATCATCCTTCGGGATGTGCCGGGCGCGCTCACGTCTCTTTCACAGGAGATAAGCAATCTGCAGGCGAATATCCATCAGATAGCCCACATACGCAACGACCAGCGCGTGCCTCTGAACCAGAGTCGCGTGAACGTCTCTCTTGAAACCAGAGGTCAGGATCACATAGACAGAATAATGAAGCGTTTAAGCTCACTTTATGAGATAGAGCGCATCGTATGATCTACAGCATAAGGCACATATTCGTATCCACTTTCAGGGAGTCGTTCTTCATCCTTGTAACATTGTTCAGGATACTTGTGCCTATGATGATCCTTATAAAGATACTGGATATGCTGGGGCTTGTGACCCTGCTGGGAAAGATTTTGTCGCCCCTCATGGTGCTGACAGGACTGCCGGGCGAGATGGGGCTTGCATGGGCATCCGCACTGCTTACCAACATATACGGCGGTATCATCGTGTTCGCTTCGCTGGCAGGCAAGATGGAGCTGACGGCTGCGCAGGCGACAGTGCTTGCATCTATGATGCTCATGGCACACGCAATTCCTGTGGAAGTGCAGATAGCGAAAAAAGCCGGAACGCGTTTCGCGGCGATGGCGGCATTTCGCATCGGTTCGGCGCTCATTTTCGGCATAATTCTTAATCTTATATACAGTTATGGCGGGTGGCTTGATCAACCCGCAAAAATTCTGCTGAAACCTTCGCCTGTTGACGCATCCGTCGCCGGCTGGGCGCTCGGTGAGGTGCAGAACCTCGCATATATTGCCTGCATCGTGACCCTTCTGGTATTCATAATGAAGGTGCTGAAAGTTATCGGCGTGATAAACCTGATAAACTCCGCCTGTGAACCGCTCATGAAACTTATGGGAATCGGCAAAGAGGCGGCTTATCTCACTATGGTCGGCTTTACGCTGGGGCTTACATACGGCGGCGGACTCATCATAAACGAGGCACGTTCGGGGACAATCAGCCACAGGGACGTGTTTTTCAGCCTCGCCTTCATGGGCATCTGTCACTCGATGATAGAGGATACATTACTTATGGTCTCCATCGGCGGGCATCTTTCGGGTATACTTCTGCTCAGAACTGTTTTTTCAATTCTTTTCATCGCACTTGCTGTACGCATCAGCGCTAAACTTTCCGACGTACACTTTTACCGCTTCCTTTTTCTGAACCAAAAAGGTTAAAATAAGTCATATTTTCAACAAATTCCCAATATAATTGCGAGGCGCAGATGAAAAGACTGTTATCCATGTTTCTTTTAATCACATCAGTATTTTCTGTAAACGCCGCAACGCTGGTGAAAGCGAAAGCGGACATGACGGCAAAGGTCATTTCCGGCACTGTGGACGGAAAACCCTTCCAAAGTGCCATTACGGATATGAACGGCACCTTTATCCTTGACGGTGACTGGTTCGGAGAGCCGAAGGACACAAGCTACGTCCTTGAACTGACCCTTCCCGAAAGCTACACAGCGATCGCCGAGAGCGACAGAGCCGAAAAAACAAAATACGGCTATAAATTCACTCTGAAACATGCCAGGTACGGCATGATGCTCGGAATATCCGACAAATGGCAGGTGCGCACCGAGAAATTCAACGGGGTTGAGCTTGCTGTCTACTTCTCAAAAGAGAATATGCAGTATGCGGACACCTATTTCGACAGGATAAAGGAACTTATGAACATGTATTCAGGTATGTTCGGGAAATACCCCTATGGCAGGTTTGCCGTGGCGGACGTGCCGTATCCCGTTGGTCATGCGCATGTTTCTCTCACGTTTGTTTCAGACAGGATAGTAGCAATGCCTTTCATGACAAAGACTTCATTGGGTCACGAACTTCTGCACCAGTGGGCAGGGGTTTCAGTTGAAACAGACCGCAACGGAAACTGGGCGGAAGGGCTGACAACATACCTTGCAGACAGACTTTATGAAAAGCAGGAAGGAAAGGATGTGCAGTACCGCAAGTCGGCGATAATCGACATCATGCAGAACGCCAGACAGAAAGAGGATGGCAATTGCCTGATAGGATTCAGCTATAACAGCGGGAAAGCCGCACAGGCGGTGGGTTATTCCAAAGGGATGATGTTCTTCTCGATGCTGGAGGATGTTATAGGTTCCGATGCTTTTGGAAAAGGGCTGAAACTTATCTACAGCAGATACAAATATGAACAGGCAGGCTGGGATGAACTCCAGAAGTGTTTTGAGGACGCTTCCGGCAGAAAACTTGATAAATTTTTCGACGGCTGGCTTGCTGAGAATTATATAGCCGAGTTTGACGTTGACAAGGCGGGCTATAAGGCGGTTATGGATGGTTACGAAACATCGTTCACAATAAAGAACCGCTATGAAAACCTTAACTATCCTTTGGAAGTTGTTGTCAGAACAGATAAAGGCGATACGCTTAGCACGCAGTATATCGACACGAAGGACAAGGAAATAGTTATCAAAACCAAGGAGAGACCCGACGAACTGGTTATCGACCCGCAGTATAAAACAGCGCGGATGCTTGACCGGACAGAGGTTTATCCGGTATTTTACGGACTTTGGGGCAAATACCCCAAAGCGGTATTTGTGAGCGCAAAGAATAAAACAAAATACGAAAGCGTTTTGAAGATGATAAGTAATGCCGAGGTTTACAGTGACGATGTAAATCCTTATCAATATAACGATAAAATACTTATCTTTCTTGACAGGGACAACGCCGCATATAAGAAATATTACGGCGTAAACGCTCCCGTTATCAGGTCTGATTTTGAGATGATATCTTCACTCCATCCGCTTTATACAGACAGAATGACGTATGTCATACACGCGTCAGACGCTGAAACAGCGGCAAAGAATATCGCAAGGGCAAGTCATTACGGCAAATACAGCTCTCTGTCTCTTGAAAACGGCAGAATGACCCCTAAACTGACAGAGGCATGGCAGGGCAACAGATTCATCCTTTACGACGACAGACAGGGGGAACGCGTGCAGTCCGCAATAAGCATCAAAACCATTATAGAAGAAAATCCATATGCGAAAATATTCTATGTGGGCGAATCACATACGAGCTACGCTCATCACGAGAACCAGCTTGAGTTCATCCGCAGGCTGAACGAAGCAGGAAAAAAGGTTGCCGTTGGACTTGAGATGGTTCAAAAGCCCTTTCAGCAGGCGCTTGACGATTATGTCGCAAGTAAAATAACCGAAAAAGAGATGCTTGCCCGCACTGAATACTACAGCCGATGGAAGTTCGACTTCCGCATGTATATGCCCATTTTCCGCTATGCAAGAGAGAACGGTATCCCCCTTGTGGCGCTCAACACACCGCAGGAGATAACCAAAAAAGTGTCGGCAGGCGGCATAAAATCCCTTGATGCGGAGGATCTTAAGCAGATACCGGACAGCATAGAATACACCGACGGGGCATACAGGGAGAACCTTACAACCATATTTTCGATGCACCCGATGGGCAAAGACTTTGAAAACTTTTACGAGGCTCAGCTTCTGTGGGATGAGACCATGGCGGATTCAGCCGACAAATATATAAAAGCGAATCCCGACAGGCTGATGGTCATAATAGCCGGAAACGGGCATGTCCGCTATAGATCGTCCATACCGGAAAGGCTGTTCCGCAGGAACCTGCTGAACTACGTAGCTGTGTGTCAGGATGAGGAGAACAGACCGGGGATAGCGGATTACGTTCTTTATCCGGCAGAGAGCGAATACGACGCTTCGCCCATGCTTGGCGTTGGGCTTGACGACAAGGACGGAAAACTCAAGGTTGTCGAGGTTGCGGATAAATCTGCCGCAAAGTCGGGCGGTGTGTTGAAAGACGACATTCTGACATCATTTAACGGTGTAGATTTAAAAGACCTTGCAACGCTGAAGCTGGAGCTTCTTTACGCGGATAAGGGCAGAGAATACGATATGAAGGTTCTCCGCGGAGAAAAGACGGAGAATTTAAAGATAAAATTCTGACAGGAGGGGGTTATCGCCCCTCAGGTTGTTGACAAACTACAGATTCATACAAAACCATTAGACTGCTTCGGGCTAAAGCCCTCGCAGAGACAGGTTTTTCTTTCCGTCTTTGCGAGCGAAGCGAAGCAATCTAGTCTTTTCTCCTCTTTGTCATCAGTCTGGGGGGCTAACGCCCCTTTCTTTTTTTGACCTGCTGTATCTTTTTTTGTACGAACTGTTTTTCAGCTGGTATTATGGCGTCTTTCTGATCTTTCCGCTTCTGCTGGTTCTTTTCCACAAAAATTTCTTTTCCTGTGAACGGGTCTTTTTCGGTGTAATACATCAACGCGGAATATGTTGACGGTAAAGGTGTAAATATCTGCACCTGTTCGGGGTTTATGCGAAGCTGTTTTGAGGTGAACCTTTTAAGGTCTCCCATATCCTTTATTGTACAGCCGGGGTGAGCCGCTATCAGATAATAGGTGAGGAATTGTTTTTTGCCTTTATTCCGTTTCTGGAACTCCGCGACAAATTTTTTCAGTACCTCGGCGGACGGCTTGCCCATGAGACCAAGCACATTGTCCTGAGTGTGTTCGGGAGCTATCTTCATTTGTCCGCTCACATGAAAATCCACAAGGTTGTCAAGGTATTGACCGCCGAACTGTTTATCTTCCATGATGATATCGTAACGGATACCGGACGCAACGAACACACGTTTCACGCCAGTCATATTGCGCAGCGTGTTCATCAGGCTGCTTATTTTCCTGTGATCCGCGGGCATCTGGGGACATTTTTGCGGATAGAGGCAGCGTTTGTTATCGCATCTGCCGTGATCCTTCTTTTTACGGCATTCCATGCCATACATATTCGCAGTGGGACCGCCCAAATCATTTATTATTCCGTTGAAGCCGCCTGCGTCTTTAAATCTTTTTACTTCCTTAATCATGGAAGCTTCCGTACGTTCAGCTATAGTCGTTCCCTGATGCACGGCAATTGCGCAGAAGTTGCACTCGCCGTAACAGCCTCTGTGGGTGGTGATAGAGTTTTTAATAGTATCAAGCGCTCTCACCAGTCCTTGTTTGGCATAGAATGGGTGCACTTTATAGGTGTAGGGCAGCTCGTAATAGCTGTTCATCTCAGTGCGCGAAGGTGTGGCAGACGGCGGGTTCTGCACCAGATATCTGCTGTCGATCTTTTGCGCAAGCCCTTTTGCGGTTATAGGGTCGTTATTCTTATAGAATGTGTGGAACATTCGCGTGAACATATCTTTGTTCGCCGCGCAGTCTTCGTGGGACGGCAGTTCTATGTAGCCCCTGGGTATCTCTTTGGCAATGTAGCAAAGTCCTCTGATGCCTTTGGTTTCCTGTCCGTTTTTAAGTGCTTCCGCAAGCTCAAAAATTGATTTTTCGCCCATTCCGTAGACAAGATAGTCCGCTTTTGCGTCGAAAAGGATTGATTTACGCAGGTTATCCGACCAGAAATCGTAATGGGTCACTCTGCGCAGGCTCGCCTCTATGCCGCCGATAACGATGGGAACGGTATTTTTGAAATGTCTGCGGATAAGGTTTGTATATGCTAAGACGGCTCTGTCAGGGCGTTTGGTGTTTTCGCCGCCGGGGGTAAAGTCGTCAGTCCGGCGTTTTTTCATGGATGCCGTGTAGTTTGCCACCATCGAATCGACACACCCCGAGGACACACCCCAGAAGAGCCTCGGTTCGCCCAGACGCGCTATATCATTTGTATCCATGTCAGGCTGTGCGATTATGGCTGTGCGGTATCCTGCCTCTGTCAGCAGTCTGCCTATTATTGCTGTTCCGTTGTACGGGCTGTCGAGATATGTATCACCGGAGACAAGTATTACGTCCGGTCTGTCCCAGCCGAGCTGAGAGATTTCTTCCTGTGTTACAGGCAGGAAAGTATTATTGACTGTCATTGTTATTCTGTTTGAAAAGACCGGATATAAGTTCTTTGTAGCGCTTTTCAATGAAATGTCTGCGTTTTTTCAGGGTATTTGTCAGTTCTTCGCCCTGTTTGAATTCCTGCTCCAGAAAGGAGAGGTTATGTAGTTTCTCGTGGTTTTTGAAGCCTTTTTTGTTTGAAAGCAATTTGTTTATCTCTCTTTTAACGTGATCGACGACCGGTTTGGAGTTCATATCGAAATCAGAACGGATATGTTCCAGTCTGGACGTCATATAGTCTTTAAGTTTTTCCATATCGGGGATGATCAGTGCCGCAAGGCTCTTCTGATCCTGCCCGACCAGCACAGCATCCTTAATGAACGGAAGCATTGTAATGGCTGATTCTATGCGTGAAGGGTCTATGTTTTCACCGTTTGCCAGAACGATTATATCTTTAATGCGTCCTGTTATTTTCAGTTCACCTGAGAAAGTCAGTTTGCCGAGGTCGCCGGTACGGAAAAAGCCGTCTGCAGTGAAGGATTTTGCGTTCTCTTCCGGCGAATTGTAATACCCTGCGAATACCTGCGGTCCTTTAACGATTATTTCACCTTCCTGACCTTCGGGCAGTGCTTTGCCGTTTTCGTCTATTATCCTGAGGGTTGTTCCTTTTACGGGTTTGCCGAGGGTGCCGAATATCTGACAGTCAAGCCCTCTGCCTGCTATGGCGGGAGCGCATTCCGTCATGCCGTATGCATTTACGATGCGCAGACCGATAGCGTCGAGCCAGTCTTCAAGGTATCCGGGAAGGCTTCCGCCGCCGCTGACTGCAAGCCTGAGCCGTCCGCCGAACTTTGCCTGAACCGCCTTGAACTTGTTCATTGCTAACATCTTAAGCGGCAGGAGAAGGATAACTTTGGCTATAGCGGTAAGGGTCTCTTTTATTCGCTGTTTCATGGGTGTTTTTTCAAATTCAGGAAGAACACCGAGGAGATAGCGTGAGTTGCGGTTAAATGATGCCGATGCTTTTGATAGGAACTGGAACATAAAAAGTTTGAATTTCGACTGCTTTTCAAGCGCTACCTGTACCTTAGAATAGAGCGATTCCCACACCCGCGGCACAGATGCGACTATAGTGGGTTTGTATTGTTCCAGATCCTGAGCGAACGTTTTTACTCCTGAATAGACCGTACAGCAGCCGTTCATAACGGCGATAAGCTCCGCAGCACGCTCAAAAATGTGCCATGTGGGAAGAATGGACAGGAAGCTGTCCTTTTCTGTAAGGGCGACTATTTCGGGCATTACCAAAAGGTTATGTATGACGTTCATGTTGGACAGCGGTACGCCTTTCGGGTAGCCCGTTGTTCCTGATGTGTATATTAAGGTGAAGATGTCAGATTCGTTTGTGGGGTCGAGTTCGAGGAAAGCCTGCATTTCGGCTTCTGTGAAAATCCGGTCGGCAAGAATTTCGTTATAGGTGTGTACCTGACCTTCCGGATGCCCTACTATGTCCCCTTCGATGAGGAATATCTTTTTGAAATATTCGTCCAGAAGCTCTTTTTTTGCAGATTCGTAAACCGCTTCGGTTTCAAAAATGGCAAATCCTGCTTCCGAATGACCTGTGATGTACTTCATTTCGTGGGGAGGCGTGTCGCTTCCTCTGGGGATGCTGACGGCGCCAAGTGATGCCAGTGCCATATCCGTGACTATCCACGCATATCTGTTGTCGGATATAAAAAGAACCTTGTCCCCTTTGGATATACCCTTAGCGCTGAGACTGCGCGACAGAATGAAGACGTCCTCAAGAAGTTTTTTGAAAGTTACAGAAAACTCCTGACCGCCCACCCGGTATATAAAAGCTGTGTTGCCTTTGTACTTTCCGCAGGCTTCAATGAACATGCGGAAGACAGATCTTGTATTTATATTTGCCATCAAATTGTTCCGTTTTAAAAACAATATTTTAGTTCAAACCATATGACTATGCAATATTTTATTAATAGAAGTGTATTAAAAAAGATACATAAAAAAAATTTTATGTAAAGGTGCCTGCACAAAAAATACTCAAAACGGTTAACTGATTTGTTTTTAATTGTTTTTTTAGACCGTTTATTTTTCTTTACACAAATTCTCAACAATTTTGTGGATAAAAAAATGCTTGACAGTCGTAACCCTTGCTTGTCAAGCGTTTGAGATAAGTATTTGAAAAATAGGGAATTATGTTTAAGGGAGATTAAGGTTGGTTAAGACTGTTGAAAATACACGGATTATTTTCCACAAGTTATCAACAATCGAAGTGTTGATAATTGCTATCAAAAAACCGTATACCTGTATTCGGAATTTGTCATGAATTTAACAGCAAAAAGTGAGCAGACGACAAATATTCTCCGTACACTTTTAAAGCTTGGAATGTGGAAGCCCTGTTTTTAAACAAACGTTCTGCAGAATTAGATGATAACCGCCTCTGCGGGGAGTCTTCAGATTGACGAGGCAGTCTCTCTGCAGACAATTCCCGTTGCTTCACTTGCGAAGACGTCTTGGGTAGTGTTAGTTCAGCCCGAATTCCGCAAGCAGTTTGTCGATATCGTCCTGAGAAGCGTCTTCGACCGTTGTGGGATCGACTTCCTGTTTGAGCTTGATAAATCCGAGAATGGCGCCCAGTCTGCCGCCAATCTCCCTTACTGCATTGATCACCTTGTTGAGTTTTTGCTCAGTGATATCCTGAAACTCAAGCGCGTGCAGGATGCTCATGCCCATTGTGTCTGCCATTTCGGCGCTGTTTTCAAGTTTTTCCAGCTTTTTGAGTATGGCGGTCTGATCTTTTTTGTACATCAGGTCTTCGAGGTCTTCAATCTCGTTGAGAAATTCCTGATAGTGTCCGGTGAGTCCGTCCGCCGCTTCCATAAGCCCCATAGTTGCTTCTTCTGTGGATTCGGTTACGTTTTCAAGTGACCTTACAAGGTTGGGAAGCTGTTCTTTGGACGTGATCAGGGTGGGTTCTATTTCGTCCACGCGTCCCTTTGTATCAAGGATAAGGCGGAGCAGTTCGGAAACTTCCTGTTTGATGGATATTCCGAGGTCAACTTTTTCGCCGTCTATTATCTTTTTGGAGAGTGTCTTCAGCTTTTCAAATGATTCCTGCTCACTGACAGGAATGGATGAAGAGGCTTTCAGTTCATGTATGCTTTCCGCCTGCATAGGCTCCACCGGAGCCGCTTTAAGTTCTTCCAGAAGCGAATCCACGGAGCCGACAAGCTGGTCGCTTTCAGTGTATTCATCCGGCAGACCTTTTCCTATTATCTCATCGCCCATTTCCTGTTCAACAGGCTCCGGAAGTGTGAATTCTTCATCTTCCTGTTCTTCATGAGCTGGTTTTTCAAGTGCGGACGTGTCGAAACCGAACTCTGCGGCGAGGTCTTCCGGGATGGCAAAATCTTCTGTTTTTTCGGGGAAATTTTCAGATTCCTTCTCAGCTTCAGATATAGCTGATAATTCCTGAACAGGTTCTTTTTCCGATTCGGGAGCGGTTTCGGGTAATTTTTTAGCGGCAAGCTCTTCCGCTGCCATTTCGGCAGCCATAAGCTTTTCTATGTCATCTTCTGAAAATTCAACCGATGCCGCAGGTTCCGCCGCTACGCTGCATGCCTGCCCTGTCGGTTCAGTTACTTTTTTTTTTTTATTAAGCTCTTCGGTCTCTGCCTCGCGCTTAGAAAGTTCCTGCTGGATAAGGAAATCAAGCTCGTCCTGTTCAACGTGTCCCGATGTGGACTGCATTGAGCTTTCGGACTGGTTCAGCGCGTCGTTCAGGATGTCGTCCATCGCCTCCTGATCTAATTCAGGCTTTTTTTTTCCCTCGGTGTCCTCTTTCTTTTTCTGGTTAAGCTCGTCGGTTTCCGCTTCGCGTTTTGCCAGTTCCATTGCGATGAGGTCGTCAAGGGATGCGCTGTCTTCTGCCGCCGGTTTTTCGGTTGTTTCTATGGCTGCGGGTTCAGCGTCTTTCATGTCGTACTCTTTTTCGACAGCTTCGGCTATTTTTGTGAAGTTCTGCTCCTGTGAAGGCAGAGCCGCCTGTGCGGATTGACCGGGCTGTAAGAGCAGAGATTTCTTAAGATTGCTTTCGATGGTAGGTTTGCCGTCTGTAACGACACTGTCGATATCAAGAAGAATGATAAGGCGGTCTGCATACTTGCATATGCCGAGTATATATTCCTGACCCACCGCGCCGACCAAAGGCGGTGTGGGTTCAACCATTTTTTTGTTTATGCGGATGACCTCTGTGACTTCATCTACAACGAAACCGATGTTTTCCGTTTCAAACTTAACGACGATGATACGTGTTTCTTTATCAAAGTCCATTTTATCCAGTGAGAAGCGTACACGCAGGTCAATGACCGGAATAACCTTTCCTCTGAGGTTCATGACCCCGAGAACGAACGTATCCGTTCTTGGTACGGAGGTTATATCCACGGTGCGGATTATTTCCTGTATCTTAAGGACGTCAATGGCATATTCTTCATCCCCCAGTTTAAGACCTACAAGCTGAATGACCTCAAGGTCATCAGAGTGGCTGACATCCCCATATTCAAGGTCTCTGACAGGCTGAAGATTACTCATAAAAATCTCCCTAAAGCTTTGTTATGATATGGCTTCTGATATCGTCGATACATTTTGCCACATCACTTCGCATGTTGTTTATATAATAAGGCCGCATCAGTTTAATACTTTCGCTGACGCTAATATCATAAGGCATAAAACCTAATTTTTCAATATCTATGCCGAGATATTTTTTAGTAACCGATTCAAAACCGTAAAAAACGTTGAGTTCCTTGCGTGTCCTCACCATATTCAGTACGGTTCCTATCCTGTAATCATCGACCATTTTTCGTATTTCTCCAGTTCCGGTGCTGTCCACCTGAATGAGAGCCTTTGTTATGGAGTTGATATTGGGATAGTTCATGCTTTTGCTGCGCAGCTTGTTACATATGTCGCTGAATTTCGTATCCTTGCGCAGATGCAGTTCAATCTTTCTGTAGAGCGCAACTTTGAGGAAACCGTATGAGTTCTCAAGGCTGGTGGGCTCTGAGTTCATAATCATTATCTTTTTGTCGGCAAAGTTGAAAAAATCTATCATATTGAAGCTTGTTCCGGCGCCGAGGTCAAGTATTATATATTTATAATCGAGTTTTTTCAGCCTGTTCAGAACTTTCAGCTTTTCAAAATTTGTGATGTGCGCCATACCCAGAACATCGCTGGACCCGCCCACAAAGTCGATCCCTGCGGGGGTTTCAGTAATTACCGAATTGATGTCTATCTTTTCTTTCAAAAACTCGTAAAGGCCCTTGCCCGGAACCTTAAGCCCGACGAAATCGTGCAGGTTCGCGCCGCCGAGGTCTGCATCGACCAGAAGCGTTTCGTTCCCTGCTGTTTTGAGGGACATGGACAGGTTTGAAGAGAAAAAGCTTTTACCAACGCCGCCTTTTCCGCTGGCAACTGCGATAATTTCAGCCATTATGCGACTCTGCCTTTGTATTTTTTAATTAAATAATAGGATAGGATATACGTTATTACTGCAAGAATCAACCCCAGCAGATGTGTTCCCACAAAAAAAGGTATAAAGAACGTCTTTGCCGTGTGTATCATGGCTGTATATTCAAAGCTGCTGAAATCCGGCATGGATGTGATATGCCTGCCTGTGACCAGTGCGCCGAACTTATAGCATAGAGTGTATATGGGAACAAGCGTGAACGGATTGGTGATGTATGCGCCCAGTATCAGCGGATAAAGCGGCAGACCGAAAAGAAACGAAGCGCCCATGGCAAGACCTGTGTGAAGACCCACATAAGGCGAAAAGCCTATGAAGATTCCCACAGCGCAGGACATCGCTATCCTTCGCGGAGAATAATCAAGCAGCAGTATCTTTTTTATCTTGTGTCTCATGCGCTCAAGCATTTGCTTACATATCACCAAATTCAGAAAATGTCTTCATATAAAATCATCTGAAACGATGTGGCTGAATTGTGTAGATTACGGATTGGAATATGTCTATACAAAAAAACTATTGTCACTTTCAGTATAACGAATATTATTACGTTTAGAAACACTGGCTTTGTAATAATTATTTCGGGACTTTCTTTCAGGTAAGTTTCTGATTAATTTTAAAAATTCTGATCAGTTCTGACATTTTTGCATATATGGGTATGCGTTTCGTGTACATTTCAGGCTTATGTGCAATTAGTTGATTTACTGGTTATAATTAATGAGGTATGATTCATTTATGTTGGGAGATAAGATTCGTAAATTAATCAAAAGGAAGGGAATTAAGCAGATAGACGTTTGCCGTGCTGTCGGGCTTTCACCTTCCAGGCTTTCAAACTACCTGAGCGGCAGCAGAGAACCCGATCTTGAAACACTTTCCAGAGTAGCCAGATTTCTGGAAGTGAAACTCGATTATTTCGCCTATGGCGATAACATCAAAAACACCAAAGAGATCGGGGAAAACATTAAAAAGATGAGGGAAAAGAGAGGTTTTTCCAAAAGCGATCTGGCTGTTGTTGCGAAGCTCGACGTTCAGTTTATTTCGAGACTGGAACTGGGGTACGGCGAGTTTGAAAGAGATTTAATCGAAAACCTTGCAAGCTGTCTGACATGCAAAGTTTCGGATCTGATCGGGGAAGAAGAGGGGTATTCGATGGATTTCGGAGCATCCTCCGCCGCGGAAGCAGAATCTGTTCTGTATGAACCGGAAGCGCCCGTTATCAGATTTAACCTGAGCGATGTCGAAGACGGCAGATGCGAGAAGGAAAAAGGCGCGGTGTGGGTTTCCGTTAATGACGGAAGATTCGCTCCAAAGGTCAACGAGTCAGACATTCTGTACGTTGAAAAATTAGCCCTTGGCGATCTGGGCGATAGAGAACCTGTTCTCTATTTTGACGGCTCATCGCTCAAATATATGCGGGCGTTCGTTTCCGCCGACAAAGTGCTTTTCGCACCGGAAGTCGGAGCAGGAGAACCTGTTGTTCATCAAAAAGGTTCCGAACTCCTCGCAGACTGCAGAGTGTATAAGATACACTGGCACGCAGTCAAATACTAGAAAAATAGCCCCGTTATGAACTGTATCCTTAAATTAGGACACTAATAAAAAGCCCCTTAGCGAATAGCTAAAGGGCTTTTTTTCGTATACACTAAATTTAAAGGAGAGAGTTCATGCTCGAACGTGAGTTTACCCCCGAAGA
>JBFWLW010000020.1:0-21856 GCA_050251945.1 Deferribacterales bacterium | reverse complement strand
TCCGGTATTATAATGAAGAAAGACCACAGTGGACATTAAAAAAGATGACGCCGGCTGGATACCGACATCATCTTAATTCTTAGCCCGGGGCTTTTTTTACTGTCCGGAAAATGGGGGACAGTTCATTTCAGGGGCTGGCTCAGGTTATTGACAAACTCAATTTTGATGAAATCCAATGAGACTGCTTCGTAGCCATGCTCCTCGCAGAGACGGTTTTTTGTCTTCACGAGGACTGCATGCGACGACGCGATCTCGGATTTTCCTGACTTTGTCATCAGTCTGAAGCCGCCTTTTAAGGGGCGGGTTTTATGTTTTATTGACCTTCAGTCATGGACTTTATTTTTTTGCCCAGTTCAACCTGCTTATAGATGTTGGTCAGCATCGGTTTCGCCTCTTCAAAAGAAGCTTTTCTGGAAGGCTTGTAATCGTCTACATAGATTATCTGCCATCCGTTGTTTCCTGCGCTGCTTTTGAAGATATCCCCTGCTTTTTTATCATTAAGAGCTTCCTGTAAAGACTTCTCAAGCCTGTTCAGCTCAACCCAGCCGACGTTTCCGCCCTTCTCTCTGGTGATAAAATCCTGTGATTTTTCTTTGGCTGTGCTCTCAAATTTTGCCGTAAAGGCTTTTTTGTCTTTAACTGCCGCAAAAGATTTGATTACGGCATCGGCGGTTTTTTCGTCTTTAACGAGTATATTGTGAAGACTGTAAGCGGGAGAAGTATTTATGTCTCTCGCCTCATACAGCTTTTTAAGGTCTTCGTCGGATATGGTGAGACCGTCGGTATATTTTTTCATCCATATCTCAAAGGCTATTGTCTCCGCCGCAACTTTATAGTCAACGTCGTTCGCAAGCCCCTCGGCAAGTATTTTCGGCGCAACTGCCGAAACCATGGAATATTCTTTATAAATCTCTTCCTTGGCTTCCGGCGGCTGTTCGGTATAATCCGCTTTATACTTCCATGCGGTGAAAATGACCAGTTCCTGCTCTGTGGGTTCTGCGGCATAGGCTGAAAAAACAGCCATACAAAGTACGGTTGCGATTAGTAATTTACGCATTTTTAGCTCCTGCAAGTCTCATGCTTTCCAGTACAGCGAGTTTTTCCATATTGGAAAGCGAAAGAAGATGCGCAAGAACAAGGCTGTAGAATCCTTTTTCAATGAGCACAGTCTTATTTTCCATGGGCATTTCGTTAAATTTTTTCTCGCTGATGATGTGAAAATCGTTTATCTGATATTTGTTCGGTCCGACGTTCATGGTTATCTCGAACGGTTCAAACAGTTCAAGCTCTTCCATCTCCTTTCCGAAAGCAGCGGAAACTTCGGAATCCGCCTGATATTTGTTCATAAAATCAAGTATCTTCTTTATGAAATCAGTCTGCTCTCCATTCTCGTCAAATACCGTTTCCCCGGTTTCCGTGTTCGCGCTGAGGCTGTCGGTATCATATGCAAGGGTAAGCCTGTCCTGTACGTTCACAAAAATGAACGGATATCTTTTAATGAAAAAAGGGCAGTATTCCGTTGGCATCCAGTTTTTTTCGGCGTTGATAAAAAGGTTTTCGTCGTTTTTAATGCCGAGAAGTGCAGTAGGAAGCATATTTTCGCCGGATTTTACAAAAAGTATGGGCTGGCTTTTGCATGCGGCGTAAAATTCGCCGATGGTGAGCGGAACGTTCGCAGTTTTAACAGCGTGTTCCATATCCTTAAGCTGCATGAATTTAAGATTCGCGTGCTCGGTCTTGTTGATGACTGTTACTTTTTGATACATGCGATATCCTTATGGTTTATTGATCGCGTATGTTACCGCATTATCAGCGGAAATAAAACAGTCAATTGGATTGAAACGGATATAAGAAGCGGACGGCGCTTACGCCGCCCGCACAGACATTATACAAGTGATGCGGATTTTTTATTATATTTGAGAACACCTTCAGCACATCTGTATGCAAGAGCGCCGACTGTGTCCGTGGGGTTGCATCCGCCGTTGTGGGGAAAGTTCCCTGCACCGACGACGAACAGGTTGTCAGCATCCCAGTGCTGCATGTAATTATTCACAACACTGTCTTTAGGGTCTCTGCCCATAACGGTTCCGCCCGTAATGTGGGTGGACTGATAGGGTACGATGTTGTAATTTTCACCGTTCGGTTTCGAGCTTACGGATTTCGCCCCCATTGCCATGAACAGGTTCTCAACCTTTTCGCCAAGATATGCGAACATCGCCCTGTCCTGCTTTGTGAAATTATATGTCATTTTCAGCAGAGGGAGTCCATAGGCGTCCTTATAGGTATCGTCCAGCGAAAGGAAATTATCTTTATGGGGCATGGAGGCTCCCTGTGCGCTGGCGCCGAGCGCCCTTGTAAAGTTATAAACAGAGGCTTTTTTGAACTCTGCACCCCATGACGGGGTTCCTTTCGGCACTGCGTTTGAACCGATGGGCCTTGAACCCGCGTTAAGCATGGTTATAAGACCGCCGTGGATGAAATCAAGTTTGGAGTGATCAAAGTTGTCTCCGTTATAGTCGTCAAAGCTCACCCCAAGCGCTCCCGCTCCTGCGAAAACGTTCATCTGCTCGTCAAAAAATCCCGTTGCCCCGGGTGTCACCTGATAGCAGAAGTTTCTGCCAAGAGTGCCTTTTCCTGTTTCGGGGTTGTACATTTCGCCTATTTTAGAGAGCATAAGAAGTTTAGCGTTGTTCATGACAAAACTGCAAAGAACAACAATATCGGCCGGCTGAATGTATTCCTCGCCTGTAAGGGCATCCACGTACTTAACACCTGTCACTTTATCGCCTTTTTTAAGCACTTCTACAACGTTGGCATTACAGCGCAGATCATATTTTCCTGTCTTCTGCGCAACAGGTATAAGCGTATTGATCGGGCTTGATTTCGCATCGTATTCACAGCCGAAACGTTCGCAGTAACCGCAGTACTGACATTCGTTGAGTTCCTCTCCGTATGGCGTCGTGTAAGCGTCGGAACAGATGCTGGCAGGCGTCATATACGGGTGGCATCCGAGCTGTTGCGCCGCCTTTTCAAATTTTGAAAGTATCTTTGTTTTAACCAGCGGTTTCATGGGATAAGGTTTGGAACGTTTGCCGTCGAACGGGCTTTTCATTTCGCCGGAAGTCCCTATGGCATACTCGAATTTTGTGTAATAAGGCTCTATCTCGTTATAGGTCAGTCCCCAATCCTGAAGAAGATAATCATTTGAAAGCTTGTTGCCGTAACGTTCTTTGGTTTTTGTCTTAATCTCAAAGTCGTATGGGAAGAAACGGATATTCATTGCATTCCAGTGTACTCCGGCTCCGCCGAGACCGTCGCCGAGGAGGAAAGAACCGAGCTGGCGCATGGGCAGTGCGCGCATGCCTCTGTTGTTTTGAAACGTTATGGTCTCTTTTGAAAGATCCTGCATTAGCCCATAGTTAATTGCATAGCGCCATTCGTCGTGTATCTCCATGAAATCGTCAACGGTTCTGTAACCGCCCCTTTCAAGTCCCACGACGTTCAGCCCTGCTCTGGTACATTCAGCGGCTATAACGCCGCCGGTAAATCCGACACCGACAGTAACTACATCTGTTTTGTTAAGAATTTTAGCCATTTAATCCCCCCTACATCATATCAGCAAGCGAAACCGGTTCGATTTTCTCGAACTTGTCGCTGTCGATAATATCTGTGTACGCCATTCTTGCGCCCGGGTACTGTTTCATTTTCCACCCGCTCATGTCCGCATTGCCGCCGTACATGGGGTCTGCATAGACACCTGCAATGACTGCACCTTTAAAAACAGAGAAGAAAAAGGATGATTTAAAGCCTTCCGTCCGGATGTCGCCCTTTTCGCACATTTTAAGAATGTCGTCCTGCTGTGCCGGGGACAGGTCGGGAAAGTCCATTTTATACTGTGTTTTAGCCTGTTTATTGATTGCCGCGATACCCTGAAGAAAAAGATCCTTCCTCAGAAGCGGCGTCTGATAGCCCTGTGTCGGCGCACCTTCAAAGTGGGGTCCGACCATATATTCCCTTGCGTTATACCCGTATGCTCCTGCCAACTGGTGGTCGATGAAATACGGAACTCCAAGGTCAACTGCACCGGGTCCAAGTTCGTCCTTCGGAAAAATTCTCTCTGCGGCCGCGGAAAGTATGTTGAAATCCAGAACGTTCGTAAAGAACATCCTCGCTCTGGGTATACCGCTGTTTTTTGATGCTGCGGTGTGCGCGTCATGGGCATCATTCCCCTTTGCTTCTGCTGTCTCAAAAGCAATGAGACTGCCTCCAACTGCTGCCAGTCCTGCCGTAATCCCCGTTGTTTTAAGGAACTTTCGACGTGAAATAAACATTTTGTCAGACATGATTCCTCCTGACTGAATTTTACAGTTATACTACTGTTTAATTAAGATAGGAGCATCATTGTGATTGTTCAACGATTTTGTTAATATTTATATCAGGTTACAAAAGTTAATTAACCTCACTGCGCGGTGGTGAATGTAAGCACCGCCTCGGCAACCTTTTCCTGCTCTTTTCTTATTCCCGTATTGATAAGCGCACGCATCGTGGAAACAGCTTTTGCGGGATCGGTATTGACAACATAAAGCCCTGTGTCGGTATCTTTACGGCTGTAAGGTATGAGTGACATCGGGTCTTTTGAGGATGCGACTATCTGTATACTCTCAACTCCGAACGGCTTTGTCACCGTGAACTCGCCAAGGCTGACCCATTTGTTCGCATCGTCCGCGTTTATGAACCGCACGAAGCGTCTTGTCCCTTCTGCCTGCTGAAACTCAAGAAGATAAGTGTACCTTTCGGTCTTTTTAAGGGTATGCCCCACAGCGTAAATATAAGCTGGTTCGGAGGTTTTAACGAGTATCTCCACCGTCTGGGCATTCTTGAACAAAAGATTCATGCTCCCTTTGTTCGTTGAAACGTCAACGCGGAAATCTTTTGAAACGGCTATTCCGTTCTTAAGGAGTTTATCAAAATCAGCGGTCTTCGGGACATAATCAAGCCCTGCAAATGCCGATGGAGCCAGCCTGACGGTTCTTGCGGCAACAGACGTACCGTCTTCAATTTTTATCAGCCTGTACGTAAGCAGAATGTTTTTGCCCTGAACGGTATATTCCCCGCTCATCCTGTAGTCAGCGGCGGAAGGATTGTCAACTGAATTGACCCCGCCCTCTATCACAGCCTGAACAGCCTCCGCGAAAGGCGTCACCTCACTGCTTGAAGGTGCAGACGGCGGAAGAACATAAATGTTTTTCTGAACCACGTTTCCGGTAAGTATATAAACTGCTTCCTCAAGGTTCATGGCAGTCTTCTGTAAAGCTGTCAGACGCTCCGATATAGCGGCACCGGAGAAACCTGAATCCTTTTCAATAGCGCTTCCCAGAAGCTGTGAGACCGCATATGCCTTTTCATAGGTGTCAGCCTGCGCATACGCCTTTTCCAGAGTTTCTATTGCGGACTGTCCGGTCTTTCCGTCTGTTTGAGCAAGCGCAGCGCGAATCTGCGAAGCAAGGTCTTTCAGCGTTTTTTCATACATCGGCAGACTCTTTTCTGAATCCAGAACAGCCTTCACCTCATATTGTTTCGTATCTGCCGCATAAGATATCTGCGCGCCCAGCAAAGGAACGTCGGAAACGGCGTGAACGCTTCTCTGTCCCTCTTTTTCTCCGGAGATATTCTCCGAAACAGCCATTTCTGAATGAACCTGAACAATAAGCTGAGCGGAGAGGTCGGCAAGGGCGTTTATGCGCGCCTCATCCTGTGTTTTCCCGAATCCGGTACCAGTGAACTGAGCCGCGAAAACTGCACACGGAAAAAGCAGATATATAAAAAAAGTTTTAAACATACTTACCTCATAAAAAATAATAAACCTTGTCAATGGCACCCGCAATACCGTATCATCGCCGTATGAAAAGCATACTTGTCACAGGCGGAGCAAAGGGCATCGGTAAAGGTATCGTCAGATTTATGACAGCTAAAGGACACCGTGTGTTCATTGCAGATATCGACCCCTGCGGAAAAAGAACTGCAAGAGAAACAGGCGCGATATTCATCGAAACCGACTGTTCTGACGAATCCGCCGTTAAAGACTGTATTGAAAAATGCGGAAAACTTGACGTGCTGGTAAACAACGCAGGCATTGCTTCGCCGAAACGGCTGAGCCTGAGCAAAATCACGCTGGCTGACTGGCAGAGGGTTATTGACGTTAACCTCACCGGAGCGTTCCTCTTCGCCAAATACGCAGCGGAGGCAATGGAACAAGGACACATCATAAACATCTCGTCCACCAGAGCTTTCCAGTCTGAGCCGGACACCTTCGCCTACAGCGCGTCAAAAGGCGGCATAGCGGCTCTGACACATTCTCTCGCGGTAAGCCTGGGTCCTGATATTCTGGTTAACTGCATCAGCCCCGGCTGGATAAACACAGACGAAAACTGCCTCCCAGCGGAGACAGACAGCGCACAGCACCCCGCCGGACGTGTCGGCACTCCAAACGATATAGCCCTTGCCGTTGACTTTATCATCAATTCCGGTTTTATCACAGGACAGAACATCACCATCGACGGCGGCATGACCGTTAAAATGATCTATTCCGAATAGTTTACCGCCACACATGCATCTCGTCAGCTAAAAATACTTGACACGCCAAGACTCAAACATAAATTTATAATCATGGGCGCAGAACACCGTAAAACAACCATAAAAAGGGAAAATAACAGGAGGTAGACCATGGACGTTAAAAAATTCATCCCTTGGAACTGGTTCAACAAAGAAGAAGAGGAAGCGGGCAAACCGATGCCGTTTGCAATGGATGAAAAACAGATTCAAAGCCCTCTTCAGCAGCTCCACAACGAAATGGATAAAATTTTTGATCAGGCTTTCAAAGGCTTCGGGGTGCATCCCTTCGGTCTCGGCAAAGTTTCTGCGGCAGAACTTTTCAAGCCCACCCTTGATCTTTCTGCATCTGAAAAGCAGTACACGGTGACAGTTGAAATACCCGGAGTGGAAGAAAAGGATATCCAGCTTGAAATTGCCGGCGACACCCTTGTTATTAAGGGTGAGAAGAAACAGGAATCAGAATCCAAAGACAACAGCTTCTATAGGATCGAAAGGTCATACGGTTCGTTCCGCAGAATGCTTTCACTGCCTGAGGATGCTGACCGTGAAAATGTATCTGCCGCTTTTAAAAAAGGCGTGCTGACGGTCACCATACCCAGAAAACCAACGCAAAAGACTGATGTCCGGCGCGTGGAAATAAAAAGCGCATCATAACAATTTGACGCTTCGCCTCCGGTTCGCGAAGCATAACCCGTGTCTTCGCGAGCCGCGCGGAGTTTCTTAACACTTTCTTTAAGATAGTTTTAGTATCATTAAGAAGTTACGATTTTTTCGTTATTTTTCTCTAAAAACAATTCTTATATTGGTCATAGTTGACATGATGTTGTAAAAACTCTGAAAAATACAGGGATTTCTCCGGTCATATCTCTAACAATATTGTATTGACGGAATATACAAAGATATATATACAGTCCATTATGAAGCTTTCTATAAGCGGTTATGCCCACATAACCGTAATTTTTTTAAGCATCTTGCGTTATATAAAATTTTATATAACGATTCATTCGGAGGTTTAATTATGGATGCAAAGATATCCCGCAGAGACATTCTGGCAAAGGCGGCGCTTTTGGGCGCGGGTGCTTTTGCCGGAAAATTCGCCGTAAGCTCAGCAGAGGCTTCGGACGAAGAACCGCTTGCCAAGACATGGCCTTGGCCTTATGTAAAACTCGACCCGGCAGAAACGGCTGAGATAGCCTACAAACAATGGTATAACCTCGGCTGCGGCGGAACAGTTATGTTTTCAATTTTCGATCAGCTTGCAAAAAAAGTAGGCGAACCTTACAAATCGTTTCCCGTTGAATCATTCGCCATATTTGAAGGCGGTATCGCAAGCTGGGGTACAACCTGCGGATCTGTCAACGGCGCATCCGTTGTAGTAAGCCTTATTGTCGGTCCACCGACGTGGGAAGACCGCACACACACGGTGGTTTCCGATACGTTCAACTGGTACAGCCATGCGAACATGCCCATCTACGTTCCCAAAGACCCGCAGGCAAACAAGGACAGCATCGAACACACAGTGAGCAATTCCCCGCTTTGCCACGTTTCCGTCAGCAAATGGATGAAGAAGGCAGACAAAGCCCTCGGCAGTCCTGAAAGAAAGGACAGATGCGCACGTGTATCAGCCTCTGTTGCATATAAGGTCGTTCAGTATCTCAACAGGATACACGACGACAAAGAGATAGCAGAACATCCTGCCTGGACAGGAGGCAAGGAGGTCGGCACCACCGCACAATACAACTGCGCCGACTGCCACGGTAAGAACGTTCCGAAAGCTCCCGGATTTGTCAAAAAATAATTCTTAAGGAGCTAAAACCATGAACAGAAGATATTTTGTGAAAGGTCTGGGTACGATAACGCTCTATTCGTTTCTGCCCATGCCTGCCGTTTTCGATAATAAATACGAATGGGATCCGTTTGAAACCACAACAAGCGGAAAACCCGAAAAGAAGCATAACTACGCAATGATAATCGTGCAGGACAGATGCATCGGCTGCAAAGCCTGCGAGGTTGCGTGCAAAGCAGCTTGGAACGTCCCCAAAGACCCCGAGCTTTACAGAACAAAAGTGCTCTACACAGCCAGAGCGCAGAGCTATTCGTCAAAAATGACATGGCTTCCCGTTCTCTGCAACCAGTGCGACAACCCGCCATGTGTCAAGGTATGCCCCACAAGGGCAAGCTTTAAACGCGAAGAAGACGGCATAGTTCTCATCAGGCAGGACAAATGCATGGGATGCAAAACATGTATGCTCGCCTGTCCTTACGACGCGAGATACTACAACGAAAACATCCACTCGGTTGACAAATGCACCTTCTGCCTGCCAAGGCTCAAAGAGGGTAAAACCACGGCATGTGTGGAATCCTGCTATAAGAACGCCAGAATATTCGGCGACCTTGCAGACCCTGAATCCGAGGTTTCAAAGATAATGAAAGAAGCTGTGGCATACCACACTCTGAAACCGGAAGAGGGAACACTCTGCAACGTTTATTACACGCAGGACGTTTAGGAGGAAATGATGTCTGAAAATACAGAAACCAGAAACGCCATGATGCCCGCTCTGCTTTTTATGATATTGGGGCTGCTGCTCTGCATAGCAGGCGGATACGGCGTAATATCGGTGTTTGTGAAAGGGCATGAGGAGAGCTACGGCGTTACCCGTATGATCCCATGGGGGCTTCTGATAGCCACCTATGCCTACTTTGTTATAATATCAACGGGCATCGCCTTCATAGGCGGACTTGCCCACGCGTTCGGGTTCAAACAGTACGAACCCATTGGCAGGCGCATAGTCGTGCTTGCGACCATAGTTCTTCTTGCGGGCTTCACACAGATTCTTATGGAAGTCGGAAGTCCCGTAAAAATGCTTCATATGATGCTCACGCCCAATATGTCGGCACCTATTTTCTGGATGGGTACTTTCTACGGCATAGAGCTTGGCATACTGGCTGTTGAGCTGTTCCTTGTGTTCAGATCCAACCAGACTGATACAAGCCGCAAGCTCGCGGCTATCGCGGGTTTTCTCGCACTTCTGGTGGGAGTTCTCGCCACAAGCAACCTAGGCTATGTGTTCGGTTCGCTGAGCGCCCGCCAGTGGTTTCACGGCATATACTTCCCCATATTCCTCGTGGTTTCAGGCGTTACCGCCGGAGCGGCTCTCCTTATCCTCGTGCATTATGTGATGTATAAGGGCAAGCTCGCAGAAGAGGTAAGCAAATCCATGGTATCTCTCGGCAGGCTTATGGGCGGCGGAATAGGAGTGATGATGCTTCTCTATCTCTGGAAGCTTCTCTCGTCACTGTTTATAGGCGGCGGAGACGCATACACTGCGGCGGTTGCCCTTGTGAAGGGACCTTTGGCGCTGAACTTCTGGGTCGGCGAGATGCTTCTTGCGGTGGCGATACCGCTGATACTGATAGTTACTGCGCGCGGAAGCGTCGGCAGATATGCCCTTGCAGGTTTCATCTATCTTATAGGTCTGTTCTTCACCAGATACGACTTCATAGTCGCCGGACAGCTTCCTCCCATGCGCGGCGGATTCTTCGGCGCGGGTGTTGTAACGGATTTTGTCGGGATGCGACTTTACAGCCCTTCCGCAACGGAATGGCTTGTTTATCTGTTCGGTTTCGGAGTGTTCTTCCTGCTGTATTTCTCGGCGGAGAAGTTCTTTAATCTTGAAACAAAACATCACTAGATAATAGATCCCGCTCCAGACTGACGACAAAGTCAGTAAAATGTGAGATCGCGTCGTCGCATGCGCTCCTCGCGAAGACGTAAATTGCTGTCATTGTGAGGAAGCTGTATAGGCTGACGCAGCAATCTCATTAACTTTTAACAAATTTGTCAACAACCTGGCTTCTAAGTCCCCCTTTATAAAAGGGGGACTTAGGGGGGGATTTGCATTGTTACTGATTCTTGAGTTTAAGCACATCACCATCTTTAAGCGGCTGACCGGATGAAAAATCTGTGGTGAATTCCAGTCCGCCCTTGACAATGGTTTTAACCGTTCCTGTCTTTATCTTAACACCTTTGAACAGCCCATACTCCGCCTCTATACCGCTGACAGAGCGGAACACAGTATTAGTCCTCACTAAATTTGCGTTCTTTGCGTCGATGAAAACACCTATCTCAACCTGCTGCGCATCATCTGAAAGGCGCACCCACTCAACAGAGCCTGTCTGAACCTGTTTGTAATAAACGGGCGAACCTTCGTCAACGGAATGTCTGGAATCCGCTGTAAGAACAATGTGCAGTCCTTTCATGGCAGTGTATCTGTCGGACAGCGAAAACTCGGTTCTTGGCTGTCCGGTGCCTTTCGACATGGCGAGTTTCGCCCCGAAAAGAGCCGCGTCGGCATTTTTAACACCATCCAAAGATATTCTGGCATCCTCGATCCAGAACATAGCTCCGTCGGCAAGATACTTTTTGTATTTGGTATATATCAGCAGTTTCGCCCTGCCGTCAGATATTTCGTCAACATATCCTATCTTCGCACCGTCACACACCACATCCGCACCGTCTTTAAGCGCGGCACCGCCTATAAGGACATATGCCGTGGAATAATCGGGTATCTGCGCCGCATCCCTGTCCGCATAAAGTTTTTTGGCAACTGCCGGCGAACCGAAAGTGTCATAATACACCGCTCCGGTGACATAGTTCATGGCAGGTTCGGTACTCACCTTTATGCCCTGTTTTCCGGCAGATACGGTCACGTTGCCGCCTCTGTAAAATCTGGTGGAAGGTTTTACGGTATCTGCGAATTTTTTATCTATCAATACGGTCACATAAGCTGAATCGGAAACACTGTCATATCCGGCTTCGCCTGTTTCCCCGGTTCTGATGCCTCTGAAATACACAGGGGTACCCTCGGCAGGCGGTACGGAATCTGTCACGGCAAGACGTATGATTCTGCCGGCAATAAGCTGTCTGACAGCCTTTTCTGCATCAGCAAAGCTTTCGTATACGACGTATTCCTTTGTAAACGGTGCATCGGCGACAGTGTCGAACGACAGTCCGCCGGATAAAAGTTCCGTGACCGAAGGAGTTGTCACACGCAGACCGGAAGCGCCAAGACTGAGGTCAGCCCTGCCGTTCTTCCAGAAAACAGCTCTGCCGTTCAGCGTCTTTGCATATTCCGGATATATCAGAACCGCGATGCGTACCCCCTTCTGCGAAACATCCGCAGAAGCTATCTCTCCGGCACGTGTCCCTTTATAGAAAACAGGCGCTCCGTTATCCAGTCCGAACACTGACTGCGCTGCCAGACGTATCTCCGTGCAGCCCTGAGCTGTCAATGAGGCTCTGCGCGCCAGTGTCTCGTTTTCATAAAGCTTCACAACCCTGCCCTGCGCCAGAGGCGATGCGGACGTATTGCCGAAAAATCCGGCTGTTATGCCGCCCTGCACCGATTGCAGAACGTTTCCGCCGACACTGACACCCTGTCCGCCTGCAGATATGCTGAACATATCCGGTTTCCAGAGGTAAAGTCCTGAAACCGCAAGTTTTTTATAAGGCGGAAATATTACGGCATCATATTCGGTGTTGCGCCCCTTGAGGGAAACTGCCGTTATCATACCGATGCGCACACCCTGAAAATATATGCCGGCGCCCTCTTTCGCCTGCGCTCCCGCTACGCGGAAACGGAAAGAATCGGCGGGAATCTGAAATATAGGGGTGTCCGACAATTTAAAGGCGTATGTTTTTTCGCCGCCGCCAGCCTCAACATTGATGAAAACACCCAGCAGTGAAGTTGACAGGTTCTTCAGCCCTTCGGTTGAAACCTCCGTCTGTTCCACAACAAAGCGGCTGTGCTTCGCGGCGAGATATCCGTATCTTTTGTCCAGCTTGACAGATGCAACACACTGCTGTTTTCCGTCTATCTCAAGCCCTTCCACAATACCCGCCTGCAATCCTTTATACATAACCGGAGTTCTGTCCTCTTTCATGCCGTAACACTCGGACATTACTATCTTTATGGTTTCAGGAGACAGGAGCGTAGATGTGTAGTCGGAGAAAATTTCATATCCTGAAAGCGGCTGTGCTTTTTCCGTACGTTTCGACGAATCAAACGCCACACCGCCCTGAAAAAGAGTGTTAAGCTGTGAAAGCTCCACCGAAAGTCCGGCGGAATCAAGCTTCATTTCAAATCCGCTGATGTTCCAGAATTTCGTATCGCTGTTGATATATTTTCCGTAATCACGGTTAACGGACGCCATTACGTCATACGCCCGCTTATTTTCGTCATACCGGACGCTGAGTATGCGCCCCGCGTTTATGTTATTGAAATACAAAGGCATGCCGCTGTAAATCCCCATATCCTTGTCAGTATGCAGAGTGACCATCACCGAATCCGCAGGAATATCCGCCGCGGCAGGTTCCAGAAGCCCTATGAAAAAATACTGATCTTTCAGATTTTTCAGCTCTTCAACAGTTTTAACGGGCGGTTTTACCTCTATGTACGTTCCTGACATTATGGTCTCAAGCCCTGTTATCTGGTTGATACTCACCCGCGGCTTAACTATCCAGAACATCATCCCCTCTTTAGCAATGGGTTCTGCCCTTTTGTCAAGCTTCACCACGGCGTTCACCTTGTCCATGCTGTCTGCTATCTCAAGATCAATCACCCGGCCGACGGGGATACCCTTGTACTTCAACTGGGTCTTACCGACAACGATATCCGCCGCAGACTCGAATTGTATCCGTATCTCTTTCCCGGAATTGATGTAACCGTTGTAAAGGAGCCACGCCGTTATTCCCAGCGCCAGAATAGGCGTAAGCCATATCAGCGGAAATCTCCGTTTTTTTATCTTTACTGCCTTGTCCGTCTTTTCCATATATCACCGTTTGTCCCATATAAGTCTGGTATCAAAACTGTTGGATGCAAGCATCGTTATTATCACCACCGACGCAAAATAAACTATCCCCACGCCAGCCGTTATTTTCAGCAAATATCCCACATTGATAAGCCCTGCCATGATGCACACGACGAACACGTCGAGCATAGACCACTTGCCGATCAGTTCAACTATCGAATAAAGTCTGGTCTTTCGCCTGTTAGAGAGCTTCCTGCCCTTTCTGAGAGTCAGAAGGATATAAAAAATTGCAGAAAGCTTGAACAGCGGCACAACGAAACTGGCGACAAAGACCACCGCACAGATGAAGTACATTCCGTGCTGAAAGAACTGTATGACACCGCCCAATATAGTGTTTCTGGAACTCTCCCCCATTATCTGCACATCCATTATAGGGTACAGATTCGCAGGGATATAGAGTATCAGCGCCGTTATGGACAGCGCCCACGTCCGGCTCAGGCTGTCCTTCGTCCTTCGGTGTATAGTTCCTCCGCAGCATCGGCATTCGGCAGCATCATCTTCCGACCGGTTCAGCGTTCCGCACTCTTTGCAGAGTATCACGCCGCTGTCAATGTCTGTCATACCGCCTCCAGAAAACCTTTGAATCGTAATATATCTCCGCCGTTATCAGAAAGAAGCAGATGGCAGACAGCAGATAAAAACCCGTGCCGAAGGATACGTCCGCCATATCAACCAGCTTAACAACACTCACCAGTATCCCCACAAGAAACACGTCAACCATATGCCACCTGTGCAGTTTATGTATAAAATGCGCCAGCGGCTTGGAGAACGGCAGTTCCAGACCGCTTACAGATTCCAGAGAAACATATGAAATGAGAATCAGATATAGAAGCGGTATCAGAAACGCCGTAAGAAATACGGCTATGCCTGCCGGAACATACCCTTCGCTGTTTAAAGCTGCCACGCTTTCAAAAAGTGTCGCTGTGAGCAGTGAATCGTTGATGCGTATTTTAAGGAAGGGATAAAGCATTGCGGGAAACATAAGAAAAACCGCGGAAAGACTGAACACAAGAGAATAAAGCATACTGCTTCGCCCTTTTATGACATTGGAGCATCGCGGACATACCAGTGTATATCCTTCGCTGTCGTCTTCAATATCTATAATTAGTCCGCAAGCTTCGCAGGCAGTTTTCACGCTTTTTTACCTCTGAAACCATTATACACCACGGAAACTGCCCGTGCCACCGAAGGAATTAAATGATTGTTTAATATACAGCATAAAAAGCTATGGTCAATATGTTTTTTGTGTACATAGATCTTATTTTATGTAAAATTACCCTATGGAAATTTCAAAAGCCGAACTGAAAGATATACCCGCTTTATGCGAACTTCTCGGTATTCTGTTTATGCAGGAGGCGGATTTTACTCCGGATGCCGATAAGCAAGCGGAAGGTCTGAAACAGATCATATCCGACCCGTCTGCCGGTTTCATAGTTAAAGCGGAAGATAACGGAAAAATCCTCGGAATGGTGAACATACTTTATACTGTGAGCACTTTTTTAGGCGGTCGCGCCGCAATACTTGAAGATATGGTGGTTTTGCCTGAAATGCGCGGGAAAGAAGTCGGCTCGCTGATAATACAAAAAGCGGAAGAATTAGCGAAAGAAGCAGGATGCATGCGCATCACCCTTCTCACTGACAGCGACAACACAGGCGGACAGAGATTTTACAGACGGCAAGGATACTCCCTGTCGCCCATGGTGCCGATGCGTAAGATGCTATAATTTATATACTTTCAGGGCTTCGGACATACATGCAGTAACGCACACACCGCAGCCGGAACAAAGGTCTGCGTCTGCCGTGACAGCAGTGGTTACCTCTCTGCCCTTCACCACGTCCTTTGAAACAGTAAAAACCGACATGGGGCATACCCTTGCGCATATGCCGCATCTGGTACATTTGTCTATATTTATGTCAACGCTCATCAAAAGGCCCTCCCCCCTCATTCTGTTGATGAGCTTATCGCTGCCTAAACATTTTAAATTTGAAATATAACTGTCAAGCCCGTCCCTGTCTGACGACAAAACGGTACGTTTTCTGTCTTTTTCATTTTCCGCAAGTGAATAGAGTGTTTCGCCGATGGTCCGGCGCGCTTTTGTACGCATGAAACCGAAGAACTCGCGGCGGGAGATGCTTTCTCCTTTGTTTTTGAGCCTGTCGGCGGCAGTAGGTCTCTTTTCAGACGGGTCGTCCAGAACGACGCGAACAGGCTGCTGAGCCAGTTCAAATATACGGTTTGCCGCCTCAGCTTCCTGTCCGACAGTTCTGAGGCAGTCCTTTGAACATTTGCCGCAATCCCCCTGCCGCAAAGTTATCTTTCCGGCTCCCATGACTGCGGTTTTAACAAGTAATTGTCTGTCAGCAAAGGACAGGGAACGAATGTGTGCTGTGTCTGCATCGTCTCTACAGGAGATTATACATTCCCCGTCCCGGGCTATCTGCTGCTTTATATTTACAATAAGCTTCCCAACGTCGGTCAGCTTCATTGAAAAGACCCTGTTCGGACATACGGCGGCGCATTGCCCGCAGGCATTGCATCTGTCCCAGTCCACAAGAACCTTCCCTCCGGCGGATGTTATACGGATTGCGCCGTTTTTGCAGACGTCCATGCATGCTGAACATTTGGACAGCTTGTGCCGCACCTTTGCACAGGCGGCGCTGTCTGTCACCATACATTCGTTTAGTCTGCCGACCAGTCCGTCAACAATCCCCATATATCACTCCATCATTTCTGCAAGGAAAGCGGAATCTTCCGTAAGGAATCCTCTCATCATGTACGCATATGCGGGATAGAAAAGTGTGTTGAGCTTTTCCGCCTCTGCAATGACCTTGGTACAGAGTTGAGGCGCCCAGCGGAGCATATGGCTTTTATAAAAATCGCTCTGAGTCGTCATTATGGTTTCGGCGGCTTCAAATTTTTCTGTTTCGATACACTCAGCTATGTTTTTACTGAGAAGACCCATGAACTGAAGCTCCAGAGAAATATGATCCTCTATGGTCTTGTCGCCGTCAATACGTTTAAAGAAATTGCTGTAATAGAAAACTTTTACTTCGCTCCATGCATCCTGTTTCAGCAGTTTTTCAGGAGAAGTATATACAGACTCATAAAGCGGGATTGTGTTCAGTGCGAACAGTTTTGTGAAATCCCTGCTTCTGAGGAGGCGGGTTGATTCCATATCCGTGTTCTCATAGCCTGCATTGCCGTATACTGTCTTAAGAAGTCCTGCGCCGTTCTGGAAGTCGGAATTGCAGGATGCCATTGCTATGGATTCAATGTGTTTTGCCGTGTCGGTAAAGAACTTGTCTGTTTCCGGCGACGGAACATCTAAAAAAACTTTCGAGAATACATTGAACGCAACGTTGCGCCCTTTGTGTATGTTTGCCAGTTCAATAACGTCCATGCTTCACCTCATATGTCTGTTTCGTAATCAAATTCTTCAGGCTTAACAAGGTCTATCTTGACCTCGCGAACAACCTTCCGGTTCTCTTCATCAAACTCGACTACGTTGTATGTAACGGCTACTTCGGTCAGCCCTTTTATCTCTGATATGTATTTGGGATGGAACTCAGTTATGATTCCGCTGGTAACATGCTCAATACCTTTTGAGGACAGGTACTTCTGAGCCTTAAGAGCGTTGCTGCCGTATGCCCTTGCGGATTTTATAAAGAAATCCCTTGGGGACATCACTTCGTGATCGGTAAGCAGAACACTGCTGTTCTGGATGAATATCTGTGAAGTGAGCTTATTTTCCAGAGAGCAGAAATGCACACGCATGGAGAGTTTTTTCTCCGCTGCAAATTTAAGGAGTTCAACACACTCCTCACCGCTTCCGGCGACAGGCAATCCGCCTGCATAGCCGTAATCGTAAAGGACGCGGTATGGTCTCTCCTTGACCTTAAAGCCTCTGTTGGCATACTTTTCGGAGTTTACCCAAGGATAGAGGAATTCAAGGATATTGATGGCGTCTGCTCCGGCAGCATCAAGTTCAACGAAGAGCTTTTTCATTGTTTCAAGCGTTCCGGGGATAACAGGCATCTCCACCATCACAGCGGGTATTATTCCGGCAACGGAACGGATGACCTCAACGGTATCGGCGGGGTAATCGTCGCTTTCAACCTTAACGCTGATACGGACTTCGTTCAGTCCGGCGTTCGTGAGCTTTGTCGCAAGCATGGGGGTGAGGAAGTCCCCGTTGGTATAGAGCCGCAGGTGAGCTTCCGGATATTTCGCCCTGCATTTTTCAAAGAACTCTATGGCTTTGTCGGGCAGCAGAAGGGGTTCCCCCCCGGTCAGTGCTATAGACGTAAAACCGAATCCCCCATCTGCGTCCAACACCTCTTGAAACGCATCGTTCTCGTTCTCGAGGTAGTGATCATAATCATCCTGATTCATGTTTGCACAAAAAAAACAGTCTCTGTTGCATTTAAGTGTATGGAATACCGTCATGGACGTAAGTCCCGTACGGCAATCGGCGCAGGCGGGCGATACTTCGCCGTAACGAAGGCTGTGCCCGAAGCCAGAACACTCGACTCCGGACACGTTCTCCGCCAAATATTCATATGTAAAACCTGTTGAGGATTGAAGCCCGGCTGTGTCGATTCCCGAATCCTTGACAGCAGACATAAATTCATCATAGATGCGGACATATCTTTCCGCATCGTTTCTGAAATCATCATTTATTATCCGGTCAAGAGAATTCCTGTTAATGTCAATTATCATAAATACGCCTTTAATAATTTTGTGTTTCGATGTCAGCATCCATGTTTGATAAAATCTAACCCTTGTTCGGTTAAATCAAGGTAAAATAACGACCATAATTCCATAAAAAATGTAATGGAAATGTGCGACGCAAGAGCGCCTCCGCGCCGCACATTTAACGTTATAAGGCAGTTACTCTAATTTTTCGGTTTGAAGAAAATAGAGGGAACAGTATCGCCTGATTTCAGCGTGTTGCCGTTGGCATCCTTGTCAGTGTCGGGGAAACCGACAACCGTACGGACTGCAGTCGGGTATTTCGCCGCTATCTCAGCCGCTGTACCGAAGTCAAGCGCACGCTGAGGACATGCCGCAACACATGCGGGAAGAAGTCCTTCCGCAAGCCTGTCCCAGCACATTGTGCATTTCTGCATAGGGTGATCAACTGCCCAGCTTGACTCTTTCGTCGGTTCGCTGGTGTCGTCGCCGAACTGGGGCGCGCCGTAGGGGCATGCAACAAGGCAAGCTCTGATATCCTGACAGATATCGCGGTTGACTATTACTATGCCGTCCTCTTCTCTCTTGTATATCGCTCCCACAGGACAAGCCGCCGTACATGCGGGGTTTGCGCAGTGGTTGCAGGACATTACGAGGTTAAATACCTTAACGTCAGGGAAGGTTCCGACCTCTTCGTTAGAGAGTCTTCTCCATCTCGCCTGTCCGGGTTTAACGTCGTTCCAGTCCTTGCAGGCGACCACGCATGCGTGGCAGCCCATACATCTATTCTGGTCAAAGTAAAATGCCATCTGTTTGGTTGACATCTGGTTCCTCCCTGTTAAGCCTTAGTGATCTTCACGCGGCAGTCGTTTGCCAGCGTCATACCCTGACATATCCTTGAGGGACGTGCATGAGTAAGTGTGTTTGCGCATCCGCCTACGTCGATGCCGCTCTCTTTGCTGTGCCATGAACCCTGTCCGATGTAGAGAACTTTTTGGGGAACGCGCTGTGTTACGACAACGGAAGCGTATATTTTGCCTCTGTCGTTTTCGATGAGCACTCTGTCGCCTGTTTCAAGACCAAGAGTCGCGGCGTCGATGGGGCTTACCCATACAGGTTCATAAACACCGTCTTCCCACGTTGCAATGGCTTTACCGTCAGCAGGTGTTCTGGTTTCCGGAAGGAAAGCAGCGTTGCCGTTGATGTCCTTTTTATAGTTTTCGTCCAGGTATGCAACACTGTTAAGTGTTGAGTGTGAACGATACATCATGTGCCATGTGTGCATGGTGTATGTGTAGCCCGCGGCTTCCCTTTGGAGCAGGTCGGGGTGGGTTCCGTCTGCATGTCTTCCCTCAACAGCGGGGATGTACATGGGGATGGGGTACACAAATCTCATGGAAGTTGAACCTGCGGGGCGTTTTGCATCCATGATAACGCCTGCGTTCTCAAGTGTGCCGTAGCTGTCAAGGTTGTCGTAATGACGTGCCTGATAGTCTTCCATCATCCACTGAGCGTAGGCCTCGAATTTACCTGAGGGAGTGCTGAGCGGGTTATTTGCAGGGTCGTCCCTGAAAGCTTTGTAAGTGATGGTGATAGGCAGAGTGGGTTTCCATATACCCTTTTCTTTGAATTCTTCATAAGTGATATCAAAAGAACCGGCAGCCCATCCTGCGGCAAGTCTGTCTTCCATTGTTTTGCCTTCGGTGTAGTCAGTTCCGATTCCAAGCACTTCTGCGATACCTGCACAGATATCGTATTCCGATTTGACTTCGCCGGGTACATCAAGTACGCCTGGAACACTGAGAACTTCTTCACTGAACCAGCCTGTAGATGCGCCGGGTTTCTCCATCTGCATTGTGCCGGGGAGAACGTAGTCGCACATCATGGCGGATGATGTCATGAAGTGTTCGCATGTAACGAGCAGTTCAGCTTTTGTTGTATCTGCAAGAATGGATTTAGCAAGGTTAACGTCGCCTGACTGGTTCGCAAGAACGTTGCCGGCAAAGTTGAATATACATTTGATACCGACAGGGAGAGCTTTGATCTGACCGTCGTTCCATCTTGACTGACCGGTACCGCCGTTTTCAAGAGCATCAAGCCATGTGAAAACAGGGATTGAATTGCTGGTGCCGTTTGCATAGAAAGCTGTTGTGGTCATCTCTGTGGAATCATAAAGAACTGATGCCAGAGTTGATGAAACGGGGTTTGACACACTCATGCCGTTTCCGGGACCCGATACCCAGCTCCAAGGCTGCATACCGTAGCTGCATCCTGCGGCGCCGAAGTTTTTGGTGACAACGGAAAGAACTCTGAGAAGCCATACAGCCTGCTCGGATTCAGAGTGGCGCTGGAAGCCCGAACCGTTCCAGATGGAGCAGTTTTTGTCAAGCAGTGTGTCTGCCAGATCGCGTATTTTATCAGCGGAAACGCCTGTTATTGCCGATGCCCATTCAGGTGTTTTAGGTGTCTGACCGTAGATAGGAGCACGTTTTCCTGCCAGCGGATCGGTGAGAGTGCCGGAGGTGTTAACGTTATATCCTATTGTGTCGGGGTATATTGATGCCGCGCCGTTTTGTGCGTGGAGAACGTTACCCATTACGAACGCTGAAAGCGATGCTCCGTTGGGTACAACGTATGTTCCTGCGGCAACAGACGACTGGTATGAAGTTGCAGAGGGATCGTCAAAGAAACCGTGAAGGTGTGCTTTGATGAAGGTAACGTCAAGGTCTGCCATTCTGTCTGTCAGCAGGTAGTGCAGCATACCGAGAATGAGTGCGGCGTCTGTTGTAGGCGCGATGGTAACAAGTTCATCGGCTATTGTAGCCGCAGTTTTCGATACTCTGGTGTCGATGGCTGTCATGGGGATTCCGCTGTCGCGTGCCTGTGTCAGATACCATCCTGACTGTGTCCCCCAGATCGCCTCAAGTCCGTTGTATGACCAGAGGAAAACGTGTTCTGCATTTACAACGTCGCCTCTGCTGTTTCCTTCAGGAATATAGCCTGCGCCTTCCGTAAATGTTGCAACGTGGTCGAGAGCCGGCCATGAATAGTCGTCTCTGTAAGGCAGTGAACCGCCGAGCAGGTTGAAAAGTCTGTTTACAGCAGCACCTGACCAGCCTGTTGAATCCGCAGATGCATACACACAGTGCAGAGACTGTGCGCCGTATGTATCGACTACGTTTTTAAGTTTAGTACCTATTTCGCTGAAAGCCTGTTCCCATGTAATTCTCACGAATCCGTTGACATCGCCTCTGGTTCCTGTCTGTTTCAGGGGATAGAGAACGCGGTCATTACGGTAGAACCACTGTCTTCTTGAACGGCAGCGTACGCATGAACGTCTCTGGGGATCGTTGGAAGTTGTGCCGAGAGCATTGTTTTCAGTGCCTTCGTCTGTCACGATTCTTTTAACAACGCCGTCTTTGATATAATATTTGCTTGCACAGCGTCCGCCGCAGTTGTGGGGTGTTGAACCTTTTACAATTGTTGCGTCTATAATACTGGGTACCTCGACGGTTTCGTCCTCTTCCATGTAGGTCTTGCCGCCGCCGCCACCGCCGCAGCCGTAAAGTGCCGCAGTAGCTCCCGCTACGCTCGCTCCCTTAAGGAACGTACGGCGGGACACATTCGCTTTATCTAAAAGTCTTTCTTTGATACTCATTGTCTCTGCTCCTATTGACTATA
>JBFWLW010000019.1:0-37822 GCA_050251945.1 Deferribacterales bacterium | reverse complement strand
TGTTCTACCACCTTGTTCATATGCAGCCAAGGCTCGCTGTCGGGTATCTTTGCTTGCATGTTTCATTCATAATATATCGAACAAATCATAATATACGTTAATTATTTCGTGATATGCTCTAGTGCTCGCAGAGACGGGAAAGAAGAAAATCCACCCCAACCCTCCTTTTCAACAAGTTTGGAACAGAAACATTTGCATAAATAGTGCAAATGTTTTTATAAAGGAGGGAGAAAAATCACGAAGCTATTAGCGCCAACATGTTTTTACCTTTTAGAACCAAGCAGTTCAAGGCGGGGTTAAAAAAATATGCGCAGTGTACTTGATGGGTACATGAGCAATATTTTTTTAAGACCAACGAAGAAATGCGACGGTTATAAGAGGTAAAAAAGTAAGGGGCGGTTTTAAGCCGCCCCTTTATCTTAGTTTTTGGATTTATCTACGATTTTGCTTTTGCCCAGCCAGCTCATCATGCCGCGCAGTTTACCGCCGACCTCTTCGATCTGGTGTTCAGCGCCCATTCTTGTGAGAGCGTTGAATGTAGGACAGTTGGCTTTGTTTTCAAGCATCCACTCTTTCGCGAACTGACCTGACTGGATCTCATAGAGAACCTGTTTCATGTTCGCTTTCACTTCGGGAGTGATAACTCTGGGACCTCTTGTAAGGTCGCCGTATTGAGCAGTGTTGCTGATTGAATAGCGCATGTTGCTGATGCCGCCTTCATAGATAAGGTCGACGATCAGTTTAACTTCGTGCAGACACTCGAAATATGCCATTTCGGGAGCGTAGCCTGCTTCAACCAGAGTTTCAAATCCGTACTGGATAAGCTGTGCAAGAGAACCGCAAAGAACAGCCTGCTCGCCGAACAGATCGGTTTCTGTTTCCTCTTTGAAAGATGTTTCAAGAACGCCCGCTCTTGCGCCGCCGATAGCGTTTGCGTAAGAAAGAGCAACCTCACGGCTGTCGCCTGTGAAGTCCTGATGGATAGCTATAAGACAGGGAACGCCTGCGCCTTTCTGATATTCGGCGCGAACGAGGTGGCCGGGACCTTTGGGCGCGATCATAACAACGTTGATGTTTTTCGGGGGTACGATCTGGTTGAAGTGGATGTTGAATCCGTGAGCGAAGGCAAGGTAGTTGCCCTCTTCCAGACCGGGAAGGATATCGTTTTTATAGATATCGCCCTGAATTTCGTCGGGAGCCAGAACCATGATGAAGTCCGCCCATTTACAAGCGTCTTTAACTTCCATAACCTTAAGTCCGGCACCTTCCGCCTTTGCCCATGAAGTGCTGCCTTTGCGCAGTGCAACGCACACGTCAACGCCGCTGTCTTTCATGTTGTTTGTGTGACCATAGCCTTGGCTGCCGTAACCGATAACGGCTACTTTTTTAGATTTGATAAGCTCAAGGTTAGTGTCTTTTTCGTAATAAGCCTTCATTTTATAGTTTCCTCCGGAAATTATTTCAAAAAATTCAGATTGCTTCGCTGCGCTCGCAAAGACCTGACTATCAGGCAGTCCCGCAAACCCGCAGCCGCAAAATTATTTCGTTTCGGCTGTCATTTTGCTGCCGCGGCCGATGGCTATTGCGCCGGTTCGGACAACCTCAATGATACCGTAGGGTTCCATCACGTTCAGGAAAGCGAGAATCTTGTCGTTTGCACCAGTAAGCTCAATGACAACGGATTCGTTTGTTATGTCAACTGTCTTTCCGCGGAAAGTGCTGACGATATTGAACACGTCGGGTCTTGTTCTCTGTGTTGCGTGCACTTTGACAAGGATCATCTCTCTTTCAATGTGATCCATTTCCGAAACGTTGCGGACACGGATAACGTTCACCAGCTTGCGCAGCTGTTTGATTATCTGCTCGACAACTCTGTCGTCTCCTATTGTGACGATGGTCATTATGGAAACGCCCTCGTCCAGTGTCCTGTTAACGGAAAGAGACTCAATGTTGTAGCCTCTGCCGCTGAAAAGTCCCGAAATGCGGGAAAGTACGCCGAATTTGTTCTCAACCAGAACTGATATAGTATGTCTCATCATTGCAGTGTCCCTCCCTTATTTCTTCATCAGCAGCATTTCGCTGACGGACGCGCCCGCAGGTATCATGGGGAAAACGTTTTCGTTTCTGTCAACCGTGAAGTCCATGAAAACGGGTCTGTCTTTTATCTTGAGAGATTCTCTCACTGCGTTTTCGACATCCTCTTTCCTGTCGATACGCATACCCACAGCACCGAATGCCTCTGCCAGCTTAACGAAATCGGGCTGACATTCAAGGTTGCAATGGCTGAATCTGTCGTTGAAGAACATGTTCTGCCACTGGCGTATCATGCCGAGGTATCTGTTGTTAAGTATCGCTACTTTAACGGCAACTTTATTCTGAACAGCGGTGGTAAGCTCCTGAATGTTCATCAGTATCGAGCCGTCACCCGCGATGTCGAAAACTTCCTTATCGGGGCAGCCGAGCTTTGCGCCGATTGCCGCTGGAAAGCCGTATCCCATGGTACCCAGACCGCCTGAGGAGATGAACTGGTGGGGACGTTTGAACTTATAGAACTGTCCCGCCCACATCTGGTTCTGACCGACCTCTGTACAGATGATGGCATCGCCTTCCGTAACTTTATATATTGTTTCAACAACATACTGGGGCTTGATGATATCTGCTGTGCGGTCGTAGTCGAACGGATGTTCTTTATCCCACGCCTTGATCTGCTGGCGCCATTCTTTTCTGGCGGAAGCATTCTTGTCCCAGTTGAATTTGTCTATTTCACCCAGAGCCTGTTTGAGAACGGCTTTGCAGTCGCCTACGATGGGGACTTCAATCTGAACGTTCTTGCTTATGCTCGCGGGGTCAACGTCGATATGAGCTATCTTTGCATTGGGAGCGAAGCCGTCCAGACGTCCTGTGGAGCGGTCTGAAAAGCGTGTTCCTATGGCAAGGATGAAATCAGGGTCAGAAACAGCCATGTTAGAGGCATAGTTTCCGTGCATACCCAGCCAGCCGACGAAGTTTTCGTGAGTGCCGGGGAAACCGCCGAGACCGAGGAATGAGGAGACAACGGGAACGCCTGTTATCTCGCTGAACTTAACCAGTTCTTCGTTCGCCTCGGAAAGAACCACACCGCCGCCCATATAAATAACGGGTTTTCTGGCGGATTCAAGCAGGCGGAGCATCTTTTTGATCTGTCCGAGGTGACCTTTGACAGTCGGATTATAACCTGTCAGGTTAACCTTTTCAGGCCATTCAAATTTTGCTTTCGCCGCCATAACGTCTTTCGGCAGGTCGATGACAACGGGACCGGGTCTGCCCGTTCTTGCTATGTGAAAGGCTTCCTTAATAACCGAAGCCGTCTCTTCGACGTTTGTCAGCATATAGCTGTGTTTAACTATCGGTCTTGTAATGCCTATGATATCCGCTTCCTGAAACGCATCACCACCGATGAGGCTTGTTGCGACCTGTCCTGTGAACACGACAAGAGGGATTGAGTCCATATGCGCGTTTGCGATACCTGTAACGAGGTTCGTCGCGCCGGGACCTGACGTACCGAAGCAGACGCCGACTTTGCCTGTTGCTCTGGCATAGCCCTCCGCCGCATGGATACCGCCCTGTTCGTGTCTGGGGAGAATGTGGGTGATGTCTGAATCATAAATAGTGTCGTAGACACCGAGCAGAACGCCGCCCGGATAGCCGAAGATAAGATCGACACCCTCTTTCTTCAGTGATTCGATGAGAATCTGAGCACCTGTCATCATAATGTAACTCCGTAAAAGATATTTGACCGCCGACTTATGTAAACAGAGGTTCAAATACCCCTGCCCACCTACTCCGGTACGACAGCCTTTTTATATCCAAAAGAAACTCCTATCGCCCTGTCACGGACAGCACGGTCGGCACCGGAGTTTGTTCTCCGGTATATTTCTTTTAAATGTCTCTGAAAGGGAAAGAATGAGACTGCTTCGGGTTGTACCCTCGCAGAGACGGATTAACGTCATTGCGAGAAGCACTAGCCGAAGGCTGAATGAGTCCACTTTCAGCTAGTTGTCGAGTAACGTGACGAAGCAATCCAAATCTGCTTCCCTATAAATTGTATAACATCGGTAAGACCAACAACCAAGGAATGAGATTGCGTCGTTACACTCGCAATGACAAATATCCGTCTCTGCGAGAAGCGTTAGCGACGAAGCAGTCTCATCGGCTATTATACCTACAGGTCTTCAATCCTGCAGATTGCGCCCTGTGCCGCGTTTGAAACACGGGCTGCGTATTTAGCCAGGTAACCTTTTTTGATCTTCGGTTCCGGCTTAACCCATTGCGCACGGCGCTTCTTAAGCTCGTCCGCGGGAACATCAAGATTAATCGTCCTGCCTGGAATGTCAATAATTATTTTATCGCCATCCTCGATAAGCCCGATATCGCCGCCCTCAGCCGCTTCGGGGGATATGTGACCTATGCATGGTCCCCTTGTGCCGCCGGAAAATCTTCCGTCAGTAATGAGAGCAACCTTGTTAAGTCCCTGTCCCATTATCTCTGCTGTGGGAGCAAGCATTTCACGCATACCGGGTCCGCCTTTGGGTCCTTCATAGCGGATAACAACAACCTGTCCGTTGACAACCTGACGGGTTTTGATGGCGTCCATAGCCGCCTCTTCGCTGTCAAAGCATACGGCTGAACCTGTGAACCGGAGCATATCGGCATTGACGGCAGACTGTTTTACAACTGCGCCGTCCTGCGCTATGTTTCCGCTGAGAACCGCGATACCGCCCTCTTTGTGATAGGGATTGTCCAGCGGTCTGATTATATCATCGTCATAAACTATTGCAGAGTTGGCTATTTCTTTAATTGTTCTTCCGCACACCGTGGGGTTGTCATACAGCCTGTCGCGCAGTCTGTATTGGAAAGCAGGGATACCGCCAGCCGCGTCAACGTCTTCCATGAAGAACTCGCCGCCGGGGTTTATGCTTGTGATGTGGGGAGTGGTCTTGCTGTATTCGTCAAAAAGCGCAAGGCTGAAAGGAACTTTCGCCTCGTATGCGATAGCGGGAAGGTGCAGTGCGGTGTTTGTTGAGCCGCCGAGCGCCATATCCAGCATCACTGCGTTTCTGAATGCGTTCTCATTAAGTATGTCGCGTGCTTTGATATCTTTTTCAACCAGTTCACAGATGGCAACGCCGGAATCAAAAGCTATGCGGCGTTTTTTGCCCGAACCTGCCATCGCCATTCCGCAGCCAGGCAGTGACATGCCCATCGCTTCGGTGAGGCACGCCATGGTGTTCGCGGTGAAAAGCCCTTGGCAGGCTCCCTGACCGGGGCAGGCGCACTGTTCGATATTTTTCATTTCGTCTTCGCTTATCTCGCCTGTGCGGCATTTCGCCATGTTCTCAAAGGTGTCCTTGATGAACGAGCGTTTCTGCATACGGTAGCTTCCCGTAGCCATGGGACCCGCGGTAACTACTATCGAAGGGACGTTCAGGCGTGCAGCCGCCATCAACATTCCGGGGGTGATCTTGTCGCAGTTGGTGAGGAACACCACGCCGTCGAGGGCGTGTGCTTCAACAACACATTCTATCATATCGGCGATGGCGTCTCTTGAGGGGAGCGAATAGTGCATACCGATATGCCCCATTGCGATCCCGTCGCAGATGCCCGGCACACAGAAGATGGACGAATGACCGCCGCCTGTGTGGACGCCTTTTTCAATGTATCTTTCAAGGTCTCTCATGCCCACGTGTCCGGGGATGAGATCGGTGAAACTGGAACAGATGCCTATGTGTGCTCTGCCCATGCTGCTCTCCGGCATACCCGTGCCATACATCAGTGCTCTGGCGGGTGCTCTGTCTATGCCGACTTTTGTTCTGTCACTTCTCATATTCACCTCTTATAAAAAACTGCGTCGTGCAGTTTTTTATCAAACGCTTAACACCGGCAGAAGCCTGTGTACGCTCACACTACGCTTGGTTTCACCGCAAGACGGCTCAACCAGCACTCCGTGTCGGCGCGTCCTGCGCCTCCGAGACTTTCACCTCGGTGCTGAAGACGCCCTAAAAAGTTCAGGGCGGCTTAAAAAATTTAAGTCATATAATTTATCACAGCATGGGGCGTATATCAAACACTAAAATAATCTTTTTAGCGAAAAAAAGGGGCGCATTTCTGCGCCCCTGAATTGAATTTTACAGTCCGCCCCGAACACACCGGACATTATAACTTTCGGAAGCTTTAGCACCGAAATACATAGCGGGATAATCAAACCAGATTGTCCATGCAGCCTCGACTGCGCCGAAAACCTTATATGTGGACGAAGACCAGTAGCCGCTCCAGGCGGTATTCTGGAACACTGAGCTTATTGCAGGTTCGTGAGCGCTTTCTTCCCTGATAGACAAAAGCTCTCGTATATTGGGCATTCTCCAGTCAGCATAGCCGCCAAGTTCTTTGTTTTCGCAATAGCTTATTGCGTCTGCCCACACATCTGAAACTGATGCGGCTTCTGCATCGTCCTGCCACATAAGTCCTGTGTTATTGTCAGTCACTATCTCTTTCGTATCATTTCTCACGAAATCTGCAGCGGGATATGAATTACCGCGGACACATAAAACATGATGCAACTCGGTTCCGATATACATCTGCGAAACACCGTCACGGAAATACATTCCCCAGTAATTTCCGGACGTACCATCGCCTTCTGCTGTTGACGACCAGTAATATGACTGTTCGATATTTACAAAGGCAGAATTTAACGCCGGACTGATCTTGTCGTAATCCACTATGGTCTCCAGTTCTTCGATTGACGGAAGCCTCCAGTCGCTGTAGCTGCCGATTGTAAGATCTGAACAGATAGTAACCGCATTTGCCCATGTATCCGAATAATCATCCCCGTTATCCTGCCACATAAGACCGTTCACATTGTCCACGATAGCGGCATCTGTTACGCTCTCTCTGGTGTAGTCGGGATCAACACCCGCCTGATATGCTCCGTCCTGCCCGCTTAACAGACATTCTGCAGCATCAAGGAGCGTTCCCGCACTGTCCCAACAGCTTGTCTGCCCTGTCTTGGTCATTACCCACGTAACTATCGTAAGATCGAACGAGAGCGTGTTTACACCGCCTGTCCTGCCGTCGGATACTGTTATGACTATATTTTCATATACACCCGCTTCCGCTGTTCCGGAAACCGCACCTGTGGAGGTGTCGATTGTCATCCACGTCGGGTTGCCGGAAATGCTGAATGTAAGGGTGTCGCTGTCGTCATCACTCGCCGTGGGCGTGAAGCTGAAAGCCTCGCCGCTCATAACCGCAGTCGGTGTGCCGCTTATGGACGGTGCATGGTTCTGAACTTCTATATCGAACGATGCCAGAGATACGCTTGCCGTACCGTCTGAAACGCTTATAACGATGTCGCTGTATATACCGCTCACCGTGGGGGTACCTGTCAACGCTCCTGTAGTTGTACTGAACGTAGCCCAGTCAGGTTTGTTCTCAATGCTGAAAGTAAGAGTATCGCCATCCGCATCACCGGATGTCGGCGTGAAGCTGTATGCAGTGTTGACATACAGGGATGTCGTCGGTGTCCCGCCTATGGTCGGGGCATTATTCGGGTCTTCAACCGTTATGCTGAACGCTGCAAGGTCTGTCGTGGCTATGCCATCGCTTACGGTTATTATTATATTGGTGAACGTTCCCGCCGTTGTCGTTCCTGTCAGCGCACCTGTCGCAGTGCTGAAAGTCGCCCAGCCCGGTTTGTTTTGTATGCTGTAGGTCAGAGTGTCTCCGTCTGGGTCACTTCCCGTCGGGGTGAAGTTGTATGATGCTCCTGTATCTGCCGATGCCGACGGAGTTCCGCTTATTGAAGGCGCACGGTTTGTCACTGTGATGGTAAATGCGTCCATACTTGTGTTGTCAGTCCCGTCTGAAACCGTTATCACTATGCCGCTGTATGTACCCGCAACCGCAGTGCCTGTCAAGGCTCCGGTACTCTGATTGAACACCGCCCAGTCAGGCTTGTTCTCTATGGTAAACGTCAAAGTATCGCCATCGGCATCAGCCGATGTCGGCGTGAAACTGTACGAAGCGTTACGGTATACTGCTGTCGTCGGCGTTCCGCCGATGGTCGGTGCATTGTTTTCAGCAACCGTCTCTGTCACAGTAATTGTGAACGGAGTCAGACTCGCTGAATCCGTGCCGTCCGATACGCTGATGGTTATTCCGGCATAAGTGCCTGTAACAGCCGTTCCGGTCAATGCTCCGGTTGCCGTGTCAAAGCTTGCCCAGTCGGGCTTGTTCTCTATACTGAATGTCAGAGTATCGCCGTCCTCATCACTCGCCGTGGGAGTGAAGCTGTAGCTTTCGCCATCGGCGATGGTGTATGCGGGCGTTCCGCCGATGGTCGGTGCATTATTTGCGGTTTCGTCATCACCCGGTGTCGTCTGACATACATCGTTGCTCTTGACTATTTCGCATACCGCGCCAAGACTGCCTAACCCGCCGGACGGAATATAGCAGGTCATCTGATAGCTTGCCAGAGCGGCATTGGCATAGGTCATACCGTAGACCTCCGCAAGCTTTGTTGTCATGGCGGTTTCAAGAGCACCACCGCTCCATGAGCTACCTATTTTCATATATATATTGCTGTCAACCGTCAGACCGCCGAATATAAATATCTTTGACAGTCCCACTGCTGATATTGCGTCGGATATTTCCGCAGAGGTGTAGCAGTCCGTTGACCAGCCTGTGCCGGTTCGTTCGGACGAACCCATGTATGCACTGTTGAGATTCTTTGCGTCGCTGCTGAAACCTGTCGGCAACCCGCCGTTCCGTTTGAGAACCAGCCCAAGATTATAGGAAGTCGCCCGCTCGGAACTGTATTTCACTTTTTTGTATCGTGGATATTGTGCCGCCAGCTCGGAAGGCGTGCCAATCAGCAGTATATCCTCATAAGTACCGCTATCGTCCGATATATAGACAACTGATTTTCCGCCGCTCTCCGTGTATGTCAGCTTAACACCGCTGACTGGCTGCCCATCCTCGTCCAGAGCGGCAATCTCGTAAACGATACCCAAAGAACTGCTTGTAACATAAGATTTTCCGGAACTGTCCGTAACAGCTGACACATCGTCGCCGTTGTATATGACCTCGGAACTAAGATTCTCATCTGATGAAGAGCCGCTGTCTAAATTGAAACATCCTGAAAGCATAAGAAAGCACGCAAAAATAGCAATATGAATTAATCTCACTGTAGATACCCCCTCATACTTAAAAATAACCATATAGAGATAACCGAGTTAAACACATAAGTTTTAATTGTCAATATGCGGACATGTGAATTTTAACAAAAAGGATATCAGATCACTTTTTCTCTCGTCTTATCAATTTGTTTAAACATCAGTAAAAAATATGTTGTTTTTATGTGTTTTGATACATGCAGAATCCTGAAACCGTATAATAGAAGCAAACGCCTAATATTAATTGTCTTAACCAAACCCTCATGATATAAATGATGTATATTCACGGGGGAAATATGACTTTTGAAAACTACTTTGACATGGCAGTAAAGACTTTCAGATCAATGGCGATGGGGCTTTTTCTCTATCCGCTGTTCGTCGCTCTTGCAGAAACGCTGGATATGAAGGTGCATTATTACCTGCCCAGACCCACTGTTGACCACATGGGGATAGCTTTCATCATCATAGCTGTTATTTTCTTTCCGCTGTCCAATATGCTTCTGCCGCTTCTGCGCAGAAAATGCGGACGGTCATGCGACCTTGGCAAAAAGCTGATGATAGCCGCCGTAATAACCGCGGCGATGGCTGAAACTATAGCCCTGTTCGGGCTTGTCATATACATAGTGTCAGCGGACGTGCGCTTCTTCTATCTTTTCTTTGTTCTCTCTCTGGTGCATCTTTTCATGCACAGACCGAAGATGGAACAGTGGCAAAGGTATCTTGACGACCTTAACAAAGATTAAGTTCTTTTAAAATTGGTCTTTTCTTGATAAAATGAAAGTATGGCGTACAGAAGTTATATAAAAAAAGTCCCCGGATTCACCTTTCTGGGACCAACTCTTATATTTGCCGGAATGCTCACCGCTTCGGACACGGGGCTTACCTATGCACTGAATCCGGAAATGGTACTGGACGGGATGAGCCGCAATTTTGCGGTGTTCTATTTCGTCTCCACAGCATTTTTCAGCTTTCTCCTCATGCATGCAGGCTATCTGCTGTACAACGGAATGGTATACAGCAGATATTACGCAAGCATAGTTCTATATGCCTGTCTGACGGCTGTTCTTGCCCGTGTTTTTCTTCTCGGCATAGAGCCTGCTCCGTGGAAGATATATCTGGAGGCGGGATGCCTCGCCGCCGCACTTCTATACCTCGGTCAGAAGCAGTTCCGCGTTCGCTTTGAATATAAACGCAGTATTCTGGGCGTCACGGTCTTTTTTATATGGGTAATGGTTATGATGTCCGTCGCATACGCGTACCTGCGTCTTAAAGACGGCTATACAGTCCTGCCCATAAACAGGATATCATTTGAAGAATCACCTTATAACGTTGATCTTACTCCGCTGCCTTTCAGCTTCGGTCTGCGCGTGCCTCCGAATTTTCACCTCTCATCCATAGAGAACGAGGCAGGGATCCTTTCCGTTACGTTCCACAATCCGGACTACGGATATATAATACTCAGCAACTTTTCCGCAATAACACCCGTGTTCAAACGTATGAGAATACTAGGATTTCATGATGAACTGGACTTTACCCGAAGGTTTTTCAACGAAACCGTCGGGCTTGTTCCGCTCTATCTGCGCAAGGCTATGACCAGCATGAACGTAAAGGAATACGACAGGGTTGACGTCGGCGGGATGTCGCTCCTTCTTGAAAAATCCGACGGAGACAACTCCATAGCACATATATTCCGCGGAAAAGAGCTTCTCGGCGAGGTGAACATCCTCTCCATCTCCATGAACGACACTGGACTTTATAACGAAATATTCTCCACACTGAAAAACCGCGAACCGGAAACAGATGCGCAGAAACTGTTTGAAGAAGGACTGCAGCTCCAGAAAGACGAACACATTGAAGAGGCAAAAAGGCTCTTCGCCTGCGCGTCGGTAATAAATCCGGAAGACGCGGAATACAGATATGTGCTGGCAGAGACGCTGGCGCTCACAGGATACGTTTCCAGTGCAAAGAAACAGCTGGAAACATGCATCAGACTGTCTCCCGGACACCAGAGAGCGCAGAAGCTTATGGAAGCGCTCAACAAACTGAACTAGGGCAGACGCTATGCCTGTAACAACTCTTAAAACACTCACACCACACAACGAACATGAGCTGAAAAAACTGCTCGAACACGTCTACGGCATAGAACAGGACTGGATCAACGTAACCTTCGACGACCAGCGGCTTGCAACCGTTGAGATAGAAACGGAAATGGACATAGATTCCCGCGTTGCCGTTGTTATCTCCGAAGACAAAATGAAAGCGGAGTTCTCACTCTTCCCCGCCATAAACAGGGGAAAAACGCTGGACAACAACGCGGTGGAAAACTATCTCATAAAAGAGAAACGGCTTTCCAAAGAGCTTTTCCACTGGGACATCATAAAACACTCAATTCAGTATTACCTGTCGGGTTATATTGTCGAAAAGGTGCTGATATCTGAAGGAATTCCCGTAGAAGACGGTCAGGACGCGTGGATGACCATGCATTTTGAACTGGACGACAGGCGCCCGCGGGAACTTGACGACGGCAGTGTTGATTTCAAAGACATAAACCACATTGTGACAGCGGCGGAGAATGAGCTTCTCATATCTTACCATCCGGAAACTTCCGGCAGGGACGGAACCAAAGTCACAGGGGAAAAAATATCCGCCAGACGGGGCAAAAAACTCGTCATCCACAAGGGCAGAGGCATATATTTCGATGAAGAACGTCAGGGATACGCAGCAAAAGAGGGCGGCTACGTCATCTTTGAAAGCAACAGACTGAGCGTTAACCCCATCTATTCCGTTTACGGCGATGTGGACTACTCTGTCGGAAACATAAAATTCGACGGCACCGTATCCGTGTCAGGAGACGTTCTGAGCGGATTTGAGATACACGCCAAAAACATAGTCGTGTGGGGCATAGTGCGCGACGCACTCCTCACGGCAACGGATGACATCACCGTTAAAACAGGTGTAAAATCAACAGGCAAATGTGTTCTGAAAGCCGGACGACATATCACTGCCGGATTCATAGAAAATTCCGGCATTGAGGCAACAGCAAGCATAACAATAAAGAATTACTGTCTGAACTCGCGTCTGATGTGCGAGGGCGAAATAACCGCAATTACAGGCGACGGCACCATAAGCGGCGGCGAGATAAGAGCCTTCTCGTCAGTACACGTCCGCAGACTGGGGCTTGAACAGGGACCGCAGTTCAAGGTTTTCGTAGGCGTGAAGCACAGTCTGGAAAGCAAGCTTGAAGCCGCAATGGCGGACAAGGACAAGCTGGAACAGATCATACGGGAGACCGACGAGAAAATCCGCGCCATGGCTAAGGCAAACCCCGACATAAAGAAAAATCCGAAACTGAAATCCATCATAACGTCCAGAACCCTTTTGATGAAAAAATACGAAACTATGGATGAACGCGTGGATCAGATGATAAAATCGTCGATGCATCCCATGCCTTTCATCCGCATTGACCAGTCGGTACACGATGGCGTGACCATGGTTTTTTACGGCACAGAGAAGAACTTCACCGAAACGGAAGGATCGGGAAAGTTTGTCTTTAACAAAGCGGCAGGTAAAATTGAAAAGCTGAAAGCGGACGCCGTTCTGGAAAACACGGTAACGGAAGTCAAGCTGGACTAAGTGAAACGATACATAGATAAATTGAAACAAAGACTGCAGGGCGACGGAGCGGCGGGAGTATTCCGCAATATGCTAATCCTTGCAACCGGAACAGGCGCCGCGAAGGCAATAGGCTTTCTGGCATCGCTTGTGGTCACAAGGCTTTTCACGCCGGAGGACTTCGGCGTAATGTCCCTTTTCATAGCCTTCACATCGCTGATAGCACCCCTTTCAACTCTTTGCTATTCATATGCAATTCCGCTTCCTAAAAACAGACACCTCGCGGTGAACATCATACTTATGAACTTCGGCATAACAGCCGTAATGACAATGCTCACGGCTCTGGCATTCATCTTCGCAGGAAATTACATATTCCGCGCGGCAAACGCCGACGGTCTTCAACCATATGTCTGGCTTATAATTCTGACTCAGTTTTTCGCGGGAATATATGAAACGCTCAGCAGTTTCGCCACACGCGAACGCGCTTTCAAACCGATTGCCAGAACTAAAATGATTCAGGCGTTTTTCGGCGCGCTGGTAAAGGTGGTTTCAGGTTTTGCCCACTTCGGCGTTCCGGGGCTTTTAATAGGTCAGGCATATTCTCAGGCGGGCGGCAGTTTTGTGTATTACAAAGCATTTAAAGAAACACTCCGCTCATCCTTGCACAGAGTAAGCATAAAAAGAGTAATAAGAACCGCAAAGATATACAGAGATTTCCCAATGTACAGACTGCCTTCGCAGTTTCTGCTGACATTCTCCATTCAGGCTCCGCTGCTCATGACAGGAAAACTTTTCGGTATGGCGGCTGTGGGGCAGCTGGGACTTGCTACATCTGTTCTTTCACTGCCTGTCATACTTTTCGGCGTTTCCGCCGGACAGGCATATTATGCAGAGACGGCGCGAATAGGCGCCAACAACCCGAGAGAGATATACGATCTTTCAAAGAAGGTCGCCAAAAAACTGTTTATTGTCAGCCTTCTGCCGTTCGCAGTCCTGCAACTTGCAGGCGAACCTCTTTTCGTGCTTGTCTTCGGCAAGGCATGGCACCAGTCCGGTTCATTCGCCTCCATGCTGTCCGTATCGCTCCTTGCACAATTTGTAGTTGTGCCTATCGTAAATGTCCTAAGCGTACTTGGCAAACAGGGCATGTTCCTGATGTTCAACATCATGCGCACCATCAGCATTGTGGTTCTGTTCTCCGTGTGCGGCTGGTTCAGCATGCAGGCGGACACTGTTATACTGATATACAGCTTCGTACTGGCATTAAACTATGCGCTGATGGCGTTTGTGATCTTCAGAGTGATACGGAGCAGATTTTAAAAATGGCGGAACTTCTTAAACATACAGGCGTGGTTATCAGCGTTGATTCCAACCGTACGGCAACCGTTGAGGTGGTGCGCGAACACGCTTGCACCGGATGCGGTGAAAAATCAGCATGCACGATGTCCGACGGAAACAACGTACGCATAACTTTTAAGAACGCAAACGACCTTTCAAAAGGCGATCATGTTGAGATATCCATCGACAGCAGGCGCTTTTTCCGCTCGCTTCTCACAGTGTACGCCGTTCCGCTGATTCTTATGCTCGTTTTTGCCGCTGTTGCGGATTCCGTCCAGAAAAATCAGCTCGTAACCGCCGCCGCCGCACTTGCGGCACCCGCCTCATACTTCCCTATGCTGAAAATATTCCGGCGCGGAAAGGTCGGACAAACCTACCGAAAAATTACCACGCCCTGACCACATCTTTTTTGGCATGGACAAATTTCGGCATCTCTTCCCCTATATCCGCACCCGAACCCCTGTATGAAGGGTCGAGCATCACACAAGGCATCCTGTCAAACTCATACTGACGGACGCTCGGAGCATGAACAGATTCCACCTGAACATTCACACTGGCATCCGCCTTTCCCGAAAACATCAGTACGGCGCCGTTTGAAGTGAACACACACTCTTTGCTGAAAACCGTCACATCATCCGCGGAACAGTCGGGATAATAGGTTGACGGTTTGCGTTCCATATGCTTTTTCTGATCGGATTTTGAAGGAAACACCGTGATCCCGAACCGCTCGTTTGACTGAGCTATGATGCGTACATGGCTGTTCTTTCCAAGCTCCATCAGCATATACTTTTTATCGCTGACCAAAGTTGCCTTGTCATATATGACGTTATAGACCGGCTTGAACACCTGTCCGCCGTTAAGTCCGCATGCCATCACATACATATGCTTCGGAACCGCTATCAGATATGGTTTCACTCCGTTCACACTGCTCAGCATGGAAGCGAGGAGAATCGACAAATCTTCACAGTCGCCGCCCTTGCCCAGCGTTTCATACGGCGGAAGTATATTGTTAACCCCGTTGGGTTCGCCCACGTACGGAACGTTGTTTCTGATATACTCGAATATCTTCTGTACCTTGCAGTATGCGTCCCCTTCGCAGGAAGCCGTAACGTTTGCAACCAGTGCATCCAGAGCCGGATCATCCTTATAAACCTTTGAGCTGTATTCATAAAACGGAGACCTGCGGTCGGGTGCCTGTAAAAAAGATTTGAGCGGCGCTTCCTCCGCTTCCGGCTGTACCGTTGTTTCCGTGACGGTCAGCACAGGCGAGTGTTCCTCTTTAATGACCTTTTTCAGCGCAGAAGAGCTGTTCAGAAACGCAACATAATGGTCGGGAAAAAATGCAACGTACATCATAAGAAGAAAAATGATTAAAGATATTATTTTAAATTTCATGGCAACTCTTTATATTTATTGTCAGTTTTGATACTTATCTGATAAAATTTGCGATACAGGAGCATCATATGACAAAATTTGAGAAATTTCTCCAGTTTTTCAATATAGAAACTGAACCGCAGTTCTTTGAAGATCTGTATCATCAATCGGAAATGACTAAGACATATACGGTTCTTCTTCTGCTGGCAAATTTCATAGCCCTTTTCGGGCTTATAACAAACAGCGTGGCTGTCATAATTGGTGCGATGCTTATATCTCCTTTGATGGGTCCCATCATCAGTTTCGGTTTCGCATACATCACATCAGAAAAAATACTCATGAGGCAGTCGCTCACAACCATAGGCAAAAGCCTCGTATACGTTATACTGTCCGCCGCTGTCCTCTCGTTCATCTCGCCTCTCAACGAAATGAACGAGCAGATTCTGGCGAGGACAAAGCCCAACCTTTATGACCTTTTCATCGCCGTTTTCTCCGGTCTTGCGGTTGCCGTCAGCTACCTTTCAAAGCGGGCAAGCTCTTTCTCCATCATCACCGGCGTTGCCATAGCAACCTCGATCATTCCCCCCTTAAGCGTAGTGGGATTCGGCATAGGCACGGGCAACTGGTCGGTATCGGTGGGTTCGTTCCTGCTGTTTTTCACCAACTTCGCAGCTATAACATCCACAACGGCACTCAGCGGTATTCTGTTCGGAAACCAGTATTTCCAGCATCTGAAGGACTTCAATTACGTTAAAAAACGCCTTATCATGATAATTCTTCTGATACTCGTAATCTGTCTGCCCCTCTCCTTCACTCTTAAGCAGTCGGTGGAAAACCTTAAAATACGCAGGATAGTGAACAGCGCAGTAGGAAGCATAAAGAACGCCACGGTGTTCAACGTCAGCTACAACATGGACAAGGACAAGCTCACGCTTAACCTCGCCCTCGCATCCAGCAAGCCGCTCACACACGACGAAACCATTCTGCTCAAATCTGAAATTGAAAACAGACTTGGCAAAAAGAGCAACATAAACATCACGCAGGTTGCGCTGAAAGAGGACATTGTCAGCAACACCAGAACCGTGGTTAAGGCTGAAAAACAGTTAACACCCGCAGAAACCGTAAAAACCGCATCCGATAATTTCCGCAAAAAGACGGTCGGAATAAAAAGCGGCATAGAAAAACTTCTGGCTCCGGCAGAGGTGACAGATTACGACGTGGTTCTCAAATCTGACGGCACATCCGTGATGCAGCTTAAAGTTATAAGAGAAACACCCGTTTCACCGGAAGAGCTTGCCATGCTGTCAAAATTCGTCTCAACCAATTTTAAATATAACATGACAGTGGAAGCCGAAACCACCATTCCGATAATTGAGGGAGAAACGCCTGAGCAGCAGCCGGAAACAGAAAAAGAACCTGTGAAAAAAGAAGAACCGAAAAAATTAAAGAAAAAGTGACGTCAGTCCCTTTTTTGAAGATTGTTGTAATAGGCACGCATCTTGTCGGTGAGAAATTCGCAAGGGTAATATATCCCCGCTGCGTTTCCAACGCCGAAGTCGCCCTCGTCGGTGACTATGCACTGTTTTTCGGGTATGAAGGTTTTGTGCAGACCTGAATAGGCGCACTCTTTGTCGCATATCAGCCTCACGGGCATCATGTCGCCCGTGATACCCCAGACAAGAGGCTTTTGAGGACACGCCTGCCTGAGTTTGAAAGCGTATTCAAGAAGCTGCTGTTTTTTCATCGGCAGAAACAGTCTGCCCAGCAGTTTAACCGAATCTATATCGGCATACCCTGCATAGGCAAGTTCATACATCACCTTATGCACCTCAATGCTTCCGCTGGTGTATTTGTTCTTTTTAACTATATCCACAAACAGGTTGACCGTCATAAGGATGCGCATGAAAGGGTTTTCCGCATTTTCCTGAATATTGAAAGCAGGTATCCCGTTATCATCACGATAGTTGTATCTGTTTAGTATAGCCCTGTAAACCTGCGGGTCGCGGCAAAGTTCCGAAGCTATCTGAGCCGACTGGTGACTTTTCAGCGCCGCGTCGGAATCCTCCATCGCATATCCGGTGAAAATCCCCGAATACTGCATGAAGGTGGTGAACGTCATGTTATGCATGAAATATTCTTTATCGGTAACGGAAGAGAGCCTGTTCAGATACATCGAAGATATGATAAGCCCGAGAAAGGTTGTATACACGGAGTTTGAGAACATGTTCATGTGTCCGTCAATGTTCCGCGCCATCTTAAGCAGAACGGCGATGCCCTTCGCATTGTCCATCACTTTCGCCAGAAAGCTTTCAAGGCTCTTGCCTATCTTAGTCTTGTGGTCGACGTATTCATGGAACGCCTTGAATTTGCTGTCGGAGTTTTTAACCTTGTCCAGAGCCTTTTCAATGCGCCCTTCAACACGCAGTCTGTAAAGCTCAAGCACCTCGTCAGACACCTGAACGGAGAAAGAAGACGTTATGAATGACGGATTTGAAACGTATCTGTCAAGGAGAGATTCAATATATCTCTCCACAGGAACATCTTTGTTTATCAGTATGTTCCCCCCAATATCACGAAGTTCGTGCGCCATGGGGACATTGTGGTTAAATATACTTATATTGTGGTATTTCAGATATTTGACAAATTCAGACGCACCCTGAACCATCAGTCGGTCACGCAGTGTGCCTTCAGACATGTCAAGGTCGGCAGCAAGCATTTCAAAAACATTGGCGTGGGAGATAGTCTGCACGAGCAGCCTCGTTAATCATTTGGTTAAAACAATTGTATTAAAAAAAATCATGAATATCAACACATATTTACTGCATAAAAATTGTGCAGTTGAACAAAAAAAGGGCGGATGAACCGCCCTTTTGAATTTAACTTAGTATGTAACTTCCGCCACCACCGGTATATACTGCCTTGCATACTTATCTTCGTACCGGAGCCTGAACTCATAGATGTAACCTGTTTCAAACAATCCGGAATCAAACGTATAAGCAGTAGAAGCAAAAGGCAGATTTTCTTTATCCAGAACATCCTGACTATTTAAGTCGCCGGACTGCCTTTTTGTCACATGGATGCTTACGCTACTTACATCCTCATCTACAGGAAGGGTGTAGGAAACTGTTACACTGCCGTCATTGTTTTTAACTGCCGAAACGGATACGGTTTTTTCGACACAAGCGGGAAGAGTGACGGTTTTTGTTGCCGTTGTGCTGTCCGCCAGAGCGATGCTGTATGTGAGAGTTTTTCCGCAGAGATTTTCTGCCGAAAAGGTCACTGTGCCTGTCTGTACAAACTGGGAACCATCCCAGCCCCAAACCTGTCCGTTCTCAAATATCTGGACGCTTTTACATTCAGTATCGTAAGGATTTTCAGTCATGGAAACAGAACCCGTAAATGCATTTGATGTCACCGATGCCGATGAAACATCTGTTCCGCCCTGACAAACCTCTGCATAGACATATCTTGACTGCCAGTTTACGTCAGTAGTAAGTGACGTCCAGAATTCAACCTTCTCCTGATTTCCTCTGAGATACCATTTTCCGTTGATCTTCTGAAGAACCATACCGGCATCTCCAGCCTTCTGATCATCGTAGGCTTCCTCATAAACCACCTGGTTGCTGATTTTTCCCTGAATATGGTTGCTCATATATATTCTGTACATAAGAATTCCCAGCGGAGAAAGTGTACTGAAAACAGGATCGGATGAAGTCATCTTAACGGCGACAGCATCATTGCTTACCACGCTTACGGTGACACCTGCAGGAATATCGTCATGTTCTGCAGTCACATCCGCAAGAAAAGTCTCCGAATTATACCCGTTGTCCAGAAATCCGTCGGAATACATCATGGCAGCCAGAGCTGCGGCATCGCCAGCGAAGTATGATTGAACCAGATTAGCTGCCATCTGCTCTATGGTTTCCTGCTCATTCTCTGTGATAGGGATCTCTATGCCTCCCACTTCAACTGTTGTCTCAACCTGCTGCAAAGCCGTATCATACGCCTGTGCATTTCCTGCGTTATCCCATGTGATGGCGGCTGTATAAGCCTGCTGAAGGGTTGTATAGGCTGCGTTGCCTGTATCGGTAACCTCTTCCTTAACGGTTGTGACATTAATACCCAGAGTTGCTTCTTTAACCCCTGCAAGAAGATGTGTGATTACATTCTGCGAAGTAACTCCGCTGTCCATGGTTTCCACCATAGACTCAAGAACATCCACAAAGAGAGTTGTTACAGGTGTTGTCGCACCCAGGTCTGCAGTATCACCGGAAGTGTCAATTGACTCAAAGAAATTCTTCAGAACCAGATCACCGTATACCGCCTTGATAAACACCGGATCTCCCTCAGTATAAGCTACAGAACAGGAATATTCGTTTCCGTTTCCGGTGCTGGTCATACGAACCTCTGTTCCGTCCGGCAGAGTGAGTGTCACCACCATATCAACCGCATCCTTAGCCGCTGCTTTTGTTCCGCCCATCTCAATTGTGGTTTTAACAGTTATCTCAGACGCCTCATCCGAGGAACTGCTGCTCCCTCCACATCCGTACAGGCCCACTAAAAAAAGCGAAAGCAATGCAAAAAGGGAAAGTTTTTTTAGCATAATCTGCCTCCTTTAAGTACTCTTCCATATTATATCACCTGAGCATATGTCAGTAAACACCAACAAAATAATTCCGTATATATAGAAATTATATTTATTAATAGTAATTATAAAGTATGACCTTTTTTCTACCATTTGTCTTACGGGTATACTTGTGCTATCTTTGAAAAAACGACAAACGGACGTGAAAATGCAGAACGCAACACCCGAACAGATACTCCATGTGGCAATGCAGTACCACAAAGAGGGAAAGCTCGACGCCGCAGAAAAGCTCTACAGAACAGTTTTAGAGGTCAAACCTCACGCGGCGGAAGCATGGTTTTATCTTGGGATGATACAATACGCCAAAAGGAATCATTTCGAGGCGGAAACGTGCCTTAAAAAAGCGCTGGAGCTTGACCCGAAGAACGCTGATTACAGCAATAACCTCGGTGAAATCTACAGACAGAACGGTATGTTCGATCAGGCGGAATACTACATCCGCAACGCCATAGTCATAAACCCGAATCAGGCGGACGCATACGCAAACCTTGCACTCATCTGCAAAGCACGCGGCGATTACGATTCCGCAAAGCTCTATTTTTCACGTTCTCTTGACATAAACCCTAAAAACATCAACACCATAATAAACGTGGGCAGGCTGTTTCTGACCCTTGAAGAATACGACGACGCAAGCGAATGTTTCATAGCGGCACTTGGCATTTCTCCGGACAACCCCGACGCACTGCGCGGATGCGCACAGAGCCTCTATGAAAAAGGCGAATACAACACTGCCGCCGCCATGCTGAGCAAACTCACCGCCGGTAAACCGGACATGCACAGGGAAAAGGTCGATCTGGCACTCATAACACTGCGCAACAAGGATTTCCGTAAAGGTTTTCAGCTTCTTGAATCGCGCCTTAAGCACCTTCCGCACATCATGCAGGGGGATGAAAAAAACCTCTGGCGCGGCACAGACCTCAAGGGTAAGACCATATATATCTATGACGAAAAAGAGGGGCTGGGAGGCTTCGGAGACACTCTGATGTTCGTCCGCTTCGTCCTCGACCTTGAAAAGTATAATCCGGAAAGGATAATTCTGCGCGTTCAGCCGGAACTCGTCTCCCTGACAGCCGCAAATATGCCGGAAAAAGTAACGGTCGTCGCCGAAAACTATGAATCATTCAACTGCCACTCGCCGCTTTTAAGCCTGCCGCTGGTACTTAATATCAGAGCGAAATCCATGACACATGCCGATGCATACCTTAAAGCGGACGGAGAAAAGACTGCACGCCTTTTCGACAGATCCGTCAAAAATATAGGTATCGCATTTGCGACCGATAAATCCCACGTTAAACACGAAACCCGCAGCGTTCCGCAGGAGGCTTTTTCGCCGCTTCTCTCAAAAGAGGGCGTTAAGCTCTTCTATATCTCAAAACAGGAACCCGACGCACCTCTTGACCCGTCCATAACCGATATGCGCCCGCACATAAGCACTTTTGCCGACACGGCGAATGTAATAGCAAATCTGGATATGGTAATAACTGCCGACACAGCGGTTGCCCACCTTTCCGGAGCCATGGGCAGAAAAACCGCGCTCCTTCTGGACAGACTCCACGACTGGCGCTGGTTTAACATAAAAACAGGTCAGAAAACCGTCTGGTACGAAAGCGTCACGGGATATGTGAAAGAGGAAGGAATGAGTTGGGAAGACCTGATTAAAACAGTTACAGTATAATAGCTGAAATAATCCGCAGGATGTGGCTCACAGAAACAATTTTTAGTGATTTATTACTAGAGCATTTAGCGAAATAGATGTCATATGCCGTGCAATAAGATAAATGCGGGATCGCGTCGTCGCTGTGCTCCTCGCGAAGACGGGCTTTCTATTCGTCTTTGCGAACCCCTTTAGGGGTGAAGCAATCTCGTCTTTCAGTATGCGACATAACTTAAGTCAAGTACTCTAAAAGATGGAGTGTGAGCGAAACACAGACTTTGCCGTTGTTTCGGGTTATTAAAAAGTTACACATATGTAATTTTTTAAATGCCTTATTAAACAAAAAAATTGGCGGAGGTTTCAGGACCTCCGCCTTTTTGTTTGCCCATAACCGGGCAGAATCTCCTGTGTCCACAGGCACCCTTAGCTGCACTGCAAATCACATTTGCTTCCTCCCTTGTCTTTGAATTAAGACAGCAAATAACAAACTTCAGGGTGTATATATCGGATGATTTCGTCCGGGAAATTTCTTTCCAATTCTGGCTTTATAATCGGACTAATCTCATCTTCTGATTACTAACATATAACGGGGCGTTGTTAATTCAATATGTAAATATTGTTTACATCATTATTTTTTTATTGCATAACGAATTGATTTAAAAGGGCTTTTAAGATGGATGTTTAATTTAACCTGTGTAATAGCGTTATTGCAGTGAATTGTCAAAGAGATGCAATATGTCTTTGTTCATCTTTACGTGAACGCCTGCTCTGTCCACACTCTCGTCATCTTCACACAGGTCATAGAACTTTTCGAGTTTGCTTTCCGCACAAGGAGAGATAAACACCATGTGGTCTGCATTTTTTATAACTGTCAGCGTTTTATCAGGGATGATGGATGCAACATAGAGAGCGTTCTTATCGCCTGTGACCACGGAATCGAATTCCGCCGCATAGACTGAGACAGTAATTTTTACGTCTTTAAACGAATCCTTGCCGGACAGTACACCATATGCAGGCGCCATAAGAACAGCCGCACGCAGATTCGGCAGCGTAAGGTTTATATCGGCGTTTTTGAGTTTTGCAAGTTTTTGCTTGTTCCCCGGCAAACAGAGGAGTATCGGCGCATCAGGTCTTCCGCAGAAGCTTTTCAGCAAGCCAAGATCGACCTTACCGCCCGCAAGTACCGCCGCAGTGTAGCCTCCCATCGAAAAGCCCGCTACGTATATGTTTCTGAAAGCCTTCGGGTTAACAGTTCCCGATTTTCTGAGGTTATCAAGTGCCAGCACAGACAGCTTTGGTCTGAGATGAACAGGGTGAAAAACGGCTTCTCTCTGTTTCAGTCCCCACATGTCGGGATATGTGAGCGTTACGACTGCATAACCGTTTCGGGCAAGATATTCCGCCGTGTCGTGCTGTCCGTACATATTCCCGCCGAAACCGTGGGCAAGAACGACAACCCCTTTGACATCAGTGGACACAGGAGCATCCTTTGCCGCAGATATCTCATAAAGCCCGAATTCGTGTTTTGTTTCAGCCTGTTTCGTCGGGTACCAGAGGGAGTATTCAAAATCGTGTCCATGATAGGGTAGAGAAAAATATCTGATTCCGGAATTGAATGCCGCGGCTGTTAAAGAAAGGAAAAAGAACAGAAACGAAAGAGCGGGAATAAAAAAGACTGCCCCGCCTCCGGCGGAGTAACGAAGCAGTCTCATATTCTCTTATAACCCTAAAACGTCGAACATGTTGTAAAACCCGCTGGGCTTGCCGGCAACCCACACCGCCGCGGAGATGGCTCCGTTTGCGAATGTGTCTCTGGTGTGCGCCCTGTGGGTTATCTCGATGCGCTCGCCCTGTCCGCAGAACATTACGGTGTGCTCACCGACGATGTCCCCCGCGCGAATGGTCTGCATACCGATCTCTCTGTCGGTTCTGGGTCCGATGATACCGTGGCGGCAGTATGCGCCGTCCTTTTCGATATCCCTGCCAAGAACGTTCGCAATAACTTCGCCCATCTTCATGGCTGTGCCGCTGGGTGCGTCCTTTTTCAGCCTGTGGTGGGATTCCACTATTTCGATGTCATATCTTTCGCCGATAGCCTTCGCAACCATCTCAAGCACCTTAAAGGTGAGGTTTACCCCGAGGCTCATGTTAGGCGAGAACAGAACGGGAATCTTTTCGCCTAGTTTTCTGACCTCTTCGGTCTGTGCGGCGCTAAGCCCCGTGCTTCCGATAACCACCGGCTTTCCGACCTTTGCATAGGCATCAAGGTTTTTCATTGTCACCTCTGCGCCTGTAAAATCTATAAAAGCGTCGCAATCGCCAAGGGCTTCCTGCATATCGGATGTTATTTTAACACCTATTTTCCCGATGCCTGCAACCTCTCCTGCGTCGTGACCCAGAAAGGGACACGCGGAGTGTTCCAGAGCGCCGGAAACGGTGCATCTTTCGTCTTCGTTAATAAGAGCTATGATGCGGCGTCCCATTTTACCTGCCGCACCGACCATTGCTATTCTCGTCATATAATGCCGACCTGTTTCATGACAGCGGTAAGTTTCGCAGTTCCGGCTTCCGTCATGGAAATAAGGGGAAGGCGGATCTCAGGTCCGATAAGTCCCATCATCTCCAGTGCTTTTTTAACGGGGATGGGGTTCGTTTCAAGGAACAGGGCGTTGAAAAGGGGCAGCAGTTTAAAGTGCAGTTCCCTCGCGGTCTTCATATCGCCTGCAACGAAAGCGTCGTAAAGAGCTGCGGCTTCCGCGGGGCAAACGTTGACAGATGCGGAGATGACCCCGCTTGCGCCGATGCACATAAGCGGATAGTAAAGTGAGTCTTCGCCTGCGAACAATCCGAAGCCCTTCTCTGCGTTACCGAGTATTGCACCAGCCTGATCCATAGAACCGCTCGCCTCTTTAATAGCGACGATGTTTGGGATTTTAGAAAGGCGGACAACAGTGTCGGGCAGCATGTTAACGGATGTTCTGCCGGGAACGTTATACATAACTATCGGGATGTCCACTCTTTCGGCAACGTATTTGAAGTGCTGATAAAGCCCTTCCTGAGTGGGTTTATTGTAGTAAGGAGTAATGATAAGCGCACCGTCTGCACCTGCTTTTTTAGCATGTTCAGTAAGAAACACTGTCTCATGTGTGGAATTTGAACCTGAACCGGCGATAACCGGAACACGTTTTTTCGTCTGGTCTATAACTATGTCGATAACTCTGCAATGCTCTTCGTGGGTCAGTGTAGCAGATTCGCCTGTGGTTCCGCACGGGACTATGCCGTCCGTGCCTTTAGCAATCTGGTATTCCACCAGATTCCTCAGAGACTCTTCATCGACCTGATCGTTTTTAAAAGGTGTAGCAATGGCAACAATACTGCCTTCAAACATTGGAATTCCTCCGGTATATATTCTTTGTCAATAATTTACAGCTTCTTCTGTCAGTTCGCCCGTGTATATAACTCTGGCTTCGCCCTCCAGATACACCTTGTCACCTTCAAGATAAACCTTAAGCAGCTTGCCGCTGGTTGTCTTTATGGTGACGGGGCTTTTCAAAAGTCCTTTAGATACGGCGAACATGGCACATGCAACGGAACCCGTTCCGCAAGCCATAGTTTCGCCTTCAACCCCTCTCTCATAGGTTCTCACCCTGAGATGTCCGTTGTTGTCCACGCCGCAGAAGTTCACGTTTGTTCCTTTGGGCGCGTAATATTCGTGATAGCGCAGAGCGGGACCGTATTTTATTATATCCGCACTCTCAACGTCGTCGGAGAAAACAACGCAGTGGGGAACCCCCGTGTTAACGCTGTTCACTTCCATTTTTTCACCCTTAACGTCAAGGGTGTAGGACTCTTTATAGTCAAACGGCTGAGTCATGCGCACTTTCACGTCAGGTTCAGCCTTGATCTCCGCCTCGATAATTCCCGCAAGCGTCTCGAAAGACATCTTTTCGCCCGCAATACCGTTAAGGTAAGCGAAGCGTGCCGCACAGCGGGAGCCGTTTCCGCACATCTCCGCAACGGAGCCGTCGGAATTGAAAAACTGCCATGAAAAATCCGTCCCCTGTTTCGGAGCCTCAATCAGAAAAAGACCGTCCGCACCAACTGAAACACAGCGGGCGCAAGTCTTCACAACGAAATCAACAAGGTTGATGCCGCCCAGTTTTCCGTCTCTGTTGTCAATAATAATGAAGTCGTTTCCGGAACCGCTCATTTTGTAGAAAGGGATTTTTCTCATATATTTTTACCTGTTCCTCAGAAATGCCGGAACCGATTCAGGTCCGGTCAGATCAGCATAGGTTTCTCTTCGTCTTATTATATAATACTTTCCGCCTGTCACAAGAACTTCCGCAGCTCTCGGGCGGGAATTATAGTTGCTAGCCATGCTCATGCCGTACGCTCCTGCGCTCATAACGGCATAAAGCCCGTCCACAGGCACATCCGCAATGTCCCTGTCCCGCGCCAGAAAATCTCCTGTTTCGCAGATGGGACCGACCACATCGCATGTTAACCTGTCTTCTGTCTCCCTGACCGGAAGTATGCCGTGGTATGCATCGTAAAGGGACGGTCTCGCCAGATCGTTCATGGCGGCATCGACAACTTTGAAATGCTTTGCTCCCGTGTCTTTCGTGTAAAGCACGCGGGTGACAAGCGCTCCTGCGTTGCCGGAAAGGTTTCTGCCCGGCTCGAAGATCAGTGTTACGTCAAGATCGCCGACGGCATCCAGTATCGCCGCGGCGTAATCTTCATGTTTAGGTGCAATCTCGTCATTATATGTTATGCCGAGACCTCCGCCCATGTCCAGATATTTTATATTAATTCCGTCAGCCCGCAAGTCTTTAATAAGGCTTACCATAATCTTTGCGGCATCAGCAAACGGGGAAACGTCCGTAAGCTGTGACCCGATGTGGCAGTGAACACCCTCAACCTCAAGACTGTCAAGCCCTGCGGCGTATCTGAACTGTTCCCGCACGGTCTCCACGGATATTCCGAATTTATTTTTTTTAAGCCCTGTGGAGATATACGGATGTGTCTTCGGGTCAACGTTGGGGTTCACGCGGATAGCTATCCTTGCGCGTTTGCCCAGTTTTCCGGCTTCGTCATTGAGAACGTCAAGCTCCTGCGCGGATTCGGCGTTGAACATAAGTATGCCCGCCTCAAGCGCCTCGCGTATCTCCTGCCTTGTTTTGCCAACCCCGGCAAAAACTATTTTCTGCGGTTTAACTCCCGCATTAAGCGCTCTGTCAAGCTCGCCGCCGGAAACTATGTCCGCACCCGCGCCAAGTGACGCCAGAAGGCTCAAAATGCCGATATTAGGGCATGATTTGACCGCAAAGCAGATTATCTTTTCGCGTCCTTCAAAGGCATTGCTGAACGTGCTGAAACTGTCTGAAAATGATTTTGCGCTGTAGACATAAAAAGGAGTACCGATCTCAGAGGCTATCTGCTCAAGAGAGGTATCCTCACAGTACATTGTTCCGTTTTGATAAGTGAAATAATCCATTAAGGCTCCCGAAAATCACCGTATATCAAAATCCTGCAAAAGTATTCTGAACGCTACCACCGCCCCGCACTTTTGTCAAAGTGATTAATCCCCGACGCTTCCGAACTGGAGACGGCAAAGATTTGAATAAATATCACTGCTTTTAAGGAGTTCGCTGTGTTTTCCGGTCGCCATCACTCGCCCTCTGTCAAGGACGACTATCATGTCCGCATTAACTATGGTTGAAAGCCTGTGAGCTATCACAAAGCTTGTTCTTCCTTTCATAAGGTTAGTGAGCGCCTGCTGAACGATGCGTTCCGATTCTGTGTCCAGAGCGCTTGTCGCCTCGTCGAGTATCAGTATAGGCGGGTTCATCAGAAGCGCCCGCGCGATGGTCAGTCTCTGTTTCTGACCGCCCGAAAGCCTGTCGCCCCGCTCGCCGATAACAGTGTCGAAACCGTCGGTAAGCTCGTTTATGAACCCTGTTGCATATGCGCTGTCCGCCGCGGAACGTATCTTTTCCATATCCGCACCCTCAACGCCGTAAGCTATATTGTTTTTAACCGTTTCGTTGAACAGAAAAGGTTCCTGCGAAACTATGCCTATGTTGCGGCGCAGGGAGTTCAGGCTGAACTCGCGGATGTCAGTTCCGCCGATGGTTATACGCCCGTCCGTAACGTCATAGAATCTGGGTATCAGAGCCGCAATGGTACTTTTACCCGCACCGCTGGCACCCACCAGCGCAACAGTCATACCCGGTTCAACAGTGAGGTTCATGCCGTTGAGGACAATATCCTCACCCGTCTGATATTTGAAGAAAACGTTATCAAAACGTATCTCTTTGCCCTCCGCGTCACACTCAAGGGTTCCGTCGTTGTCCAGCATCTCGTTCTGCTCGTCCAGAAGTTCAAATATCCTGTCGGCAGACGCAAACGCCGTCTGCACGGTGGTGTTGTCGCCGATTATCTTTTTAAAAGGCTCGAACATAAGTCCGAACGCCGTTACGAACGAGAAGAACGTACCGGGCGTGGTGTTGCCGTTTATGACCTCGAAACCGCCGTAAAATATAATTCCGGCAACTGCAAACCCTGCTATGGTCTCCATCATAGGCGAGCTGAAAGCCGTGATGGCAAGTTTTTTCAGTTTATAATGCACTTCCTGATTGTTCAGGCGTATGAATTTATTTATTTCGCGGTCTTCGGAAGCGAAAGCCTTAACGACCTTAACTCCTGTGAAACTCTCCTGAAGCGCGGATGAAACAACGCCCACCTGCTCCTGCTCTTTGCGGCTGTATTTTTTTATCATCCTGCCGGATTTCTTAATAAGAAAAAGCATGAAAGGCAGGGCGATAAAGATGGTTGAGCCCATCTTAAAATCCTGATAAAGCACAACGCCTATTAGAAAAAGTACGGAAAGCGAGTCGCGGAATATCTTAACTGCGGACGGAATGGCATTCTGCATGTTGTTCGCATCACTGATGATGCGCGCCATCATAGTTCCCGTCTCGTTGCTGTCATAATATCGCATGGGCAGATAAATCATCTTCGCATAAAGCTCTTCACGCAGTTTTTTGACTGCCATCTGAGCCGCGTACTGCATCTGGTGCACCTGAATGAAACGCGCACCGCACCGGAAGGTGTACATTACTACGATGATGACGGGGATAAGACGGAGCATATCCTCTTTTTTCGCGATGAAGATATCGTCCAGAACGTGTTTGACTATGTATGCCGTCGCGCCGTCGGTTGCCGAAACAAAGGCGGACGCTATCAGCGCAAAGATTATCTTTTTTCTGTTCGGTTTGAAATATTGGTATATTCGTTTAAATCTGCTGTTCATTGAATCATTGTTACAGAAGTGCTTAAATATTTTCAACCGATTTTCACATAAATTCAAATAAAAAACACAGATCGCGTCGGACTGAAGTCTTCGCGAAGACATATACCGTCTCTGCGAACCGCAGGTGAAGCAGTCTGCTTCATCTGTACTGCTTCGCCGCCTCTTTAAACCACCGCAAAGCCTCTTTATTGTCCCTTTTGGTTCCGCGTCCCCCGCTCAGCATACATCCGAGGTTATACATCGCCTCTCCGTGCCCCTGTTCAGCCGCCTTTGTATACCAATAGACCGCGTCCTCGTCGCTCTGTATGGTTCCTCTGCCGCCCGCAAAAAGCAGCCCAAGTTTGTTCTGTGCCGCCGCAAAGCCCTGTTCCGCGGCTTTCTCGAAATAATCAAAGGCTTTTTCGACATTCTTTTTGCCCGTATGCCCGCGCAGATAATAAAGCCCTGCCTTATACTGCGCCTCCGCAAGCCCCTTCTGCGCCGCCGCCTCAAACATTTCAAGCGCGCCGTCCGCCCTCTGTTCCATGTATACTCCGTGCCGCATATAGTTGCCGAGAATGAGCATAGCATGGGGGGAACCGAGCTTTGCGCTGAGAAAATAAAGATTTATCGCCGCCCGCACGTTCTTCTTCACCCCCTGCCCGTTCTCATACATGATGGCAAGGGTCAGACATGCGGCAGGGTTTGCCGCGTGCCTGCGAAGCACTTTCGCCGCTTTGCGAAAGTTCCCCACGGCATAAAGCTCGCCTGCATATTCTATTGTCGGATTAAAGAAATTTCTGATTCTGCGAAATAATCTCATCGTATCCGTACACCTCATAAAAGCCCTTTTTAGGTTTTGCGGTGCATCTGTCCTGATATTTTTCATCTATGAAGCGGAACGGCAGATGCCCGTCCCTGCCCTGCGGAATACCGAGCCGCACAGTCTGTACGATTCGCTCCGGTCTGTATCCGTCGTCGGTAACACGGATATCCGTGTCGTCTATCTGCTTTCCGTCGTAACCTTTAACATCAATGCCCAGCGACCTGCAAACCAGTGTCTGACCGGATGCAAGCTTCTGAACGTCTCTCTCCCTGCCGTCGGGCATTGGGTTGTTTCTCTGCATGCGCAACAGCGGTTCGCCCGTGCAGTCGGCTATCGCCGATTTTATAAGCACCGCATTTCCCTCTCCGTGCGCTGAAAAATTAAGCGAAGGTTTACCGCGGGCATAGTACATGTATATTGTTCCGCCGTCCATGAACAGAGCTTTACGTTTTTCCGTGTATCCCAGCGAGGCGTGACTGCCTCTGTCCGTAAGAAAATAGCACTCGGTTTCCACTATGCGAAGGCGCATTCCGTCTCTGGTTATGACCTTACCCAAAAGCTCAATTGCAACAAGCATTGCATTTCTGTTGAAAAAAACGGGGGAGAGGTTCATTGCAGGTTGCTTCTGAACTGTGCCGGCTGCTGATTCTGCTGCGGTGCGGGCTGAGCCTGAGCAGAACCTGCGGCTGTCTGGGGAACGGTCTGATTAAGCAAAGGCTGTGCGGGTGCCGTATTGTCCGCAGGAGTTTCCGGCATGGGTTCGCCGACCACCGTTCCTTCCTGTGCCTGCTGACCTGAAAGTATCTCCGCTACGTCCTCATGCCCGAAGCGGAAGGCGTAGTCCTGCGCAGTCTGACCTGCGTTGTCGCGAGCGGTTTTGTCCGCACCGAGACTGAGAAGGGAAAGCACTATATTGGTGTATCCGTTCGCCGACGCCTCTATAAGAGCCGTCCGTCCCAGTTTATCTTTTGTATTAATATCGGCGTTATTGTGCAGAAGGAGTTCCGCAAGGTCTTCATGCCCGTAGTGAGCGGCTATCATCAGCGGGGTCTGTCCTTCGTTATTCGGTTTGTTCGGGTTTGCACCCCTCTCAAGAAGCAGCTTCGCAAGGCTCAGCCGTTTCTGTCTGGATGCGTGAGCTGTGGGGGTCATGCCGTCTATGTCGGAAATGTTGGGGTTCGCCCCGCCTATGAGAAGAGTTTTGACAGCCTGCCCTTTGCCCATGTAAACAGCAAGATTAAGAGCTGTAAACCCAAGCATATCCTGCTTATTGATATCTGCGCTGCCGGAGTTTATAAGTTCCGCCAGCTTCTTTTCGTCACCCTTCATAACAGCCTGCATCATAGGCGTACGGCTTTCGGCATAGGATAGAACGTCATTGGCATCGGAAGCATTCTCTGCGGTCTGCTCAGATGCTGACAGATCCTCTTCCGCCTGTTGTGCGGCGGCTTCATCATCCTTCTGCCCTTGTTTCTTTTCAGGATCCCAGTCGGGATATATCGCTTTGATTATTTTATTAGTAACGACGGGTCGATCAAGGGTCGAGTCTATTATCAGAAGAATTATGACAACAGCAAGCAAAACAGCAGAAATACTCAATACTTTTTTGTTCATCCGTACCCCGATGCCAAAGTATAATATTTCATTGTCAGCGAAGCAATAAAAAACAGTGAAACGGTATGTTTAATCTTTTTGCAGAGATAATTCATAGTTGCAAAATAATTTTTTGTCATTTTGGAAATTTTTAATTTTTATACGAATAATTATGAACATAGTTTTTTTATGGAATTCCGAAAAATCTTTATTGACTGGATATTTCTATATCATACTTTAAACTGTATCAAACAAACACAATACGAAAATGTATGTATTTCGGAGTTAATTTATGTCCAGAAATATATTGATTGTTGACGACTCGCCAAGCACTGCCATTGTGCTTAAGCTGGCTCTCATCGAATCAGGTTACGGGGTCGTCGGAATATGTCATTCCGGTGAAGAGGCTATACACGCCTCGGCAGAACACCAGCCGGATATTATCCTTATGGATATCATTCTTAAAAGCGGCATGAACGGTATTCAGGCGGCAGAGATAATCACCGCACAGCAGGACATACCGATAATCTTTCTAACAGGGGCGGACGACGACAGTCTCGTTCAGGAGATGCTGGCTAAAAGTCCTTACGGTTTCATACAGAAACCTTACAGAATGTCCATGCTGAATGCCATCATAGAGATAGCGCATCAAAGAAAAGAGACCGAGCAGATGCTCCTGAAAAGTCAGGGCAAACTGCGGCTCTCCACACAGGTTCTTGAGCTTCTGAACATTGCAGAGAACGGCGAACAGGCAATAAGCGATATCCTGTTCATAATCAAATCCATGACTGGCATCGACGAGATATCCATCTCGTTCACAAAGGACGCAAGCTTCACGGAAAATCTTTCATACAGCACATCGGACATCACGGCACCAAAAGAGATAAAACCGGACGGATGGTACAGTATCATCGACATAATCTCGGATATCATAATGTCCGGCGGAACGGATTCATCCATGCATTTCTTCACCCCCAGAGGAGCTTTCTGGACAAACAGCCTGCCTGCGGACGCTCCGCAGCTTTTCACCCTCAACCCGTCTTTACGCATAGATTACGAAATGCTCGACAAGGGCTACAGCGCGATCGCACTTATCCCGCTGCACGCCGACAACGATATGATAGGCACATTGAAACTGTTCAGCAGCGACGTTAACGAGTTCTCGTACGAGGATATTGTCTTCTATGAGCGCATCAGCGCCAGTGTGGGCGTCACTCTCTCCAGAAACAGAACGCAGTATAAGCTTAAAAATGCGAACATACAGCTCAGCAAACTGGATCAGATAGTCAACAAAAGCCCTGTCGTTACCTTTAACTGGGAGATAAAGAGCAATCTGCGCCGTCCGCTTTTCGTATCGAAAAGCATAGAGGGGCTTGGCTACTCACCTGAAGATTTTTATAACGGTACCATACAGTTTTGCAGTCTGATACATCCTGACGAAGCGGAAAACGTCATGACAAACAACAAATGTATAAACGCCGGCAGAAAGGATATTCAGGTGCTCACTTACCGCATACGCAACAGCGCAGGTGAATACAGGTGGGTGGACGATTATCTCTGGAAAGAGGAAGGCGACAATCCGGGATATAACTATCAGGGCGTTCTGGTGGACGTTACCAATCAGGTCACGGCGAATATGGTGCTTAAAGAGAACGAAGCGTTCATGGATACCGTCCTTAAGGGCATAAAAGCGGCGATAATAATTACCGACCCTCAAAGCAGAAGCATAAGATCAATGAACGACGAAGCAGTCAGACTGCTTCAGTTTGACGGTACCGATCACAGGAACCTTAAATGGGACAAGTTCCCCCACGTTGCGGATGTTTTTATCACTTCCGACCTTTCAGGAAGTTCTTCCGAAATATTCATAACTCACGCGGACGGAACAAAGATACCGGCGGGAAAGACCGTTCTGGACATCACATGGCACGGAAAACCCCGTCAGGCGATAATCCTTTTCGATATCACGGAACAAAAGACGCTTGAACGCCAGCTCAGCATAGCCCAGAAGCTTGAATCAATCGGCTCCCTGGCGGCAGGGATTGCCCATGAGATAAACACGCCGATACAGTATATAGGCGACAACGCCCGGTTTCTTATGCAGTCGTTCGAGGCGTTCATGGATATGATAGACACTGCGCAGGCGCTTGCAGAAAAAAACACCGGAGACAAGGATTTTGCAGAATCCTTCGCGGCTTTTACCGAAAAGGTTAAAGATGCAGACCTCAGCTTCATCAGAGAAGAGGTTCCAGCGGCTATAAACCAGTCCATTGAAGGCGTTGACAGGGTAGCGTCCATAGTCCGCGCCATGAAGAAATTCTCCCACCCGGACAGAGAGGACAGACAGCCCATAGACATCAACAGTGCCATCGAAAACACCATAACCATAACCCGTAACGAATGGAAATACTATTCAGAGATAGAGACCGATTTCGACGATACCCTGCCGTTTGTCCCGTGTTTTCCGGGGGACTTCAATCAGGTGATACTGAACATAGTGGTCAACGCCGCACAGGCTATTGAAGCCAAAATGAAAAACAGCGGTGGTAAAGGTAAAATAACAATTTCCACACGCAACATCGGAAGATGGGTGCGGATAACGATAAAGGATACAGGGGGCGGCATACCCGAATCCATACGCCACAAAGTGTTCGACCCGTTCTTCACAACAAAAGAGATAGGCAAAGGCACCGGACAGGGACTTGCCATCTCCCATCAGATAATCGTTAAAAAGCACTCAGGTCGTATCTACTTCGAGGTGGACGGAGACGTCGGAACCTTGTTTATCATAGAAATACCCATAGAAACAGACGAAGACACAGACAAAAGACATTTTGATTCAGCGGAGCATGTAGGATGAAAAAAAGCGTATTATTTGTTGACGACGAAGTAAACATTCTGGACGGGCTTCGGCGTATGCTCATATCAATGAAGAGCGAATGGGACATGAGCTTCGTGAACAACGGAAAAGAGGCTATGAACTTCCTGTCCAAAAAGCATGTTGATATAATCGTCACCGACATGCGGATGCCGGAGATGGACGGTGTGGAACTGCTGGCGCAGGTTCAGTCAAAATACCCGGGTGTGATACGGATAATCCTGTCGGGTCATTCCGACAAGAATATGATAATGAAATCCATAAAAATGGCTCACCAGTTCCTTACAAAGCCCTGCCCTGCCGAAAAGATAAAAGAAACAATCAACATGGCATACAGCCTTCACAAGATACTCAAGAACGAGGACGTCAAGACGATGGTGTCCAGAATAGAATCTCTGCCGTCTCTTCCTGATATCTATCTTAAAGTGGTTGAGGAGATGAACAGCGAGGACTGCTCCGTTGCAAAGGTCGGCGCGCTGATATCCAGCGACGTGGGCATGAGCGCAAACGTGCTGAAACTGGTCAATTCATCATTTTTCGGGTTTGCCAACCACATATCAAGCCCTACACAGGCGGTCAGCCTTCTGGGTCTGGACGTCGTTAAGGGCGTTCTGCTCACATCCCACCTTTTTCACTCCTTCAAAGGGGAGGACACCGACAGTTTTTCGCTGGAAAAGATGATGTCGCACAGCATCCTCGTTGCGCGCATATCCAAGGCGGTGGCAGTTCAATGCAAAATGAACCAGAAGACCGTGGACGACTGCTTCATAGCGGGAATACTCCACGACATCGGCAAGCTTATCATGCTCGCAAACTTTAAAGTCACATATAAAGTCATAATAGACAACTCCAAACAGGGAAACAAATCACTCTGGGTGTCGGAAAAGGACATCCTCGGGGTCACCCACTCGGAAATCGGCGCGTATCTTCTTGGTCTGTGGGGACTGCCAAACAGCATTGTCGAGGCGGTGGCACTGCACCACACGCCGAACCTGAGCATCAACGAAGGTATTTCGCCGCTCACCGCTGTTCATCTTGCAAACGTTTTTGAACACAAACATGTGGTATTCAATGAAAATTATGACGAACACACTCTGGATGAAGACTATATAGCACGCATAGGACTGACGGACTCCATAACGGGGCTTGAGACGCTGGCAAAAAATATATGTGAAGAGACGGCACAATGAACGATAGAATACTCTTTATCGACGATGACGAAAATATACTGGCATCATTCAAAAGGAATCTGCGCAGAGACTTTGATATAGAAACCGCCGCATCTCCTGAGGAGGGGCTTTCAATGCTGAAGATTTCCTCCCAGCACCCTTTCTCCGTCGTGGTAAGCGACCTGAAAATGCCCAAAATAAGCGGTATCGACGTTCTGCGAAGTGCAAAAAGGATAAGCCCGAACACCGTTCGCATAATGCTGACAGGTTACGCGGACATAGACACGGCGGTGAACGCCGTTAACGAGGGCAACATCTTCCGGTTCCTCACGAAGCCCTGTTCTGTGGAACTTCTGAAACAAACCCTGAAAACCTGCGCGGAACAGTACAGGCTGGTAATGGCTGAAAAGGAGCTTCTGCGCGACACTCTGCAAGGCAGCGTAAAGATGCTCGTTAACGTCCTTTCAATGCACAGCCCCGAGGTGTTCGGCAGAAGCGAGAACGTTAAAAAACTTGTAGGAAACCTTATTTCAAAGGTTAAAGTGGAACAGCAGTGGCAGCTTGAGGTCGCCTCAATGCTGGTTTATCTGGGTTACATAGCCCTGCCCGCCGACATACTTAAAAAGATAATAAACGAAAAAGAACTCACTCCGGCGGAAATGCAGATATACCGTTCTTATCCCGAAAACGGCGCAGGTCTCGTGGCAAACATACCAAGACTCGGCGGCGTTGCAGAACTCATTAAAAAACAGCGCATCCTTTCGGAATCGGATGCAAAACAGCCGGTCTCCGTGCGTATTCTCAACCTTGCCATGGAGTTTCTGGAACTTGAAAAGCAAACGGGTCTTCACAGCGCCCTCACCACCATAAAAAACAAAGTGAACATTTACGGCATTGACCTGATAAATGCGCTTCAGGAGACCGTTGGAACGCGCTCAGGTCATGTTCTGCGTTCGCTGAAAATATCCGAACTGCGCGAACAGATGGTTCTGGACGAGGACGTTCTCACTGTCGACAACCTGCTCCTCTGCAAAAAAGGACAGGAGCTTAACGACGTAATCATCATGCGGCTGGTGAACTACGGCAGATCGTGCGGCGTTAAGGAACCCATAAAGGTTCTGATTTAAGGAGAGACTATGAAAATACTTATTCTTGACGACGATCTGAACATTCTGGCGTCAATGAAGCGCAACCTGCGCAGGTTTGACATATCTCTGTTCAGCAATCCTCTCGACGCAATTGATGCATTGGAAAAAGACAATTTCGCTGTGGCGCTCTCCGACATGCAGATGCCGGGGCTTAACGGGGTGGATTTCCTCGAACATGTAAAATCCGTATCGCCGGACACTGTGCGGATAATGCTCACAGGCTACGCAGACCTGAACAACACAATGGACGCCATAAACAAGGCGAACGTGCATCGTTTTCTTACGAAACCCTTCGAGATAGATAATCTTATAAGCGTGCTTGAAGACGCACTCTGTAAGTACAAAGAATCCAGCGAACAGCAGAGCAAAACAGAGGAATACCTGCATCAGGCGCTCCACGACACACTCACGGGGCTTCCCAACCGCGCGATGCTGGCAGACCGCATAGAAGTAGCAATGCAGAGATGCGAACGCGGGTCGACCTTCTGTGCGCTGTTGTTCATAGACCTGAACAAATTCAAGCCCATCAACGACACCTTCGGACACAAGATAGGCGACGAGGTACTTTGCGAAACAGCCCGCAGGCTTAAAAGCGCACTGAGAGGCGCAGATACCGTGGCACGCATAGGCGGAGACGAGTTCGTTATCCTGCTCAACGACATAAAAACCCCTGCCGACGCTTCCGTTCTGGCAGAAAAAATACTGAAAGGGATAGAGCGACCGATAACCGCAAGCACTGGACTTGAGTGCAGCGTCGGAGCCAGCATCGGGGTTACGGTTTTCAAAGACGCCTCATGTCCGGCTGAGATGCTTATAGAAAAGGCGGACAGCCTTATGTATGAAGCGAAGCGGTCTGGCGGGAAAAACAGGATCGTATCCGACAGATAAAAAAAACCGGCTTCAGACTGATGACAAAGAAGAGAAAAGACCGGATTGCTTCGCTTTATTCGACAAATAGTTTAAAGTGGACTCATTCAGCCTTCGGCTAGAGCATTTCACGAAATTTATGTCGTATATCCGGCATGCTTAAACCATCCATATAAATCAGAGTAAGTCACTTTTTCGAGAGCTTTTCCGAT
>JBFWLW010000018.1:0-43693 GCA_050251945.1 Deferribacterales bacterium | reverse complement strand
CAGATTAATATGAGGGGAGCCTGTGCTCCCCTCAGGTTGTTGACAAACTAAAGTTACACAGCCTCACATTAGACTGCTTCGGGTTAAAACCCTCGCAGAGACGTTTTTTTGTCTTCGCGAGGAGCACCAGCCGAAGGCTGAAAACATTTGCCTATTTTTGCAAATGTTTCTGTACCGAGCTTGCTGAAATGAGTCCACTTTAAACTATTTATCGAATAAATCGACGACGCGATCTCGCATTTTGCCGGCTTTGTCATCGGTTTGTGGGGAGCGTATGCTCCCCTGTATTTTTAAGCGAATGAACAAACGTAGTCGGAAGGCGACGTTACGAACATTGTGAAAGATGAGTTTGCAGGTATCTCGAAGGCACCGCTGCCTTTGATGACGAGTTTTTCTGTTTTTCCGGGGAACAGAACCTCCATCTCGCCGCTGAGTATTTCCATAACCTCTGCCGCGGCAGTGTTAAAGGTATATTCGCCGGGCTGTATGAACCCGAGGGTCTTTCTTGAGCCGTCTTCAAATATAACAGAGCGGCTTACGACCTTTCCGTCGAAGAACACGTTAGCTTTTTTTACCACAGAAACGTTTTTGAATTCTGACATATCATTTCTCCGTATTTGTTTGCTGACGGAAGATTATACACAATATTGCGTCCTTGTCCACCAGTTCGCCCCTATTACACTTTGTTACAAATTCAAAACAATTTTAGACACACGAAAGAGCATATAGGAATTATATTACACTCAGCAACGGAGGGAACATGCGAAAGGTTTATTTTCATTCGATATTTTTCAGGCTGCTTATGCTTGCGGTTTGTCTGGCATTTCTCATAAATATGATTTTTTTCGGGGTAATACACTATTACTCGCTAAAGGCGGACAAAGGTTTTCGCACAAAGATGACAGATTATGCAAGATATCTTGTGAACGATATCGGAACCCCTCCTGACAGGGAAAAAGCGGAAAAACTCGCCGAAAGGCTTGGCATCGCAGTGGATTATGAATCCGCCGATGGGCGATGGCGGGCAGGTACTCTTCCTGAAAATTTCCCCGAAGACGGTTTCCATTCGGAGTATGAGGATGGTGACATAGTAATCAGGTTTATGCATGGTTACACGGAGATAAAGCAGGAATCCGGTCTTGGAAATGTGATAATCCGCATGTCTCCCGCGCCTGAGGACATAACGCGTTTCCGTGCATACGGATACGGGATGTTTGCCGCTGTGATGTTACTGCTTATCTGCACGTTTCTTTTGATAAGATACATGCTTTCACCCATTAAAAAGATGCATTCCGCAATTGAAGAGGTAAAAAAGGGCAACTATGGCTTCAAAATACGCCACAGAGGAAATGACGAACTGGCACAGCTCTGCACAACTTTTAACGAGCTTACGTCGGAAGTTGAAACGGCTCTGCGATCAAGGGAACAGCTCCTTGCGGATATCGGACACGAACTGCGAACGCCCATGACCAGCATAAGGATAGCCGCCGACATGGTGAAGGACGATGAGCTTCGGGAATCCATCATAGACGACGTAGGGCAGATGGACGGTCTGACGGCAAAAATGCTGGAATCTGCCAGACTGAATTTCTCCGAGAGGGTTGTTGAGATGGACACAGTGGACTTTTCAGCACTCATTGAAAAAATAGCCGCAAAAATGAATTCAAGGGGTGCGAACATCGTAACCGGTGTTGACAGCAGTATCAGCATATGCGCAAACCCCGATATGATGGAGAGTCTGATAAAAAACCTGCTGGGCAACGCAGTGAAGTATTCTTTCGGAGATCCGGTGTCGGTGAAGGCTTATGCAGACGATTCCGGAGTCACTCTGACCGTCACCGATAAAGGCGAAGGGATTTCTGCGAAGGATATGCCGTATATTTTTGAACCGTTCTACAGATCAGATTCTGCCAGAACCAGAAACACGGGATACGGTCTGGGGCTTAGCCTTTGCAAAAAGATAACGGGTATGCACGGAGGCAGTATCTCCATTAAGAGCGAAGAAGGGCGCGGAACCGAAGTTGAGGTGACGCTTCCAAAAGAGTTGATTAATAAATAAGTGAGGAAAAAAATGGAAACAACAGAACTGAATAAAACAAAAGAAGAAGTGGTCGAGGCATTCAGAATGATGTGGGGAAATTATCCGTCTCCTGTGATGCTGATAACATACGGACACGAGATAGTCGCTGTCAACGACACCTGTGCCGCTCTGGGAACTCCTTTAGGAGTTAAATGCTTTTCACTTGGCGGAGACCATTCCGGATGTAAAGCCGGTGCGGCAAAAAAATCGGGAAAAGCAGTCAGGCATGTTGCATATGCCGCAGACAGAGGTGTCGTATACGACGGATACTGGCTGCCCGTTTGCGGCGAGTATCTTGTGCATTTCGGAAACGACATAACAGCATTTTCGGACATTGAAAGGTTTAAAAATGAAGCAGATTAATACGATTGCGCTATTTCTCACCGCTGGTATATTTATAGCAGTGCTGATGACGGCAGTTATTTTCGCGCCGAGATAGGTGAAAAATGGAGAACAGGGTTCTGATAGTTGATGACGACGTGAAGCTTTGCAGGATGCTTACAAGGTATCTTGGCGAATTCTCCTATACCGTCGACAGTATTAACGATCCTTCGGAGGCGGAAGGATACCTTGCCTCTTCGTTTCCGTCCATAATCGTTCTTGACGTTATGATGCCGAAAATGAACGGATTTGAACTGTGCAGACGGATCAGGAAATTGTCGGATATTCCTGTCATAATGCTTTCCGCCAGAGGCGCAGTGGAGGACAGGATAGCGGGGCTTGAATCCGGTGCCGACGATTATCTTGCAAAACCTTTTGAACCGCGTGAACTCGTCGCCAGAATATCCGCAGTGCTGAAACGTTCGGAGAAACAGCCGGAACCGCAGACGGACAGCCTTTACAGGTTCGGCGGACTCTGTGTCGATACAAAAACTTTCAGTGCCTTGCTGAACGATGCCGAACTGGAACTGACCCGCGCGGAGTTTGTTGTTTTGGCGCTCATGGTGCGCAATCCATACCGCGTTCTTGACAGGGACAGAATACTGAACGAACTGAAAGGCATAGACTGCGAGGCGTTCAACCGGACAGCCGATGTTACGGTGAGCAGGCTCAGGACAAAGCTGGGTGATGATCCGAAGAACCCGAAATTCATAAGAACCGTCTGGGGCGAAGGGTATATATTCATAGCTGAAAAATAAAACAGGGAGGCTTTCGCCTCCCTGCGGTTTTTGATAAACTTATTACCTATAAATGGCAATCGGACTGCTTCGGGCTGAAGCCCTCGCAGAGACAGGTATCCGTCTTCGCGAGAAACGCAGTGACGAAGCGATCGAATCCCTTATCAGTTTTGCCAACAATCAAGGGAGGCTTTCGCCTCCCTGCGGCTTATCTGTAAACTTTCATCCTTGTTTCAATGGGTGCAAATTCTTTTTCCCCGGGCTGCGCCACGGGTTTGCCGAATGGCATCTGTGCCAGCAGAGACCAGCTTTCGGGAATGTTCCATTCTTTTTTCACGTCCGCATCTATCAGCGGGTTATAGTGTTGGAGAGATGCGCCGAGTCCGGTCTGTTCCAGAGCCGTCCAGACGACGAACTGGAGCATGCCTGAAGAGTGGTTGGACCATACCGGGAAGTTCGCCGCATATGGGGGGAAACTTTCCTGAAGTCCTTTGATCACCGTCTGATCTTCAAAATAAAGCACACTGCCGTATCCCGCTTTAAAGGAATCTATTTTCTCCTCTGTCTGTGCAAAGGCTTCCGCAGGAACTATTTTACGAAGCGCCTCTTTTGCGATGTTCCAGAGTTTTTCATGCTGTTTGCCGAAAAGAACGACAACTCTTGAACTCTGCGAGTTGAAAGACGACGGCGCGTATTTAACCGCCTGTTCGACGATGGATTCAACTACGTTTTCAGGTACGATAGCTTCGTTTGATATTCCGTAGTATGTTCTTCTTGCTTTTACACTGTTTAAAAATTCCTGATAGCTCATAATATGCCTCCGTTATTTAACTATTTTTTCTGCAATGAATCTGTCTATTGAAAACCTTCCGCCGCCTGTAAGCACTAATGAAAGAGCCATGGCGACAAACAGTATATGGTATTCGTATCCTTCACCCGCCTGATTTCCGAACCAGTTCATAAAGAACCCGTTTTGGGTGTGAACCATAAGCGCCGCAACAGCCAGCGTCACACCTGTTCCCAATGCGCTGAGGCGTGTCAGAGTTCCTGTTATAAGCCCAAGCCCGCCGAAAAATTCGGCAACTATGGCAAGAAACGCAAAAACGGCAGGTATGCCCATTGTTTCTGTCATAAAGGACATTGTTCCTGAAAAGCCGTACCCGCCGAACAATCCCAAAAGTTTCTGGGCGCCGTGGGGAAGGATGACTATCCCCAGTGCCAGTCTTACGATCGTCGGTGCAAACGTATCTGTTGTAATAAAAAGTTTACGCAGCATTTTATATCTTCTTCGTGTTATATCAACTAATTCGATATCGAACTGTTTCCTCATTTTTTTTAAGCCTTCTGGCTTTTTCCCAACTTTTTGCAGATATTGCCGAGGGTTTCTTTTTCCTGCCTGTCCAGAGCCTTGAAACTTCTGACGATTGATTTCACATGCTCCGGAAATATCCCGCCGATAAGTTCTTTTCCGCTTTCGGTCAGGCTCACGGTTATGTAGCGTCTGTCCGTTTCGTTTCTGACCCTTTCTACAAGCTTCCTTTTTTCAAGGTTGTCGATGACCGTTGTTATATTCGCCGTGCTTGTCAGGTTCTTTTCCGCAAGCTCTCTCTGGCACATGCCTCCCAAATGATAAAGCGTTTCAAGTACACCGAACTGGGTGTCGGTGAGCCTGTGCTTTGTCAGATGGCTGTGGGCGGCGTCTGTAACGCTTTTGGACGCACGCATCAGCTTTATATATGTGTTGAGCGCCTCAACCTCTTCTTCTGTTCCTTTGTATTTTGTCATATCCGCCTCATATCGTATTATATGATATCAAATTATTCGTAATCGAATGTTTGTCAAGGATAAAAAAGGATAAAAAAAGTATTAATTTTTTTGTGTAAATCTGAGAAAGCTTTCCGTCATAGCATCTGTCTGCATCCAGAGATATGGAAAGTGTCCGTAAAGGACATTGAGTGATTTTTTAAGAACAATCTGCGGCGGTTGGTTTTTAACGGCGTAAAGATATATGGCAACACCAAGCCCCGTTCTGTCCGACCCGCCGAGACAGTGGATAAGCATCGGGCGTTTTGCAGTTTTAAGTATTTGCGCAAGCTCCTCCATCTTTTTCATGGGCGCGGGCATTGTTGAGGAGAGGGCTACGTCGTAATGTTCCAGTCCCAGTTCCTCTGACGCTGTGATCTCCTGCCTGTACCATTCTTTGTCGGGTCTTGCCCTGCGCAGGCTGATTACGGAGCGTATGCCGTATTTTTCCTTATATTCTTTCAGTCTTTCGGGCGTTGGCTGTGCGCTTCTGTAAAGCATGCCTTTTTCGACAGTATGCAGGTTATGGTTGATAAATTTCTGATATACAAAGAATAGTATGACGATGCATGACAGTATCCCTGCGATCGCGACCGTTTTTTTCACAATTTTTCACCCGCTGATTTTAAAGAAGCATAGCCGTAAACCCTCTGTTTTTCAATAGCGCTAAAATTCACTCTCTACTGAATGAGAAAAAATATTAAAAAATATCTTTAACTGTACCTTGGTACGATGTGTTTATGTGCGGATAGTGTAATCTTTGAAATAAGATTATTATTACTTTGAGGTGTCTTATGGCTGCGATTGGAAAAGTTGTTCAGGTTATCGGTCAGGCAGTTTTACACGGTATCGACGGTTCAGTCAAACAAATATTCCCCGGCGACATGGTTGCCGTCGGCGATGTTATCGAGACCATGAGCGGTTCCAAGGTCATTCTGCAGCTTGAAAACGGCAGGGAAGTGACCATCGGAGCGAACGAACATCTCGCCATTGACGATTCGCTTGTAGCATCTTTCGACGATGTTGCGATGGACGCCGAAGCGCTTCAGGATGCACTGGAAAAAGGTGAAGACCTTTCTCCTGAAGACGAAGAAACTGCGGCCGGTGAAGACACTGGCTCAAGCGTACTCGTCAGCGACGTTCTCGAAGGCGACGATTCCGAAGGGTACGTCGGCAGCTATCTGCTCCCTTCCAGCAGTCTTGAGTCAACAACTGATACGGAAGATTCTTACACCGACACAGGTAATAACAACAATGATGAAACAACCACCTCCACAGCCACAGGCGACCCTGTATATTCCCTTGCGGAAGGCGCAACAGTCCCCCCCGGGTTTGTGCTTAATTCCGACGGTTCATACACCATAGACCCCACAATCTCCGATTATGACTACCTCGGCGAAGGCGAGGACGTTGAATATGATGTTGACATAGTTATCACATACCCCGACGGCTCCACTGAGGACGGGGTTATAAACGTTGTAGTGACAGGAACTAACGATGCACCTGTTGCATATGCGGAGGTTATCAGCGCTGTTGAGGACGGAAACGTTGTCACTGGACAGCTTACCGCTGTTGACCCCGATGTCAACGACACCCTCACGTTTGAAGTTGCGTCTTCAGGCGTTCCCGATGGATTCACGCTTAACTCCGACGGAACATATTCTTTCGACCCGTCATCCTATGACTACCTTGCCGCCGGAGAACAGACCACCTTAACTGTCGATTACATGGTCACAGACCCTTACGGCGAAACAAGCTATGAAACTATCACAATCGTTGTAACAGGTACAAACGATGCACCTGTTGTCAGCGACATATCATATTCAGGTACAGAGGACACATCTATAACCATTACTGCGGAGGAGCTTCTTGCGCAGGCGACTGATGTCGACGGCGACGATCTTTCTATAGTGGAAATCACTAATGTCACTGGCGGTACAATAGTTGATAACGGTGACGGCACATATACTTTTACCCCTGATCAGGATTTCAATGGACAGGCGACGTTCGAGTTTTCTGTAACAGACGGCACGGAAACCGTAACCGCCACAGGAAAGATAGATATTGCGGCGGTTAACGATGCTCCCGTTGCTGAGGCTGTTACAGCCGAAACGGAAGAGGATTCCGTCCTTACAGGTCAGCTTACGGCTACCGATGTTGACGGCGACGACCTGACATTTGCCACTAAAGGCGCTGTTCCCGAAGGATTTACACTGAATTCCGACGGCTCATATGAATTTAACACTGAAAACTATGACTACCTCGCAGTTGGCGAGTCTGAAACCTACGTTGTTTCATACACTGTCACTGATGATTCCGGTGCTGTTACCGAATCCAAGATAACAATCACTGTCACTGGCACCAACGATGCGCCTGTTGCTGAAGCTGCGGTTGGCGCAGTTGATGAAGATTCGACAATTACAGGTCAGCTCACAGCTACAGATGCTGACGACGGTGCGGTTCTTACATTCTCCACCGACAGCACAGTTGACGGTTTCACACTGAACTCCGACGGTTCATATACGTTCGACGCATCGGGCTACGATTACCTCGCGGCAGGTGAAACAGCGGCAATAGAAATTCCCTACACTGTGACAGACGAGAACGGAGCAACTTCAACCTCGAAACTCACAATCACAGTTACAGGCACCAATGATGCGGCAGTTGTAAGCTCCGACACAGTCGATCTTACAGAATCAGATACTGTCCTTACCACTGGCGGCGTTCTTACAATCACTGACGTGGACAGTGATGCAACCTTCGAGGCGCAAACAGATACTCAGGGTGCATATGGTAAGTTCAGCATCGGCACAGACGGCACATGGACATATACTACAGATTCTACAATGGACGGTCTGGCAGAAGGCGAGACAGTAACGGAAACGTTTACAGTCAAGTCATCAGACGGTACTGAAACCACAGTTACAGTGAATATAACAGGCACTAACGATGCGGCAGTAGTAAGTTCCGACACAGTTAATCTTACGGAATCAGATACTGTCCTTACCACTGGCGGCGTTCTTACAATCACTGACGTGGACAGTGATGCAACCTTCGAGGCGCAAACAGATACTCAGGGTGCATATGGTAAGTTCAGCATCGGCACAGACGGCACATGGACTTACACTACCGACAGCACCATGGATTCACTTGCCGCAGGCGAGACAGTAACGGAAACGTTCACAGTCAAGTCAGCTGACGGTACTGAAACCACAGTTACAGTGAATATAACAGGCACTAACGATGCGGCAGTAGTAAGTTCCGACACAGTTAATCTTACGGAATCAGATACTGTCCTTACCACTGGCGGCGTTCTTACAATCACTGACGTGGACAGTGATGCAACCTTCGAGGCGCAAACAGATACTCAGGGTGCATATGGTAAGTTCAGCATCGGCACAGACGGCACATGGACTTACACTACCGACAGCACCATGGATTCACTTGCCGCAGGCGAGACAGTAACGGAAACGTTCACAGTCAAGTCAGCTGACGGTACTGAAACCACAGTTACAGTAAATATAACAGGTACTAACGATGCGGCAGTAGTAAGCTCCGATACAGTTAATCTTACAGAATCAGACGCAGTCCTTACCGCTGGTGGAATTCTTACAATCACTGACGTGGACAGCGATGCAACCTTCGAGGCTCAGACAGATACTCATGGTGCATATGGTAAGTTCAGCATCGGTACAGACGGTGCATGGACATACACTACAGACAGCACCATGGATTCACTGGCAGAAGGCGAGACAGTAACGGAAACGTTTACAGTCAAGTCAGCTGACGGCACAGAAACCACAGTTACAGTAAATATAACAGGTACTAACGATGCGGCAGTAGTAAGCTCCGATACAGTTAATCTTACGGAATCAGACGCAGTCCTTACCACTGGCGGAATTCTTACAATCACCGACGTGGACAGCGATGCAACCTTCGAGGCTCAGACAGATACTCAGGGCACATACGGCAAGTTCAGCATCGGTACAGACGGTGCATGGACATATACTACAGATTCTACAATGGACAGTCTGGCAGAAGGCGAGACAGTAACGGAAACGTTTACAGTCAAGTCCGCAGACGGTACTGAAACCACAGTTACAGTAAATATAACAGGTACTAACGATGCCGCGGTAGTAAGCTCCGACACAGTCAACCTTACGGAATCAGACACTGTACTGACTACAGGCGGCGTTCTGACGATAACTGACGTGGACAGCGATGCAACCTTCGAGGCGCAAACAGATACTCAGGGTGCATACGGCAAGTTCAGCATCGGCACAGACGGTACTTGGACATATACTACAGACAGCACTATGGATTCACTTGCAGAGGGCGAGACCGTAACGGAAACATTTACAGTCAAGTCAGCAGACGGCACAGAGACAACAGTTACAGTAAATATAACAGGTACTAACGATGCCGCAGTTGTAAGCTCCGACACAGTTAATCTTACGGAATCAGATACTGTACTCACTACAGGCGGCGTACTTACAATCACTGACGTGGACAGCGATGCAACCTTCGAGGCTCAAACGGATACTCAGGGCGCATACGGCAAGTTCAGCATTGGCACAGACGGTACTTGGACATATACTACAGATTCTACAATGGACAGTCTGGCAGATGGCGAGACAGTAACGGAAACGTTTACAGTCAAGTCCGCAGACGGTACTGAAACCACAGTTACAGTAAATATAACAGGTACTAACGATGCCGCAGTTGTAAGCTCCGACACAGTCGATCTTACAGAATCCGACGCAGTCCTTACCACTGGTGGCGTTCTTACAATCACCGACGTGGACAGTGATGCAACCTTCGAGGCTCAAACGGATACTCAGGGCGCATACGGCAAGTTCAGCATTGGCACAGACGGTACTTGGACATATACTACAGATTCTACAATGGACAGTCTGGCAGATGGCGAGACAGTAACGGAAACGTTTACAGTCAAGTCCGCAGACGGCACTGAAACTACAGTTACAGTGAATATCACAGGTACCAATGATGCGGCAGTTGTAAGCTCCGATACAGTCAACCTTACAGAATCAGACGCAGTCCTTACCACGGGCGGCGTGCTGACAATCACTGACGTGGACAGCGCGTCTGAGTTTGAAGCGCAAACAGATACTCAGGGCACATACGGCAAGTTCAGCATCGGTACAGACGGCACGTGGACATACACTACCGACAGCACTATGGATTCACTTGCAGAGGGCGAGACCGTAACGGAAACGTTTACAGTCAAATCCGCTGACGGTACTGAAACTACAGTTACAGTAAATATAACAGGTACTAACGATGCGGCAGTAGTAAGCTCCGACACAGTTAATCTTACAGAATCAGACACTGTACTGACTACGGGCGGCGTGCTGACAATCACTGACGTGGACAGTGATGCAACCTTCGAGGCTCAGACAGATACTCATGGTGCATATGGTAAGTTCAGCATTGGTACAGACGGTACTTGGACATATACTACAGATTCTACAATGGACAGTCTGGCAGAAGGCGAGACAGTAACGGAAACGTTCACAGTCAAGTCAGCTGACGGTACTGAAACCACAGTTACAGTAAATATAACAGGTACTAACGATGCGGCAGTAGTAAGCTCCGACACAGTTAATCTTACAGAATCAGACGCAGTCCTTACCACTGGCGGAATTCTTACAATCACCGACGTGGACAGCGATGCAACCTTCGAGGCTCAGACAGATACTCAGGGTGCATATGGTAAGTTCAGCATCGGTACAGACGGTGCATGGACATACACTACAGATTCTACAATGGACGGTCTGGCAGAAGGCGAGACCGTAACGGAAACATTTACAGTCAAGTCAGCAGACGGCACAGAGACTACAGTTACAGTAAATATAACAGGTACTAACGATGCGGCAGTAGTAAGCTCCGATACAGTTAATCTTACAGAATCAGACGCAGTCCTTACCACTGGCGGAATTCTTACAATCACCGACGTGGACAGCGATGCAACCTTCGAGGCTCAGACAGATACTCAGGGTGCATATGGTAAGTTCAGCATCGGTACAGACGGTGCATGGACATATACTACAGACAGCACTATGGATTCACTTGCCGCAGGCGAGACAGTAACGGAAACATTTACAGTCAAATCAGCTGACGGCACTGAAACCACAGTTACAGTGAATATCACAGGCACTAACGATGCGGCAGTTGTAAGCTCCGACACAGTCGATCTTACAGAATCAGATACTGTCCTTACCACTGGCGGCGTTCTGACGATAACTGACGTGGACAGCGCGTCTGAGTTTGAAGCTCAGACAGATACTCAGGGCACATACGGTAAGTTCAGCATCGGTACAGACGGTGCATGGACATACACTACAGATTCTACAATGGACGGTCTGGCAGAAGGCGAGACCGTAACGGAAACATTTACAGTCAAGTCAGCAGACGGCACAGAGACTACAGTTACAGTAAATATAACAGGTACTAACGATGCGGCAGTAGTAAGCTCCGATACAGTTAATCTTACAGAATCAGACGCAGTCCTTACCACTGGCGGAATTCTTACAATCACCGACGTGGACAGCGATGCAACCTTCGAGGCTCAGACAGATACTCAGGGTGCATATGGTAAGTTCAGCATCGGTACAGACGGTGCATGGACATATACTACAGACAGCACTATGGATTCACTTGCCGCAGGCGAGACAGTAACGGAAACATTTACAGTCAAATCAGCTGACGGCACTGAAACCACAGTTACAGTGAATATCACAGGCACTAACGATGCGGCAGTTGTAAGCTCCGACACAGTCGATCTTACAGAATCAGATACTGTCCTTACCACAGGTGGCGTTCTTACAATCACCGACGTAGACAGCGCGTCTGAGTTTGAAGCGCAAACAGATACTCAGGGCACATACGGCAAGTTCAGCATCGGTACAGACGGTGCATGGACATATACTACCGACAGCACCATGGATTCACTTGCAGATGGCGAGACAGTAACGGAAACGTTTACAGTCAAGTCAGCAGACGGTACTGAAACCACAGTTACAGTAAATATAACAGGTACTAACGATGCGGCAGTAGTAAGCTCCGACACAGTCAACCTTACAGAATCAGATGCAGTGCTGACTACAGGCGGCGTTCTGACGATAACTGACGTAGACAGCGATGCAACTTTCGAGGCTCAGACAGATACTCAGGGTGCATATGGTAAGTTCAGCATCGGTACAGACGGTGCATGGACATATACTACAGATTCTACAATGGACGGTCTGGCAGAAGGCGAGACCGTAACGGAAACATTTACAGTCAAGTCAGCAGACGGCACAGAGACTACAGTTACAGTGAATATCACAGGCACCAACGACGGACCTGTTGCCGGAGATGTTGAATTTACCACATCTGAGGATACAGCAATCATCCTCACGGCAGAGCAAATACTTGCCCAGTCCGATGATGTTGACGGCGACGACCTCACTATCGCTTCAATTACAAATGTCACAGGCGGCGAGCTTGTGGACAACGGTGACGGAACATACACATTCACGCCTGATACAGATTTCAATGGCGATGCAACGTTTGAGTTTACAGTGACAGACGGCACGGACATATCAAGTGCCACTGCCAAGATAGTTGTTACTTCTGATAATGACGCCCCTGTTACGGAAGCAAAAAATGAATCAGTTTATGAAGATACCGTACTCACAGGCAGCATCGGTGCCACAGATGCAGATGGCGACAGTCTCACCTATGCACTGGTTGGAACAGCTCCGACAGGTTTCACACTTAATGAGGATGGAACTTATACATTCGATGCGAATTCATACGATTCTCTTTCAGAGGGAGAAACGGTCGACTACGAGATCAGATACAGCGTGTCAGACGGTAACGGCGGAACAGTTGAATCTGTTCTTAATATTCAGGTTATCGGAACGAACGATGCGCCTGTTGCACACAATGTCGGCATTTCAGTTTCGGAAAACGGCAACAGTGCACTTCTGTCGCTCATAGCTTCGGATGTTGACTCGGATCAAAGCGACCTTACATATGCACTTGTGGAAGGTCAGGATATCCCCGATGGTCTTGTATTTGACGCCGACAGCAAAACCGTACAGTTCAGCGCCGGATCTTCATACGATTATCTGACAAAAGGCGAGACAGTGACTTACACTGTAAAATACACTGTGACAGACGAGTACGGCGCTTCAGATGAAAAATCGATTACGATTACCATCAACGGAGCGAACGACAAACCGGTTATCAGTATTGAAAACGTTGAGACAGATGTTACATTTGTAAGCGATGGCGGTTCATACACCAACGCTCTGGGTGTTTATACAACAGATGAAGACGGCAACATTGTTTCAGGAGAGTTCATACTTCTTAACTCTGACACAGCGTCCGTTAACGAACTTCTTGCGACATATCAGGGTGAGGATGTTAAGTTCTTTATAGTAACCAATGTCGGTTCAAGCTTCAGCGGAGGAGAGGTCACATTTACAACGGATGAGAATGGCGATGTTGTTCTTCTGGTCGATGGTGAAGAGATCAGCAACAACGTATTTTATTCCGATGCAGAGCTCAACTCTGACGGGCTTGATCATTTCATAGAAAATGCGGACGGTACGATAGGTATTGAAGATCTCGTATCCGGTACAGGCGGTTATGACGGTGATTTCAACGATCTTGTTGTTAAAACAACAACCTATAACGCTGTTTACACAGAGAACGAAGCACCCATATCTATTGCAAGCGACGTAAGCATATCGGATGTTGACAGCACCGAGATGAAGTCAATGACAATCACACTGACCAACATGAAAGACGGCGACGTTCTGACAGTTGGCGATCTGCCCGATGGTATCACAGTTGTTTCAATAGAGAACGGGGTTGTTAAACTTGAAGGTGTTGCCAGTGTCGAGGATTACGAAGCGGCTCTTAAAGCTGTTATGTTCAGCAGTACGTCTGAAGACCCCAGCACAGAAGACAGAGTTTTCCGTGTTGTTGTAACTGATGATACGGGACAGAGCAGCGGCTACTCATACGTCACACTTGCTGTTGAGGCTGTTGACGAGACATACGAAGCGCCGGTGGCTGTTGACGATACAGCTACGGTTACAGAGGTTAACGATACCATAATCACAGGCGCCGCAGAAGTTACTAAGGTTGAAACCGGAACTGAACTCAACAGTGATGTTTCTCCTGAAAGCCTCGGTTATACGACAGCGACAACATATTCGACTGTTTCCATGAATCAGAACATTTCTGTGAACAGCGGTTATGTGATAATAGAAAATGTTCCGTACACCTTTAATGTGAACGGCGACAGCGGCAACGGATTTGTTGAAATCGGCAACGTTGCAAGCGGAGCAACCGTTAACGTCAATATCGGCGGCGGAAACGACATCGTTTATCTGTCAGGAACAGTTACCGGCTATGTCAATGTCAACGGTGACAGCGGGTATGACGTTCTTGTCTTAAGCGGCAGCGAAAGTGACTATACTATAACAACAGTTAATAACAACGGCACTATAAGTGCATATATAACAACAGCCGATGGCGGTTATATCGTTGCAAACAACATAGAAGAGATCAGATACGGCGGATATTCCGAGTCTTCGTATGAATACGAGGTTGATGTCGTTACAAGCCAGACGCTCACAGACGAAGGCTATGTTGTTATTGCGGTTGCAAACGGAACGCTCAGCGCGGGAGTTGACAACGGCGACGGAACCTGGACGGTTTCTGCGGATGAGCTTGACGGTCTCACCATTATACCAAACGGAGCGGGTACGCCTGATGCGGCTGTCGTTGAGGTTGTGGATTCCGGATATGTCACTGATATCAGCGATTCAATTGCTCAGGGCAATCTGATAACAGGTACCGGAGCGGATTACGACAGTGACACATCTGTTTCAAATCTCTATATCACAGAGGTTGACGGTACTACGGTTTCGTCCACCGGAGAGACGGCAATTCAGGGCGAATACGGCACTCTTTATGTAAAAGAGGATGGAACATACCGCTACGAACTGGATAACGACAGTGAAAATCTTGATAATGTGAATTCAGATGAATCTGTTACAGAGGATTTCACATACACCCTTTCCGACGGAACTTCGACTTCGGAAGCGAAGCTCACAATTACTGTTAACGGAGCGGATGATATCAGCATCTCTGCATCAAGTTCCGTAGTGGACGAAGGCAGCACTTCAGTTCCCGTGGCTAACCTGCTGTTCATGATAGACGTTTCCGGAAGTATGGGCAACGTTATCACCAGCGAAGGCGATACCAGACTTGACGTACTTAAGGATGCTCTTTCAGATCTTATTGATAAATACGAGGAAAAAGGCGATATAGGCGGTATCCAGATAGTCACTTTCTCAACTGATGCTTACTCGCAGACAGTTAACGGAAGCGTGTGGCTGACTGTTGACCAGGCGAAAAGCATTCTGGAATCGCTTCGTGCAAATGGCGCAACAGATTATGACGATGCTCTGAGCAAACTGATGACAACATACAGCTCTGATTCAGCGCCCAGTGCAGATTATACTCACGCTTATTTCGTTTCCGACGGCGCCCCTTCGAGCGAGGATTACAAAATTAACAGCAGTGAACTTGCCGCATGGCAGTCATGGCTGGGCGACACGGTTATAGACGAAGTGTATGCTGTCGGTATCGGCAGCGGCACCGACAGCGAGCAGCTTCAGATAGTTGCGTGGAGTGCCGACGGAGAAGGATACGCCGACAACGTTCTGGTTGTTCCGGACGATACGCTCAATGCTGATATTTCGGCTGCGGCAGAACAAAACAGCAGAGAGAGCAGCGTGTTCAACGATGTGGACATTCCCGACGGACTGGAAGCTCATCTTACCACAGTGACCTATGCAGGGTTGGTATATGAGTTCTCTGATACTGTTACTGAGTACACTATTGACCTCGGCGACAACGGTTCTGTTGTTATAAATTCCGACGGTTCATATGTGTTCACCGCAGGAACAGACGTTGATCAGGATGTAACATCTCTTCTGAAATACAGCTTTGAAGTGAACGAACACGACTATTCAGGCACACTGAGCCTCACAACTGAAAATCATATCGAAAATATAGGTGATTTTTCAACTTATACGTCCGGTTACAGTGTTACTGAAACAGACAGCGGATTCGGTGTTAAAGGCAACTACTATGACAGCAGCAGTAAAAGCGGTATCGGTTCCGGCGAAAGCCTCACAATCGACTTTGACAGTGAGGTGAACACAGCTAAATTTGATATAAGCGGAACCGTCAAATCCGGCAGTACTTACTCTGTTTACGATTCCGATGGAAACTGGGTGTCTAACGGCACTGTTACCTCCGGCGAACTGACCATAACAAGTGAAAGCGGAATCGGGCATGTGGTTTTCAGCGGCAGCAGTTCAAGCAATTACTATGTTGAGCCTGTTTCAGTGGAAGCAAAATCGGGAAGCGACAACGTGCTTGCAGTGTTCGGCGATGCGGACAGTCTTGATTTCAGCGGACTCAGCGATATAGACGCTATCCAGATGAATGACGACAGCACTGCCCAAACCGTAACTCTCTCCGCACAGGATGTTCTGAGCATCGCTGATTCAGATACTCATACTCTTCAGGTATCAGGAGATTCGGCAGATACTCTTGTTCTTTCCGGTGATTGGAAATCGACTGGCGACAATACTTACTGCAGCACTGTCAACGGTACCGAAGTTTGTATTGAGATAAACAATGACGAACACAAGTTGAACATTCAGTTTACCGATCAAGGTGATGGTATCAGTGGCTAAGAAACTGATATGAAAGATTAAATCAGAAGACCGCATCCTTTCGGATGCGGTCTTTTTTTGTTTGTATGCAGATGTAGGGCTTAGCGATCAAAATCAGAATAAGCTGTGGGAGATTATTGTTTATTTAAAATGCAGGGCGAGGGCGAGACGGTCTCTCAGACCAGTCTTGGAAAAAATGGATGTGAGGTGTGCCTTGACTGTACGCACGGTGATGTCGAGGGTATCGGCGATCTCCTGATTGCTTTTGCCCTTTGCGACGAGTTTGGCAACTTCTGTCTCTCTTTCCGAGAGTTCCTCTGTTAGGGTCAAAGGCGTGTTATCAGCCGGAAGGGTTGTTATCAGCCTGTTGATGATATCCGGCGGAAGCCATATCTGCCCTGTGCGGACAGCGGACACCATCTGCTTCATGTTATCCGGATGCATCATCCTGTTGCCGTAAGCCTTAACGCCCATCTTCAGCATTTTAAGAGCTTCGTCAAATTTCGGTACTGAGGTCATTATCACTACCTTGCAGGGAATCTTTGTTATTTCCGTGGGCGTGAGATAGGGCAGGTCGAGGATGGCAACGTCCGTGGACGCTATTTCATGTCTGTCTCTGAGGCTTGATATAAGCCCAACGGAAACTGTGTCCTTCTGCCCGAAAGTGTCCGATACCATACGGCAGAAGTTTCTGTCGCAGCTAATAGCTATTATCATCTTATCTCTCCCGCAGCGCATTGTACTTAGCCCGTAAAATTGGTTTAAGCAGATACTGCATAACGGTTTTTTTGCCGGTTACTATGTCCACCATGGCTGTCATGCCCACGATGATCTGTTTTTTATTATCGTCTTCGCCTATGAAGCTTTTGTCTGTTTTAACGCGAACGAGGTAATAGCTTTCTTTCTTCTCGTCTTCAATTGTGTCGGCGCTGATGTGTGTCACTTTGCCTGTGAGTCCGCCGTATATGGCGTAGTCGTAGGCTGTGAATTTGACTATCGCCTCCTGTCCGGGGTAGATGAAAGCTATGTCGGATGGTTTAACCTTCGCTTCCACAAGGAGGTTATCCTCTCCGGGTACTATTTCCATGATGTCCATACCGGGTCGCACAACTCCGCCGACCGTATTGACGAGTATTTGTTTTACTGTTCCGTCAACGGGGGAGCGAACCTGTGTTCTCTTCACTCTGTCTTTAAGTGCCACCTGAGTTGCGGATGTTCTGTTAAGCTCCGCAAGGTTCTGGCTCAGCTGATCCTGCGCATCGCTGCGGAATTTCACCGTCTGCTCGTTTATCATGTTTCTTGCTTCCGATATCTTGGAGGTTGCGGAACTCATTGTATTATGCTGGGACTCCAGTTCGTTCTGGTTTTCCAGAAGTCTCTGGCGAAGCTGTATATATTCAACCTCTGAAACGAGCCCTTTTTCATAGAGCGGTTTTGTGAGAGCCATCTCCTGCTGAATGAGAGCTTTGCTCTGGGTCAGGTTCCTTATTTTGTTCTGTGCGTCGGTATATTCCATCTGTTTCTGAGAAAACCTTGCTCCAAGCACCTGCAATTCGCTTTCCAGCCTTTGCTTATTGATGTTGTAGAGGTTTATCTCCTCATTTACCAGATTGGGGTAATCTTTCTGTATTTCGGGGTCAATTTCCATCGGTTTTCCCGAAGCTTCCGCCTGAAGTCTTGCTATGCGCACTTTCAGTTCATAGTATTTGGATTCGCCCTCTTTGTATGAGCTGCCGAAGCCTGTATCGTCTATATCAAGCAGTATCTGGTCTTTTTTTACCGTGTCGCCTTCGCGCACGAGTATCTTGCGGACGATACCGCCCTCAAGGTTCTGGACAATCTGTATCTGGTTGGTGGGTATTACTTTTCCCTGTCCGCGCGTCAGCTCGTCCAGAGATGTGAGGTTCGCCCATGCAATGAAGATTATGATGAGCGCCGCTATGATATAGAGCATCCGGTTCATCTTTGATGAGCTTTTTTGCAGTACGGCAGCGTTCAGACTCTTCATAAACTCGATGTCTTCCGCGCTGAGGCGGCTTTTTTTATCTTTTCTGATCATTGTTTGCCCCCCAGTTTTTTCAGAACTTCGTCTTTCGGTCCGTCCATAACTACGGTTCCGTTGTCCATGACTATGAGCCTGTCGACGATAGTGAGGATGGACGGTTTGTGGGTAATTATGATGGTGGTTTTGCCTTCAGTCGCTTTTCTCAGGTTTTCGATAACCTTGTTTTCGGAGGCAAAATCCATTGAGTTCGTCGGTTCGTCCATAAGGACGATGGAGCTGTCTGTCAGCATTGCCCGCGATACGGCGACTGACTGTCTCTGTCCGCCTGAAAGGTTTGCACCCTTTTCGCCGACAAAGAAGTCCAGACCCAGCGCATGCTTATCGCTGAATGAGATAACGTTGCCGACCTGTGCCGCTTTAATTATCGCATTGTCGTCGCTGTGCGGAGCTTTGAATATTATATTGTCGCGGATGGTACCTGAAAACAGGGTAACATCCTGCGGTACATAGCCTATGTTGTGCCTGAGGTCGGCAGGGTCTATCTGTTTGCATGCGATGCCGTCAATGAAGATGCTGCCTTCGTCCGGATCGTAAAGACCGAGTATGAGCTTGCTCAGCGTTGATTTCCCCGAGCCGACTGCACCGATTATCCCCACACGCTCTTTAGGTTTTATCTTGAACGTAATGTTTTTAAGCGCCGGTTGCGGTTCGTCAGGATAGCTGAACGTTACGTCATTGAACTCTATGCCTCCCTCGAATATGGGGCGGCGGAGAAAGCCTTTCTTTTCAGGGCGTTCAACGTCTTTTTCCATCAGCGCGTTAAGCTGTGTGAGGGATGTGCGCATCTGCTGATAGTTCGTGAGAAGTCCGGCAACCTGCGACATCGGCGCTATAGTTCTGGAAGACAGCATTACCGTGGCTATGAGCGCACCCATGGTAAGCTCTCCCTCTTTTATGAAATAGACGCCCGCAACCACAACCGCTACGTTTCCTATCTGTGCCAGAAAGGCGGAGGCGGAAGTCAGCGAGTTTGAGAGCATACGGGATTTTATGCTTTTGTTGGAAATATCGCCTGTGCTTTCCTCCCAGTTCCACTGAATATAACTGCTGGCGTTAAACGTTTTTATAGCTTCAAGATTTGAAAGCGCCTCTATGAGAAGTCCGTTGCGTCTTGCTGACGACTCATATGAACTCTCTATACTGCGTTGAAGAGGTTTGCGTACGAAAAGGCTGTAGCAGATTATAAATACCATCGTGAATATCGGGATAAGTACGAGTAGCCCGCTTATATAGTAGATAACAATGAGGAAAATAGCGACGAACGGCAGTTCTATGAAGGCTGTTACCGCTGTTGAAGCATAGAAAGAGCGGATGCTGTCAAACTCTTTGATATTGCTGGCGAATGATCCAACTGACTTTGGTTTTTCTTTCATGCGCAGGTTGAGCGCCTGCTCGAATATCATGGATGAAAGGATGACGTCGCTCTTCTTTGCCGCAACCTCAAGAAAGTAAGAACGCAGGTATTTTATTATTATATCAAACATATAGATGATGCATACGCCTATTGCAAGAACCCAGAGTGTGTCAACTGCGTTGTGGGGGATAACTCTGTCATAAACGTTCATCGTGAACAGGGGGCTGACTGTCACGAATAAATTTATCAGAAACGAAGCGATGAATACGTTTATGTATATGTCGCGGAAGCGCCAGAGTGTTCCGAAGAACCAGTGCTTATTATCCTGTTTTTCATCGACGATGGCATCGTGTTCGTCCTGTTTGAAAACTCGCTTAAGCAGGAAACAGAAGCCCATATACTCTTCCGAGAGTTTTTCGATAGTAATTTCCTGCGGTTCCTCGTCTATGGAGGGGATTATTATTTCCGCGATACCCGCTTCAAAATCTATATCGGTGAGAACACATGCGTTCTGGCTTTTCAGAAGCAGTATCACCGGAAGTATTACGTTCGGTATGTCTTTCAGTTCCCTTTTCACCAGTTTAGAGTTAAAACCGGCGCGGGATGCCGCGCGCGAGAAGTTTGATTTTGCGCCTTCGATGGTGAAGAGCGACTGCCGCTTCTGGTCGGGGTCGAGGGGCAGCCCATATGCCAATGCCTCTGCACTGGCGGGTTTATTGTTCAGCATTGTCAGTGTCACAAGACACTGCATCAACGGGTCGATAGCGATATCTCTGTTCATAATTACTTATCCAGCGGTCTTATTTCGGCTATGCCTCTGCCTTGGAAGTATTTGATATTTTTACTTTCAAGTGTGTTTCTCAATTCCTGATTCTCAACTTTTGTGGCGATGAGCTTTATACCGAGGCTTTCCGTTATGGTCTGAAGTGAGTTGAGCGCCGTGTCGGCGTCTTCCGCCCCTATGAGGTAGTCATAATCTATCTTGATGTAGTTGGGTTTCAGTTTTTGCAGATTTTCAAGTGACTTGGGACTCATGGTGAATCTGTCCACCCCGAAAGTGAATCCGAGACCTTTAATAAGTCCCGCGAAGTCAAGACAGATGTCGGCATTATTGTTGATGGCGTTATCGGATATCTCGAATGTCATTCTGTCTTTCAGGTGCTTGCTGCCGAGCAGAAGCTGACGGAACCATGAGAATGAAGCCCTGTCGTTCAGGAATACGTCGGTTATATTTATCGCAAGGGAGCTTCCGTCGTTTGCAGTCAGATATTCTGTCGATTTTTCAAGAACATATCTGTCCAGATTGTTTGCGAGGTTCAGGTTAACCACCATAGGCATGAAGAATCCCGCCCTCTGGATGTTTCCGTTCTCGTCTTTCAGGTTAACAAAAATCTCCTGATGCAGATCGCCTGTGGGAGATTTAACCGCCTGAGATGTAAGGACGAATCTGTTCTCTGCCAGAGCGGTTTCTATCATGTTTTTCCATTCGAGCTTGCCGAGAACCATCTGGTTCGAGCTGTCATTGAAACGGCTTATGTCTCCATGGTCGAGGCTTTTTGCCACTGTCAGTGCGTAATCCGCTTTAGAAAGCACTTTTGCTGTGTTTTCGTCATATTTGTAGGCGGTCACACCGATTTTAACGCCGATAAGTGAAGACGTCTTTCCGTCGGATGCGATAAGCTCTTTTGCCCACGCGGCGAGTTTCTCTATTTTTTCGTCTGCCTGTTCGGTGGATGCCGCAGGCATTATGACTGCGAATTCCTGCCTGTTGAAGCATGCGGTAATGCAGCCGTCAGAGGAGAGGTTCTCGGTCATGTAGTTCGCCACTGCGTTGTAGAACGGGCGCATGTTTGGGTGTCCGATTTCCGATATGGCGTTGTCTATGCCCTCGAAAGATATTATGGCAATTTCGCCGTCGGAGCTGCTGGATTCCGATTCTATATATTCATTAAGTTTATTTACAAAATATTTACGGTTGTAAAGCCCCGTCAGCTGATCTTTGTAGAGCAGTTCCTGATATTTTTTCAGGGTCTCTATCTCTCTGTTGTAAATGGACTGAACCTTTGTGGTCATCTGGTTCATTGCCGTTACAACCTGTTTCAGTTCGGGTGTGCGGGGTATCTTATTGTTTACTATGAACTCGTTCTCGCCTATTGCAACAGCCTGTTTCCGGATGTTTACAAGGGCTGAGAGAAGGAATTTGAGGATTATATGGCTTACTGCAACTGCTATTGCGCCTATGACCACAAATGAGAGGCAGAGGTATTTGAAACTGTCCCAAAGCTGTATGTAGGAAAGCCCCGGATGACCCTTTACGGTGAGAGTGCCTGCGATGTTCCATCCGTTTGACACCTGTGCTTTGGCTGCGGGCGTTTCAAGGTTCACAAGTTTTACGAAAAAAGCCGGAACACCCTCTATGGTGGGTTTCTGGCTGACTTTATATATGTCTTTACCGTCCATTCCGGTAAGCTGTATCTCTTCAAAATATCCGCCGTCGAACATGGCGTTTATCATGGTTTCCATCATAGCGGCGTCGCCTGTGAAGGGGCTTAAAGACAAAGACATGGAGTTAGCCGTGTTCTTTGCGTTGGAATACATCTGGTTGCGTATGAATTCCTTTGTGTTGTCGAAGTTAATCTTCAGCACAACTGCCAGCATAACTATGAGTATTGATGTGATAAGAAGCTGAATCTGTCTGAAAAGTGTCATCTGTCCTACCTCTTCATGATCTCAAGATCTATAGCTTTAAGTTTGTTCAGGTTTTTCGACTGCGACGGATCGACCCTTTTACCAAGACCCTGCTGCTTCTGCAGAAAGAGGTCGTTTGCCGTGAAGCTGTATACCGGTGCGAGATCCGTTCTTTTTGTTGCGGGCTGGATAGACTTGTCATAGTTGTCCAGAACAAAGGGAACCGTGTTCGGCTCTTTGTAATAGGTTACAACCATATGAGAGATGTCCCTCCACTTGACGTAAGTGAGAAACAGCTTCTCCTGCGGAACTCCCAGCTGGAGAAGAGTAAGGAACTTTGAAACTGCATAGTCTTCGCAATCGCCCGCTCCGACACCTAAAAATTCAAGTCTGCTTGCCCAGTAATCGCTCTGTCCCCAGGTCTTTATATCAGTCTGATATTGTACCTGATTGAAGAACTTGTTAACTTCTATGACCTTTTTGTCGTCTGTGGCATCTGTCAGACTGTCCATAAGGTCAAGAAGGGCATTCAGTCTTATCTCCGCCTGTTGTCCGTATTTTTTCACAAACTGCGAATTTACGTTATCAGGCACATAAAACTTTGACGCGGCTACGATAGTGCCGGAGATAACAAACAGCATCGTCAATAAGACGCACGTCAAAGCTGTTAAACGCATAACACCTACATTATTTAATTATTTTCAGCTCAATCCGCCTGTTTTTGGCTTTGGAAAGTACCGAATCATTTGGTGCAACGGGCATACTGCTGCCCTTGCCATATCCTAGCATAGCACTTTTCGGAATTCCCAGCTCTAAAAATCTGTTATGAACTTTCATGACCATCAGCTTTGACATTTCTTTGCTCTGTTCGACGGTCTGACTGTTATCCGTGTGTCCGTAGATTTTGAGAATATACGGTTCCTTAAGTCCGCGAAGCTCTTTGGCTATGCGCAGTATCTCAGCTGTGGCTTCATCGGTAAGTTCAAAACTCCCCGGCTTGAAAGAATCGCCGGAGAGGACTATTGTCTGTTCTTTCTGAGAAGGATCCAGTAAACGTTTTGAGAAGACTTTAGGGGCAGCCTGTTTTGCAGGCACTGGCGCGGGCAGCGCTTCCGGCATACCGAGCGTGTCTTCTGTTATGACTGTTTTTGTACCTGAAGGAATTTCAGCAGTGAGCGCTTCAAGGGAATCGTCGCTGCCTTTGGGTTTGATGTAAGGTTCAAAGGTCACAGGGACGCTGTATCCTATGTTTATTCCTTCGCTTCCCTCGCATCCGTAAGGAGCTGTTTTTCCGTCAACCGACTGCTGACACTGGTCTTTTCTGTCGTCAGTATCATCCTTGTCCCTGTTGTGGTCAAGGTTTCCGTAGTTTTCCAGAGTGTTCAGCTTTATTCTGTCGGGCAGACCGACTTTTTTTGCAAGATCGTCGTCATATTCCCCGATCAGAATGCCGGTGGACTGGAGCAGTCTGAAATAGGCTATCATTATGGTATATTTAGATTTTGTTGTTGTTGTTTTTGATGTGTTGTAGTCGTTTTCTATGTTGAGAACTTCCGTAAGGCTTCTGCGCCCGAGCTTGTTCTCTTCCACGAAAGAATCTCTGGTTCTGAGAGTAAGATCAACGTAGTTTTTAAGAAAGGGCATTTTTGCCTCTTCCGCTTCTTTTATGTTCCATGCGAGCCTTACCGCCTCTATAAGGTTTCTGCGCTCAATGTAGCTTCTTTCGTATTCCTTCATCATTTCCGCAGTGCGCATCTGTTTTTCCGCTCCGCGTTTACCGCCGTCGTAAAAGTTGTAATTCATTGAGAACATTGCGGACTGGATGTCGGTTGAACCTTTGTCGCCGCCTGTATTGTCGTTGTGAGTGGCTTTCAGTTCAAAATCAACTGTAGGGTAATACTGTGCGTTGACACGTTTTTTGCCGTATTTTTTCGCCACTATGTTGTAATCGGAAACGTTTATGGCCGGGTAGTTCATGAACGCTATATTGACCATCTCGTCGACTGACTGCGGCATAGCGTAGCTCATGTCGGGTATGGTGAATTCATCAGCGGACAGGAATCTTCCTGTCTGACGGTGAAATTTTACAAGCGCCTGTTTAAGGTTCTGCTGCTGTGCTATATAGTTTGCGCGGGAGAGAGCCAGTCTCGCCTGTGAGTTTGTAAGATCGGATATTTTTCCGAAGCCGGATTTTGTTTTTTCCTGAATCTGTGCAAGTATCTGCGCCTGTGTGGTCACGTTGTCCAGCGCGATATCAAGAAGTTCCTTCTCCTGCAAAACGGTTATGTAAGCTTCGGCTGTGGACAGAAACACCTGATTAGCAGTGTTCAGAACGTCGTATGATGCGGACATCACACGCGCTTCCGTTTCGCGCACATAGTTTACCGTGCCGCTTCCGTTGAAAATATTCTGTTTAAGGCTGACCGTTGCGGTTGTTGCGTTCAGATCTTCCCTTTTGTTGTCCGTGTCAACACCGTCGGTTATTTCCTTTCCTCCGGAGAGATATGCGGATATGACCGGATTGTACCCCGATTTTGCCATTTTAAGCTCTGCCATGAGCGAGTCGTACACATTGACGGATTCCCGTATCTCGGGACTGGTCTTTGATATCTCAGTCATGACATCCTTAAGCTTTGCTGCTTTACTGTCAGCGGCAAAAAGAGGCAGAGCCGCCAAGACAGCCGTGACGATAGTTAAAAAACGAAACATACTAAGCATCGAAACCTCATCTTGTCGTAAATAATGTAACATTTGTGACTTGCAGGTCATCAAATATTAAAGCATCTATAACACAGCTTTTATAAATAATAAAGTAATGTTTTTTTAATAAAAGTCCTTGTTTGTCAATGATTATACAGATAAAACTACTATTATTGATAGACAAAAAAGGTACTTTTGTTAACAATTTCTTTATTGTCGCAATATACTAATTATCGGGAAGATAAGGAGATTACGGACACATTTGGTCGAAATTAAAAAATATTTACATATCAGAAATGGTAGGTAACGTTTCGTTGCTTTTACCGGGGTACCGGAAGATGTGATTAGTACCGGTGAAGAAAAAAAGCCCGCTTTTTTAGAGCGGGCTCTGAACAGGTGCTTATTTAAGCCCCATTAATTCCTTCGCTATTTCGTCGGACTGTGCGGCGATCTCTTTGTGGAGTGAGCCGCCGTGGCTGTCCATAGTGACGACGCATGGGAAGTCTTCAACCTGAACAACCCAGAAGGCTTCGGGGGTTCCGAACTCTTCCAGTTTGAACACGGTTTCAACTTTTTTGCATCTTTTGGCGATGAGTGTTCCTGCGCCGCCCACAGCGTGCAGGTAAACAGCGCCGACCTTTTGCAGACCTTCCAGAGTTTTGGGACCCATTCCGCCTTTGCCGATGACGGCTCTGACGGAGTATTCCTCGCAGACTGACGCCTGATAAGGCTCTTCACGGGTTGATGTTGTAGGTCCTGCGGCAACGAAGCTGTATGAGCCGTCGTCGTGTTTTTTAACAACGGGTCCGCAGTGGTATATTACACCGTCTTTCATATAAGGACGGGGGAAATCCGGTTTTTCTTCCACCATAAGTTTGTGTGCTGCGTCTCTTGCGGTTACGATGGTGCCTGAAAGCAGAACCTCGTCGCCCACTTTCAGAGATCTTGCAGTTTCCTCAGAAATGGGTGTAGTGAGCTTAATCATAGGTCACCTCGCTTCCTTTAATAATCATCTGCTTCCTTCTGTAAACCCAGCAGGTGTATGATATTGCAACATAGAAAGTTGCGGGGTGTCTGTGCTGGGCGGCGATGTTTACGCCGAGGCAGGTTGTTTTTCCGCCGAAGCCCATGGGACCGATGTTCAGCTTGTTAAGGTCTTCATAAAGCTCTTTTTCCAGAGCGGCAAGATCGGGGTTTGTGCTGGGTTCGCCCAGTTTGCGGAAGAACTGCTCTTTGGAAAGTGCATAGGATGTTACCCTGTCGCCGCCTATGCCGACGCCGATGATACCGGGTGCGCAGCCCTGACCCTGTGCTTTGTTCACAGCGTCAATGACAACTTTTTTAACGCCTTTCAGGTCGCGTCCTGCTTTGAGTCCTGAATCGGGGAGTTTATACTGTGCTCCGACGTTTTCTGAACCGCCGCCTTTCAGCATAAGGCGAACCCTTACCTCGTCCTTGTCCCACTGGTGGAAGTGGAGGTAGGGGGCGTTAACGCCGACGTTGTTGCCGGAGTTTTTGCCTGTGATGGGGTCAACGGCGTTGGGGCGCAGATACTGAAGTTTTGTAGCTTCCATAGCGGCCGCCTCGGCAGCCTCTCTGTAAACTTTTTCAGATTGTCCCACGGGAAAGTCGATGTACATGATCACCGAACCTGTGTCCTGACAGACGGGAGTTGAAGCTTCGCGCGCCAGCTTAACGTTTTCGATGATAGTTCCGAAAACGCTTTTGGCGGGAGTGCCGTCGTCCTCTCTGTCGTATGCCTGTACGAGAGCCGCTTCCACATCGGGGGAAAGATCGGTGGAAGCTCTGCGGATCAGCTCAAGCATTGCGTTTTTGAGTTCCATAGCCACCTCGCAATAGATATTTATTGGTAGTACAAAGAATTACTTATGAGACCGCTTCGTCATAGTATTCCTCGCGGAGACGGTAATTTGTCTTTTGGACGCGGCAGTCTCAGTTTTGTAAATCGGTTTTGCCCTTATGTTAACCAAAATACCCGATATTATTACCCAAAACATGCCCAAAAAACAAGGATATTTATTGAACGGAGTTTTAAAATCCGATCATGAACTATTTCTCTGGAGAAAAAAGAGGCATATAGTATAATTAATCATATAAATAATCCGGGGGCAGTTATGCAGTACAGGAAAGAAAAGGACACTATGGGGGAAATCAACGTCCCGATAGATGTTTACTGGGCGGCGCAGACACAGAGAAGCCTTGAAAACTTCAAAATAGGCTGGGAAAAAATGCCGGTTAACCTCATCAGCGCGTTTGCAGTGCTTAAACGTTCTCTGGCGGTGGTCAACAACCGTCTCGGCAAACTTGAAGAGCAGAAATGTGAAGCCGTTACAAAGGCTTGTGATGAAATACTCGCCGGAAAACTGGAAGGGCAGTTCCCTCTTTCCGTATGGCAGACAGGCAGCGGAACACAGACCAATATGAATTTAAACGAAGTTATAGCCAACCGCGCCACTGAAATCATGGGCGGTGATTTTCGTACGGAAAGACTGATTCACCCCAACGATCATGTCAATATGTCTCAAAGCTCAAACGACACCTTCCCGACTGCAATGCATATCGCCGCGGTGATAGCTGTGGAGGATGACCTGCTTCCCGCGATAGCCGTTCTGCGCGATACGCTGGCGGCAAAATCCCATGAGTTTTCAGGCATCGTCAAAATAGGCAGAACCCATCTTCAGGATGCGACGCCCCTTACGCTGGGACAGGAATTTTCAGGCTACGTGGCAATGATGGACACTAATATACGCCAGCTGACCGAATGTATCGAACATGTGCGTGAGCTTGCAATCGGCGGAACCGCCGTCGGCACAGGACTTAACGCACATCCGAAGCTGGCTGTTATGGCGGCGGAAGAGATCTCGAAATTTACCGGCAAAAAATTCAAATCGGCATCCAATAAATTTCAGGCGCTGACATCCCACGACGCGCTCACCGGAGCAAGCGGAGCTATGAAAGCGCTTGCGGCGAACATGATGAAGATAGCCAACGACGTGCGATGGCTCGCATCAGGTCCCAGATGCGGGATAGGGGAACTTGAGATACCGGAGAACGAACCGGGCAGTTCAATTATGCCCGGAAAGGTCAACCCCACACAGGCGGAAGCTGTTACAATGGTTGCATGTCAGGTTTTCGGCAACGATGCAACCATCGGTTTTGCCGCGAGTCAGGGCAATTTTGAGCTGAATGTGTTCAAGCCCGTCATAATATATAACTTTCTCCAGTCGGTGAAACTGCTTTCAGATGCCATCCTGTCGTTCAACGAACATTGCGCGGTGGGTATCAAGGCAAACAGGGACAGGATCGACCATAACCTCAGAAACTCTCTGATGCTGGTTACTGCGCTGAATCCGCACATCGGATACGACAAGGCGGCTAAAATAGCCAAAACCGCCCACGCTGATAAGTCCACTCTGAAAGAGGCGGCAGTCAAACTGGGATTTCTCACGGAAGAGCAGTTTGATGAATACGTTGTTCCTGAGTCAATGATTGGTCCTAAGTAATAATAGATTGCTTCGTCACTGCGTTCCTCGCAAAGACTTTCAACTGTCTCTGCGAGGAGCGTGAGCGACGCGGCAGTCTCATTCTTCTTGACTTTTACTAACTCCCCACATTAAACTCCGCTTATGAAAATCATTGACCTCACACACGAAATCGCGGAAGGTATGCCCGTTTATCCCGGTACGGAAGCACCCGTTCTGAAACAGGCGAACACTGTTGCCGAGCATGGGTTTGCCGAAAAGCTTATCACCATGGTCTCCCATACCGGAACCCATATGGATGCTCCGGCGCATGTTCTTGAAAACAAAAAGACCCTTTCGCAGATTGACCTGAACGACCTTTACGGCAAAGGGTGCCTCATAGACGTGAGAGGCGTTAAAGGCGTAATCACTGCCGATTATCTGAAACCCTATGAACAGGCGTTGAAAGATGCGAAAATAGCCGTGTTTCACAGCGGATGGGATAGATTATGGGGCGATGAAAAGTATTTTGAAAACTTTCCCGTGATGGATGCCGAAGCTGCAAAATTCCTTGTATCTACAGGTATTAAGGGCGTCGCATGTGATATGATATCCGTTGACGGTGTTGACTGCTTCAATCTTGACATACACCGTATCCTTTTTGCGGCGGATATATTTATCTGTGAAAATCTGAAAGGTCTTGAGAGGATTGTTGGGATGGATTTTGACATCGGGATATTCCCGCTTAACATAAAAGACGGCGACGGTTCACCCGTCAGGGCTGCGGCGTTCCTTCGCTGATACAGGGCAGTTCTATTGTGAATTTAGCACCTATGTCAGTATTTTCAGCGCGTATTTTTCCACCGGTTTTTTCTTCGATAATGGTTCTTGTCATATAAAGCCCCATTCCGGTTCCTTCTTTTTTATTGGAAGTGTATGCTTCAAAAATGTGAGGCAGGAAATCTTTGTCTATCCCGCCCGCTGAATCTGTCACGGCTACAGTGAATTTTCCTTCATCCGCGAACATATCAATGTAAATATCCTTTTGCGGGCTGTTCTTTTCTGTCAGCGCTTCTTTGGCGTTTTGCAGTATGTTCAGCACCGCGTGTTTGAACTCGTTTGCGATACCGTTTATAAGGTGTCTGCACGGCGGGTTGCCGGGGTCAAAATCGTTTGAACAGGAGAATGAGCGCTTGCGGCAGGTGCAGTTCACACGATACGTTATGCCTTGTGTTTTAAGTTGCGGTGCGAGCATCCGCAGTATCTGCATGACGGTGCGCGGAGCGTCGAAAGGCTCCGGTCGTTTGTCCGGTTTGAAAAAATTGCGGAAATCGTCTATTGTTTCAGACATATGGTCGATGAGTTTCATGGAATCCCCGACGTATTTTGCAATTTCCGTTTTGTCTGTGGTCTCTTCCATCATCTGCATGTAAATATAGAGCGTGTTGAGCGGCTGTCTCCATTGGTGTGAAATAGCCCCTATCATCTCGCCGAGCGCCGCGAACTTAGCCTGTTGTGCTATTATCTGTTTCTGAACGGTTTTTTCATTTTCGGCATTAACCAGCGGAGTGATATCGCTTATTATGCCTGACACGAAAACTGTTTCGCCTTTATCGTTTTTAATGGGTGAGTAGCGGCTCAGAACCCAGCGTATCTCTCCAGTTTTCTGATTGATAACTCTGTGTTTTATGTTATTTTTAGGTACGGTTACGTTTCTGTATCTCAGTGTCAGATTGGGCAGGTCGTCCGGATGGATACATTCAATATATGATTCAGGGTTATCATAAAGACTTTCCGTCGTTTTTCCGTATATCCTTTCGTATGATTTGTTTATGTATACCATGCGGGAAAGCTCCGCGTCGGTGAACCAGATGATATCGTCCAGATTGTTTGCCATGGTTGTGAAACGCAGTTCTGACTGCACAAGCGCGTTCTTTGCGGCAATAAGCTCATGATTGGTCTGTTTAAGAAGCCTGTTGGATCTTTTTTCTGAGAAATATTTCATTAATAGTACAATGACAACAGCAGCAATAAGGATGCATGAAATTATGTGTGCCGTGTATTGTCTGATTACGGCGGTATTGTGTGCTTCGGCGAACAGCCCCGCGGAATTCAATAATAATATAAATGTCAGAATATGTCTCATATTAAAGTTTTACCTTTATTAATTATGGCACAAATTATCCGTTTTGAATAGACGTTCTGAATTAATAGTAAAATTTTCGTCAGGATAATAGCGTTTAAATGCACGCAAGGTTTCATTGATTATATTTGTCAGGTATTTAGTTGTGCATGCATTCCGAATGTGCCTTGATTGAGTCTGTTAAAACCGGAATCACTAGAAAAATGTTCTAAAACATTTTGACAAACCCGAGGGAAAATTGTATACAGAATACAATCTGATACAACAAAAGGTCGTATTGCGTCCTTAAATACAGGAGTATGTTTATGTCATTGATGCAGGAATACCTGAAACAGGTTGAAGACAGGGCAAAAATGGGCATCCCTGCTCTGCCGCTCACACCCGAATTCACTGCCGAAGTTTGCAAACTTCTTGAGCAGTCTTCCGCCACAAAAGAGCTTGTGGATCTTATTGAAAACAGAGTCGCACCCGGTGTTGACCCTGCATCGGAAGTTAAGGCGAACTGGCTTGCAAAAGTTGCAAAAGGCGAAATCAAATCCCCCCTTATCGACAGAAAAAGAGCAGTTTTTCTGCTTGGAACCATGCTCGGCGGTTATAACGTTAAGCCCCTTGTTGATCTTCTGACAGATGCAGAACTCGGTGCGGACGCTGCCGAAGCGCTTAAAAAGACAATCCTCGTTTACGGCGCATTTGAAGAGGTTGCCGCTCTTTCCAAAACAAACGCTAACGCAATGGCGGTTCTTAAATCATGGGCGGATGCAGAGTGGTTTACATCCAAACCCGAACTGCGCAAAGAATACAAAGTTAAAGTATACAAAGTATCCGGCGAAATAAACACAGACGACTTCTCCCCCGCAAAGCACGCATGGAGCCGTCCCGACATACCTCTTCACGCACTTGCCATGGGCGAAACAAGATTTTCCGACGGCAACGCGACAATGGAACAGTATAAAACTGAAGGCTTTGAAGTGGCTTTCGTCGGCGACGTTGTGGGGACAGGTTCTTCAAGAAAATCTGCCTGCAACTCCGTTATGTGGAGAATAGGTTCCGAAATTCCTTTTGTTCCCAATAAAAAGAACGGCGGTACCATCATCGGTAACGTTATCGCGCCTATCTTCTTCAATACGACACAGGATTCAGGCGGTCTTCCCATCGCCTGCAACGTTGACGCATTTAACACAGGCGACGTTATCGTCATCAATACGGAAAAAGGCGAGATCAAAGACGAATCAGGCAAAGTGCTTTCCACTTTCGCCATCAGACCCGCAACTCTGAAAGACGAATACAGAGCGGGCGGACGTCTTAACCTTATCATCGGACGTCAGCTTACTGCCAAAGCAAGAAAAGTTCTCGGACTTGGCGAGATCGCAGTCTTTACTATAGCTGAGAACCCCGTTGCGAAATCCGGTCAGGGCTATACGCTTGCTCAGAAAATCATCGGAAAGGCTTGCGGACTCGCAGGTGTTCTTCCCGGTGCGGCTTGCGAACCCAAAATGACAACAGTCGGTTCACAGGATACGACAGGTCCCATGACAAGAGACGAGATCAAAGAACTCGCTTGTCTTGAGTTCCTTTCACCCATGTTCATGCAGTCTTTCTGCCACACAGCGGCTTATCCTAAAAAAGCCGACGTGGCAATGCATAAATCTCTTCCCGCTTTTGTTGCGGCAAGAAAAGGCGTTGCGCTTCGTCCCGGCGACGGCGTTATCCACTCATGGCTGAACAGACTTCTGCTCCCTGACACGCTGGGAACAGGCGGCGACTCCCACACCCGTTTCCCCATGGGTCTTTCACTGCCCGCGGGTTCAGGTCTTGTGGCTTTCGCAGGCGCTCTTGGCTTCATGCCCCTTGACGTTCCGGAATCAGTTCTTGTTAAATTCAAAGGCAAGCTGAACCCCGGCATAACACTTCGCGACGTTGTGAATGCCATCCCCTTCTGGGCTATCAAACAGGGTCTGCTTACAGTTCCTAAAAAGAACAAAGTGAACGTATTCAACGGACGCATCCTTGAAATGGAAGGTCTGCCTGATCTGACAGTTGAACAGGCTTTCGAGCTTACCGATGCAACTGCTGAGCGTTCAGCCGCAGGCGGTACTATAAAACTTTCCGAAAAATCAGTTGCCGAGTACATCAAATCCAACATCGCACTGATGAAAAAAATGATAAAAGCCGGCTATCAGGATGCCGACACCATTCAGAAACGTATTGACGACTGCGAGGCATGGCTTAAAAATCCTGTTCTGCTCGAAAGAGATGCGAACGCCGAATATGCCGCCGTAATCGAAATTGACCTTGCGGACATCAAAGAACCTATCCTTGCATGCCCCAACGATCCCGACGATGTAAAACTTCTTTCAGACGTTGCAGGAACAAAAGTTGACGAGACCTTCATCGGCTCCTGTATGACAAACATCGGTCACTTCCGCGCGGCAGGAAAAATCTGGGAAGGCGTTTCTTATCCTAAAACACGCATGTGGCTCACTCCTCCCACTCTGATGGACGAAATGCAGCTTAAAGAAGAAGGCTACTACAGCATCTTCTCATCAGTCGGCGCAAGGACAGAGCTTCCCGGCTGCTCACTCTGCATGGGTAATCAGGGTCGCGTTGCTCCCGGCGCAACAGTTCTTTCCACATCAACAAGGAACTTCCCCGACAGAATAGGCGACGGCGCAAACGTTTTCCTCGGTTCTGCGGAGCTGACGGCCATTACCGCTGTTCTTGGCGAGATCCCCTCTGTTGACAAATACTTCGAGTATATGAACACTAAGGTTGCTCCGAAAGCGGCTGAGATATACAGATATCTTGAGTTCGACAAAATGGGCGATTTTGAACTGTCATACGTCGAAACAGTAGCATTCTAAGGTTTTTTAACCTTCAGATATCAAAAGCCCGCCAATCAAACGGCGGGCTTTTTTTGTGTCTGCCGCTTATATACAGCGCATAACGCCGGCAGATCTCCCTCGAAACTGCTCACATACTTATGTGTATGCTCGCAGCCCGCCCGGTCGCTCTTTCTTGTTCTGCTTGTATCTAAACGACAGATTTTCGTGTAGGCTCAGAAAAAACTACAACCTTCCTTTCACCTAATTACGAACCGATGATGTTTTTTTAGGCGTCTGCTATTTCAAATACAAACGCTGTTTAATATTTAATATCAAAGTCGCCATTTTAGAACGAGGTTTATGCTGGGATGTGATTTTTGTAACAATATTTCAATTTGATATTGAAATATTCAATATATTCTATAGTTCTTTCTTGGCAGGCATTTCAGGGGTTTGTCAGACGCATTTAGGCATGTTAAAAAAAATCCACTTGCAAAAGATTGACATAGTGGGGAAAATAAAATTTAAATAATGTTTTATCATAGAAAAGGGCAATAATGCTTGACAAAAACTTAGTAAAATATATAACAGTATACTGTATACAGTTATAAAAAATAATAGCATTATAGAAGTAGCTAAGAAAACTTTTACACTCCGCGCCGGTCTTAAATGAGCGGGCGGGACAACGGCATTTGTAATGCGGTACGTTTCCTTAAAAGCACATCACTGCTTTTAAGATATAGCTAAAACGGGTATAACATTAACGATAGAGAAGAGGATTAAGTCGAATAACAAATCGCAAAAGGAGAAATCATGTCAAAGCAACTCATTATCTGGACAGAAATTGACGAAGCACCTGCACTGGCGACCTATTCGCTGCTCCCCATTGTGCAGCAGTTCGTTAAAAACGCCGGAGTCTCCGTTGAAACAAGGGATATCTCCCTTTCAGGAAGGATACTCGCAAATTTCCCCGAAAAACTTAAAGACGACCAGAAGGTTGAAGACTATCTGACGCAGCTGGGCGAGCTGACTCAGAAACCCGAAGCGAACATCATCAAACTCCCCAACATATCAGCATCCATCCCCCAGCTTAAAGAAGCTATCGCTGAACTTCGCTCAAAAGGATACGATGTTCCCGAATATCCCGAAGAGCCTAAAACTGAAGAAGAAAAAGAAATAAAAGCAAGATATGCGAAAATTCTCGGTTCAGCAGTTAACCCCGTTCTGCGCGAAGGTAACTCCGACAGAAGGGCGGCTGCTTCCGTTAAAAAATTCGGACAGAAAAAACCCCACAGAATGATGAAACCCTGGCCCGCTGAGTCAAAAACACGTGTTGCTCACATGGATGCTAACGACTTCTATGGCAACGAAACTGCAATAACAATGGACAAAGCGACAAACGTGAAATTTGAATTCGTCGGCAAAGACGGTTCTGTTCAGGTTCTTAAAGATAAACTCGCTCTTCAGGCGGGAGAAATAATCGACTCCACACACATGGACGTTGAAAAACTTCGCGAATTCTTCGCTAAAACAATAGAAGAAGCGAAAGCCGCAGGCGTTCTGCTTTCACTCCACCTGAAAGCAACCATGATGAAAATTTCCGATCCGGTTATGTTCGGACATTGCGTTGAGGTTTACTACAAGGCTGTGTTTGACAAATATGCCAAAGAATTCAAAGAAATCGGCGTTAATACAAGCAACGGTCTCGGCGACGTTTACGCAAAACTCGGTAAACTCCCCGCAGACAAAAAAGCTGAAATCGAAGCGGCTATCATGGCTGTTTACGAAGTTCAGCCCGAACTTGCAATGGTTGATTCCGCTAAAGGCATCACAAACCTGCACGTTCCCAACGACATCATCATTGACGCATCTATGCCCGTTGTTGTCCGCGACGGCGGTCAGATGTGGGGACGTGACGACAAACTTCACGACACCATCGCAATGATCCCCGACAGATGCTATGCAACTATCTATCAGACAGTAATTGAAGACTGCCAGAAACACGGCGCTTTTGACCCTTCAACAATGGGTTCAGTGTCAAACGTCGGTCTGATGGCTCAGAAAGCACAGGAATACGGCTCACACGATAAAACGTTCTTTGCCCCTGCTGACGGTATTATCCGCATCGTTGACGAATCCGGCAAAGCGCTTCTTACTCAGGAAGTTAAGAAAGGCGACATCTTCAGAGGATGTCAGGCTAAAGACGCTCCTATCCTTGACTGGGTAAAACTCGCAGTTACAAGAGCAAAAGCTTCCGGCGCACCTGCTATCTTCTGGCTTGATGACAGAAGAGCTCATGATTCCGAACTTATCAAAAAAGTAAACGCTTATCTTAAAAAATTCGATACAACAGGTCTTGATATCAGCATAAAAAGACCCGATGAAGCGATTCAGATTTCATGCGACAGAGCCAGAAAAGGACTTGATACCATCTCTGTAACAGGCAACGCGCTCAGAGATTACCTCACAGACCTTTTCCCGATCCTTGAGCTTGGAACATCCGCAAAAATGCTTTCAATTGTTCCTCTGCTTAACGGCGGCGGACTTTTCGAGACAGGTGCGGGCGGTTCGGCACCCAAACACGTTCAGCAGTTCCTTAAAGAAGGTCACCTGCGTTGGGATTCACTCGGTGAGTTCTGTGCGCTCGTTCCCTCTCTGGAGCATATCGCTGCAACATTCAAAAACGACAAGGCTCAGGTCTTCGCTGACGCACTTGACGCCGCTGTGGGCAAACACCTTGAAAACAGCAAGGCACCTTCAAGAAAAGCAGGAGAGATCGACAACAGAGGCAGCCACTATTATCTCGCACTGTACTGGGCAGAGGCTCTTGCCGCTCAGACAAAAGACAAAGAGATAGCGGCTAAGTTTGCACCCGTTGCGAAAGCTCTTGCCGACAACGAAGAGAAGATAGTGGCTGAGATAGCTGCTGCGGAAGGCAAACCCTCCGAAGTAGGCGGCTACTACAAACCTGTGTATGAAAAAGCTTTTGCGGCTATGCGTCCCAGCGCAACACTTAACGCAATCATCGACGCTATATAATGCAGCTTTGGCGCCGGTTTAAAGAGGGCCGGCGCCTTATAATAACAACAAATAATGTAGGGGGCTTAAATGGCTAACTTCACCAGACCTAAAATCGCTCTTGTAGGCGGCGGAAATATCGGAGGCGTTCTTTCTCAGCTCGCAGCTCTTAAAGAACTCGGCGATGTTGTAATGTTCGATATCGTTGAAGACCTTCCTCAGGGTAAACAGCTTGATATCGTTGAAGCGTCAAGAGTCGACGGCTTTGACGTTATGCTGACAGGTTCTAACGACTATGCATGCCTTGAAGGCGCTGACATAGTTATCGTTACTGCTGGTCTTCCCAGAAAACCCGGCATGAGCAGAGACGATCTTCTTACAACTAACGCAGGCATCATCAAAGTTGTTGCTGAAAGCGTTAAAAAATATTGCCCCGAAGCTCACGTTATCGTTATCTCCAACCCGCTTGACGCGATGGTTACACTTCTTCAGGAAGTTTCCGGACTTCCCGCTGAAAGAGTATATGGTCAGGCAGGCGTTCTTGACTCTTCAAGATTCGCAACTTTCATCGCATGGGAACTCGGTGTTTCAGTTAAAGACGTTAACGCAATGGTTCTCGGCGGTCACGGCGATACAATGGTTCCCCTTGTTCGCTATGCAAACGTGAACGGCGTTCCTGTTATGGAACAGCTCACCAAAAAATACGGAAGCGAAGCGAAAGCAAACGAAGTTATGACTGCAATGGTTGAGCGTACAAAAGCAGCAGGCGGCGAAGTTGTTGCTCTGCTTAAAAAAGGCTCTGCATTCTATTCACCCGCTTCTTCTGCTATCCAGATGGCTGAAGCAGTTCTTCGCGACCAGAAAAGAGTTCTTGCAGTTTGTGCGAAACTCGGCGGTCAGTACGGCGTTGACGGCTACTATGTTGGCGTTCCGGTTGTTCTTGGCAAAGGCGGCGTAGAGAAAATCATCGAAGTTGACCTTAACGCTGAAGAGCAGAAGATGTTCGATGTTTCAGTTAACTCTGTTAAAGGACTTGTTGAAGACCTTAAAAGACTGGGCTTCCTGAAATAAGCATAAGTCAAAATTATTTGACTGGTAATTAAAAGTAAAAAACATGGCTCGCCCTTTGCAGAAAAGGGTTGCAAAAAAGGTATTTATGAACGTAAATGCTAAAATTCTGAACCGTAATGACTACAGGAGGGTGAGCCATGTATTTGCATGAATTTCAAGCGAAGGGTCTTTTGAGATCCTATGGTGTTCCCGTTCCCGACGGCGGAGTGGCATCGACTGCCAGCGACGCTTTAAGGGTGGCTAAATCACTTAAAGGTGAAAAATGGGTCATTAAGGCTCAGGTTCATGCCGGAGGCAGAGGAAAGGCCGGCGGCGTGAAGTTGGTCAGCGCATACGGAGACGTATACGACGAGGCCACACAGATGCTCGGTATGAAGCTTGTCACAAAACAGACGGGCGAAGAGGGCAAAATTGTCCACAGGATTCTGGTAGAAAAGGCGACCGACATTCGTCAGGAGATATACCTCAGCTTTCTCGTAGACCGCGATACAGAGCAGCACATGATAATTGCAAGCTCGGAAGGCGGCGTTGAGATTGAGGAAGTAGCGAAAAATAACCCTGCCGCAATAGTTAAAGAGCACATCAGCCCCGTGCTTGGTCTTTCACTGTTCACCGGACGCAAAATAGCGAAGAAGATAGGACTTCCGTCCAACCTTCTGAACAAGTTTGCGGACATTGCTGAGCGCCTCTATCAGTGTTTTGTAACCCACGACGCTATGATGCTTGAGATCAACCCGCTGGTTGTCACGGGCGAAAGCGAAATAGTGTGTCTGGATGCGAAAATGACCGTTGACGACAACGCTCTTTTCAGACATCCGAAGATTGAAGAGATGAAGGATTACGGTGAGCTTGAGCCGCAGGAGGTCAGGGCATCCATTTTCGACCTTTCATATGTGAGTATGGAAGGAAATATCGGATGCATGGTCAACGGCGCGGGTCTTGCGATGGCTACCATGGACATAATCAAATCCTTTGGCGGTCAGCCTGCCAACTTCCTTGACGTAGGCGGCGGCGCAGACGTCAACAAAGTAAGGGAAGCATTCAAAATCATCCTTACAGACCCCAAGGTCAAGGTGATCTTTGTTAATATATTCGGCGGAATAGTCCGCTGTGACCTCATAGCCGAGGGCGTTCTTAAAGCTTCGGACGAAGTTCCCGGCGACAGACACATTGTCGTAAGGCTGGACGGAACTCATGTGGCGGAAGGCAGAAGAATTCTGGAAGAGGGCGCATCAGCCAAAGGTATCAACATCGTAACCGGTGATACTATGGCGGACGCCGCACAGAAAGCCGTTGAGCTTGCAAAAGCAGAGCCGCACAAGCGCTCTGGCAAGAAGTAAGGAGGGGTCACATGAGCATACTTGTAAACAACAGAACAAAGGTGGTCGTGCAGGGTCTTTCCGGTTCGCAGGGCAGATTCCACGCGGCAAGAATGAAAGAATACGGAACCAATATTGTTGCGGGCGTTGTGCCGGGCAAGGGTGGCATGGAAGTGGACGGAACTCCCGTTTTCGACACTATGATGGAAGCGGTGAGAAAGACTGGATGCAACGCTTCGATAGTTTATGTTCCGCCGGCATTTGCAGCAGATTCAGTTATGGAAGCTGTGGACGCTAACCTCGACCTTTGCGTGTGCATCACCGAAGGCATACCCGTTAAGGATATGCTCAAGGTCAAGAGAATGATGAAAACAGGCGGTTCCCGTACGATGCTTGTCGGTCCCAACTGCCCCGGTGTCATCACCCCGGGTGAGTGTAAAATGGGCATCATGCCGGGCGAGATTCACGCTCCCGGTACGGTGGGTATCATAAGCAAATCGGGCACCCTTACATATGAAGCTGTTAAACAGGTCAGCTCTTTCGGGTTCGGTCAGTCAACATGCATAGGCATTGGCGGCGACCCCATCATCGGGCTTAAATACATAGACCTGCTTGAGATGTTTGAATATGACGCCCAGACCGAGTGTGTTGTGCTTATCGGCGAGATAGGCGGGCAGGCAGAGGTTAAAGCGGGCGAGTGGATAAAACAGAATTTTTCCAAACCTGTAGTCAGCTTTATTGCGGGACAGACAGCACCGAAGGGTAAGAGAATGGGACACGCGGGAGCTATAATCTCCGGCGGCGACGACACTGCCGCTGCGAAGATGGAAGCGCTTGAAAAATGCGGCGTCCACGTTGTTAACTCCCCTGCGGATATCGGCAAGAAGGTTGCCGAGGTTCTGGGAAAATAGGGAAGAGAGATCGCTTCACCCTTTCAGGGTTCGCGAAGACGGAACATTGTTCGTCTTTACGAGGAACAATGTGACGAAGCAATCTCAAGGTTTTTCTCCCGCTCCTTTAGAAAAGGAGGGGCGTGGTGGATTTGATATTAAATGTGATGAGATCGCTTCACCTTTTCAGGGTTCGCGAAGACGGAACATTGTTCGTCTTTGCGAGGAACGTAGTGACGAAGCAATCTCAAGGCTTCAGAAAGAAGTCTGCGGAGTGAGGGAAACGGGTTTTACCCGTTGAACGAGCAGAGCGGGATAGAATGGAATAGATTGCAGATAGAACTTCAGGATGAAGTTCGCGGAGTGAGTGAGGCAGGTTTTACCTGCTGAGCGATCGGAGCGTGAGCGGAATGAGGTTTTACCGATTGTAGCGATAGCAGAATTTTCCCAGGACGGGAAAATTCTGAAAGTTTATAAGGAGAGGTAAATGGCTAAGGCAGAAAAAATTGAAATTTACGTCAATCTCTGCAAAGGCTGCGAGATTTGCGTGGAACTTTGCCCTGTTGACGCCCTTGAAATGAAAGATTTCAAGGCCGCCGTAAAAGATCTCGACAAGTGTATCGCCTGCATGCAGTGCGAGCTTAGATGTCCTGATTTTGCTATCGAAGTATACAAGAAATAATATTAGGAGGAATTTGTGGCTAAACAAGTAAAGTTCCTTCAGGGGAATGAGGCTGTATGTGAAGGTGCTCTTTATGCTGGCTGCCGTTTTTATGCCGGCTATCCTATCACACCTTCCACTGAAGTCGCAGAGATACTTGCTGCGAGACTGCCCAAGCTGGGCGGAAGATTTATCCAAATGGAAGACGAGCTTGCTGCTATGGCAGCGACTCTTGGCGGCTCTATAGCCGGAAAAAAATCACTGACCGCTACATCCGGTCCCGGTATGAGCCTTAAAATGGAGAACCTTGGTTATGGTTACCTGACCGAGATTCCCTGCGTTATTGTTAACGTTATGAGAGGCGGACCCTCAACAGGTCTTCCCACAGGTCCCGGACAGTCTGATGTTATGCAGGCACGCTGGGGTACACACGGAGACCACCCCTGTATCGCTCTGACACCTTCAACTGTACAGGAACAGCTCAACGAAACCGTAAGAGCTTTCAACCTTGCTGAAAAATATCGTATGCCCGTTATCCTTCTTACAGATGAGATCATCGGTCACATGAGAGAGGCAGTTGAGATGCCCGAACCCGGCGAACTTACAGTTGTTGACCGCAAGCGTCCCACTTGCGACCCCAAAGATTATCTGCCCTACAAACCCGAAGCTGACGGCGTAGCTCCCATGGCCGATTTCGGTTCAGGCTATCGCTATCACATAACAGGTCTTAACCACCTTCCCGACGGTTTCCCTTCAAACGACGGTAAACTGGCTCAGGCTGACGAAATCCGCCAGCAGAAAAAAGTTGACGACAACTATGATGAAATTGTTGTTGTGGATGAGATGATGTGTGACGATGCAGAAATACTTATCTTTGCATTCGGCTCAACTGCTCGTTCTGCAAAAGAAGCTGTTAAAATGGCAAGAGCGGAAGGCATTAAAGTCGGTCTTTTCAGACCCCTTACAATCTGGCCTTTCCCTGAAAAACACCTTGTAAAATACAAAGGTAAAGTGAAGAGAGTGATCGTGCCCGAAATGAACCTTGGACAGACAGCACTGGAAGTTGAAAGAGTGCTGAAAGGCTCTCCTGAAGTTGAAGGAATATTCCAGATAGATTCAGAACCCATCAACCCTATTACCATCCTCAACAAAATCAAGGGGGGTAAATAATGTCCTACGATTACAGCAAATACCTCAGAAAAGGTAAAATTCCTCATATCTGGTGCCCCGGCTGCGGCTATGGTATCATTATGAAATCTATGATAAGAGCAATCGACAGCATAGGCTGGGAAAAAGACGATGTCGTTATGACATCCGGTATCGGTTGCGCTTCACGTCTGCCCGGTTATGTGGATTTCAACACGCTCCACACAACTCACGGACGTTCTCTTGCTTTCGCAACAGGCGTTAAAGTTGCGAACCCCAAACTCAATGTTATCGCTATGGGCGGTGACGGCGACATGACGGCTATCGGCGGAAACCACTTTATCCACGCTTGCCGTCGCAACATTAACATCACATGCTTCGTGTTCAATAACTTCATCTACGGTATGACCGGCGGTCAGTATTCGCCCACAACGCCTAAAGGCGCACGTGCGACTACTGCTCCTTACGGCAACTCCGACAACCAGTTCGACATCGCTCATCTGGCTATAGGTGCAGGTGCTACATTTGTTGCAAGAACAACAACTTACCACGCTGTCCCTATGGAAAAACTGATGAAACAGGCTCTTGAACACAAAGGTTTCTCTATTGTTGAGATCATCGCCGGATGCCCCACAGGCTACGGACGTAAAAACAAACTTGCAAGCCCCGCAGGTATGATCGAATGGCAGAAAGAACACTCAGTGGCAGTTGCCCAGTGGGAAAAAATGTCTGATGAAGAAAAAGCAGGCAAATTCCCTATCGGTGTTCTGCACGACGTTGACAAGCCCGAATACGTTGAAGCATACGATGCTAACGTCGGGCTGAGCTAAGAGGTGATATAATGGCTAGACATCAAATCAGACTCAGCGGTTCAGGCGGTCAGGGTATGATCACGGCAGGTATCATCCTCGCAGCCGGCGCATCCGTTATTGAAGGCAAAAAAGCCATCCAGTCTCAGTCTTACGGACCTGAGGCGCGCGGTGGTGCTTCCAAAGCGGAAGTTATTATCAGCGATGAGGAAATCTACTATCCGAAAGTAATGGCTCCCGACGTTCTGGTCGCCCTTACTCAGGAAGCGGCAGACAAATACTCCAAAGACCTTGTAGACGGCGGCATCCTCATTCTGGATGACCTTATGGTTAAAACTGCCCCTAAAGGCAACTGGAAAGTATACATGATGCCTATCATCCGCACAGCCGCTGAAAAAGTGGGCAAAGCGATGGTTGCAAACGTGGTAACTCTTGGTGCGCTTAACGAGATATGCGGTTTTGTTAAACCTGAAACTCTCGAAAAAGCGGTTCTTTCCAGAGTTCCCAAAGGTACTGAAGAACTCAATAAAAACGCTATCAGCGCAGGCATCGAGCTGGCGAAAGCCGCAAAAGCTGCACAGTAAGCGGTTTATAAAGTCTAAAGTTAAAAAAGCCCTGCGGTTCTCTGAACTGTATCCTTAAATTAGGACACTAATAAAAAGCCCCTTAGCGAATAGCTAAAGGGCTTTTTTTCGTATACACTAAATTTAAAGGAGAGAGTTCATGCTCGAACGTGAGTTTACCCCCGAAGAA
>JBFWLW010000017.1:0-46735 GCA_050251945.1 Deferribacterales bacterium | reverse complement strand
CTTGTTCATATGCAGCCAAGGCTCGCTGTCGGGTATCTTTGCTTGCATGTTTCATTCATAATATATCGAACAAATCATAATATACGTTAATTATTTCGTGATATGCTCTAGTGCTCCTCGCGAAGACGAAAAAAGTCTCTGCGAGGGCTTTAGCCCGAAGCAGTCTAATGGTTTTGTATGAATCTGTAGTTTGTCAACAACCAGAAGCCGGCACAAGACCGGCTTTAATGATTGATTTCAAAGAATTATCAGAATTCCTTCGTTACACAGAGAACACCTTTCGCGATGTCCGCACATTCGGCGGAAGTGACCTTTTCCGCAACAACAGGAAAGTGGAATTCCCTGTGCTCCTCTGTGGCGGGAAGATATGACTTCGCAGTCATTATGTTCGTATGATATCTGGGGTTAACAGGCATAATGCACTCTTTCTCTGCGGGTTTCGCATAGGTGTATGCCGTCTTTTCCCATTTGTTCGTCTTAACTTTCGCAACGTGCCCGTCAACTTCGCCCATATCCATATCCTGTGCGCCGAAGATAGGTGCCACTTCGCTTTTAAATGTTTCGTAAGCACACGAGTTCACTTCGGAACCGATTATCTCGCCGAGATACGCCGCAGTCTGAACGTGTGTTTTCTGAGTGCCTTTCGCCATTACAACGCGGTTAACAGGAACAAGTCTGCCGTCCAGAGTTGTGAAGGTTCCAACAGTCTCAAGGCTGTCTTTCACGCCGAGAATAACCTGAGCGTTTTTAGCTGAACCGTCTTTGAACAGGTCGGCCGCAACAAAAGTTCCGGCTTTGCTGAATGCCGCTTCAAGGCTTTTAGCATGGGGACAGCTCTTCACACCGTTAAATCCGGCGCTGATGAGCAGTTTTATCTTTCCGGCGTTAAGGTCTGATTCAAGCTGTTTCGCAGTGTATCCGCCCATGAATCCCGCAACAATGGCACCCATATGGTTAACCTGATCGTTAAGCACTATGACGGATTTCAGCTTCTCCTGACCTATGAAATCACAGAAAGCAAGAACAGCTTCAGCGGGAGAGCCTGACTGCATATATTCGTTACCGATTATCACTGTTACCTTTTTCGCTTTGGCAAGGTGTACGGGGATGTATCTGTCGGGGTCGTTTTCAACCTCTATGACCTTAGGGTTTGATGAGGCTTTCGGAGCTGGCGCGTCCTGTTTCACAAGTTCCAGTGCGCCTGCGAAGTCACCGTATTCAGCCATAAACGATTTCGCAACGAACGAATCGTATTCATATTTTCTTGTGCCGACAGTATAGAGCAGAGCGTTGTTTTTGATGACCGCGCTCATAACTTTATGCTTAACGCCGACACATTCTCTGCGGAAGTCGGCGCCGATAACAAATACCATGTCGCTTTCAGCAACGTCGTCAAGAGTGCCTATGTTTTCCATTGTGCCGAATTTTTCGGCATATTTTGCGTAGAAACCGCCGTAGTAAAGGTCAGTTTCAGACACATAATTTGAAGAACCGATCGACGTCATGAGTTTTTTATATGCCGCGTACGCCTCGTTTGTGAGCGACGCGGATGCGATGAGAGCAACCTCAGAACCTTTCAGTCCGGTTATTTTACCTTTAAGAAGAGCTGTTACTTCATCCCAGTTTGTATCTTTTCCGTTGATGGCGGGGTTAAGTGCGCGGGAATCGGCATCCAGATATTTATAAGCGAATCTGTCGGATGATGATATCTGTCCGCTGCCCACAGCGGTGGCGCGCATTATCTGTCCGTTCATAGTGCCGTATTCAACCTGTTCGCCGCATGGGGAGAAAACGGAGGATGTAACAGTGTTTTCCAGATCCCATACTCTTGCGGCATGGTGAAACTGTGCATCCAGAAGAGCGCCCACTGGGCATCTGTCGATGCAGGTTCCGCAGAAATCGCATTTCAGAGTGTCGCCCTTTGAAGGAGTGACGTGGTTGAAAAATCCCCTGTCCTCCATCTTAAGAGCGGAACATCCCGTCATTTCGTGACAGGATTTTATACATTTTTCACACAGAACGCAGAGGTTCTGGTTATAGACTATTTTGTTCCATTTAACCACCGGGTCTTTCGGCTTGTCTGATGTGACTATTTCTTCCATCATACCGAATTCATAAGCGGTGTTCTGGAGTTCGCACTCGCCTGCCTTGTCGCATACGGGGCAGTCCAGCGGGTGCTTTATGAGTATGAAATCAAGCATCTGCTTTCTGTTCGCCCATACTCTCTCGTTTTCGGTGTCTATCTTCATTCCGTCCATTGCATATGTCACGCAGGCCGCCTGAAGTCTGTCGGCTCCGTCCACTTCAACAAGACAAAGTCTGCAGGCTCCAGTGGGGGTGATGTCTTTCAGGTAGCACAGGGTGGGAATCTTTATCCCGTTTCTGCTTGCCACATCGAGAATGGACTCGCCCTCGCTGAAAGAATAGGGTTTGTTATTTATGATAATTTCAGCCATTTTGTCCGCTCCGCCTTATTTCGTTCCCAGACCGACCATTGCCATCCGCACACAGCGAAGACATCTGGTAGCCTCGTCATAAGCCTGCTGAAGTGTGAAGGATCTCTCCACCTCTTCATAGTTGTTGCGTCTTGCCTCGCCCGACATTTTTGCCTGATGCGTCCTGTGAATTGTGGGTGTCTCAAGTTCGCAGACCTTTTCCGCCTTGTCGAACACCTTGTTCTTATAGAGCGAAACCTCAAGTGTTTCCTGCTCCGTAAGGTAGGGTGCTCCTGATTCGAGGAAACGGTCTATCATCAGCGCAGACCAGCGGGCAGCGCCGATAGCCTTAACAACCGTCATGGGACCCCATTCGCAGTCGCCTGCGGAGAATATCTTCGGGTCGGTGGTATCGTAAAGGTCGTCTCTGACCTTGAACGTGTTCCATTTCGTAACTGCGATCCCCTCTTTTTCCGTGAGGAAGGTCAGGTCGGTGAACTGACCGATAGCAGGAATAATGACATCGCAGGGTATTATTTTTTCAGATCCTGCTTTCGGTTCCGGTTTGCGTCTGCCGGATTCGTCCGGTTCGCCCAGAACCATCTCCACAACCTCAACGCCGACAACCTTGCCGTTTTCGGCTATTACCTTTGTGGGGTTCCAGAGGAAGTGGAAGTTAACGCCCTCTTCCATAGCGTCGTCTATTTCCCATGGTTCCGCAGGCATTTCAGCGCGGGAACGTCTGTAAACGAGGTTAACGTCGGCAGAACCTTCGCGCAGGGCAACGCGCACGCAGTCGATGGCAGTGTTACCGCCGCCCACTACAACAACTTTTTTGCCCTTAACGCCCGTATCCTTGCCCTCTGCCTGTTCGCGGAGGAAGCCGATACCGCTTGCGAAGACTCCGCTGTATCCCTCTTTTTCACCCTCGATACCCATATCTCTCGATTTCCATGCACCGATGGTGAGCAGAACAGCGTCGTAATTCTTTTTCATATATTCAATTGTGATGTCGTCTTTTTCATCGCCCAGCTTTTTGCCGTATTCAATCTCAACGCCCAGCGATTTTATGATGTCAACTTCGCGGCGCAGAAGGTGGCGGGGCTGTCTGTAATCCGGGATACCGAGAGCCACCATACCGCCGGGTTCCTGCATCCATTCGTATATCTTCACCGAATAGCCCATAAGAGCAAGGTAGTAAGCCGCAGTAAGCCCTGCGGGACCGGCGCCCACGATACCGACTTTTTTGCCTTTGTCAGCTGCTTTTTCGGGCAGTTTCGGAGTCTTGTTATTGTAATATTCAAAATCCCATGGTGCGCGTTTGAGAACCATGATGCTGACGGGTGTATCGTCAACAAGCCCTCTGCGGCAGTTCGCCTCGCAGGGGTGGGGGCAGACGCGTCCGCATACGCCCGGAAGGGGCATGGTCTCGCGGATTGTCGCCAGCGCTTCCATATATCTGTGATCTTTTATCTGTTCAATGAACTCCGGAATCTGTACGTTCGCGGGGCATCCTGCCGTGCAGGGTGCCGTTACCTTGCGGTAGAACTCCATTCCGTCCTTGTTCACCTGTTTTGTTATCTGATCTTTAAAGTGTGTCAGGAAAAGTCTAACGGGGATGGTGGATGTGGGGGCTACCGTACATTTCGCGGAATTGAATATTGACTCCGCCATTTCCACCGTTTTTTCGATGTCGGAGTTTTCGCAGGCACCCGCTCTCATCTTCATAAGCTGTTCGGCAAGAAGACGTGTTCCGACCCTGCCCGGAAAGCAGCGTCCGCAGCAGCCGTGACCGCTGATTTCAAGCATATAGTTGGCAAGAGCCGCGAGAATATCTGCATTTTCGTCAAAAACAAGGAAACCGTCCCAGTCTATAAAGACCTTAAGCGGTTTGTCCCTGTACTCGTCAGGCGTTTTGAACGGAGAGTCCGTCCAATCAGACCTGTCTTTTCCTCTGTTGTCTATTTTGGTATCCTTATAGTACCCGTAGCAAACTTGTGCCATTACACACTCCACGGAAATTTATCTTTATGCACTGACATGCACTAATACGCCAATGGTATACTGTATACAATTTCGTATAACACAATTATAAATCCATGTCTATAATTTTGTTAGATTTTGCCGAGTGTAAAAACAGCAGGCGCACAATCTATTAACAAGCCTAAACTACGCTGATTTAAGCCTTATCGGCGGTTAAACAAAGATGAACTTATGCTCTGGTGGAAACTGTCTGATTTTTTTGATATCATTAAAACGGTTGCAATGTTCTATAATTTTCGGGGTTTAATATCATGAAAAATACGATTTTTTTTCTGACATTCCTTTTCTCCCTTAACGCATCGGCTTTGGGAACACTGGATATAAACGTAATACACGAACGCTCGTCCTTTGAGATAAAAGAAACGGTATGCGGGTGGTCGCCCGACCCAGAAAAAGGATTTATGCCCGACGGGAACGGATGCTTCTATACGGCATATGAAATGAAAGCCCCGCTGAAAGGATTCAGCATTGCCTCCAGAACAGGCGATGTGCCGCAGCCTGTGAGAGCGGCATATTACGTTCAGTTCATTGGGCCTGACCTGCCGGCACAGGAGAACCTCCACGCAGAGGTGACCTCCGGCGGAAAAGCGGTGCGCGCAATAGATTCAATATATCATGACAATACCTTCCAAGGCATAGGAGCCTTGAACACAGGCGAAAGCTTAAAGCTTTACAGCGATGCGGAACCGTCTTATATGTACATATATGTCATAACAATTGTTATCTTAATTTTAGGTATCACATTCATCGTGAGGCGGAAAAATACATGAACATAACCCTGTTCACAGCTAATGTCACAGGCGTGATGCTTCTGGAAGACCTGAAATCTGAAGGACTTTTCCCCCGTGTTGTAACCTACACCAGAGGTTTCCAGCGCACTGGTCTTGCATGCGGCTTTGAAAGGTTTGAAAAAGACTTTATAATAACTTACCTCAGCTCAAATAATTTTTCGGAGTCGGAGGACATCCTCGGAGATATCGGACTTCCGGTATGCGTGGATTTCACCAAAGATTTCTTTGACGGTGCGGAGTTTCCCGTCATATATGCTCATCCCTCACAACTCCCGCTGTACAGGGGTTACAGTGCCGTTACGGAGCAGTTTGAGCGCGGCGTGGCAGTCAGCGGTGCATCTTTTTACCTTCGTGGGGAAAAGATCGACGGCGGCGACGTGATTTATAAAACGCCGTTACGAATTGGTTTCGAGGATTACCCCGAAGACTTCATTGCAAAGTACGCAGTTACCTGTGCGGAATTCATAAAAGCTCTTTATATCAAAGGGATTGACGGCTTTACACCCGTTCCTCAGAACGATGCCGCGGCATTTTACATGCAAAGGAAACGCACGCGGGACGCACTTATAGACTTCAACAGGGATTCTTTCAGTCTTTACAATCATATACGCGCATACAGCCACCCGTATTTCGGGGCTTATTTCCTTTCGGGAGGGCAAAGATACGTTGTCTGGCGGGCAAAACCGGAGAAATGGCAGGGTGATTACGGAGACGTCGGGACTGTTCTCAACATATCCGACGACGGCATAGAGATAGCCTGCGGCAGCGGCACGATACTGTTCACTGAAATCGAAGGCTTTAAACCCGAAGATTTTCCTTTCGCGGCGGGTACGAATATTAACTCATACTGACTGTCTCTGCGAGCACTAGCCGAAGGCTGAATGAGTCTACTTATATTTAATTGCCGAATAATAAGCGAAACAGTCTTCCACGCATAGCCTGCGGATAAGGTCGCGTCGTCGCAATACTCCTCGCGAAGACAAAATTTATTTAACGAATAAATCTGACGGGTAAGGAACAAAACCTATTCTGTCGGCACCTGCTGCGAGGTTTGCCAAGCCTGAGAGGTCTGCGAACTTCACGAAGCCCATGCGTTCGCAGTCGGTTTCTGAAAAATCTGAATAAAGATACACTTCAAACTTTTCCAGATTGCTTTTAAGATTGAAAGCCGTCTGGCGGTTTATCTTATAGTCGTCCATAAGCCCTTTGAGCATATCCGAACTGAGCTTCACATCAAAAAAATCCTCGAAGAATTTATTTCCGTAGCCGTCGGGACATTTGGCAAAAAACACTATCCGCCCACCCTCTTTCACCAGAGGGAGAACTCTGTCCAGATATTTCTGGGACTGTATCATATTTATATCTTTAGGGTATCCGCCTGCGCTGACAAACAGCAGGTCGAATTTTTCTTCAGCTTCGTAAAGGCAATAGGAATCCAGCCTGTTACACGCCTCAATGTGGGACATAAAAAGATCGCCGCACACCATGTCGGCTATCTGTCCGTCCTCCGTGAGAATCGTGTTCACCGCGTAGAAGTTGTGACCCGAACGGGCTATCATCACAGCTTCCACAAGGTCGTCGTGTACCGGATTGTTTCTGAGGTTGCCTGTAACGGCATTGATGTGGCGCTTCTTTTCGACGGGGTCTATGGCAAGCTTATGGTTTGCCGTTATAGCCTTATGTCCGCCGAGACCCGGAAAAATGAGCTTTCGTCCGCCGCCGTAGCCTGCGAAGTAGTGGTAACTGACGGAACCTACAGTTATGATGGTGTCGTGAAGTCTGTATGCTTTGTTCAGAAGAACCGTGGTCTTACGCTTCGTTATGCCGTAAAAATCCATATCGGCATAGTTCTCGCTGTCGTGGCGAAGTATGTTTCCTGAATATTTTTCATATATTTCAGGTGTCATTATCTTTCTGAGTTCGGCTTCGGTTGGCTGTCTGTGCGTGCCGACAGCTATGATGAAGTCAAGCTCTTTGCCCTTTTCTCTCGCATACGCTGTCAGTTCAGGCAGAATCTTTTCAGCGCCGGATTTTCTTGTGGCATCGGGCAGGATGACGAGTATCTTTTCTGCATCTTCTATAGTTTCGTACAGGTTCGGGGACATGACGCCGTCAGCGGACAGAACGTCTTTTATCTGTCCGTCAGTCATGGCGGTCATGCGTTTCTCAGCTTTTATCATCTCCGCCGATTTCGGCAGAGTTATGTCAATGGCAGACTCTCCGCAGGCAAGCCTGAAATTATCCGCCGATTTTGGACATTGTGCGTTTGAATCCCTCATCCCTGTGCTCCGACATCAGATGGTGCTCTTTCTCTTTCAGGCGCAGTCCGTTGATTATCTCTTTGCGCACAGCCTCCCTGTCTCCGCTTCTGATAGCGGGCATAAGGTCTATCTCCGCATCGGAAAGCAGGCAGGGGCGGAGTTTTCCGTCCGCTGTAATGCGCAGTTTGTCGCAGTCGGCGCAGAAGTGGTTAGAGATGGGCGTTATGATGCCTATTCTGGCACCGTTGGACAGTTTATAATTGACTGCCGGACCCGAGAGCTTCTCTTTCTGAATCTGTTCATATTTGTATTTTGTGCCGATGATATCCAGTATCTCTTTTCCGGTGATGGGTCCCGTATCCTTCCATTCCTCAAAGTTGCCCACAGGCATGAACTCGATGAAACGGACGTTGATGTCGTTCTTCACCGCGAATTCGCAGAAATCCAGTATCTCGTCGTGGTTGAAATTCTTTATGGCGACCGTGTTTGTTTTAACGCCAAGTCCGATACTTTTGGCATATTTAATGCCGTCCAGTATCTGTGCCATACCGAATCCGCCTGTGATAGAGGCATATCTGTCCTCGCGCAGTGAATCAAGGCTGACGTTTATCCGCTTTATACCTGCTGCCTTTATATCGTCTGCATGACGTTTCAGCAGCGAGCCGTTTGTGGTGATGGTCACCTCTTCTATACCCTCGAGCTTTCCGACCTTTGCCAGAAAAACGTCGACACCGCGGCGCACAAGCGGTTCACCGCCGGTAACGCGCACCTTGCGGACGCCAAGCTCGACAAACACCTCCACAGCGAGCATCATCTCTTCGTACGAAAGGATGTTCGGATGCGGGATGAAGTTAAAATCGTGTATCGGCATACAGTATTTGCATCTGAAATTGCACCTGTCTGTGATGGATATCCTGAGATATCTTATCTCTCTGCCGAATTTATCAACTATATTAGGCGTAGACATCTTCCTCTTTGATCTCACGTTTGCGTCCGAAAATTTTAGCAACAAAGACGCTAACTTCGTACAATATCATCATAGGGCAAGCCATCATCATCTGCGAAAATACGTCTGGCGGCGTAAGTATCGCCGCGATGATGAATATCCCGAGATAGGAATATTTTCTGTATTTATTCATCATTCCTGATGTCAGAAATCCCATCTTTGCCAGAAAGAAGGTGAAAACGGGCATTTCAAAAACAAATCCGAACGCCATTATCATCTTCGTAAAAAAGCCGAGGTATTCCTGCAGCGAAAGCGTAGCGGTTATATCTCCCTGCGCATAGCTGAGGAAAAATTTGAAGCCGAACGGAAACGCGCCGTAATATGCGAACGCCGCACCGCCGATGAAAAGCAGGGTGGCTGATATTACGAAGGAGACGATGTACTTCTTCTCCTGTGCGTAAAGCCCGGGAGCAATGAATTTCCAGAGTTCATAGAATATTGCGGGCATACTGAAAAAGACCGCAACAACTGCACAGAGCTTAAGCTCCACGAAAAATCCCTCTGTTATCTTTATCATAGAAAGGCTGGCATGTGCGGGCAGAACCTCAATCACCGGAGCTGTTACAAAATCCATAAATATCTTGCTGTTGCTGTAAACAACACTGAAAACTATTACAACGATTATAAATACACGAATGAGCCTTTTTCTGAGCTCCTCCAGATGTTCCATAAGGGGCTGTTTTGCTTCAACGCCCGTTTCTTTCTCGTTAGGCATCCTGTTTCTTCTCCTCCGCCTTCGCAGGCTCCTCTTTCGCAGGTTCCGCCTTTACCGGTTCAGCATCGACAGTAGAGGGTTCATCTTTTACTGTGTCTTTGTAATGTTCTTCGTAAACTTTCTGAGCGGGAGAGGGTTTGGGTTTTTCAACTTCGTCGATACCGACGTTAACCGCATCTTTGAATTCATTCATGTATTTTCTGAATTCTCCGTATGCTTTTCCAAGTCCCTTCGCTATTTCGGGCAGTTTTTTAGGCCCGACAACCACCAGTGCGATGGCAAGAATCAAAATTATTTCACCGAATCCAAGTCCGAACATATCCTCACCTCCCACATGATAATATTAAATTGACGGCAAAAAGCAAGAAACGTTTTTAAATACCAACCCAAAAATGACTTCCTGTCATTTTTGAGCAACGCAAAACGCGGGATAAACACGCACTTTGCTCACACTTCATAAATTTTTGTCATAAAATGCCAAAATTCACTCCGTGAGACACATCCATGTGTCTTTATATCCAACCCAAAAATGACTTCCTGTCATTTTTGAGCAACGCAAAACGCGGGATAAACACGCACTTTGCTCACACTTCATAAATTTTTGTCATAAAATGCCAAAATTCACTCCGTGAGACACATCCATGTGTCTTTATATCCAACCCAAAAATGACTTCCTGTCATTTTTTGACAACGCAAAAAGCGGGATAAACACGCGCCAGGTTGTTGACAATCTAAAGATTCATACAGAAACATTAGACTGCTTCGGGCTAAGCCCTCGCAGAGACAGGTTTTTCTTTCCGTCTTTGCGAGCACTAGCCGAAGGCTGAATGATTCCACTTTAAACTATTTGTCGAATAAAGCGACGCAATCTAGTCTTTTCTCCTCTTTGTCATCAGTCAGGAAAATGCGAGGTCGCGTCGTCGCGTATGCTCCTCGCGAAGACAAAAAAAGTCTCTGCGAGGAGCTTGCAACACCAGACGCAGGCTGAACGAGCGGCTTGCAATGAGCTAAAGCAGTCTCTTTCATTTACACTTTTAACCCGTTTATGATATATTTACCTTATGAAAGAACATTACACCGGACATAGACAAAGGCTCAAACAGAGGTTTTCAAAAGAGCCTGAATCTCTGTATGACTATGAAGTTATAGAACTTTTGCTCGGATATGTGATTCGCGGCAGAGACGTTAAACCTCAGGCGAAGGCTCTTATAGAAAAAGCAGGCGGCATAAGCGGCGTTGCGGGATATTCCATGGCAGACGTGGAGGGGCTGGGGGACGAGGCGAAATTCTTCTTCTCCGTGCTGAAAGAACTCTATTCCCGCATAAGCTACGAAGAGATAGAACTGGAGTCGGTGACAATCGACAATCCGGAAAAGGCGGCATCCTTCCTCCGTTTCCGCATTGGATACGAACAGAAGGAACAGTTCTTTGCACTGTTCATGGATGTGAACAAAAAGCTTCTTGGCTACAAGACCTTTTTCAAAGGGACAGTGGACAGACTCTCTGTTTACCCGCGCGAGATAGCGGAAGAGGCACTGAAAAAAAAGGCAAGCTTCGTTATCGTGGCGCACAATCATCCGGCGGGCGGTCTTAACCCTTCGGAAGAGGACATAACCCTCACAGACAAGCTTATAAAGGCGCTTGGCGCGCTGGATATAGTCATGGCAGACCATATAATTGTCAGCAGGACAGGTTTCTTCAGTTTCAAAAAGGAGCATGTCATATGAAAAAGGTACTGATAACAGGAGCCACAGGCTTCGTCGGCAACGCGGTCATCGAATCGCTGAACAGACACGGATACACACCCTATGCCCTCATACGCAGAGGCAGCGAAAAAAAGCTTAAACACCCAGCGGTGGAGCTTTACGGAGACGTGCTTGACCATGTCAGCCTGACGAAGGCGATGCATGGAATGGATGCGGTCATTCATCTTGTCGGGATAATCCGCGAGTTCCCGCGCAAGTGGGTAACCTTTGAGAACATGCACACCCGCGCATCCGAAAACGTAGCTTCGGCGGCGGCGGAGTGCGGAGTTAAACGCTTCATCCACATGTCAGCCAACGGCACACGGGAAAACGCTGTGAGCATGTACCACATAACCAAATGCCGCGGCGAAAACGCCGTAATGACCAAAGGGCTGGACTATACCATATTCCGCCCGTCGCTCATATACGGTCCGCAGGACACCTTCATAAACATGCTTGCCGGTTACATGAAAAAAACGCCTGTTTTCAGCTATTTCGGCAACGGTTCATATCCGATGCAGCCGATATACGTTCAGGACGTGGCGGACTGCTTCGTTAAAGCTATCGAAACGCCTGAGACCATAGGAAAGACATACAGTCTTTGCGGACCTGACGCCGTGACCTATAAGGAACTTCTGCAAATGATAAGCCGTGTGCTGGGCAAAAGCCACCTTTTGCTTCCGGTACCCGAGGTATTCATCAAAGCTGCGATAGGCATGTTCGGCAAGACCGACTGGTTCCCCATAACGAAAGATCAGTTCATCATGCTCACCGAAGGGAACGTCTGCCCGGAAGACAGCGCGTTCACAACAATGGGTATAGAAAGGCATAAACTGGAAGAAACGGTGAAAGGCTACCTTAAGTAAAAGACAGACTGCCGCGTCGCTCCAGTTCCACGCAGAGACGTCTCTGCGAAGGCTTACGCCTGAAGCAGTCTCATATTTTTTCGCTTTTTTGTGCGAAGCCCGAAAAAAATTGCATATCTTTATAACTTATGCTAGAGCATACATGCACAAATAAAACAACAAACCAAGAGGATTAATGATGGAAAGAACATTCGCAATCATCAAACCCGACGCAACTGCAAAAGGCAATGCAGGCGCAATCATCAGCAGAATTGAAAAAGTGGGCTTCAAAATAGTAGGTCTGAAAAAAATGCATATGACAAAGGCTGAAGCCGAAGGCTTCTATGCCGTTCACTCTGCACGTCCCTTCTTCAACGACCTTACAAGCTTTATGTGCAGCGCCCCCTGCATAGTTATGGTTCTTGAAAAAGACAACGCCATCAAAGGCTGGCGCGACCTTATGGGCGCAACAAACCCCAAAGACGCGGCAGAAGGCACACTTAGAAAGGAATTCGGCGAAAGCATCGACAACAACGCAACTCACGGTTCCGACGCTCCCGAAACTGCTGCACAGGAGATAGCTTACTTCTTCTCTCAGCTTGAACTTGTTTAATTTTTTCAAAACGAAATAATCTGAAAAGGGGGCTTTATGCCCCCTGTTTTTTCACCGGAAGAGGCAAAGATGAGATATATCAGCACAAGAGGAAAAACTACACCGGTCGGTTTCAAGGATGCCGTCATGATGGGTCTGGCGGAAGACGGAGGGCTTCTTCTCCCTGAGAAGATACCCGCCCTGACCAAAGACGAACTTAAAGCAATGTCAAAAATGACGTATCCCGAACTTGCATATGCGGTATTGAGCAGGTTCGCGGACGACATCCCTGCAAGCGACCTTAAAGAGCTGATAGACAGAAGCTACGCTTCTTTCGACACTCCCGAAGTTGCACCCGTTATAAAGAAAGGCGAACTGTTCGTTCAGGAGCTTTTCCACGGTCCCACCTTCGCGTTCAAAGACGTTGCGCTCCAGCTTCTCGGCAACCTGTTTGAATATATTCTGAAAGAGCGCGGCGAAAAGCTGAACATCATCGGCGCGACAAGCGGCGACACAGGTTCCGCGGCAATTTACGGCGTGCGCGGCAAAGACAACATAAAAATATTCATCCTCCACCCCGAAGGCAGGGTAAGCCGCGTTCAGAAAATGCAGATGACCTCCGTCACCGACGAAAACGTCTTCAACGTTGCTGTCAACGGTACATTCGACGACTGTCAGGACATGGTGAAAGCCATCTTTGCAGACGTTGAATTCAAAAAACAGAATAAACTCGGCGCGGTGAACTCAATAAACTGGGCACGGGTTCTGGCGCAGGTGGTCTATTATTTCTACGGCTACTTCCGCGCGCAGGAACAGGGCGCGGAAAAGATACGTTTCGTCGTCCCTACAGGCAATTTCGGCAATATATTTGCCGGATATTTCGCCATGCGCATGGGTCTGAACATTGACAAACTCATCCTCGCCACCAACTCGAACAACATCCTTTCCCGTTTCATAAACGACGGCGACTACAGCATAAAGGACGTTGTGATAACTCACAGCCCCAGCATGGACATTCAGATTGCTTCAAATTTCGAGCGTTTTTTATATTACCTTTATAATGAGAACAGCGTTAAAGTTATCGAAAAAATGGCGGAGCTGAAAGCCACAGGCAAAATCACCTTCACCGGCAAAGAAATAAAGGATACTCAGAAGCTGTTCGGCACTTTCAGCGCATCCGACATACTGACAGAAACTGTCATTCAGTATTTCTACAATACATTCAAATATATCCTCGACCCCCACACCGCATGCGGAGTGGGCGCGGCTCTGGAATTCCACGATGCGGACTATATCTGCCTTTCAACAGCACATCCGGCAAAATTCCCGGAAGTTGCCGAAAAGGCAGCAGGGGTAAAACCCTCGGTTCCGTCCGGAATATCAAAGCTGGAGGATCTGCCTAAAAAATGTATCCTGATGGACAACGACACTGATAAGGTTAAGAAATATCTTGCGGATAATATCTAAGACACCTGTAACGGATTACGACTTTAACCTGCCGGAAGAGCTTATCGCTCAGAATCCTGCCGAGACCCGAGGCACATCGAGGCTGATGCATATAAGCCGTGCGAACGGCACAATATCCGACCGTGTGTTCACGGACATCACGGAAATGATAGACGAAAACTGCTTTCTGGTGGTGAACTCCACTCGCGTCATGAAGGCGCGCCTTTATGCAAAAAAGCCCACAGGCGGGCTGGTTGAGCTTCTGGTTCTGGAAAAACTGGAAGATGACCATTGTCTCTGCCTGACAAAAGGCAACGTTAAACAGGGAACGGAACTGAATTTTCCTGATGCCTCCGCTGTCATAGAAGAGATGCGGGAGGACGGAACACGTCTTGTACGTTTCAGCACCGACCCGTCGGAAATCATGCACAGATTCGGGCATATTCCTCTGCCTCCGTACATACACAGAGAGGACACCGAAACGGACGCCAGCAGATATCAGACGGTATATTCCGCGGACGAGGCATCCGTTGCGGCACCCACGGCGGGCTTGCATTTTACCGAAGAGATACTCGAAAAACTGAGACAGAAAGGGGTCAGGATACTTGAACTGACCCTCAATATAGGCATAGGGACTTTCAGACCGGTCAAGGCGGACTATCTGGAAGACCACGACATGCACTGGGAAAAATATTACATTTCGCCTGAAACGGCAAAAGAGATAAACCATCTGCGGGCAAACGGCAGACAGCTTGTCGCAGTCGGCACCACTGCGGTACGCGCACTGGAATCGGCATACGAAGAGGGCAGCATAAAGGCGGGCTGCGGCGATACCAACCTTTTCATCAAACCCGGATATAAATTCAGGATTATTGACCGCATGATAACTAACTTTCACCTGCCGAAATCAACGCTTCTGGTGCTGGTGAGTATGTTCGCAGGTTACGACCTGACAATGAATTCATACAGACACGCCGTCGAAAAAAAATATAAATTCTTTTCATACGGCGATGCTATGTATATAGAGTAGGTTTCAGGATTAGACCCGCTCGCGTGAGCAAGACAAGGCTCTGCTTTGGCTTGCGTTGGCGGTTTTTTCCTCAGGACGGGAAAAAACCGTGGCTCATGGACGCTATGTATATAGAATAACTGGATTTTATCTCCCCCTTAGAAAAAGGGGGATTAAGGGGGATTTACATTAAACAGGATGAAAATCCACCCCAGCCCTCCTTTGTTAAAGGAGGGAGAAAATATAAAGGATATAAATGTTTTCATTTAAACTGGAAGAAACGGACCAAAGAGCCAGAGCAGGAACCATAACAACGCCCCACGGCATCATCGAAACACCGATATTCATGCCCGTGGGCACGGTAGGTTCCGTAAAAACCATCAGCCCGCAGGAGCTTGACGACATGGGCGCTCAGATAATTCTGGGCAACACTTATCACCTGCACCTGCGTCCCGGCGACGAAGTGGTGGCGAAATTCGGCGGACTGGCAAAGTTCAATTCATGGCACAAACCCACACTCACCGACAGCGGCGGATTTCAGGTTTTCAGTCTCGCAGAGATGAATAAGATAACCGACGAAGGGGTGCATTTCCGCAGCCACCTTGACGGAAGCAGACTGTTTCTGAACCCTGAGCGCTCCATAGAGATTCAGCAGAACATCGGCGCCGACATCATGATGGCTTTCGACGAATGTGTTTCTCTCCCTGCTGAGAAGGAATATGTGAGAAAATCAGTCGAGCGGACTTACCGCTGGGCGATACGCAGCCGGGCCGCGAAAACCAATGACCGTCAGGCGCTTTTCGGCATTATACAGGGCGGAACAGACAAGGAAATGCGCAGAATAAGCGCGGAACAGATAACATCAATAGATTTTGAAGGGTTCGCCATCGGCGGTCTTTCTGTGGGCGAGGAGATACCGCTCATGTATGAGACGACCTCCTTCACCACTGAATATATGCCAAAGGACAAGCCCAGATATCTTATGGGTGTCGGCACTCCGCAGGATCTTCTGCATGGCATCAAATACGGTGTGGATATGTTCGACTGTGTCATGCCCACCAGAAACGCAAGAAACGCCATGCTCTTCACATCGGCGGGCAAGGTGCATATAAAAAACAAGCAGTGGGAGCTTTCCGACGAACCTGTGGACGCGGAATGTTCATGCTACACCTGCCGCAATTTCAGCCGCGGATACCTTCGCCATCTTCACAAAGCAGGCGAGTATCTTGGGCTTCGGCTTAACAGTATTCATAACCTGCATTTCTATCTTTCACTTGTAAAACGTGCCAGAAATGCTATAAAGTTAGGGGTTTATGATAACTTTATGAAAGAAACGCTCGAAAAAATGAGCCAAGGAGGACTATAAATGTTCAATAGTATCGCATATGCAGCAGACGGAGCCACAGCACAGGGCAGCCCTTTCGCGCCTCTTCTTATGATGGTCGTGATATTCGGTATATTCTACTTCCTGCTTATCAGACCTCAGCAGAAAAAACAAAAAGAGCATGCGAACATGCTGAACGCCATAAAAGCCGGCGATGAACTCATCACCGGAGGCGGTATCTATTGCAAAGTGACCAAAGTTCTCGACAATAACACTTTTCTGGTTGAAATAGCAGACGGTGTTACCGTTAAGCTCACCAAAAACGGCATAGCACAGAAAGTCACCGAACAGGAGAAAAAATAAACATGAACCTGAAAGTCCGCTGGGCAGTAATTTTAATTCTTCTCGCCTGGTCGCTCTATTCAATGTTCCCTCTTAAGGACAAGATCAATCTCGGTCTCGACCTTCAGGGCGGTATGCACGTTGTACTCGGTGTCGACACAGACAAAGCTGTCGAAGGCAAAATCGACAACACCGTTGTACAGCTCAGAAAAGAGCTTGCAGCCGAAAAAATAAACTTTAATTATGTACAGAAAGCCAGCGGGGGAAAAATAAACATCTCCCTTAAAACCCCCGAAGACTTTAACAAGGCAAAAGACGTCATAGCCAAGAGCTATAACACTCTTCAGGATGTCAGCATCTCCGAGGAGAACACACTCTCCTATATCCTTGACCCCAAAGCGGTCAAAGAGATCAAGGAATCAGCTATCGACCAGTCGCTTGAGGTTGTCCGGAACAGGGTTGACCAGTTCGGCGTTGCCGAACCCATCATCCAGAGACAGGGAACCAATCAGGTGGTCGTTCAGCTCCCCGGCATCACAGACCCTGAGCGCGCCATCAACCTTATCGGTAAAACGGCACAGCTTACTTTCCATATGGTTGACGACACAGTTTCCGAAGCGGAAGCGGCAAGCGGCAACATTCCCTTTGACGATATCATCCTTTACCAGAAACACACAGACAAAGCCACAGGCGCTGTCAGCAAGATACCTTTTGTTCTGAAACGGGACGTGGTTCTCACAGGGGACTATCTTACGGATGCACAGGTGAGCTTCTCAAACACATACAGCCAGCCCATAGTCGAGTTTAAGCTCGATGCGGCAGGAAGCAAACTCTTTGAAGAGCTTACCGGAGAAAACATCGGAAAACGCATGGCGATAGTTCTTGACGACAACGTGTACAGCGCGCCCGTCATCAAGTCAAAGATCCCCGGCGGTTCCGCATATATCGACGGTATGTCCAACATGCAGGAAGCGAAAGACCTCGCGATAGTTCTTCGCGCAGGTTCGCTGCCCGCTCCCGTTAAAATCGAAGAGAACAGAACCGTCGGTCCCTCACTCGGTCAGGACTCCATCAACGCAGGAGTTAAGGCATCAGCCATCGGCTTCGTCCTTATCGTTGTGTTCATGGGTATCTACTACAGATGGTCAGGCTGGGTTGCGAACATCGCACTGTTCACAAACTTTGTGATCATCCTCGGGGTTATGGCTCAGTTCGGCGCAACGCTCACCCTTCCCGGTATAGCAGGTATAATCCTTACCGTGGGTATGGCTGTTGACGCGAACGTGCTTATCTTCGAGCGTGTGCGTGAAGAGCTGAGGCTGGGCAGAACCCCGCTGAACGCTCTGGAATACGGTTACGAAAAAGCGTTTTCAACGATCATGGATGCGAACATCACAACGATCATCGCTGCGATTGTTCTGTTCCAGTTCGGCACCGGCCCCATCAAGGGCTTCGCCATAACGCTTTCAATCGGTATCGTGGCTTCCCTTTTCACGGCTATCTTTGTTACTAAGGCGGTCTTCTGGACCTTCCTCGGCAAAAAAGATGTCAAATCACTGAGCATATAGCCGGAGGGAGCAAGACATGTTTCAATTGATAAAACAAGGAACAAAAATAGATTTCATGGGCAAAGCGTATTATTTCTTTGCCTTTTCCGGACTGCTCATTGCCATCAGCATAGCGCTAATGGTAACGAAGGGTTTCAACTACGGTATCGACTTTGCAGGCGGTTCAATAATCCAGGTCAAGTTTGAAAAAGCGCCCGACCTGAACGCTATCCGCTCTGTTGTGGATGAACTGAAACTCGGAGAAACTATAATTCAGAACTTCGGAACCGACGAAGAGGTTCTTATCCGCGTCGTAAAGAACGACAAAGACCTCAAAAACGTATCCGACTCCATTAAACTCGGACTGCAGGAGAAGATGAAAGATAACAAGTTCGAGGTTGAAAGGGTTGAACAGGTTGGTCCGCAGGTTGGTAAGGAACTGAAAAAGATGGCTATTTACGCAGTTCTTTACTCTCTGATAGGTATCCTTATCTATGTTGCTTTCAGATTCCAGATAATATTCTCCGTGGCGGCGGTAGTTGCGCTGTTCCACGACGTTATAATCACCATGGGTTTTTTCAGCCTGATGGAAAAAGAGATATCTATCTCTGTGGTTGCGGCTATCCTTACTCTTGTGGGTTACTCGCTTAACGACACTATCGTCGTTTTTGACCGCATAAGGGAAACGATGCACGAGGACAAAGAGGGCAAGATGTCTTTTAGAGACCTTATAAACCTCAGCATAAACGAAACACTCAGCCGTACGATAATTACATCTTTCCTGACGCTGCTTACAGTCATAGCGCTGTATTTCTTCGGCGGAGAGGTGATAAACGGCTTCGCATTCACACTGCTCATCGGTATCATAATAGGTACATACTCTTCAATCGCTGTCGCCAGTGCGCTGGTTTATACAGTCAAAAAGAAATAACTCTTTCAGCGGCGTGCTTATCAGACGCACGCCGCTCTCTTTTTTATCAACTTTCATTTGAATGTCAACTTTCGCGGGTTATACTTCACTATGGAATATAACCAAGGCATTAAACAGAAAACATTTATTTACGTCAGTATTGTACTCATAACTGTATGCGTATTCTTCGCGGTTTCAAACATAACCGTGCGCTACTTTGAATATAACTCTGCCATGAGGCAGGAAGGTTATATTGTTGAAAATAATCAGAGATTTCTTACATCTCAGCTTTCTCGTGTGCTTAAATCAAACCTGAACAGAGTTGTATACGACTCGTCTCTGATAGAGGCTGTGGATAACAGGGACATACCTCTTCTCATGGGCAGGATGTCCATGCACACCAACGCTCTGGATTTTGAATTCCCTGACGATTCCTTTGTTTTCCGCATCATTGCAAAAGACGGCAGACTGCTCTTTTCCAGCGACCGCAGAACCGACCATTGCCCAAAACCGATATCTGACGCCGCATTAAACGAACTCTCAGGGAAAGCCGCAGGCAACGCATATGAAATATGTACCGACAAAATATTCCAATTTTCAGCTCTGCCTCTTTACCGCAGCGGCACCCTTATAGGCGTTGTTGAACTCGGTACATCGCTCGAATATTACGGAAGGGCAATGGAGCAGGCAACAGGCTACAGCATGGCTGTGCTTGCGGACACCGACGCAAACAAAATAGACGGTGCGCCGCGATACGGCAGATATGCCCTCATGCAGAACACCGACCAAGCCATGTTCAGAAGGCTGCTCAATTCTGTCAGAAATTATGACAAACTGCCGGATATGGTTAACATAGGCAACATGCATTACCGCATTTCCGACGATATGCGCTTCTATTCGGCAAAAGGCAGGGAGATGGGAAGGTTCATATACGCCAAAGACGTTACATCCGACGTCTCAGCGATGCTTTCGTACACTCTCAGCGTGGTCTTCATAACAATGGTATTCTGCATCATCTCTCTTCTGCTTATCCGCATCGGGTTCAACAGAACTGTCGGGGCACTCGAAAGGATACACGAGCAGACAATCAACAAACTGCTTGTCAGCGAAGAGAAATATAAAGAATACATAGATAATTCGCCCATGTCTATTTTCACTACTAACGATTCAAAGATATTTACTGACGCCAATATGCGGTTTCTTGATATGGTCGGAATGAAAAAGAACGAACTGATGATAAAAAGCCTTTACGATTTTGTTACTGAAAACAGACGCACCGACATAAATAAATTCTATTCCAAGGCATTTCACGAAGGCAGCAACTCCGGCGTTCTGTACATGGTCAGCAGAACAGGGAAAGAGACAGCTATGATAGCCAAGGCTGTCAAAATGGACGAAAGGTCGCTGCTGTTCAACTGCCTTGACATAACTCACTCCATCGAAATGGAAAATAAGCTCCGTGAGCTCAACATTGAACTGGAAACCATCAATAAAAACCTTGAAAAGCGTATTGAGGAAGAGGTTGAAAAGAACCGCAGACAATCGCACATTCTGGCGGAACAGAAAAAACTGGCGGATATGGGTCTTATGGTAAGCGCCATAGCCCACCAATGGAGACAGCCATTGAACGCACTCGGTATTATGCTGCAATCCGTACCGGACACATTGAACATTGACGAAACATCGCCGCAATACACCGACTTTGAAAAAACAGCCATGCTGCTGATAAAAAAGATGTCTGATACCATAGACAATTTCAGACTGTTCTTTGAAACAGGAGACAGAAAAGAAAAATTCAATGTTGTTAATGAACTGAAAAACACCCACGCACTGCTTTCCGTACATATCGCCTCAAAAAACATTAAAACAAAGTTCATGTGCAGGCGGGAACCGGACATACACTTTTCTCCATGTCAGTCATGCGAAAGATGCAGCGAGATAACGCTTTACGGTCAGCCGGGGGAATTTCGCCAGATGCTCATGAACATACTCAGCAACAGCTATGAGGCGATAATCGACCGCATGGAGAAACAGCCGGACATGGAGGGAAGCATCTCCATAAACATAGTATGTTCAGACGAAAGGGTCACCATAAGCGTGGAGGACAACGGAACAGGCGTTCCGCCGGAAATATTGGGACGCATCTTTGAGCCGTATTTTTCAACAAAAAACGACGCGAAGTTTTCAGGTATCGGTCTCTATATGGTCAAGGTTCTGACTGAACAGAACCTCGGCGGCAAGGTGGCGGCGTTCAACAACCATCTTGGCGGACTCACCGTTGTGATGGATTTCAGACTGAGCGGGAAACCGGATCAGGTTTCCTGACAGGCAGAACGATATAGAACACAACCCCGCTTTCCATATTTTCAAAGTAAAGCTTTCCGTGCATATAGTTCTCTATGATGTTCTTAGTAAGATACAGACCTATGCCTGTGCCCTTGCCTTCGCCCTTTGTGGTGAAATAAGGATTGTATATCCTTTCCGCGACATATTCCGGTATGGTTTTGCCGTTGTTGAATATTTTTATAACGATACGCTCGCCGTCCAGATCGACGTCAACCGAAATGGTCTTTTCCTTTCTGACTTCATCAGAATATTCATCCACAGCGTCAACAGCATTCTGGAGAATATTGATAAATGCCTGTTTAAACTCGTCCTTGTACCCGTCGACCATAACGTTTGAGTATTCGCATCCCAAATTATCGTAAAAGCCCTGACAGTCCATGAAGTTTGAACCGCAGATGCATGAAGCGTTGAATGTGATCCCGTGATAAGCGAGTTTAGCTTCATATATTTTCAGAATCTCACGAACCTCGGACATCACCCTGAAAGCAGAACTGTTGCCCTGCGGTCTGAAAAATTCACTGAAATTATCAATAGTTGCAGAAAGGCTGCCAATCAACTGCATACAGGTGGTCTCGAACCCCTTGATGTAGGTTTTGTCCAGACTGCCGTCCCTGTATGTCTGGCAGATATCCTGAATATACAGCCCCAAAGCGTTCAGAGGCTGACGCCAGTGGTGTGCCATGGCGCTTATGATGTTGCCTATATCGGCAAGTTTCTTCTGATTAAAAAGAATCTGTTCGTATTTTCTGTTCTTCTCGGTCTCTTTGACGATGGTGTCGTGGAGGTTGGAATTAATCTCCTGAAGTTCACGCGACTGTTTGTGAACCTCGGTTATATCGCGGCTGATACCAAGCAGACCCTCAAGCTCACCATTTATTCCGAAATAAGGAGTTTTCACCGTAGCGACAAGGCGTTTTGCGCCGTTTTTCAACTCAATCCATTCGTCATTCACGCGTGGCTGGCGCATCGCAAACATTATTCTGTCGTTGGCTATGAATTCTTTCGCAACCTCGTCGCTGAAAAGGTCGAAATCAGTCTTTCCGATTATCTTATCCGGATCTTCGCCGACATAATCAGCAAAAGATTTGTTGCAGCCGAGATACACGCCGTTAGCATCCTTATAGAAAATAAAATCGGGAATAGCGTCAAACAGGGATTTTATAAGCCCCGCCTGACGTCTTATCTCGTCGTATGCATTTTTCAGGTCGGTTATGTCCCTTCCGAGAACCACCAGACCTTTGCGCATAGTCTTCTCATCATCGTAGAACAGCGGAACCTTTATAGTATCAAAGACGCGCACGACACCGTCGGGCATTGCGACAACCTCTTCTTCGCGGTTAATCACCTTATTCTGCCATGTCATTTCGTCCGAATGAGCGCAGGCATCAAGAGCTTCTTTGTATATGGGAAGGGTGTAGTTTGTGAGTTCGAGATCGTTTTTACCTGTAAAGTCCTCTTTTTTAAGGGAAAAAGCGGCAAGACAGCTTGAATTCGCCTCCAGCCAGCGTCCTTTGCTGTCTTTAAAACAGATAAGGTCGGGTGTGGCGTTGATAAGTGTTTTGAGCTGTTCCTGTTTCTCTCTGAGTGCAGTGACAGCGGACGACACTTCGCTGTCGTCACGCACAATAAGCGCAAGTTCGCCGCCTGACGATCTCACCGATTCGATGTGAAACCCTTTGCCAAGCTCGGCAACAAAATAGAAAACGGGGATGGTTATCGCATCTTTAACGATGCTTTCAAAGTCGTTCGTAAAGAACGGACATTCCAGATCGGCTACGTTCCTGCCGATAAGTTTCGCCGCGGTGCAGCCTGTCATAGCGGAGAACGCATCGTTTGCGTCCAGAATGACAGCTTCGCGGAAATTTTCGGCAGCGTCGGAACTTAAAAGTATATAGCCAAAGTCAGCCTTGCTGATAATGGAACGGAAAAAGTCTTTCTCCATCGGAAAACTCCGAAATAATAATCAAATAAACACTTCCACTTATTATACACATATAAAATCTTAAACGGCAATTTCATTATATATCACGATAAAAAAAGGACGAAAGATTTCAGATGTGCCAGAGAGGACCGTCCTGATCGTCTATCAGGTTTGCAAGAACCTTGTTGTCTTTTTCGTTGATGTTTGTGCGGTCAACACAGCAGGCGGGGCATAGGATTTCATCTTCTACGTAAACAGGAACTCCCATTCGCGTGGCAAGGGCAATTCCGTCGGAAGGCCGGCAGTCTATCTTTTTCTCGGACTTGCTGCACATAACATAGATGCTCGCCTTATAGTTGCCCTGTTCGTACCTGTCAACGACAACACGGTCAATATTCGCATCCTCTATGCTGTCTATGATACGTGCGATAAATTCGTATGTCATGGGTCGGGGGGTGTTGATCCTGTTTAAAACACAATAAATGGATTCCGCCTCAAGATCTCCGACATTGACAGGGATAAGATAGTGTCCGCAAAGCGTTTCCAGCAAAAGAACATATCTGGACGTAAGGGGTTCTCTGATGACACATTTAACCGTTGTCTCTATCATTAAGATTCCTCCGGATCAACCGTAATTCCTATCATAAAAATAGTTTTGCCAAACATAAAATCAATGGCAAATCCGGAACTTATTTCAATTTTGTAGCAATATATTCAAGCTGGTTCTCTGTAAGGGGACCTTCCGCCCTGTCAAACAGCTTGCCGTCCGGTTTGAAAATGAAAGAAACGGGGATGGTGTTAACGCTCATTTCCATGCCGAGGCTGTCGTCACTGTGCACAACGGGGTAGGTTATTTTGAACTCATCGACGAATTTCTGCGCATCCTCTGCCGTTTTATCCACAGATATACCGACGATAACAAAATCGTGGTCTTTGTATTTTTCATACGCTTTCACAAAGTCGGGTGTTTCGCCGCGGCAGGGAGGACACCACGAAGCGAAGAAATTGACTACCAGTGTTTTTCCTGCATACTGCTTTTTAAGCTCCTCTAAATAGCCTTTGGATACGGTCTGTATCCCCTGTTTGTTTTCGGTTTTCTCCTTGCTGCCGAAACATCCGGACAGAAGGAACAGGGACATAAGCGCTATAAGCAGAAAGATCACTTTTTTCATTTTCATCCTCCGAAGTATCACCCTCCAAATATGCACTTTCGGCTATATTGCGTCAAGGATTTTCAAACGACTTTTATATTTTTTGATTGACATATCCTATCCTCTAGGATAGGATACTTACATGGAACAGGCGGCAAACGAAGATATTGTTAAAAGACTGCAAAGGGCAAACGGGCATTTATCGAAAGTCATCGAAATGTTGATCGAAGGTGATGCCGAGCTTAACGTCGCCCAGCAGATGCAGGCAGTTTCAAAAGCGGTGATAAACGCGAAGAATCAATACATAAGAAACAGTATCGACGCGCGTCTGGAAAAAACTGCGGCAAAGGAACTTGCCGAGCTTTCAAAATTTCTCTGACAGGATACTATGCGCCGCGGATGCTGCGAACTCCGCTGCGCTTGCTCATATCATTATACCTCAAGAAAAAAAGCGGGCTTTCACACCCGCTTTTTTTACTACAGAACCCGAAGGTCTGCGCAATAACATACCGGCACCTTTTTTTATATCAATGCATGCCTTTTTGAATATGCAGAGAACTCAGTTTGTATTCAACCCGCTACCATATCTGTTCCACAATTCACATAACCCGAAACAGCGACCGCCATTTTCCGAAAACCACTGCGAATAACCTTCGCCGCTGATACATCCGCCGCACCATCTGTCCGGTCATAAGCAAACACACCGGAAAAATTGTCACCAAATATCCGAACCTATTTCCGGACAAAGCAGGTGCAGAACGTTCATCCACCGGTCAACGAAAAAACCGCAGTCACAAGCTTTCCTGTTCTCTCCGCAGTTATCTCCACAGCTGCCGCTGTTATTGCCGTATCGCCATTCATAACCGAGCATAGACGTAAATTGCGGAAAATACATCGACCATAAGGCTGAAATTTCAAAGAAAATGTCTAATACTAAAGTATGAGAAGGCAAGTTATCAGATATTTAGACTATTTGTTTGTAAGAAGCAGGCTAATGAGTTCCGCACGGGTGCTCACATTATATTTTGAAAAGATGTTGCGTGCATGGGTCTTAACGGTGCTTTCGCTGATGTTCAGCGAATCGGCTATCGCCCTGTTGGATCCACCCGTCAGGATAAGTTTCAGAACCTCCTGCTCGCGGGCTGTCAGCGGTTCAAAAACCGGCAGTTTCTGAATCTGCGCAGTTTCGGTGACATAATCCTCTTCCACAAGATACGCATGACCTTTGAGCTTCATAATAAGCATGCGGTTCAGAAGCGGAAGCATAGCAAGGGTGATGCAGACCACGGTGAGAGCTATCACGGCGACCTCGGAATCAGCAAGATCCGCGGATGTCATAAACATGCCCAGCGCACCGCCGCAAAGCACACCCAGAACGTTTGCCGAGAGGTTCATGCCGAACATCTTCACCGGATTGTCGGTATAATCAAGCATCTCGCCTATGATGCTCCACCAGAAAAGGTCGAATATGCCGCAAGCACCGAGCATCAGGGTGTTCACTATGAGATAGTCAACCGTATCCCTGCCCAGAAGCATGAAAAAGATGAACGACGCCATTATGGTCGCCATGCCGACATAGAGTATCACATAACGCTTTATCCTGCCCGGCAGGTTGCGCATTACAGCCAGCGCCGCAATATACGGAACAGCCCAGTACCAGCTTGTCAGCGTTGTAAGATGCTCGAAAGCCGGATTCAGCACCTCGTACATAAGCCCGGAATTTATTGTAATCACGAAAACGAACAGAAAAAGGATCAGCATAGGTTTCTTTGTTCCGCCCGCCGTGCTGCATTTTTTCTCCTGCACCTCTGCAGGCAGCTTCCATATGAAAAATACACCCGCCGCAATACACGCAAGCGAAAGGGTAAGACCCACCGTATGCGAAATATGAACAGCAGACATATTAACCAGTATCATAAGTATGTTGGAATATATGAGAACATCGGCGCACGTCTTTATGCGCTGGTTTTTCGGCGTGAAAACTTTCAGAAAATATCCCCATGAAGCAAGGGCACAGGCTGAAGCGTAGCCCGCTGTCACCAGCGACACGAACCAGAGAGCCGACGGTTTGAAATAGAACGGAACGGTGCAGAAAAGGCTCACAGTCATGCCGGCCAGAACCGTCTGTTTCGCCCTGCGCAGGGAGCGCACGAAAAAGCCGCATGTGAAAAGCCCGGCGAAATGAGCAACGATGGCAGAAAGAATAAGGTTCTTCTCCGACGCACCGTAATATTCCATCACGCTGTAGAGAACCCTCCCTTCAAAAAGGAAAGAAAGGATATAGGCAAAAAGTAGCGAAAATCCGGCAACGGACACCACACGGCGGCTTACTGCGTTATGTTCATTCATCAGTTATCTCATATTCACAAAGACATAGAATAATATAGTTTAACTTCGTTAAGCACCGTAGTCAAAACAAAATGCCCGCTATTTGTCTATCGCCACCTCAACCTCTGCGGGTTTCAGAATCCTTACGGCAACGGCCGGATCTATACACACAAGAAAACCTCTCTTGCCGCCGTTGATATAAATTTCAGGCAGGTCGGCTATGGTCTTCTCCATATACACTTTCATGGCGCGTTTCGTGCCGAACGGCGATGTTCCGCCCACGAGATATCCGGTATGCCTGTTCGCCGTATCCGGTTCGCAGGGCTTTAAAGTTTTGGCGTTGATATCCCTTGCGAGCTTTTTAAGAGAAATCTCCTTATCGCCGTGCATCAGCACCACGATGGGGGTCTTCGTTTCGTCCTCAAGGATTATGGTCTTTATGACCATATGAATATCCACCCCCAGCGCTTCGCTGGAATGTTTAGTTCCGCCCTTCTCCACATAGTCGTAAAGATGCGGTTCAAAATCCGCTTTATTGTCCCTTAGAACCCTTATCGCCTGAGTAACGGGAAATTTGTCCTTGGACATCTCACTCCCCTTTTGCAGGCGCCGGTGAAGTTTTGCCCGTGCAGTTCTCAATAGTCAGTTTCAGCACGCAGGTTCTTTCAACCATCTTGTCGGCATAGCTGTTTTCAAATCTGCCGTAATGTTCCATCAGGGCATCCAGTCCGGCACGCTTTTCCGCATCTCCCGTAACGATCTCAATTGTCCCGTCGCCCATTACGCTGGTAAAAGCGCAGGTCCAGCCGCATGAGGTTTCCTTTTTTATCAGTTCGCCGGCGGTGACAACCATAAAAGCCACCTTCGGGTTCTTCTTTATGATATCCATCTTGCGCCCTTCGTATGCGCAGTGCAGGTATACGGCGCCGTCCTTGTATCCGTAGTTCATGGCAACACCGTACGGCACGCCTCCGTCAGCCAGCGAGATATACATCACTTCGCCCTTTTTAAGCAGTTCCGCAGTCTCTTCGTCCGTAAGCTGTTTTTCACTTCTTCTCATTGTATCCCGCCATCTTTAATATTACGCCGTATTCATCCGCTGAAACAGGCTGAACGGACAGTCTGGAACCTTTTTTCACCAGCTCCATACCGGAAAGTCTTCCGTCCGTCTTTATCTCTTTAAGGCTCACGAGCCTGTCGAACTTGGCTATATATTTAACGTCCACCATCATCCATATCGGCTTTTCAGGAATTGATTTCGGGTCGTAATGCTGATTTGCGGGATCAAAGGCTGTGAAATCCGCATAGGATTCGCTTACAACCTCAGCAAGCCCCGCAACACCCGGTTCCTCGCAGTTTGAATAATAAAAAAGCACCCTGTCGCCGATCTCCATATCGTCGCGCATGAAGTTGCGCGCCTGATAGTTTCTCACTCCGTCCCATGGACTTGTACTTTCCGGCAGAGCCTTCAGATCCTCCATGGAAAAACACCCGGGTTCCGATTTCATAAGCCAGTAACGCATATCGCCTCACATTTATCTGGATTTTTAACCCGCATCGGGATATATTCCGCAGTTATACACCAAAAAGAGGGAAAAATGAACGACAGAAGTCTTGCCGTACTCACGGCAGTGTTTATTTCATCACTGACGATAGCCTCGGTTCTCGCCAGCAAGATAATAATAATAGCGGGTATTGTTGTACCTGCGGGTATACTCGCCTATTCCGTGACATTCATAATGTCCGACACAATAACCGAGGTCTGGGGAAGAAAGACCGCCAACAACATAGTTACAGGCGGATTCATCAGCCTTGCGATTGTCGCCGTACTGATCCAGATATCGGTGGCACTGCCTGCGGCGCCCTTCTGGCAGAATCAGGGTGCATACGCGTCCGTGCTCTCATCCTCATCAAGGATAATAGCTGCGTCCCTTGCGGCATATCTCATAAGCCAGTATCACGACGTATGGCTGTTCCATTTCATAAAAGCAAAGACAGGGGACAAACACCTCTGGATTCGCAACAACCTCTCCACAGCCATGTCGCAGCTTCTGGATTCGGTCATATTTATAATGATAGCGTTCTACGGACAGATGCCCGTCATTCCGCTTATCCTCGGGCAGTGGGCTGTGAAACTCGTGATAGCCCTTCTTGACACACCGATAGTATATCTTCTGGTGCATCTGCTCAGAGGGAAAAAACAAAACGAAGCGGCAGAGGCTATTTAACGCCTGTCGCTAAAAATACGGGATAGGCGGTGACAACGCCGCCTCTTTCCTTCTCTATCTCCGCCGCGTTTTCAATGACCACGTCTTTAAATCCCGCCTTTTCAAAAAGCTCTTTCATAAGCGCCAAGCTGAATCCGTGATGATGCACCTCGCTGTGATTATCGTGGAAATCGCCGCCCTCTTCGCAAAGATCGCTGACGCATAGATATCCGCCATTTGAAAGCCCTTTATATGCCTTGCTGAAAAGTTTTTCCGGATTTTGCAGGTGATGGGCTACCATGCTCGCCGTGATGATGTCCGCGCCTTCCGGTTCAAAATCATCCTTTTCTATATCAAATTCGCGGGTGTTTATCTCTATTCCGGCTGTCTTCGCCTTCTCTCTCAGCACATCAAGCATCCCTTTTGAAAAATCAACTCCGGTCAGGCTGCCCGCAACATCAGAAAGCCCAAGCAGAATAAGCCCCGTTCCGGTTCCGAAATCAGTTATCCTGCTGTTTCTGTCTATTTTCACGCGTTCTTTGATAGCTGCGCATATATTTTTCGCCAGTTTAACCCTGCGCGGTTTCTCATCCCAGTTTTTTGCTGCTTTATCGAATCTTTCGGACATCCCGACCTCCCATGCAATATATAATTTTTCATATAATTGCACATCAGTACGCAATGTCAAGAGTCAGGACTGAAAGGCGGGAACAAGGATGATAAATGAAGCGCCGTCATCTGTGTTGTGTGCATAGATGCGCCCGTTCATATGTTTTTCGATTATATTTTTGGCAATGAAAAGCCCAAGACCGCTGTATCCGCTCCCCTTTGTGGTGTAACCGGAATCGAATATCCGTGCGATGTTCTCAATTCCGCCTCCATTGTCCGTAACGGTGACCCGTACGCTTCCGCCGTCCACCTCCACATTTATACGGACAGCCGCTTCAAAATCAACCGAGTCGGGGTGTTTCACTTTCAGAGCGTCCACAGAGTTGGTTATAACGTTCATGAGAGCCTGTTTAAACTCGCCCCTGTACCCGAAAACCTCCATGCTGATATCGTCCTTTTCCGTAAGATAGACCTTTATGTCGTTCTGTTTCAGGTGACTGCGCATGATGTAAAGAAGCGCCTGAATCTCCTCCGAAACGTCAAATACCTCTTTCCCGTCGTATTTGCGGAAATAGCTGTTCACCTCGTCAAGATACTGTTCCATCTCCATTATCAGCCCCAGCTGTTCTTTAGCGGCTTCGCTGTTCTCCATCTTCTGTATGCTGTTCTTCATATATGACAGAGGTTTCGCAAGCTTCTGGGACATAGCGTCGGTGATGCGCTCTATGTCGGACATCTTTTTCCGGTTCTGTATGGTCTGTTCGGATTCGGCAAGCTTCTCAAGTGCCGTATCCATCTGAGTTTCAAGATTGCGGCTGTAATCTTTGAGTTTCTGCTCAATCTTATTGTGCCTGTATTCCAGATCGCCTATCAGGTCGATAAAGTTACGCTTCATCACAAGTATTGAGATAAGGATTATGAATACACCTATGAGAGCAGAAATTACGATATGGCGCATCATCTTATGATACTGCCCCGTCTCGTCGGAAAGGAACACCAGTTCGCCTATTACCGTCCCCGTTGCGTCGGGAATATCTATGCCGTTTATGATATGGTATCTTTTGTCATGATACGACTCGTGGGAATCCTCACCGTCTTTTCCGTAAAAATGTGTGAGTATTGACCTGAAAAGCACGTCGTCGGTGCTGAAAAGCATGTATCTGTCGGAAAATCTCGTATAGTCCGTGATGCCGGATATGGCGTCGGCAAATCTGCTGAAAATCAGAACCGCCCCATCCATTTTCATGGTGGCGCTTATGCGTTTCACCAGAAAATCAAGGGTAACGCCCGCCTCTGCATAGCCTATGCATACGCCGTCGGAATAGATCGGAAGGATATTCCGGATAAAAACCCCGCTCAGTCCCTCTTCCGTTCCGGACTGGGCAAAACCCGTCTGCACCGCCCTGTCGAAAAGCACTCTGCTGCCATTCATTGCATCTCCGTATTTTTTCGGAACGGACATACGCAGAAGAATTGTGCCGTCGGGCATTATAAAATTCATGATGATCTTTTCGCGGTTGAACTCGTCCGACATCCTGTCATAAAGTTTATATGCGGCAGAAGCCAGGGCGGTTCTGTCGCCTTTTTTCAGAGCTGAAACTACGTCCCTGTCGGAAGCCAGCTCTCTTGTTTTCTGGCTTAATAATTTGTCGATGCGGATGGGGAAATCATTGTAAAGACCTGTTATGACCTCTTTCTTCTCCCGCGACGCCTGCGCTGCCTGCCGTGCGCCCTCATATTCCAGAAGACAGGTGTATATTGTACATATGAGAATTATAATAGCAGTGATAAAAACAAAGGTACGCTTCTGAACTGACATGACATGCCTCACAATGGAGTTTTGCCGCTTATTTAATATAAAGCATCGCCTTGTTTTTATTATCAAAGAAATGTCAGATTAAGATTGAAAATGAATGAGGCCGTTTCACCTTCGTTTTAGTCTTCGCGAAGCCTTCAGCCCGAAGCGATCTCATTTTTATCTAAGACAGCAGAAGTTTGTCATCCTCTATGCCCTCGCCGCGCACCTGTTCAAACATGTGCATCAGGTCTGCCACCTTAAGCCCCTGCCTCTGTGCGCCGCGCACATCCACAACAACCTCGCCGCCGTGCATCATGATAATGCGCGAACCGAACTCTATCGCCTGTTTCATGTTGTGCGTCACCATCAGGCATGTCAGGTTCATCTCCTCAACCAGTTTTCTGGTGAGGCTCATCACAAGTTCCGCCGTCTTCGGGTCAAGAGCCGCCGTATGTTCGTCCAGAAGAAGTATTTCAGGATTCGCCATCACAGCCATCAGAAGTGTAAGGCACTGCCTCTGACCGCCGGAAAGAAGCCCCGCGTTGCTCTTAAGCCTGTTCTCAAGCCCAAGCCCCAGCGTTGCCAGTTTTTCACTGAAAAACTGCCTGTTTTTCCTGTTAACACCCTTTCGGAACCACCTGCTCTGCCCCCTTTTAAGGGCTATCGCCAAATTTTCCTCTATGGTCAGCGACTTTGCAGTGCCGCTCAGCGGATCCTGAAACACTGAACCGATGAACGATGCGCGCTTATAATCCGCAAGCGCAGTTATGTCCCGCCCGTTTGCCAGAACCTGCCCGCCGTCAGGCGACAGTATTCCTGCTATGAGGTTAAGCATTGTGGATTTTCCGGCTCCGTTGCTGCCTATCACGGCAACGAACTCGCCTTTTTCTATTTTAAGATTCAGTCCCTTTACGGCAACATTCTCGTTCACCGTTTTCGGGTTGAACACCTTGCGTACGTTAACAAGTTCTATCATTTTCCGACCCCAACTTTTCTGCGCATCCCCGGAAACGTCAGTGCCGCAACAACTATAACCGCGGTTATCATGTTCAGGTCGCCGGGAGAGAAGCGGAAATCACCTATCTGGAACGAAAGCGCATAGGCTATAGCCATGCGGTATATCATTGAACCGAGAATAACACCGATCACCGCACGCAGAACACTGCGGCTTGAAAGCACCGCCTCACCGACGATAACGGACGCAAGCCCCGCAACAACCGTGCCTATGCCCATGTTGACATCTGCAAAGCCAAGCGACTGGGCGGCTATCGCCCCGCAAAGTCCAACCAGACCGTTGCTGAAAGAAACGCCTATAAATACCATCCTGTCGGTACTTATCCCCTGCGCACGCACCATCTTCATATTGTCTCCAGTGGCGCGGAGCGCAAGCCCCATGTCCGTGTGGAAAAACCATATGAGAAAAAGCGCCGCCAGCGCGGCAGCACATGCGGAAAAGATTATCGCGGCCGTCTGCGGCGAAAACCCTAGATTCTCAATGGGTGTGAAAATAGTGTCATAGCCCAGAAGCGGCAGGTTCGGCATACCCATAATGCGCAGAATGACCGAATATGACGCTATCATCGTAAGGATACCCGCCAGAAGGTTTAAAATTTTTAATTTAGTATTGAGAAAAGCGGTAACGAAACCCAGACAGGCTCCTGCAAGACCGCCTGCAACAACGGCGGCATAAGGATTGACACCCTTTGTAATGCACACCGCGCAGACCGCCGCACCCATGGGAAACGAGCCGTCCACAGACAGATCGGGGAAATCAAGCGCACGGAACGTAAGAAAAACACCGAGAGCCATGAGGCTGAACAGAAGTCCATGCTCAACGGCTCCCAGCAAAGCGTATGTCGTCATTATTTTATTACTTCGTCAGCTTTTTTAAGCATAACTGCCGGAACTTTAAAGCCCAGAATCGACGCTGTCTTAGCATTTATAACAAGCTGAAGGTCATGCTGAAACTCCACAGGCGTGTCGGCAGGCTTAGCACCTTTCAGCACTCTGCAAACCATAGCGCCTGTCTGGAGACCGTGTTTGTAATAGTCAAAACCTCTCGCCGCCAGTGCGCCCCGTTTAACGGAATCCGTATCAGACATAAAGACCGGAACCTTGTTGGCGTTGGCAACTTTAAGCACTGATTCCAGAGCGGAAACCACCGTGTTGTCAGTCGTTATAAATATAGCGTCCACCTGACCCATAAGACCGTTTGTGGCAGCGGCAACGTCTGCCGAACTCGCGATGGCGCGCTCAATCAGCCTGACCTTGCGGGCGGCGGCTGCCTTTTTCGTCAGATCAAGCTGTGAACGGCTGTTCTGCTCGCCTGCGTTATAGATTATACCAACAGCCCTCGGTTTAAGCCCCATGTCGTATATAAGCTGAAACTGTGTGTCGATAGGGAGCATGTCGCTCACACCTGTGATATTTCCGCCGGGTCTTTTGATGTCCTTAACCAGCCTTGCACCGACAGGGTCGGTCACAGCAGAAAAGATTACGGGTGTTTTGGGCGAATTTTTCATAAACGCGCTTGCAAGAGCAAGAGCCGTAGGGGTTGCGATGCCCACAACAACGTCCTTTTTGGCACCGATAAACTTGTCGGCTATCTGCCCTGCCGTCACCATGTTTCCATTGGCAATCTGAACGTCGAAAACAACGTCCTTACCGTTTTTAAGTCCGCATTTTTCAACGCCGTCAATGATACCCTTCTGAACAGCGTCAAGAGCGGGATGCGCAACTATCTGGGAAATACCTATCTGTTTTGGTCCGCCCGCCGCATATGCCGAAAAGCACACCAGCGAAAGAACGACTGCTAATATTTTTTTCATAAACTCACCTTTTAAAAGCAGACTGCCGCGTCAGCCTCCGGCTTCCTCGCAGAGACGGTTTCAGTCTTCGCGGGGACTAAAACAACGAAGCGATCTCATTATCTTTTTATTATAAACTACGGAAAAAAACGATTTTAAACTGTTGACCGCAAATTTCAAGTGTTAAGTCGCACGGAGGTTTTTTTCATATTTTCAAAACAGCTTTTTTGTGCCAAACTAACGCTGTATTCAACAGCTTATTTTACTATTTGTTCAAAGATGCATTGGAGGTACAAAAAATGAAGGCAGTCCTGCTCAAAGAATTCGGACCGGCAGAAAACATGTACGTCGGCGAGGCAGAAAAACCCGCACCCTCTGCCGATCAGGTTCTCATAAAAGTTGCCGCAACATCCGTCAACAGACCAGACCTTGTTCAGCGAGAGGGCAAATATCCGCCCCCCGCAGGCGATTCCGAGATCCTCGGGCTTGAGGTCGCAGGGATAATTGAGGAGCTGGGCGCGGATGTCAAAGGATGGAAAAAAGGAGACAGGGTAATGACTCTGGTCGGCGGCGGCGGTTATGCCGAATATGCAGTTGCATATGCATGCCACCTCATGCCTATCCCGGATTCCATGACATACGAAGAGGCTGCATGCGTTTGCGAATCATACATCACGGCGTTTTCAAACGTCTTCATGATAGGCGGACTGAAAAACGGCGAATCCGCCATCTTCCACGGCGGCGGAGGCGGTGTTAACACTGCCGCTATACAGCTTACGAACGCACTTGCACCGGATTCAAAATATATAATCACAGCGGCTCCCTCTAAGATGGAGAACGTCAAAAAACTCGGCGCGGCGCTTGTTATAGACTACACAACCACTCCCGACTTCTCCGAAGCGGTCAAAGAGTTCACCAATAAAAAGGGAGTGGACGTGATACTCGACCACGTCGGCGCTAAATACCTGAAACCCAATATGGACTCTCTGGGATATGCAGGCAGACTGGTCATAATAGGCGTCATAAGCGGTATCAAGGCGGAACTCAACCTTGCTCTGATGATGGTAAAACGTCAGCAGATAATCGGCTCCGTACTCAGAAGCCGCCCGGTATCCATGAAAGGCGAGATAGTTGCGGAATTCACGAAAACTGCACTGCCTAAATTCGCAGACAGAAGCATCGTTCCCATCATCTCCGATGTGTTCCCCATTGAAAAAGTTGTGGAAGCGCATAAAATGATGGAAGCCGACGCACACTTCGGCAAAATAGTTCTTAAAATCCAGAACATATAAAAAAGATTGCTTCGTCACTTCGTTCCTCGCAAAGACCTTCAACGGTCTCTGCGAGCGAAGCGAAGCAGTCTATTAAGAGGTTAATCATGGCGGAGATCAGATTTTATCAAATAGATGCATTTACAGGAAACGTGTTCGGAGGCAATCCCGCGGGCGTATGTCCTCTGTCGGCGGAACTTTCCGACGATTTGATGCAGAAGATCGCCGCAGAAAACAACCTTTCTGAAACAGCCTTCATCTTCACCCGAGAAGGCAGGCTCCATATCCGCTGGTTCACGCCTGAAACAGAGGTAGACCTCTGCGGACACGCCACCCTTGCGTCCGCACATGTGATGTTCCACCACGAAGGTTTCACCGGACAGATACTTGAGTTTCAGTCAAAAAGCGGCGCACTGCGCGTTAAAAACAAGGGCGACATCCTCGAACTAGACTTCCCTGTCGCACAATACGAACCCTGCGCAGAACCGGAAGGTCTTGCGGAAGCGCTCGGATTTAAACCTATCGAGGTCTATTCCGCCTCCGACTATATGGCGGTATTCGAGAACGAACAGGATATCATTGATATGAAGCCGGATTTCGCGGCACTGAAAAAGCTTTCTCTCAGAGGAGTAATAGTAACTGCGAAAGGTTCTTCATGTGATTTTGTAAGCAGGTTCTTCGCCCCGAACATCGGAATCAGCGAAGATCCGGTGACAGGTTCCGCACACTGCCTTCTGACGCCCTACTGGACGGAAAAGCTGAGCAAAAAGCTTTTAATCGCAAGACAGGTTTCAAAGCGAGGCGGGCTGCTGTTCTGCACTCTTGACTATGACAGGGTTCTGATAGCGGGAAAATGCGCGGACTACCTTAAAGGAACGATCACACTGCAGGATTAATCTTCTTCATCTTCGGGCTGACCCTCGGCAGGATTATAACAAAGACGGCTCCCGCCTCGTCGTTATACACCGATATCTTGCCGCCCATGTGTTCTTCAACTATCAGGCGCGACATATAAAGCCCTATCCCCGTGCCTTTGCCCTCCGGTTTTGTTGTGAAATACGGATCGAATATCTTTTTCTTTATGCTTTCAGGCACACCGCCTCCGTTGTCGGAGATTGATACCGTTACGTTTTCGTCCAGAGCGGAAACCGCGATCGTCACCTTTTTATTACCCTGTCTGTCGAAAAGAACATCCTTCGCATTCTGAACAAGGTTCATAAGCACCTGACGAAATTCGGATGAAAAACCGTTAACAAGCGTTTCGGGCAGTTCGCACGGCGGACGCAGAAGGTTGTTACAGACCTCGAAATCCCGTTCTCTGCATCGGCATGTCACTGCAAAATCTATTGAAACGTTCTTAAGCTGTGCCTCCACAAGGGATACTGTGTCTATCACCGCCTTGATAACCTCAAAAGAAGTTTCCTCGCTCCTCGGGTTGAAGAAACTGCGAAAATCGTCGATTGTTTTTGACATATGCTGAATGAGTTTAATGGAATCCGTCTTAAAGTTTTCCAGCATATCCTCATCCAGCGATTTATCTTTAAAACTTTCATATACAAGCTGAATATACAGTCCTACGGAGTTTATGGGCTGGCGCCACTGGTGTGCTATGGCATTTATCATCTGCCCCATATCTGCAAATTTCTTCTGCTCGAAGAAAAGCTGTTCCTGCATCATGCGCTTCGCCGTCTCCTCGTGCACCCGCTCCTCAAGATCGGAAGTAAGTCTTTGCAGTTCTCTGGAACGGGCTATCAGAGCCTCTTTCGCAACCGCTTCCTGTGTTCTGTCACTGGCTCGCACGACAATACCCTGCACTTCGCCCTCAACGATATGCGGCAGAAACGATGCATCCAGATATGTTTCTCCTCTGCCCGGCAGAGAGAACCAGCCTGAAAACGCCACAAAGCTCCCTTTGAGCGCCTTTGCAAAGTATGGCGAGAGTATTTCGTCCATCTGGTTTTTTTTCATTTTTTCGCCGAACGGCTTTCCGACTATCTCCTCCGGTTTCGCGTCAAGAATGGTCAGATACGCCTTGTTAGCGGACAGGTATCTCATATTCTTATCAAGAAAAGCGACGTATTCGTCCAGACTGTCGAAAATATTTCCGTAAAGTTCAAGTTCCTTCTTCGCCTTGACCAGCCTGTCCACACGGCGCGAGGAGAATATATAAAACCCCAGACCGCCGCCGACGATTATCACCAGCGCCATAAGCACCGACGAAACCACCGCTCTTGTTTTGGGGGATATTACGTCTATATACTTTATCTTCGCCACCATGCCGTAGCGGACGTTCCCTATATCCACATGATCGTATGCGGCAAGAACCTTTTCTCCGGTAAAATCCATAGCTGACGTAAGCCCGCTTCTGTCCGAAAGCGCCATGGCGAGTATGGAATCCGACGGAACGTTTGAAAAATCACCTGAATGTTCATCAAGATTATCGCGCCTGCTGTGGCTTAAAACTGCAAACTTGCCGCCTGTGAGCGAGGCAGTGTAAAACTCTGTGGAATATCTTTTATATACTGTCGGACTAAAACTTTTTCTGAGTATATCAATGGCGTCCGCCGCCGCCGTTTCGGGGCTGTCTTCATAAAGCCGTGCGTAAACAGATATGAAGATGTCCTTGCGGGCGCGCACTATCTCAATCAGACGCTGTTCGTAGATGGACTTGGTATTCTCATACCAGTACACGGCAACAGCAGCGCCGGCGGCTATGGTCAGAACTGATAGAAGCACGAAGAGCAAAACGGCTCTTTTACTGTCCTGCAAAGTAAAACTCCAATTAAAAGTCAATCAGTAAAAAATTATAAATAGCAATATCAGCTAATTGGGATTATAACACAAAAAAAGGACATAAAACGTGATTTTTACCTGACGGATAAAGTTTGACTATTTATTTATCTATTCAGATAAGGTATCATATAATTGGTTTATAACGTTTGTGTGTAACGGAGCATCATATATGAAGAGCCTTCTGGTAATTGTATTAACATTTTTTGCGATGTATGCTTTTGCCGACGTAACCCTGACCGAAAAAACTGACGGAGTTGTCTCCACCAGCTACTTTTCAAAAAACAGGGTGGCCGTTCAGGAGAACGGACAAATTCTTAATATCACCGACCTGAAAACCCAGACAGTCTACGGGTTTAATCCGGAAGGAAAAACATATTTCAAGGCAACTTTTAAGGAACTTGCCGAAATGAACAAAGGCGACATGGATGGGGTTGACCCCGAAATGGTGAAGCAGTTTAATATGGAAAACGGGGCAAAGGCTCCCGTGGTCATCAAGAAAACAGGGAAAGGAGAATACGGAGGATACGCATGCGACAGGTATGATGTCGGTCTGCAGAACCAGCCCGCAACTTCGCAGATATGCGTTTCACCGCAGGTGCGTCAGCTTATTCTGAACGAAATAGACGGAGCGGCACTTAAAAACTGGCTTAAGGTAATGGATTTTGAGGGTAACGTTGACCCTGTGCGCACTAAACTGGACGAAATATCCGAAAAGGTCGGCTATGTGATCTATGAAAAGACGGTTCACAGCATACCCGGCGTCCCCATGAGCGCGGGAGCAATGGACTCATACATCACCGTACTGCAATCGGTTTCCACAAAGCCCATTGAAAACGGTAAATTCTCCATTCCGGCAGGATACAAAAAGGTCGGCATCACGGATGCGATGGGAAGCGAATAGCAGATATCCGGCATTAAAAGATAATCAAAAGCCCAGACTGATGACAAAGTCAGTAAAATGCGGGATTGCGTCGTCACATGCGCTCCTCGCGAAGACATAAATTGCTGTCATTAACTTTTAACAAGTTTATCAACAACCTTAAAAGCCCTCTGAAATAAATCAGAGGGCTTTTTTTATGTAATTGAGACTGTTTCGTCGCTATGCTCCTCGCAGAGACGTGATTTTCTGCCACGGGTTAGGTGCAAGTTCTTACGTATCATCTCTTTTTAGAACCGAGCAGGTCATCGCGATGCTACAGACCCGGCTTAGAGCCAAGCGATTCAAGGCGCTGGGCAAAAATTGCAGTTACAACACCACGGGTTAGGTGCAAGCAGTTCAAGGCGAAAAATGAGAAATCTTTTGAGTGTACATATCAGTACATGATAAGGATTTCTCATTTTTTAACGCAGAAATGCACCGCATATAACCCGTGGCTATTCGTTGGATTCGGTGGTTAAGCTCGATATCGGTATAATCTTGCAAAACCCGCCAAACACACTGTTCGGTTCGGTTTCATACTGAGTCCGGAATGCTTTCAGGCTCTCGTTGTATTCAGGGTCAATATCTATACCGCTGAAAGTTTCAAGGAAAGCGTCTATCTGCTCTTTCAGAAATTCCGTATCTGCCATGGTGAGATAATCTATCTTGCGCACGCCGACCCCAAGCCGTTCTTCTTCCACATTGCCTCGGATATACGCCGCACCTGCGGTCATACCGCTGCATACATAGTAGCCGATGGGGGTTTCGCGGTTCACGACATTAAGAACAACACCTATACCGCCCTGCGCATACTCCATAAAATAGTCGCCCATGCCCTTTTCATGTCCGAGACCGTAAACGGCAACGGGAGGCTTTCTGTTGTGAAGTTTCTGCTCAAAGGCTTTCAGGAAGTCGCCCCATGTTGTTTTGACACGTCTGGCTTTGCGTTTCTGATATCTGCGCACAAGCTCGTTCAGTATCACGTTCTTGTCCGCACCGACATATTTTTCCGCATCGGTCTTTTTCCACTCTTCGGGCAAACCCGCTTTCATAAGCAGCAGGTTGCGCACGCCGCCGCTTTTCGCAACGCGGAACGTTCCGCTGATGGCATACGCCGCGAAAAGGTCGCTCACGTCGCCAGCTATATTTATTTCAGTGGGGTTTGACGTGTTTGCAACGCCAACCTGAGCATTTGCGGGAACAGTGGTGATGGTGCTGTGGTTCGGAATAACGTTTATTTTCACGTCGCGGGCAAAGGCGAAAGCATGGTTGCCCACAAGCCCTCTGACGGTGATCTCATCGCATTTGATCCCCGTGCCGATGGTTCTCTGTCCCATAACGTTATCCAGATAGAATTTTTTAACGCCCCTGTCCGCCGCCTCTTTCATAAGGTGGTTGAGCTGCATTGATTCTATCTGGTCGAAACCTACGTCTATCTTGAGGTTTTCACCGTCAATATTCTGCAGAATTTTTTCAAATTTTTCAGTATCTTCTGCGTATGAAACCTCGCGTGATTTGAATATCTTTTTGGTGCGTTCCTTAACATCCACATGGGGTACCTGCTTGGGTGTTTCTCCCCTGCCGAACGTTTCAAACAACAGCGGGTCGCTTCCGTGGTAACGGAAACGGCGGGCACCGATAACGTCCGCATGGTTCGACATGCCAAGTCCTGCCGCCATGCCCTCCATATCCTCGTGGAAGCTCTTAATCATACGCACAATGCCGTCGCTGGCGGTGGCAGGGTCGATGCGGTGTCCGAATTTTCTGGATGTGATACCCCATGCGCACTGACCTGTATGACAGCGCTGGCAGAGCGTACAGCCCAGAACGTGGAGCGTGCGCATGCCCATACCGACAAAGTCCGCACCTGCAAGCATAGTAAGCATCGCGCCGAATGAATCCATGACCCCGCCTTCGGAGATTATGGAAACGTGTTCGCGCAGACCCTCCTGACGGAGTGCAAGGTCAGCTTTGTGGGTAAGATAGATTATATTCAGACCTCTGTTCTGGAGATCAACAAGGTGTGCGGCGCCAGTGGAGCCGTCGCCCGCTTTTATGGTTATGTAGTCAAATCCGGCTTTCGCTATGGCGACGCATATTTCAGGAAAGTTCCATGCCGTGCCGTAAACGTCCGCACCTATAAGCTTTTCATCGCCAAGGAGCGCACGGAGGGATTCGACGCGCATGGGCAGTTCCTCAATGGAATACTGCAAATGCTGAGGGTTGGGCGAGCTTAGGTGTCTGAGCGCCTCAACACAGCGAAGAAGCGCTATCTCATAGTCGTTCTTCTTATCCTGCAGTCTGCCGCCCTTGCCTTTTTTCGCATCCTGACCGTATTTCATGGATATTCCGGCGAACTTGTCCAGTTCAACCCAGGGACCGAAACCGCCTGAGCCGAACTGCAGAATACAGTGGCTTGCGGCGGGCATCATGTCGGGGTGGATGTATCCTTCCCCTGTGAAGAACGGTCTGCCGAGCTTAACGCATGCCATCATCCTTGCCAGAACCGCCTCATGGCTGTTCGAGCCGTATGACTGGTGAACGTCCATTATCGGCACGTCGCATCTGAATCTTGCATGGCGTTTGCCGAGCGTCATACTGCGCATCTGACCCGCATATTCGTTCATATGATCCCGCGTGGGTGAGAGTATCTCCGCCGCGTCTATGAGCCAGTCGGTATAAAGCTTTGACTTGCCCCGTCCCAGATGTGCGGACGATATGCTTGATTTTCCCGCCGCACGGCTGAGGATGTTGTTTATCTCCTCGTGTCCGGTGAGCGTAACGCCGATATCGTGATAATCGGGGTTTTCGTATACCTTGATTGCCCGTTGGGGACACATTTTAACGCATCTTTTGCAGTTACAGCACTCGTCGGGGTTTATCCAGAGTATCTTCTCGATAAGACGAACCTTGTCCGCATCATCCGCGCGTACACGGTTCCCGTCCGCATCGTAACAGACCTCCTCCATGCTGAAAACGCCGTTGGAAGACGACGGGTTCGTGAGGTTGTGTGTGCAGGACTCGACGCAGGTTGAGCAGTGGACACATCCCCTGCCCGGCTCTTCAATCTCATCCGTAACCTTTACCCAGTATTTAGCCCCCTGTGCAAAAATGCCGCGGGAGTCGGGTTCCGTATATTTTATCTGTCTTTTGAAGACAACGTCTCTTTTTATATCAGTCATTTTTCTTCCACCCATAGTCCAGTTTGGAAACCGCTTTGTTCTTAACGTTGAAACCGACTATGCATCCGGCTTCGGGGTCGAACATCTTAAGTTCCTCGTGCATGAAATACGCCGCGGAGATAACCGCCCTCTGCTCGGAGCCGAGCAGTGCTATCTTCTCGTTAACACCTACGGAAAACGAACGGAGATGGTCTCTGTCCGTGAAGCCCACGAGAACGTCGTCAACAAGGGTTATCGCAGTTGCGGGACCGCTCATTTTCATACGGAACAGAAGCGGATCCTCCATCAGCTTGTTATACTGATCCTGCTTATCCTGTGCCATGAGGCGAACCTCCTGCGGGAACTTGCGGCACATTATCCATTCTATCTCCTCAAGGCTGTAACCGCTTCTGAGAAGATATTCCACCGAAAGGAATATCGCCTCGGAATCCGTGCCGACGGTGAGCATTATCTCAAGCTGTTCCAGCGCCCTTGCGTTTGCCATGTCGCTTGAAAGGTGACCGTTGTGCACGCCCGCCACTTCGCCCAGAGAAATCGGCTGGGGTCCCCACCACAGACCGCGCCCCTGACTGGTAGGCCAGCGCAGGTGGATCAGACATGCGTCGTAGAATCTGTCCTCATACTGGTGCATATCATATATGTCTATCGTATCCTGAAGCTCGAACGCCGTCAGGAAGGTGCCGTTGTATTTTGAGCTTGAAAAGATTCGGGCATCGTCAATGTATATACGGTTGAAACGCGCAACCACGCGTTTGATATATATGCCCTCGTCCTTTATCTTTTCACGGAACATCATCTCCTCCGGCGAGGGCGGAATGATGCTGTAATGCATTATCACAGGCAGGTCGTATTCATAATAATACTTGCGCTGAACCATATCCTTCTTTTCAAGGATGCGAAGCCCCATGGTGATAAGCACCTGTTCCAGTTCGGCAATCTTGTCACCGCTGCGGAACATGATGTGGAAGTTGAAAAAGCCTGTATCTCTGTAAAGGCTTTTAAGCGTGACGCCGGCTCCGGTACGTCCTCTGTACTGGAGGCATCTCGCCGCTTTCAGAAGTGCGCTGAGTTTGAAATCCCCCGCCACCGCGAGCAGACCGCAGGCACCCTGCGGCAATCCAAGCTCGCCGCCGGAAAAGTCGTTTACACTCAGATTTCGGGAGGCCGAATATTCGTCGTTCCTAATCATTTTTGCACTCCCCTTTTGTTATCTCGCAGGCGGATATATACTGACACTTGCGGAAGTCGTCCAGTCTGGAACCCTCCGGCGTAACGGTCAATGCGGAGCGGGGACACGCCTCGACGCTCTTATATGTTGCACTGCACAGATTTTCTTCTATAAATTCATAGTAATGTTCATCTTTCGTAGGCACCCACTCTTTATCCAGTTTAACCAGAGAACCGTCGGAATAGAAGTAGCACCAGTCACATTTAATGCAGATACCGCAATTGAAACAACGGGAAGCCATAAGCATCGCCATATCCCCTTCAATGGTCTGAACAACCTCTTTAAAGTTGCCCCTGCGCTCTTCGTGGGGCAGTTCCTCTTCAATGAGCCGTCCGGCGGTATCAAAATATTTAGTGTTAAGCGTGTTGTAAAAAGCTATTTCGCGCTTGGTCTCCTGCGGCACGTTTTCGCCCAGAAACTCACGGACTGAGCGAACGGTGTCCTGCGCCAGTCCGACAACCCTGACAACCATGCCTGTGTTCTCCACAGAACCCATGGCAGCGTCGCCGGTTATAAAGACCTTACTGCTTTCCTCATGCTGAAGGTCAGGGCAGACCATGCGCGGGAAATCCACTGAGAAGCGTTCACCGACAAAATAAAGGTCAGGTCTGTCGCCCACGGCAAGCACGATGCGGTCGAACATCAGTTCCTCAAAAGCGCCTGAAACGGCGAACGGTTTTGCCCGCCCGCTCTCGTCCACGGGACCCAGTTTCATCACCTGAACAACCAGTTTCAGCTTGTCGCCGTGCTTCTCTATACGCAGAGGCTGCCGGAGGAATTTATACGACACACCCTCTTTTATTGTATCGTCAACCTCGCCGGAGTGGGCTGTCATCTCGCTGCGGGTTCTGCGGTAGACAACTGTCGGTTCGGCACCCAGACGCACACTGCATCTGGCTACGTCGATGGCGGAATATCCGCCGCCTATGACGCCTATCTTCTCGCCCTTTTTAATTTTAAGCTCATCCGCTTTACCGAAATTTATCTTGCGCAGGAAAGGTATTGCCGATTCAACGCCCGTTGTCTTCTCGCCCTCTATGCCTATCTCCACAGGCTTATGCGCGCCTGTCGCGACTATAACAGCGTCATAGTCGCGGGCGATGTTCAGAAATCTGTTTTTGTCTATGGCTTCGCCGCATTTGACGTTCACGCCGGATGCCTTGATGAAGTCAAGCTCCTTATCGAAAACGTCCCGCGGATAGCGGAAAGCGGGTATACCCTGTGTGAGCAGACCGCCTGCTACGGGCTGTTTCTCGTAAACGTCGACGCGGTAGCCGTGGCGCGAAAGGAAATATGCTGCCGAAAGCCCTGCAGGACCGGAACCTATCACGGCTATCTTTTTCCCCTTATCGCCCGCAAGCATTTGCGGTGCAAGCCCCTTTGAATATCCGTAATCGGAAACAAAACGCTCAAGCGCCTTGATGTCCACGGGCTGATCGAACTTAGTCCGGTTGCAGGCTGTTTCGCAGGGATGGTCGCAGAAGCGTCCGCAGCCTGAACTGAAAGGGTTGGTATCTTTTAAAACATAAAAAGCTTCCTCAAAACGCCCTTCGGAGGCGAGAAAGAGGAATCTCGGAATATCGTTTCTGGCGTAGCATCCGTGGTTGCCGATGTGGTCTCTGGCATAACACGGACTCACTTTGTTGTAGTACAGCGGAAAAAGTCTTTTCACTATTTCCCTCCATTAATATAACTGGTCAGATTGTATACGGTAATAAATTATATATCAAAAACTAAAGATAATCATCAACAGACCAAAGTGAAAGAGAAAATTATGAAAGGACTTTACCGGATATCAGATGCTTTTTTCAAGCACCAGAAGTTTTTCGATGGCTTTTCGTATTAAACGCACTTTTTCCGCACAGTCGCCGTCTTTAAGTCCTGCGCCCACAGCAGCCGATACGGCGGAAAGAACTTCCGCGGAAGATTCTGTCAGACCTGTCCCGTTTTGCTGTATCTCCGGCAGTTTGAAAATGCTGTAGCCCATATCCCTGGCAAGGTGATCAAGCACAGCCTCACAGCGGTAGGTTATGAGAACATGCAGAAAATTTTCCAGAGTGGCTGATTTTGTGCTGTCGTAGGCATAGTTCTTTATCTGGTTTTCGGAGATGTTAAGCTCTTTTGCCAGCTTTTCCCGCCTGATACCTTTTTTATTGATATCTTTGAAGAGCTTACCACTTATTTCACATGCGTATTTTCTATAGTCGGCCATATATCACCTTAAATAGACATAAATACCGCTCATGTATCTGTGAATTTTATAACCATAGCGTATAATTGTTATTTATAACCTAATTTGTCTGATTTGACAATATAATTTTCAATAAGTGTATAAATAATAAAGGGGGTCTTCATGAGAACGTTCATAGTGAGCTGTGATTTCAACAACGACCTTTCCACAGAATCTGCCGTGACGGGCGAACTGAACAGACACGACGGGGTGCGTTTTAAAAAAGACGCGTGGATATTGCGCACAGAAAGCTCATCAGAAGAAATATTCGGCTCCCTTGTCGATTACCTGAAACCGGAAACATGTGTCATGATAGCGGAGGTCTCCGACAGGATGACATATCACCTTCCGGCGGGCATAGCTTCATGGCTTCGCAGGATATGTCCAACATGAGCCTTTGTCAAAAAAATGTAACTTTTCCTCTTGCAGAAATACAGGCAGATACTATGTTAGAAGTATCAACCAAACGCAAGCAAACAAGTGGGAGACGCTTATAAAGTCTCGTGTGAAAAGAAGGCTTTGCACGGTTGTTAAAATAAATCAGGAGGTAAGAAGATTAATACCTCAGTTCAAGAAAGCCCCCGTTAAAAACGGTCTTGGTTCTCAAGGCGGTGCGGGGGCTTTTTCATGTCTATTTTACCCCGAAATTTATTCCATCCATGGAAAAATTTCGCAAACGCTCCAATCGGCAATGCCTCATTACGCTCACGCTGCACTCATAAAATCAGATAAATCTGATTTTATTCTTTCCGCGGGTTTCATCCTGAAACCTATTTTACACGAAATTTCCAACAGAAACTAATCATACATTGTTCTGCACACAGATATGTAACAGAATAAACCGAGGACATAGGTAACACATCTATGTCCTTTTTATTTGTTTATTTCTTATATTACACTGCGCCAATTTATGAAAGCTGTAATATATGTCCCA
>JBFWLW010000016.1:0-57006 GCA_050251945.1 Deferribacterales bacterium | reverse complement strand
GTGCTCCTCGCGAAGACAAAAAAACGTCTCTGCGAGGGTTTTAACCCGAAGCAGTCTAATGTGAGGCTGTGTAACTTTAGTTTGTCAACAACCTGAGGGGAGCACAGGCTCCCCTCATATTAATCTGCCTCTATTATGACCTTCAGCGCTTTTGTGTCCGCTGCCTTGGCAAACACTTCATACGCCTCTGTTATCTGCGACATTTTGAATCTGTGCGTGATCAGCAGTTCAGGTTTTATTTTGTCCGCCTGAACCGTTTTTAAAAGCATCGGTGTCGTGACAGTATCAACCAGTCTCGTGGTTATTGTTATGTTATGTGACCAAAGGTCTTCAAGGTGTAAATCAGCCTTCACCCCATGCACTCCGACATTCGCTATGGTGCCGCCTGCGGCCACTATCCGCTGACATGTGACAAACGTGGACGGAACGCCCACCGCTTCAATGGCGGTGTCAACACCCTTCCCGCCCGTAAGCTCCTTAACCCTTGCAACTGGATCACATTCACCTGCGTTGACAATATCCGTGGCGCCAAAATTTTTCGCCGCCTCAAGACGGTTCGCGTCCAGATCAATCATGATAAGTCTGGCTGGCGAATAAAACTGTGCAGTGAGCAGCGTCGCCATACCCACAGGACCGGCACCGACTATAGCGACAGTGGATCCGGGGGAGACCCCTCCGTTAAGCACCCCGCACTCGAACCCTGTCGGCAGGATATCACTTAACATCACCAGCGCCTCTTCGTCTGCTCCGGCGGGGATATGGTAAAGGCTGGTCGATGCGTGAGGTATCCTCACATATTCAGCCTGCGTACCGTCTATTGTGTTGCCCAGTATCCAGCCCCCTGTTTCGCAATGAGAGAACATACCGCGGCGGCAGTATTCGCATATGCCGCATGCGGAAATGCATGAGATAAGCACATGGTCGCCCTTTTTAAAGTTTGAAACTGCCGCACCGACCTTTTCCACGATACCTACGCCTTCATGCCCCAGAACCCTGCCCGGGGCGCAAGTGGCTACGTCACCCTTCAGAATATGGAGATCAGTGCCGCATATAGTGGTTTTAAGAACCCTGACAACAGCATCGCCCGGCGCAATTATTTCCGGTATAGACCGCTCTTCAACAGCTTTTTTACCGGGTCCCAGATAAACAAGTGCTTTCATCTTTGTCCTCCGTACTATTTTTAAACTATAGTTTAAGCAGGTTACAAATAATATGGGATCAAAATAGCCTTATTGCCATAGAATAAATCACAAATGCTCATCAAATATCTATGTTGATCCGCAGAAAAGCGTTCCGTAAGCGGTAAGTAATCTTCACTTCAAAAGAATCGCAGTGTCCGGTCGCTGTCGCCGTATTTTGAAAATAGAAAATCCATACCGTCAGTGCCTGCGGCAAATTCCGGCATGAAGCTTTCACTGTCTGCAGTATCAAAAAACGGAACATTTAACATTGACATCGGGACATTTTTCTGATAATGATTATCATTATCTATTTATTTAATTCAACGGGGCTGTTTTTTGGAAACCACAGAAGTATTAAACTCACAAAAACATGGATTCGCCTGCCTTCGGTCGAAACAGACCAGAGCGGAAGGTATGGAGAGTTCTATGAAAACAGTTGAGCAATCTGCCAAAATACAGGTTAACTTCAAGATAAGGCAGCACCTTTTTCTTGTCCTTCTGTGTCTGGGGATAATCCCCATGATGCTGATAATCCTGCTTTACGAGCACCATATACTGAAACCCGGAAACAACGGACTGATTCTTATACCGCTTTTCATGCTGCTGTCTGCGCGTTCGATAACCACTCTTCTGGAATATCTGCTTTTCAAAAATAACCTGCTCAAAATAAACGAGTTCGCAGAACGCATCAAGGACGGCTACTATGACACCCATTTCGACCTGCCCATGCAGAAGGACGAGGAGAATTATCTCATTCAGGTTCTGCGCAGTCTCGAATCTCTGGCGAGGGTAATACGCGGACAGAACAATATGCTCATATACAACCTGAAAGAGACCCGTTCGGAAGCGAACATGATGAAAAAACTGGCGGAGCGCGACGGACTTACAGGACTTTTCAACAGAAGGTATTTTGATACCGTTTTTCAGGTTGAAACAGAAAACGCATACCGGAGCGGCACACCTCTGACGCTTATCATGGTTGACTGTGACAAATTCAAACAGGTTAACGACACGTACGGACACGACACAGGCGACAGAGTTCTGAAACAGCTTGCGCTTATAATGACAGAGGTGATAAGAAACGGACGGGACGTGCCTTTTCGTTTCGGCGGTGACGAGTTCGGAATCATTCTGCCCACGACAGAACTCTCCGCAGCGGAAAGGGTTGTAACGAGACTTCAGGAAGTATATATGACGTCCGAACGCCACGGCACCACGTTAAGTATCTCTGCTGTTTCGGCTACGGTCACAGACGGAGAGATTTTGTCTGAACAGATGAAAAAAATAATCAAAAAGGCGGACGACGGCATTTATAAAGTTAAAAGACGCGGCGGAAACGGCGCTGAATTCGCAAGAATATAAAAGCTATTCACCGCCGATATCAATTCTTTCCAACAGTTCCAGATATGCCCTGAAAAGGCGGGTTCTGTAACCTGCCTCACCCGTCACAATGAACAGAGTGCGCCTGAGGTCAAGCTCTGTCTTCACCTCTGTGAGCCACCCGTTGTCCAGTTCCCGCTGAACAGCCATTCTGGACAGGCACCCGATTCCAAGTCCCTCTTCCACAGCCTTCTTTATCGCCTCCGTATGACCAAGCTCCATTGATACGCCGTATCCGATTCCCTGCGCCGCCATGGCACTCTCAAAAATTTCGCGCGTACCTGATCCCTTCTCCCTTATTATCCAGTCGGCACCGGAAAGCATCTCCGCATTTGCTGTGCCGTCAGCGGCAAACGAATGATCTCTCCCTGTTATAACAACAAGCTCATCATCACGCCACGGGGTCGCGGTCAGGGCGGTATTGTGCGAAGGTCCCTCGATGAGACCGAGGTCATATTCTCCGCTCTGCACAGCTTCCTCTATCTGCTGAGTGTTCGCCACGTAAAGCAGAATTTTCGCACGGGGATACTGCCGCGAAAACTCGCCAACTATTTTCGGAAGCAGATAGTTGCCTATCGTCGTACTCGCTCCGACTTTAAGAGTTCCCAAGGGTTCCCCGACTGACTCGTTAAGAAACTGCTCTATCATATCAACCTTTTTCAGAACTTCCTGAACTTCCGGCAAAATCTCCCTGCCCCTGTCGTTCAGAAGAAGTCTCCTCCCTCTGCGCTCGAAAAGTGGCGCTCCCGTTATCCTCTCCATATCCGCTATAGCCATGCTGACAGCAGACTGGCTGAGGAAAAGCTGTTCACTCGCCTTAGTTACATGCTGGCTCACTGCCACCTTTTCAAATATCTCAAGCTGCCGCAAAGTTATATTCATCCCGACCTCTTATAAGTAAAACTGAATATAATACTAAATATTTTGAATTTTTATTTATATACAAAAAATCATATTATAAAGCAACAAATATAAAACGATGGAGTTTGGCATGAACAACAATCATGGATTAATGATCTTATTCTGGCTTCTGCTAATCTGCTGCTGTCTGCCCATGGTCAGCGCACCGATGGCACTCACGGCGGGAATAGGCTTCGGCATCATCTTCGGCAATCCCTGGAGCAAAGCAACATCTGTGTGGAGCAGACGACTGCTTCAGGCTTCTGTCGTCGGTTTGGGTTTCGGCATGAATCTGCCGGAACTGCTTAAAACAGGCAAGGACGCATTCGTTTACACTGCCATAAGCATAACGTTCTCAATGGCGGTGGGACTTCTGCTCGGCAAAGCGTTCAAAATTCCCCAGCGCACGTCAACACTTATCAGCTTCGGGTCAGCCATTTGCGGCGGCAGTGCAATCGCCGCCATGGCTCCCGTAATTAAGGCGGAATCCGAAGAAATAGGCGTGGCGCTGGCGACGGTCTTCACACTGAATTCAGTGGCGCTCATCCTGTTTCCGCCCATAGGTCATCTGCTGGGCATGGCACAGCGCCAGTTCGGTCTGTGGTCTGCACTCGCCATACACGACACAAGCAGTGTTGTGGGTGCGGCGGCAGCATACGGAAGCGTGGCACTGGCGGTGGGAACCACGGTGAAACTCACAAGAGCGCTCTGGATTATGCCTGCGGCTCTCATTGCCGCATGGGTCAGCAAATCCGAAGGGAAAGTCAAATTTCCCCTGTTCATCCTCGGTTTCATCCTTGCCGCAGTGATAAAAACGTCTCTGCCGCAGCTTGATATGGTCTGGAATCCACTTAACGCAATAGCAAAACAGAGCCTTGTGGTTACCCTGTTTCTCATAGGAAGCGGGCTGACAAGGGAGGTTCTGGGCAGAACGGGTATAAGACCGCTTGCGCAGGGCGTTCTGCTCTGGATAGTCGTTTCCGTTTCAAGCAGTTTCGCCATCATGAGCGGCTGGATAAGCTAATAAGGGGGTTCATCATGAAAGATATAAAAAAGATACTGTTCGCACTGGATATATCGGAAGGTTCCGACTATACGTTTGAATACGCCGCCTCAATGGCACGCGCTTTCGACGCAGAGATAACCGTCATTCACGTTATCCACCGCCAGACTGATCTGCGTGATTATTATGTTCCGCACATCTCCTTTGAGGACACAGACAGGCAGATTGACGAAGCGGCGGCGAAACTCACCGCTGATTTCTGCGAAAAGCACAGAGACGAATTCCCGGATATCACCGGAATAACCGCAGTCGGTGTTCCCCACGAAAGGATAGTTGAGAAAGCAAAAGAGCTTGACGCATCAATGATAGTTATGGGAACCCACGGACGGCAGGGTTTTGAACATTTCATATTCGGAAGCACAGCCGAAGGCGTGGTCAAAAACGCGCCCTGCCCCGTTCTGACCATCCGTCCGCAAAAAGCTCTGTAAAATATTAAGATGACGCGGATATTCAATCGGCGTCATCTTTTTTGCCCATAGCGCACATCTCATAAATAATATCGCGTATTATAAGAATGAGACTGCTTCACCCCTGCAGGGTTCGCAGAGACGGGTAGAAATAAACGTCTTCGCGAGAAGCATCAGCCGAAGGCTGAAAACATTTGCCTATTTTTGCAAATGTTTCTGTACCGAGCTTGCTGAAATGAGTCCATTTTTAACTAATTGTCGAATAGCAGCGACGAAGCGATCTCAATTGATTTTGATACTTATTCATAAGATGCGTTATCAATTATGGGATACGCTCCTGCGGTATTTATTTCAAGTATCATACCTTACATATTTGCATAGCTCTCAGCTTTTTATGTTCAATTTACTTCGTCAAGAAATTTAATTATCTGCTGCTTTACCATGTCTCTTATCTCGCGCACATAAGCAAGTTTTTCCTCTTCGCTCCCTGCCGCTGTTGAAGGGTCAGGAAAGCTCCAGTGTACCCGTGCCGTTATACCCGGAAATATCGGACATCTTTCCGACGCCTCCGCATCGCACACAGTTATTACATAGTTAAATAGTTTACCCTGCTTAAAAAAATCGAATACGCTCTTTGTGGAATTGCCTGAAATATCAATTCCTTCCTCCGCCATGACTTTTACAACATAGGGGTTAAGCTCTCCGGGCTCAAGTCCTGCGCTCTCCGCTTCAAATCTGCCCAGTGAATAAGCATTAAGATAGGCTTCAGCCATCTGGCTTCTTGCGCTGTTATGAACACATACAAAGAGAATTTTTTTAGCCATAAAACACCTCCATCATTTTATGAATATAAAACAGAATTGTTATACGGTTATTATCCATATGTCAGAACATGCGCTTTCTGAAATAGAAAGCGGCATTAACAAGGGCAAGCATAACCGGAACTTCCACCAGAGGACCTATGACCGCCGCAAACGCGGCACCTGAATTTATCCCGAAAACAGCTATAGCCACCGCTATGGCAAGTTCAAAGTTATTGCTGGCGGCTGTAAAAGCGAGAGTGGTCGTCACCTTATATCCAGCGCCTGTTTTTTTGCCCATATAAAACGAAACAACAAACATAACAGCAAAATAAATGCAGAGCGGAACGGCTATCCTGAACACATCGTAAGGTATCTGCACAATCATCTTACCCTTAAGACTGAACATCACAAAAATTGTAAAAAGAAGAGCAATGAGCGTCAGTTTACCCACTTTCGGAACAAAACGGCTGTAGTAAGCATCTTTTCCTATAATCTTTATGCCTATCAGGCGCGTTATGAACCCCGCGATGAACGGTATGCCGAGATATATGAACACGCTGACGGCAATCTCTTTGACGGATATATCCACATATGTACCGCGCAGCCCGAAAAAAGGCGGCAGGACAGTCATAAAGAACCATGCGAAAACGCTGTAGAAAAACACCTGAAATATTGAGTTGAAAGCTACAAGCCCGGCGGCATACTCTGCGCTTCCCTCCGCAAGCTCATTCCAGACGATGACCATCGCTATGCATCTTGCAAGACCGATGAGGATAAGCCCCGCCATATAATCCGGCTTGTCAGGTAAGAAAATGACGGCAAGGAAAAACATAAGAAACGGACCGATGATCCAGTTCTGCACCAGCGAAACCAGAAGCACGCGGACATTGCGAAAGACATCCGGCAGGTCTTCGTAATGCACCTTTGCAAACGGCGGATACATCATTATGATAAGTCCGGCGGCAATCGGCACGTTCGTTGTGCCCACATTGAAAGCGTTTATTATATTCTCTATTCCGCTGATGAAATAACCCGTCGCAACTCCGGCAAGCATTGCAACAACTATTATAAGCGTAAGATTTCTGTCGGTAAAAGACAGCTTTGATGAAGTTTTCATAACTACCCTGCTGAATAAATTTACGACAGAATTACATATATCAACTTAAAAATCAACATTATTCCTAAAAATATAAAATTATATTGGCGATAAAAAAAATAGCCCGGATTTCTCCGAGCCATTTCAGTTATTTATGGGGTATGTAGGATTCGAACCTACGACCTACTGATTAAGAGTCAGCCGCTCTACCAACTAAGCTAATACCCCTATGAAATTTTTAACATCCAAAAACGGAATAAAAGGGAACCTGTGGTGTTTCAACAAGTTCCCTTCCAGATATAATGGAGGTAAACGGGATCGAACCGATGACCTCTACAATGCCATTGTAGCGCTCTCCCAGCTGAGCTATACCCCCCGAATTTTCAGGAAGCTTATTATATTTATATTCACCAGATAATCAAGCATAAATTTTCAATTATTTCTGACAAAAAAGGCGGGTTTCAAAGCCGGCTCAGGTTGTTGACAAACTAAATTTACACAGACTCACATTAGACTGCTTCGGGTTAAAACCCTCGCAGAGACGTTTTTCTGTCTTCGCGAGGAGCACTAGCCGAAGGCTGAAAACATTTGCCTATTTTTGCAAATGTTTCTGTACCGAGCTTGCTGAAATGAGTCCACTTTAAACTATTTATCGAATAAATCGACGACGCGATCCCGCATTTACTGACTTTGTCATCAGTCTGAGGCGGCTTTCAAAGCCGCCTATATCACTGAAAGTCCAGAAGTCTTTTTTCGCCGGAAAGCTCGCGTATTCCGGTCACATCCTGACTGACCTCGATTGTACCTATATATTTCCCGTCTTTGTCTCTGAGCGCAAAATATTGAATGAGGATGAATTTGCCGCCCATCTGAATCCAGAAGCTCTCAACGTTCTTTTTGCCGGATTTAAGACGCTCCACAACATCGTTCACTATATGCACGCTCTCCGGCGGATGGCAGTTCTGAACTGTGCGTCCGATGATAGCTTTTGAACGCGGAAAGATTCGATCATTGGGAGATGAGAAATATCGAACCCTGTCGTCGGCATCCACATAGGTAATGTCTACCGGCAGTGTGTTCAGCATAGTTATAAGCTCGTTTGCGGATAAGCTTCCCGTTTCAAGATCTATAGTTCCATCGGGAATGGCTGCTCCTTTTTTCAAAGCGGCTTTGATTTCCGGAGTTTTTATGAACGAGTAACCGATTTCAGGACACTGCGACACTATCTCCGCGAAAACGTCCTCCGGTATCTTCTGTGCCGCCATGGGCAGCAGTATGTAATCTTCTCTGAAGATAAGCCCGTATATATCAAAAAACAGCCTGCCCACAGTGCGGTTGAATTTTATACTGTCCATAGACGATTCCGAAAGGATACCTGCAAGCAACTTTATACCCTGACGCACGTCGTCATGCATCGACCACATCACACCTATGCATCTGTATTCCGGAATGTATTTCTCAACATACGGAAAAAGGATGTTCTCCTTCTTTATGTAATGCTTGTCTATCTCTGTAAGCTCTTCCAGTTTCCCAATGAGCTCACGTTTGCACCCGTCAGATTCTGCGGAACCTTCCGGTGCCTTGCTGAAAGATTTCAGCAGTTCCTTTATAGAATCCATGTGTTCAATTACGGCACTATTTTCATCAGACAGAATGGAAATGAACTGTGGCACATGCCTGCATAGATTGAAAACGTCCTTGTCCAGCTGACTTGAAAAGATGTTTATAATTCTGTTCAGCGCATCCTTAATAGTTTCCATGTCATAATCGCCACAGGATACCATCCAGTGGACAAGAGCCATGACCTCGTCGTACTGAACGGATTTTATATCGTCTTCATATTCGGCATAAAGTGCGCCAAGGTCTTCGTCTTCAAGAACACCCTTGCAGTAGAGCCTGAGGTTTTCCATATGGGGGTCATTTTTGGCAAGCCATTCCGACATTGTCATCCTCCGGCAGTGTTTAACGAATTATACCGCATTAAGAACCATGTTTCAATTCACCCCGCTGACTTTCAAAGGAGTTCCGGTCAAATTTATATCTGCCGGACAAACATACAGATACTTTTGATATTTAAAAAACAAACCTTTATTTACAATATACGGCACGACAGTCTTGCTTCCTTTCATTTTTGATACCATAATTACAATCAGTTCACAAATACTCAGCACAGGAAGGTGCAGCATGACAACAGGAAAAGATGCCGCTTTGATAGTTGTTGATGTCCAAAACGACTTCTGCCCCGGCGGCGGACTTGCCGTCAGAAACGGCGACGAGGTTGTTTCCGTCATTAACAAACTGATGGACTGTTTTGACACGGTTGTCGGAACGCAGGACTGGCATCCGGCAAACCACAGATCTTTCGCATCTAACAACGAAGGTGCAGAAGTTTACCGGACAATAAACCTGAACGGAACCGAGCAGGTCATGTGGCCTGACCACTGCGTTCAGGGAACATCCGGAGCAGATTTTCACCCCGACCTGACAACCGACCTTTTTTCAGTCGTAATCAGAAAAGGCAGCAATCCCGAAATAGATTCATATTCCGCGTTCACGGAAAATGACAGGAAGACAGAGACGGGACTGAAAGGCTATCTGGAAAACAAAAGCATTAAGAAAGTCTTCATAACGGGACTTGCGACTGATTACTGTGTAAGATACACCGCAGAGGACGCACTTGCCGCCGGATTCGAGGTATACGTCGCCGCAGACGCATGCAGAGGCGTAGACTTTCCGGAAGGCAGTGTCAAAGATGCGATTGAAGCCATGAAAGCAAAAGGCATAAGGATAATCTCTTCGGAGGATATACTGAAATGAAATGCAATTACTCAGCTCTTCTGACAGATTTTTACGAACTCACCATGATGCAGGGATTCTTTTCGCAAAATCCGGACAGGCTTTCCGTTTTTGACATGTTCTTCCGCAGACAGCCTTTTGGCGGCGGCTACGCTGTTTTCGCCGGACTCGAACCCATGCTCAACGCAATTGAGAATTTCACTTTTTCGGCAGACGATATCGGCTACCTGAAAAGCCTGAACTGCTTTTCTAAGGAATTTCTGGACTACCTCAGTAATTTCCGTTTCAAAGGCGAAATATATGCCGTCAAGGAAGGCACTGTCGTTTTTCCGAATGAACCGCTTGTCAGAGTTAAAGGGACTCTGCTCGAAGCCCAGCTTATCGAGCCGATCCTCCTCAACTTTGTGAATTTTCAAACCAGCATAGCGACCAAATCAGCCAGAATATGCAGGGCCGCCGGTGCTTCCGCCGTTATGGAATTCGGACTGAGGCGCGCGCAGGGTCCCGACGGCGCCATGTCTGCGGCAAGAGCATCATACATAGGCGGTGCAGGCGCCACATCAAACGTTCTGGCGGGCAAAATATATGACATACCGGTCAGCGGTACCATGGCACATAGCTGGATAATGAGCTTTGATACGGAACTTGAAGCATTTGAGGCATTTGCAGAGATGTACCCGAACAATTGTATTCTTCTTGCAGATACGTACGACACGCTGAAATCAGGCGTGATGAACGCTGTAAAAGTATTTAAAAAACTTAAGGCAAAAGGCTGCAAAGGTTACGGCATACGCCTTGACAGCGGGGATTTGAGCTTTCTGAGCCGTGAAGCGAAAAGAGTTTTTGCTGAAAACGGATTGCAGGAAGCAAAAATTGTCGCATCAAACGATCTGGACGAATGGGTCATTGAACAGATGGCATTCGAGGGCGCCAGAGTGGATGCTTACGGAGTAGGAACAAGGCTTGTGACCGCAGACAAAGACCCTTCGCTAACAGGAGTGTACAAGCTCACAGCGAAAGAGGCTGACGACGGTTCTTTTTCTCCTGCAATAAAACTGACCAATAACCCCGAAAAGATGTCAAACCCCGGCATAAAGAACATCCTCCGTTTCTATGACAAAAACGGAATGATGCTTGCCGACATGGTGCTTTTCGAGGATGAAACAGATGAAATTTTGAAAACAGTCGCCGAAAAGAAACCTTTGCGGCTGAACCACCCGTCCATTGAGTATTCTTTCATAACTCTGGACGAATACGCCGATGCAAAGCTTCTGCTTGAGAAGGTCATGGAAAACGGCAAAAAAATCATCCCACAGTCTGAACTGCGTGAAATAAGAGGTCGTGCCAAGACAGAGATGAATTCCCTGCACGACACATTCAAACGCCTGCTAAACCCGCACGTTTACAAGGTGAGCATTTCGGACAGGCTCAAAAAGGTGAAAGCTGATATGATCAGCGAATATATGCAGGATCTATAATATCCGGTCGGACACTACCGGATTTCATGAATTTCCACGAGGGCTGACATTTCAGCCCTCTTTTTTTTATCTCATTATCTGATTTTTCTAATTAAAATCGCACATCTCAAATTAACCTTTGAAATTTTATCCCGCATTATCAGCAATATATAATCTTAATATATTATCGGCTATTTTACATTTTTCTTTACATTTTATATTACTTTTTTCTTTACATTAAATAGGCATTATGGTATATAAATAATTGTAGATAGGAATTAAAAATATTACATTTTTAATTTTAAAGAGGGTGTTATGATATATAAAAAGCAATTGGTTATTGCAGACGGTTTTTCTACGACGGATATTTTTGATGAGAATCAGCTAAGTGATTTACTTACAAGGGCATCTGTTCTAAACGGAACCATAAGCGATATACCGCTGCTGCCAAATCAGGCAATGGAAATGGAGACTGAAATTGCCGTTTCTTCCATTTTTGCCACTGCCGCACTGGATGGAAACACACTTTCTAAAGAAGAAATAGCCTCTATCTACTCACAAACCGCATCTAAAACATCAACAGCAAATAACGTTAAAGAGATAAAAAACCTCATAAGAGCATACAAACTGCTTGACGAGATAGTACCGGACGGGTCGACTCCCGTTATCACACAGGAGATTGTTAAGGAACTGCACAAAAACCTTACCATAGGTATCGACACCGCAGGTTCAACACCCGGGCAATACCGCGACAAACCTGCAAAGGCGGGAAGCAGAAAATCGGCGGATATTGATGCACAGATGACGGAGTTCATTGAGTTCATCAACCACCCCGTAATGATGTCTGCGTCACCATATGTCCGCGCCGCCGCCGCACACGCAAAGCTCACAGGCATACACCCTTTCTTCTCAGCGAACGGACGCACCGCAAGGCTTCTGGAAACCTACATCCTTTCACACGCTGACATGCGTCTCACTGCAAAATCGCTCAGTGTCCGCTATCACGCGAAATCAGAAGAATATTTCAATATATTTTCAGCGTCCAAAAGAGCCAAGAAAGACATAACTCATTTTATCAGGCTCGTTCTTGAGGCTGTTAATGCTTCACTGGACGGGTTGAAAGACACAGTTTACGGCTACCTTTACGACCTGACCATGCGCGAATATCTCAATATACTTAAAGAGGACGGCGATCTGAACCAGCGCCAGCTTGATCTTGTCATACTTATGATGGACAGGGACTGTGCGATTACTCTGGCTTCCATTCAGACGAATCTTCCGTTCTCTCTGCTTTACTCAGGCAAGAACGAGCAGACAGCCAGACGTGACCTTAAAAAACTGACGGATATGAAGATATTAGCAACCGACGATAACAAGGAATACAAACTCGGAACAGACCTGCTCTGTTTCGGCTGATATAACAGGCGTAGTGTGAGCCGTCGCAGGCTTTGCCTGTGTTCGGCGTTAATCAAAAATGACACGACGTCATTTTTGATATACATACCAAGGCACAGGACGTGCCTTCACGGAGCGGGTCATGCGGTTTTACCGCTGTAACCAAGCGTAGTGTGAGCCGTCGCAGGCTTTGCCTGTGTTCGGCGTTAAATCAAAAATGACACGACGTCATTTTTGATATACATACTCTGATCATTTCGTACCTCGTAACTCTTCTTTTAGCCTGAAAGCCCCGCACTGCCATGCGGGGCTTTTCACATCCGCATGATTTTTTGGAAAGCTGACGCGAAATCGTCAAGTGAATAGACTGTGACCGACGGGTCGTAATCTGTCAGCAGTTCCGACAGCTTCTCCCAGTCGTTTTTAGGATAGACGTTCTTTGATATCTCCGGAAGCACGCCGGTGTCGCTGGTGATGAGCGGCACTCCGCATGCCATCGCCTCCATGCCCACACGGCATATCGCCTCGGAACCCAGAGAAGACACAACGCACACATCAAAACTGTTGTATATGTCCGCAATATCCTCACGGAACCCCGTGATAATTGTTATATCTTCAATACCATTGTCGTATATCATCTTTTTTATACTTTCGGTTTGGCTTACGGCATCGAATCCCGCTATGACCAGCCTGATGTTCCGCCTTCCCTCACGATATACTTTGCCGACTGCTTTTATGAGGTTTCCGTGTCCCTTCACAGGGTCGAACCTGCCGACTATGCCCACAACGTGGTCGTCCAGAGAAAAGCCGAACTCGTCGCGTACTTTTATCCGCGCAAACTCGCTCTTTTTGAATTTTTTGGTATCGACACCACCGTATACGACATTAAGTGCCGAATCGGGGGTTTTGAGATTTTTTCTGTAGCTTTCAGCGATGAACTCACCGGAACAGATTATGGCGTCGGTGCATCTGTTGTGCATAATACGGTTAAAGAATCCGTTTCTGGGCGGGCGTATATCCCCGCGCACGCGCACAAGATTGAAATTTTGTCTGGAGATGCGTTTCCATGCCAGATAGCCGAAGAACTCGCCGCGGTTTGCTATGATGATATCCGGCCGATAAGACATGAGTATCCTGTCCATCGCACCCATGGCGGCAAGCACCTTTAACGGGTTTGATGTGTTAATGCCGGCCTCGAAAGTTTCGAGACCGGCATCACGAGCTTTAAGGACAGGAGGTGAGCCCGGCAGTCCGCAAACAGCGACATCGTGCCCTTTGCACTTAAGAGCCGACGACAAAGACACGGCATACCAGGCGGTTGCGTTATACCACCGTACGTTGATTACGTTTAGTATACGCACCTCAATCTATCTCAGTCTGCCTGATTTCTAAGATATGCGGGGAGTTCGGACTCCTCTTCATTGAAATCAGTCAGCGTTTTTAACCTGTGGTCTGTTTTTCTGATTGTGCCGAGTGTCATTTTGATCTCTTTGCCGACCTTTGTTTTCTCGGCGAAGCTTTCAAGGTCTACCGGCTTTTTTTCGCGTGATTTACCCAGACCTGTAGCAACGACCGTAACTCTCAGTTCGCCGTTTGTGATGTCGGGGTTGATCACTACGCCTTTAAATATGTTTGCTTCATCGCCTGCCGCTTCATAAATTTTGGTGGCGATTCTGTCCATCTCGAACATACGGAAATCTGTGCCGCAAGTGATGTTAAGCAGCAGAGCATCCGCGCCCGCGATGGAAACATCTGTGATAAGCGGAGAGCTGAGTGCTTTTTCCGCAGCGAGAAGGTCTCTGTTCTCGCCCTCTGCGGTACCGATACCCATAAGAGCCATGCCTTTGCTGCTCATAATGGTACGGATATCCGCGAAGTCCACGTTGACCACGCCGTTTGAGTTGATGGCATCGCTGATACCCTGAACGCCCTGACGCAGAACGTCGTCTGCCATCTTGAACGCTTCCTCAAACAGAGTGTTCTCTTTGCACTGATCCATTATTTTATCATTGTGAACAACGATATAGGTGTCCACATGGTCTTTCAGAAATTTAAGTCCCTGCTCAGCGTTATCGTTTCTTTTTCTTCCTTCAAAAGCGAAGGGTTTTGAAACGACGGCAACTGTGAGAGCGCCGAGATCTTTTGCAATGCTTGCTATAACGGGAGCCGCACCAGTGCCGGTGCCGCCGCCCATACCTGCTGTTACGAATACCATATCGGCTCCGCGCAGGTGCTGTTCGATAGCTTCCATGTCCTCGATAGCCGATTTTTTACCGACTTCGGGAACACCGCCCGCACCAAGTCCTCGTGTGATCGTAGTGCCGAGCTGAATTTTATTGGGTGCAAGGTTGGATGCAAGTGCCTGTGCATCCGTGTTAGCAGCGATAAACTCAACGTCAGCTATCCCTGCTCTGATCATGTTGTTGACAGCATTTCCGCCTGCTCCGCCAACCCCTACAACTTTGATTACTGCATTCTGAGGCAGCGGCGCAAAGTCGAATTGTAATTTGTCCATCTTAAACCTCCTTGTAAAGCTCGAAAAATATCCTTAAAGCTATATAAAGACCTATTCAAATCCTCTGCTCCCTCTTTATATAAGGGGGATTTTCTTCTATTCTCCATCAACCGTTTTAGACTGCCGCGTCGCTGCGCTCCTCGCAGAGACGTGCCTTTGTCTTCGCGAGGGCTTTTGCCCGAAGCGATCTATTTCTCTTAAAAGAACTCGGAAAACCAGCTTTTCATCCTGCCGAGAACGTTAGAGAACTGCTTTTCATCACTGTCGGACGAAGAAGACAGTCTTGCACCGGATGATTTGCCTTTTTTTGCCGCACAAAGTGCGAGACCTACGCCTGTTGCGTATTTAGGGTCATGCACATAATCGCTCAGACCGCCGACGTTATGGGGTCTGCCCACTCGTACCGGAACGCCGAGTATCTCGCCCGCAAGCATATCAATACCCTCGTGGTTTGAAAGCCCGCCCGTAATAACGACTCCTGCTCCCAGATGGTCGAGCAGTCCTTTATATTGCAGTTCGCCCTTGAAAATCTGGAAAACCTCTTCCGCTCTCGCCTGAAGTATCTGTGTAACTGTCGCCTTGCTCACCAGTCTGGGGGGTCTGCCGCCGACAGTGGGAACCTCAATTCGCTCATCCTCTTCAACGAGGGGCATCCACACGCATCCGTTCTTAATTTTCAGTTTTTCAGCCTCGGATTCAGGGGTGTTAAGCCCTATCGCAAGATCTTTCGTAAAGTTGCGTCCGCCGATGAGAAGCGCCGCGGTATGGAACACTGCGCCCTGTTTGAAAACAGCCATGTCGCTGGTGCCGCCGCCGCCGTCGATAAGACAAACGCCTATCTCTTTCTCGTCTTCGCTGAGAACTGATTCGGAAGATGCAAGCTGTTCAAGAACGATATCGTTAACGATTATTCCCGCCTTTTCACAGCTTCTGATTATGTTCTGGGCGCTTGACACTGCGCCTGTTATTATGTGTACGTCAGCTTCCAGACGAACGCCGCTCATCCCGACAGGGTCTTTTATCTCGCTCTGCCCGTCCAGAATGAACTGCTGGGGCAGAATTGCCAGAATCTCGTTGCCCACGGTGATGTTCGTGGCGGCGGCAGTTTCGATAACCCTTTCAACGTCTTTCTGAGTTATTTCACGCCCGCCTTTAACGGCAATAGTTCCCCTCTGGTTAAAGCTTTTTATATGTCCGCCCGCTATGCCGGCAGTAACAGCTTTGATCTGCACGCCGGACATCCTTTCGGCCTCTGTGATGGCATCGCGAATGCTTTGCACAGTGGAATCAATATTGACCACCACGCCGCGTCTGATGCCGTCGCTGGGCGCTTTGCCCAGACCTATTATGTCAATGCTGCCGTCGCTGTTCTGACTTGCAACAACAACGCATATTTTCGTTGTGCCGAAGTCAAGCCCGACATAGATATTATCCTGTACCATTACATCACCCCTTTCACGAATATCTTGTCAGGAATCCTCATATCAACGTATTCGATCTCTTTATAGCGTTTCCTGATGATGTCCTGATAAGCTGCGTACATCTTTTCAAAACCCGCCTGATCGTATGAAGCCCGCAGTTCCACGCCGTTTTCCACCATTGTGAAATAAAACTGCTTAAGATTTATGTTTTTGTCCTTAAGCACCGCCGCGGTTTCATACATTTTGATGAACTCCTTGAAGTCGTCTTCCTTCACCTTCTGGTCCATCTTTATCCTGACGCCTTCGCATGTATCCTTAATCATAAGTCCGGTGGAGGTAGCCGTAAAGCATCCTCTGGTGTATTGAAGCTTGAACACGGGACGCTTTTCAAAAACAACCACATCCAGCCTGTCGGGGAACACCTTGCGTATTTCCATACGCTCCACCCACGAATCCCCGTTATAGTTTATGGTCTCCGGCTTAACATCAAAGATGCTCTGCCCCACCATGCTTTTCACCATGGTTTCGACCTTTTTGTTATCAGCTTTTATCAGTCCTTTGACATTGACGCTCTTCACCTTGAAATATCCGCTCTCGGTGAAAGAATCCGCTCCCTTCTTTATGCCGACGCCGACAGCACCGACTGTTCCCAGCGCAAGAAGAGACACAAAAATAAAACGTCCGATTCCTTTCTTTTTTGCCATCACTTAGCTCCGTTCAAGCAATCCCATCCTTGGGTATTGGCAATCGTCATTGTCTCGGTCACTTTTTCAACGCTCCTGCGAGCATCTTTTCAACCATCTGGTCAAAGGTCATCCCGGCTTTTCCGGCGGCCTTCGGCAGCAGACTTGTTTCGGTCATCCCCGGCAGCGTGTTGACTTCGAGAACGTAGCTCTCTTTTCCGTCAAAAATGGCGTCAACCCTGCCGTATCCTGAACACCCTGCCGCGTTGAACGCATCCAGAGCGACTTTCTGCACATATTCATACTGTTCATCGGTCAGTTCGGTTTCAAAGACATATTCCGTCATGCCTTTGGTATATTTCGATTCATAATCGTAAACACCTTTTTTCGGGCGTATCCATATGATGGGGAGCGCTTCGCCGTCGAGGATAGAGATTGTCAGCTCCTTTCCCTCAATGCACTCTTCAACCATCAGCTTGCTGTCATATTTCGCCGCATCCTCAAGAGCCGCAGCGTAGTCAGCCTCATTATCAACTATATGTATGCCCACGGAAGAACCCTGACGGCAGGGTTTCACCACGCACTTTTTAAAGGGCATCTTTTTATCTGCCGGCACCTTATATGCCGGAGTGGGTACGTTGTTCTTAACGAACTGCTCCTTGGTCATGAGCTTGTCGAAGGCGACCATATTCGCCTCGAAATCCGAACCTGTATAGGGAAGCCCCATGATGTCCAGCATTCCCTGAATACGTCCGTCCTCGCCATAGGTTCCGTGAAGAGCGATGAAACACACTTTCGCGCCAGCCTCACGGAGTTTGAACGCAACGTCTTTGTCCATATCTATAAGCGCCGTGTCATATCCCAGACGAACAAGCGCGTCATACGCCGCCTTACCGCTGCGCAGTGAAACTTCTCTTTCAGCAGACATCCCGCCGTAAAGTACGGCTACCTTATTTTCCTTCACGTTTTTCCCTCACCTTTTCGGCAAGATCAAATGAGAACTTGGTTACGTTTCCTGCGCCCTGCGTGATTATCACGGTGTTGTCGCATCCTTCGTCTTCAAGGTAGTCATAGACCTCGTCAAAGGAACCTATATAGTTTACGTTTTTGAATCCTCTTCTTTTTATTTCGCGCACGAGGGTCTCGGAATCCACACCCTCAATTTTGTCTTCGCTGGCGGCATATATGTCAGCTATGAACAGCATGTCCACATCAAAGAACGCCATTGCGAAATCTTTTATAAGCGCCTGCGTTCTGGTGTATCTGTGGGGCTGGAAAATGGCGATTATCTTTTTGTCGCCGTATGCTCCGCGCACCGCACGCAGTGTCGTCTTTATCTCAGTGGGGTGGTGACCGTAGTCGTCCATAACGATGCATGAGCCGTCGTCGTATCTTGCTGTCAGCCTTCTCTGTACGCCTTTGAATTTTTCAAGGGCGCGTTTAACCGTCCTGAACGGTATGTTGAACTCCTGCGCAACCGCTATTGCACCCAGAGAGTTCAGAACGTTATGTTCGCCGGGGAATCCGAGCCTTATCTTGCCCATCTTCTCGCCTTTTATAACAACGTCGAAGTGCATTCCGAATCCCTTCTGCTCAACGTTTACCGCGTGAACGTCAGCCTGAGCCTTAAAGCCGTACGTCATAAACTTTCTGCCGATGTGCGGAATTATGTCCGCTGTATTCATGTCTTCCAGACAGAGAACAACGCTTCCGTAGAACGGAACCCTTGAGGCGAAATCTATGAAAGTCTGTTTAACGTCATCAATATCATGGTATGTGTCCGGATGTTCATAATCTATATTTGTAATGAGCGCCACACTGGGCGACATCATCAGGAAACTTCTGTCGGATTCGTCAGCTTCGGCGACTATTACGTTACCCTTGCCAAGTGACGCGTTTGTGTCGCGTGTGTTGAGGATACCGCCCACAACTATTGTCGGGTCGAGTTTAGCTTCGTTCAGAATTTCCGCAACCATAGAAGTTGTGGTAGTCTTGCCGTGGCTTCCAGCAACGGCGACGGAAAATTTCAGGCGCATAAGTTCCGCCAGCATCTCTCCGCGCTTTATGACCGGGATGAACCTGTCCTTAGCGCAGACAAGCTCAGGGTTGGTCTCTTTAACCGCGGAGGTATAAACGACAACGTCCGCATTCTCCGCATATTCATATCTGTGCCCCGTGCGCACATCTATTCCCATGTTCTGCAATCTTTTAACGTTACCGCCTTCTGACAGGTCGGAGCCGCTTACGCCGAACCCCATGTTATGCAGAACCTCTGCGATCCCGCTCATACCTATCCCGCCGATACCCACAAAATGAATGTTTTTGACCGAACCGAACACCTTATCCAATGTTCATTCCCCCTGATATAAGAGCAGCACTTTCGTATTTTTTCATATTTCTAAGCGACTCTATATATAAATCGCTGTTTTCTTCATAATCTATAATGGCTTCTATAATTTTTTCTACATTTGCGTATTCTTCGGTAACAACTTTCGCGCCTTTCTGCTTTTCTGCAAACAGAGCGTTAAAGTATTGATGATTGTCCGCAGCCTTTGCAAACGGTATGTAAATTGCGTAGCGTCCTGCGTTTGTGACCTCGAAAACGGTACCGGAACCGCTTCGGGCTATAACTATGTCACAGTTCTCAAGTGCCTCCGCAACGTTGTCTATGTATCCGCAGACAGTGACTTTTCCGCTGTCCAGAAGCCCTTTCACATTATATTTTTCAACAGTCTCGTCATACAGTTTCCCGCCTGTCTGGTGGACGATGGTATATCCTCTGTCCACAAGTATTGGAGCCGAGTTTGAGACCAGTATGTTCACCAGTCTGGATCCCTGCGAACCACCCATCACCAGTATGCGTTTCCCGCTCTTTTCGGCGGGCTTTATATTTTTAAATTCCTCGCGTACGGGGTTGCCTGTGACAATTGTATTGCCCGCCGCGTTTATGGTTTCCGGAAAGGACAGAAAAACTCTGTCGCAGCATCCGGCAAATATTCTGTTTGTAAGCCCCATCACACTGTTCTGCTCGTGCATGTAAAGCTTGAGTCCCTTCATAACGGCGATAATACCTGCCGCCGCCGATGCGAAACCGCCTGTCATAAGAACCGTGTCGTGCCTGCGCACAAGTGTGTAACAGACGCTTATCTCTTTCAGCAGTCTGAACAGAGAACGTATTCTGGTAAACACGTTTACGCCTTTCAGCGGCGTCTGTTTCTGTTCATAGAACCTGTATCCAAGCTCTGTAAGAACCTTGCGTTCGAGTCCGCGGTCGGAAACGATAAAAAAACATTCGACGTTTTTGTCCTTAAGATACTGCGCAACGGCAATACCAGGGTAAAGATGTCCGCCGGTTCCGCCGCCGGCTATTATAAGACGTTCTTTCATGACTTCTTCACCTGTGCCTCTTCGGCACTGCGCAGAAGAATCCCTGTCATGAACATCGTAAATATCATACTCGAACCGCCATAGCTCATGTAAGGCAGACCGATACCTTTTGTGGGCAGAGCGCCTGAAACCACGCCGACATGGAGTATCGCCTGAATTATCATGCAGTACGCCAGCCCGAACGTGAGCAGCCTCTTGAATTTATCATCATGCGCTTTTGCAACCTTTATGATCACGTAAAACAGAAGGATAAACAGTATCATTATCCCGAACGAACCCCAAAGCCCCGTTTCTTCAGCTATGATGGCATAGATGAAGTCGGTGTGGGCTTCCGGCAGGAAATAGAGTTTCTGGGTGGAGTTGCCGATGCCTTTGCCCCACAGCCCGCCGCTGCCGACGGCAATAAGCGACTGGATGAGCTGGTATCCCACGCCGTGGCTGTCCTGCCATGGATCGAGGAAGTTCAGAAGCCTTGCCTTGCGATAGCCCATCATCATGCCCGCAATAAGTATGGGGGAGATGAATCCGAGCATGCCGCCGATATGCAGTACGCTTGCCCCTCCGATGATGAACATGGCGAGCAGAACGGTTATAAGCAGGAAGGTCGTTCCGAAGTCAGGCTCCATAAGTATCAAAGCGCCCATCATACCGAGCATGATGGAAGCCGGTAAAAATCCTTTTGAGAAATCTTTAAGCCTGTCCTCTTTTTTTTCAAGGTAGTGCGCCAGATACAGAATAACCGTGAACTTTGCAAGCTCCGACGGCTGTAAGCTGAATCCGGGCAGAATCACCCAGCGGTGCGCACCGTTGATGGGTCTGTAAAAAAAGACCGCCACCAGCAGTATCAGCGTTCCGAAATAGAAGATAGGCACAAATCTGCGCCATGTATCAAGGGGCACCTTATATGCGGAGTACATTATGAACGCACCGACAAGGACACTGATAAGCTGTTTCTGGAAGAAATACAGCTCCTGACGCCCGAGCGACATCGCCTGCATACTGCCCGCAGACAGCAGGAATATCAGCCCCAAAGCCACCAGAACAGCGGTGATGATCAGAATTTTAAGTCTGTTGTCCTGTAAATCGTGCATATCACCCTTTTTTAAGAGCTTTCACAAGCTCGCAGAAATGTTCGCCCCGATGCTCGAACCCTCTGTAGAGGTCGAAGCTGGCACATGCGGGAGACAGAACCACTTTTTCGCCCGCTTTTGCGTGCTTAAAGCATACGTCAACCGCCTCAACCATATCCTTAACTCTGACGACAGGCACTTTGACCCTGTCTTTCAGAGTGTTCTCTATCTTTTCGCCCGCCTTGCCGTATGCGACGACAAGTGAGGCTTTTTCATTAAGTACATCAACAAGAACTGAGAAATCCCCGTTCTTGTCCTTTCCGCCCAAAATGACGTTGACGCCTTTATCAAAACCTTTCAGCGCCGTAAGCGTGCTGTGCAGGTTTGTTCCTTTTGAATCGTTTATCCACTCAACACCGTTTACGGTGTCAACGTATTCGCATCTGTGCGGCAGTCCTTTAAGTCCTTCCACCAGATGTGTCACGTCGCCCTTGAACCCGCACAGTGCATCCGCCGCCAGCAGAGCGTATGAAAGGTTCATTATATTATGTCCGCCGTTCAGCGGGAATTTGCTGATATCTGCAAAAAATCTTCCGAAATCCAACTTTGTTCCGTCTAGTTTTGGACAACTTTTCAGTTTCGGATCTATTCTGACCGTTTCCCCCTTATAGAAAGAGGTCTTTTTAACAAGATACGGCTCGTCTTCGATGATCAGTCTGCCGCCGTCCTTGATGTATTTCACCAGATTCATCTTGTCGTCAGCGTAGTCGTCCATATCGCGGTATCTGTCCATATGGTCTTCCGCAAGGTTGGTGACTATTGCGCAATCGGCTTCAAACTCGCGGAGCATCCCTGTCTGAAAACTTGAGAGTTCCACCACGTAACAGTCCATATGTTCACCCAGAACACACTCGCCGTATGTAAGTCCTATGTTTCCGCACGCCTCGGAGCGGATTCCGGCTTTCGTCAGCACCTGTGCAGTGAGAGCAGTAACGGTGGATTTACCGTTCGTACCTGTTATCCCTATAACCTTTGCGCAGACCGGTTTATGTTTCTGCGCAAGTTCTATCTCGCTGGTGAATTTCTTCGGCGCGTTAGGGTAATTGCGCAGATTAACCCCGGGGCTTACGGCAACAAGGTCGTAAGTATCAGTGAACTCACGTATATTTTTAAACGAGTTATCACCGTCGTCAAAAACGGTGATATCTGTGTATCCGTCCAGTTTAAGCAGTGCTTCGGCCGCTTTGCCGCTTTTTCCGTATCCTAAGATTGCAGCTTTCATCTACATTACCTCAGTTTCAGCGTAGACAGCGCTATGAGCGCCAGAATGAAGGATATGATCCAGAAACGAATGGTTATCTTCGTTTCGCTCCATCCGGCAAGCTCAAAGTGATGATGTATAGGCGCCATGCGGAACATTCGTTTGCCCTTTGTCATTTTGAAGTAGCCCACCTGCAGGATAACTGAAAGTGTCTCCATAACAAAAATGCCGCCGACAACCGCAAGAACTATCTCGTGTTTGGCAATAACGGCAACGCCGGCAAGCGCGCCGCCTATGGACAGCGAACCAACGTCGCCCATAAAAACGCTGGCAGGATGCGCATTGAACCATAAAAATCCGAGACCCGCACCCACCATCGCTCCGCAAAAGACAGCAACCTCGCCCGCACCCTGAACGTAGATAATATTCAGATAGCTGGCGAATTTGAAGTTACCTGTGAGATACGCCATGAAACCTATTGTTCCGAAAGCGATTATGCTGGGAGTGATAGCAAGTCCGTCCAGACCATCGGTAAGGTTCACCGCGTTCGACGTACCTATCATGATAAAAATCGCAAGCAGGGCATAGAAATAGCCCATATCTATTACAAACTTCTTGAAGAAAGGCATCGCAAGTTTCGTTGAGACACCGGATTTATCCACATAAAGAATCAGAAGGGTTGCAATCACAGCGAAAAGAAGCTGTCCGCCGGATTTCTGGCGGGGAGATATTCCCTCCGGATTTTTCAGTATCGTCTTTTTATAGTCGTCAACAAAGCCGATAAGCCCGTATCCGATGAAAAGCAGAAGAACTATCCAGACGTAAGGGTTACGCAGGTCAGCCCAAAGCAGTGTGGAGACAGCGGCGGAACCGACTATCATTACGCCGCCCATTGTGGGGGTTCCCTCTTTAACTTTGTGGCGTTCCGGTTCGTATCCTTTTGATTTCATGCTGAAAGACATCTCTTTCAGTTTGCGGATAACGTAGGGACCAAACACAAGTGTGATGACCAGAGCGGTAATGGCAGCATACGCCGTTCTGAAGGTAATATACCTGAATACGTTAAGAAAACTTAAATATTCCGAAAGCGGAACTAAAAGGTTATACAGCACGCTGCTCTTTCTCCTTCTGAAGATAATTTATGAAATCTTCAAACCTGCGGGCGCGGCTCGCTTTGAACAGAAAGGTACCGCCTTCAACAGCAGCCACCTGTTTCATGGCTTCCTCTTTTTCGGCTATAACCTTAACGTTCTCTGCGCACTCAAACTTTAAAAAGCTTTTGCCCACGAATATGAAATTAACATCCTTAAGCTCTTTGGCGCGCTTCATCAGTTTGTGATAAAGCATCTCCTCGTAACCCTCGATCTCGCCCATTTCGCCTATCACAGCGGTTTTGGGCGATGCGGGTATCTCCGCCAGATTGTTCATGGCGCTCATGACGGATTCAAATCCGGCGTTGTATGTATCGTCGATAACTTTGTATTCGCTGTAAGCGGTTATCCGCCCCCTGCCGTTTTCAGGCTGGAAGTTCCTGATTCCCTTCATAACGTCTGTGTATGAAAGCCCGCATGTCATGCCGATGCCGATGGCGGCAAGGCTGTTCTGTACGAAGTGGCTGTATATATGGTTCAGTTTAAAGCAGTAAGGCGTATTGCGCATGACTGCCGTAAAATAAAAATCACCGTTAGCGGTTCTGTTCATGTCGCCCATGATAACGTGTGACGCCATGTCGGTTCCGAAGTAGCGTACGTTGACCTTTGAAAGCTCGCGTTCGCCTATGAAGCGCCTGCATGAATCATGCACCCAGAGGGTTCCTTCCGGAGACATACCGTCTGTGATAGACAGCTTTTCCGCAGCCAGTCCCTCCAAGTTTCCGAATCTGCCGATGTGCGCATGACCGATAAGCGTAACCACTGCGATATCAGGTTTTATATATTTTGACAGCGCGGATATCTCCCCTGTATTGTTCGTTCCCATCTCAAAAACGGCAAAGCCGCTTCTGTTCTTCATATTCGCCGCGCATATGGCAACACCAAGTTCGTTGTTATAGTTTCCGTATGCCGTATAAACTTTCTTTTTCGCACCGAGTACACAGGAGATAAGCTCCTTTGTGGTGGTCTTGCCGACGCTTCCGGTCACTGCAACCTTGATTCCTTTGAATTTGGACAGGTTGGATGTGCCGATGGTTTTAAGGGCGTCGATGCTGCTTTTAACAAGCACCCGGTTGCCCGACATTTTATTGAACGTCTCCTCATCCTCAAGGATAACGAGAACCGCTCCGCTGTCCACCGCCTGCTGAGCATAGAGATTGCCGTCGGTGTTCTCACCGCGGAAGGCGACGAAACAGCTTCCGGCGGAAACCTTTCTGCTGTCGATGACAAAATCAGTTATCTCGCTGTCTGCGGATATTGCAGACCGAAGAACACCGCCCATTGCATTGATTGCCTGTGTAACGTGCATCACAGCGCCTCCAGACATTTTCTTACCTCTTCCCTGTCGTCGAAATGTATCTTATCTTTGCCGATTATCATGTAATCTTCGTGTCCCTTGCCGGCTATCAGAACAATATCCTTGTCCTGCGCCATGCCCACCGCCTGCTGGATGGCGTGGCGTCTGTCGGGTGTCAGTATAACGTTTTCCGCATCCTCAAAACCTGTGAGGATATCCCCGAATATCTGTTTGGGATCCTCGGTTCTGGGATTGTCGCTCGTGAGTATCACCACGTCGGAATTTTTCTCCGCCGCTTTCGCCATTCTGGGGCGTTTTGTTCTGTCACGGTCTCCGCCGCAGCCGAAAACGGTTATTATCCTGTTCTCTCTGAAATTACCCAGAGATGAAAGAACGTTTATAAGCGCGTCGTCCGTGTGGGCATAATCCACAAAGATGAATGCGCCGTTTTGTTTCTTAAATTTCTCAAGCCTGCCCGGCACATTCTTCATCTTGGCAATGCCCTCTCTGATATGCCCGGAATCTATACCGAGCATTATGCAGGCGGATGCCGCAGCCAGCAGGTTCTCAAGATTGTGCAGTCCCACAAGGTGGGAATCTATATTTATCTTTCCGGCGGGGCATATAAGCTTCGCTTTGATGCCGTCCAGCCCGAACCATATCTCTTCCGCCCCGATGTCGGTCTTCGGGCTTACGCCGAAAGTGACTTTATCGACCTCACTCTCTTTCGCGAGCCTTTTGCCGAAATCGTGATCAACGTTTATAACGCCGACCTTTGAATAAGTCGGGGTGAAGAGTTTTTTCTTAGCATTGAAATACTCGTCCATGGTCTTGTGATAGTCGAGGTGATCGCCTGTCAGATTTGTAAAGGCGGCGACATCAAAGACGGTGCCGTATACTCTGTGCTGGTCAAGAGCGTGGGATGATACCTCCATCACCATCGCATTGCAACCGGCATCTGCCGCTTTTCGCACAGCTTTGTAATATTCATACGGAGAGGGGGTGGTGGAATCCAGATCGAACGACGTATCGCCGTATGCAACACCTGTCGTACCTATGCGCACAGGCTTCATCCCCGCCTCTTTCATGATTGATTCTATAATATATGTAGTTGTCGTTTTTCCGTTGGTACCTGTTACGCCGACCTTGACCATATCCTCGTCGGGTCTGCCGAAAAGATTGCGGCATGCAAGGGCGATGGCTTTACGTCCGTCCTCCACCACAACGGTGGGGACGCCTTCAATGGGGCGCTCGGCAACCACAAAAGGAGCTTTTTTAGTTTCATACGCTTCTCTGGCAAAGGAGTGAGAATCGAAATGTGTCCCCTTGAATGCGAAGAAAGGACACTTTCTCTTTGTGTCTCTGTTGTCAAAGCTGATATCTTTGATATCCGCTTCAAAGTCAACATCCAGATCAAACCCCTTAATATCAAGTCCGTCAAGAAGTTGGGACACTTTCATATACGTAGCTCCTTTTAAGCCCCATGTGCATGGATATCTGTTCCGCGAGGGTTTTGAAAGTTCTTGCGGCTGTGGTTCCGCCGTAGATAGAACTTTTGGGTTCCTTGTAAACGACAACCATGGCTATTCTGGGATTGTCAGCAGGGAAAACGCCTGCAAAACTTGCAACGTAACCCGTTTTGCTGTATGTGCCTGTTTCCTTATCTATCCTCTGTCCGGTACCCGTTTTTCCGCCTATTTCAACGAAATCCGAATAGGCGTTCTTTCCGGTGCCGTCCTTTACCACTTTTTTCAAGAGTACCTGCAAACGTTTCGCCGTTTCCTGCGAAAAAACCTGTTCATCTTTATTTTTGGGCGTATAGGTGTCCTCACCCTTCACTATCTTCTTTACTACCTTAGGATTAAGAAGATGTCCGCCGTTAGCTATTGCGCTGTAAAAACGTACCATCTGCAAAGGGGTGACAAGTATCTCCTGACCGATTGAAATTGACGGTTTACTGAGACCCGACCAGCGTCTGTATCCGCGCACAAGCCCCTCTTCTTCTATCATGCCCGATATGCCGGTTCTGTCACCGAATCCCAGAGACTTTATATAGTCGTGAAACTCCTTTTTAGTAACCCTGTCGGAAAGCTTAACCATTCCGATGTTGCTGGACTTAATAAGCACCTGTTCCACTGTCAGCATCCCGTTTGGGGAGACGTCCTTAATGTTGTGTCCGTACACGTTATAGACGCCGTTTTCACAGTCTATCGCTATGTTCGTGTTCAGATGGTGCCTGTCCAGAAGCAGGGAAAAAAGCACCGGTTTAAATATTGAACCGGGTTCGTAAAGGAAGCTTGCAGAATCGTTTTTCCACTCTTTCTGGGAATACTTCCTGAAATCGTTTGGATCAAATCCTCCGGAGGACGCGGCAAAAATTATTTCCCCTGTCTGCACGTCCATGGCAATGGCCATGCCTTTATCGGCCATGAACTGTGCCGTGCCCTGCCGAAGGATCTCTTCCGATAGACCCTGTAGGTATTCGTCTATAGTCAGATAAATTACTGTATCCACATCTTTTTTCTTCTGCGGATCTTCAAAGATTATCCTTTTTCCCTTGTTGTCGCGCATCGCAAGAAGCTGGAATTCGCTCCCTTCAAGCACGTCGTTGTAACGGTATTCAACACCGTTAAGCCCTTCGTTGTCCGTTCCGGTGAAACCTATAATGGATGCGGCAAGTTTGCGTTCGGGATAGAACCTCTGTTCTTCAAGGACATACTCGATTTCGGGTATCTCCTCCTGAATTTTCTTTGCCTGTGCAACCTCAATATTTCTGGCTATCCATGTGAAGCCCTTTTTATTGATTATTCTGCGTCTTTTATCAGCCGAAAGCCTGATGCCGTCGCGGCGAAGCTGGTCTATAAACGCCTGACGGTTTTTCAGTTCTTCAGGAAAAACATAAAGGGAAGCGGACTTTTTGTTCAGTGCGAGGGGGCTGCCGTTCGCATCCAAAATAAGTCCTCTTCCCTTTGTGCTTTTCATCACGCCTTTCGACTGTCTGACAGCTTTATCCATGTAAAAATCGTTCTGCGCTGTCTGGAGATAAGCCACCTTTGCACCAACAAGGCAAAAGAAAAAGATGGCGAGCCACGAAAAGAATGTCAGTCTTCCGTTCTCAGTTTTTAACATAATAGGTTCTTCTTACGTCAGGCATCATAAGCCCCATATCCTTCGCTTTTTTATAAAGATTTTCCGCATCGTACGCGTCGGACTTTTTTGAAAGCAGAGATGTATAGTCTATCTCGGTCTGCTCTATCTTCTGTGTCATACTGCTTATGTCGTAACCTGCGCGGATGCACATCTGGCGTACATAAACAATTGAAAACAAAAGGAGCATCATAACAGCGCCCAGTATAAGGGTGCTTAATCTCACTCTTGAAATGGTCTCAGCAGGGTTTGCCGTCATGGTTTGCGCTTTCATATCCGTCTCCTTATCTTTAATGAGACTGCTTCGTCAGCCATTTGGCTTTCTCGCAGAGACAGATACATGTCTTCGCAAGGAACAGCGTGACGAAAAAATCTAATTTTTCTCTCAAAAACAATTTTGCGGACAATCCGCCAAAATTGGTCTCCGTGAGGCACGTCCTGTGCCTTTAAACTCTTTCGGCGACGCGCATCTTAGCGCTTCGCGAAAGAGGATTCATCCCGATTTTCCACTCAAAAACAACGTCCTGTTGTTTTTTCGCAACGCAAAGTGAGGCTAAGCCTCTACTTTGCTCACACTCCAAACAATTTTGCTGACAATCCACCAAAATTGTTCTCCGTGAGGCACATCCTGTGCCTTTAAACTCTTTCGGCGACGCGCATCTTAGCGCTTCGCGAAAGGGGATTCATCTCAACCTCGTCCTCTTTTGCCGTAAGAGGTTTGCGGGTTATCTGGCGGAAGGTGCGTACCTTTCCGCATGTGCATACTGGCATCCCGGGAGGGCATATACATTCCTTTTCAAACTCGCGGAAATAGTCTTTGACAAGTCTGTCTTCCAGAGAATGAAACGAAATAAAGGCAGCCCTGCCGCCCTTCAACATATATTTTTCAAGCTTGCCAAGCATCTTTTCGATAGCGTCAAGCTCTCCGTTCACATAAATGCGCAGTGCCTGAAAGCTCTTCGTTGCCGGATGGATACCGGGTTTCTGAGCTTTTTTCGGAACAGCGGAAGCTATAATGTCCGCCAACTGCACTGTCGTCTCTATTCTTTTGATTGCTCTTGCCGCAACAATAGCGGTTGCAATGTTCCACGCGAAATCGTCTTCGCCGTACTTCCTGATAAGATTTGCGAGGGTCTCTCTGGAATAGCTGTTGACCACCTCGGCGGCAGTAAGCCTGTCCGCGGGGTTCATACGCATGTCCAGCGGTCCCTGACTGCGGAATGAAAATCCGCGTTCCGCCGTTTTAATATGAAACAGCGACACGCCGAAATCCGCCAGAACAGAAGACACAGCTTTAATGTCCAGTTCATCGAGAACCTGATCGAAGTCGGAAAAGTTGGAATGAACAACGGTAACGTTGTTATGCTCCGCAAAGCGTTCCTTCAGCCTCACCACTGCGTCGGGGTCACGGTCCAGAACGATAAGCCGTCCCTTCTCCGATATCTCCTTCAGCATGGCCGCCGAGTGTCCGCCGCCTCCGCCCGTCATATCCAGAGTTATTCCGTCCGGATCAACCGGCAGATACCTGAGCACCTCCCTTACCATTACCGGTACGTGCTTCATTTCCTATTACCGCCCTTTGCGTTCTGCCGAAATCAAGCTCGACAAAACTGCCTTTTTGCATAAATTCTCTGCACTGCGCCGCAATGTCTTCAATGCCTCGATTGTGCCTGTCGAACATCGAAAGATCCGTGCGGTTGTTCATCAGTTGGGTCAGCCAGGAAAATACTTGCATTTCTCCGCTCCTTATTATAAGGCGGGCCGACCTGCCCTTATCGTATTCTGGAAGCGAACTTTTTGAAGAGTTCGTCCTTTCTCTCCTCTGAGGCTTTTTCGCCCCAGACAACGGCAGGCCAAATCTCGAAATGGTTTCTGAAACCGTTTACGATACATTCGCCTTGGATACCGTTACGCTGTCTCACTTCGGAAGTGATCTGTATGCGCCCGTTTCCGTCAATGGCAACCTCGTCCATCTCGGAATACAGGTATCTCAGAAACTCCTGAAACTCGTCGTTGTCGGTGGATTCGGACTCCAACCGGGCTTCCTCTCTGTCCCATTCGGCAGAAGGATACAGTCTCAGATGGTCTCCCATGGACAACAGTGTAAGCTCGTCACTGCCATATTTGACCTTCAGTATCTCGCGGAACTTTGAAGGAACCGAGATACGTCCGGTGTCACTGATTTTATGTTGGTACTGCCCTCTAAAACTTCCTGCCATTTTTATGCCAATTTATACCTATTGATGACATTATCGTACAATTTATGCCAAAGTTAACAAATTATATTTCGCTAGTCAAGGGATATTGAAACTGCTCAAAATAGCATCACTAAAGGGTTTCAGAGCTTAAGAGACTGATGTGTATGCGTATTCGGATATGAAGAAATTATGTGCCTAACCACATGTAAAAAAATTTTACTCATTTATCGCTTTTGGCAGAAAATACGGGCTCTTTATCATCGTTATTTTCGGGTGCAGATGCCGTTATTTTGTCGTGCAGAAAATAGATATAATAATAAGGTTGTTGACAAACTTTTAAAACAATGAGACTGCTTTAGCTCACGGCAAGCCGCTCGTTCAACCTGCGGCTAGTGTCGCAAACTCCTCGCAGAGACGTTTTTTTGTCTTCGCGAGGAGTGCATGCGACGACGCGATCTCGCATTTTACTGATTTTGTCATCAGTTTGGATGGCTCCCGGAGGAGACCTCTTCAGATATTAAAATGAAACAGTTTCAAACTGATCCATCCCCGTTACAACAACACAATCTTGCATGGAAATCTCATAAACCTCCAGAACATCACCCATCGCCTCTATTATTTTGTCGTACCCCTCATGCGCCGCGGCAAACTTTGCGCTCATATCCTGAATGGTGAATTTACTCTTTGATACTGTTGAACCGACGGAACGGATATGAGAAACGCCGTCAGAAGGGATGGTCGTAACAGCGACTTTGCTGTTTTCCCAGAACTCCTCAACCTTCCTGCTGTGGTTTTCCGTTGCGAAATAGATAACGCCCGGTCTGCTCAAGTCGTGGACATAAGAAAGCAATCTCACGTTAGGAACATTGTCTACTGAAGTGGCGAGCGCTAAAACTTTTGAACTGTTCAAAACTCTGCTGTAGTCTGCATATTTTTCCATAAAAAAGGAACCTCCTGAATCATTGATAGAGAACTTTATCAGATGATTTTGACACCTGTATGGCAACAATTGAAAAATGAAATTTGACACTGTTTCTTCGGCGGGCTAACATCTTCTCATGAAGATAGACAGGCTGATATCAATAATAATGCTGATGCTGGAGCGCAGAAAAGTCAGCGCAAAAACTCTCTCGGAAATGTTCGAGGTATCCCTGCGCACTATTTACCGGGACATTGACACCATCAACACAGCCGGCATCCCCATCGTATCCGCACCGGGGGTCAGCGGCGGATTTAGCATCATGGAAGAGTATAAGGTCAGCAAGAGAATATTCACCGTTTCAGACATCACCACCCTTCTGATGGGGCTTGGAAGTATCCCCGGCAATATCACCGAAAACGAAATAGTGAATACTCTGGCGAAGATAAAGAGCCTTGTTCCCGCGGAACAGGCGAACGAGATAGAATTCAGAGCGGGACAAATAACCATCGACCCGCGCCCGTGGGTTTCCAGTGAAAGCTCAATGAGTTTTCTGGACACGGTGCGGTCGGCAGTTCTGACACACCGTATGCTGTCGTTTCAATATTCAGACCGCACTGGAGGCAGAAGCACGCGCAGGGTGGAACCATACAGGCTGGTGCTTAAGGCGGGATTCTGGTACGTTCACTGTTTCTGTCTGGAACGGCAGGATTTCAGACTGTTCAAACTTACTCGCATGTCCGAACTGCTGTTGGAAGAAGAACAGTTCACTCTGCGGAGCGTTCCTGAAACCATAAACAATTTCTGCGACAGTATGGATAAAGCGTTCACCCGAATCAAACTTCTGGTGCATGAATCCACGCTCAACCGCGTTATGGATATCTGCGAAAGCAGACATATCGAACCCTGCGGAGACGGAAACTATATCGTAAGCTTTCCTTTCTTCCCCGACGACTTCGGATACGGAATGATATTCGCGCTGGGCGAGAAATGCCAATGCCTCGAACCTGCCGAAGTGCGTCAGGAGATGGCGCGCAGAGTCAGGCTTATGCTGGACAGCTACGCAGACTGAACAATCTGTTTTACATCCCGCCGCTAATGCCATATACTCTGCCCCTATGAAAGGCAAACTGATAACCGGAATATCACCATCTTATGAACTCAACTGGATCGACCAGAGAACTGCGGTGTCCGTTTTTCCGCCAGCCGTTGCCGATATAAACGGCGATTACTTTTTTATCAGCGGCTTTGCGGAAGCGGAAAACTACTATGCAGTGGACGTTCCCTCAATAGCAGAGGCGCTGGATCTGTCAATTTCCATACACGGCAAAATAAGCATAGTTGAGCTTGCAAACATTTCCTGTATATGCACAAAGATGAACATAAGCCATACGTCGCTGAACGTTTTCCGGCAGTATAATATAAAAGGACGGCAGAATTTTCAGACCTTGGAAGCCGTTGCATCCTACCCTGAACCGCTGAAAAAATATCTCGCCTCAAAAGATATTCCGCTGAAAACTCTGGCGGTATTCAACAAGCTTAATGATATCTGTAAAACATATATTGAGGACACTCTCACATCAAAAGATCTGTCGGTGGGAGATTTCAGAAATCTGGTAAATATATTGTTTGATATGATGCCGAAAATACGCCCTGAAGACCTTAACGGGGACGTACTGAAAAACCTCTCGGCAAAAAAAGACCCTGCGCGTCAGGAATTCATGACTGAATTCGCTGCTCTTACGAAAGAACTGCCGCTGAACATCACTTCTCAGGATAATTTTGAAACGGGAAAGCTGACCTTCTCTTTCACAGCAGAATCGGCAGAGGAGTTTTGTAACAAAATAACCTCAGCCGAATCGAAGATGTCGGAGATTCAAAAAATTTACGGGTTTCTGGATGAGCAGAATATATCTTGACAGAAAAGCTGTGAACAGCGTCCCCGCCCGCACTGTCATGAAAGACCGTGAGGTTACGCTTGTTGACGGCGTATCGGAAGTTCCAGACGAAAAGACCAGCATCTATATTGCGGAGGAACACAACACCTTCGTCCACCGCTGTCCGGCAACAAAGATATACAGATGCTGTGACTACTATGTAACGGACATATCCGAAGGATGCCCTTTCGACTGCACCTACTGCATCCTGCAAAGCTACCTTAACCACGAATATATTAAGGTCTATTCAGACTTTGAAAACGTCAGACGCGAAATTGAAAAAATGCCTAAGAATAAGTTTTTCAGGCTCGGAACAGGCGAACTCACAGACAGTCTGGCACTTGACCACATATTCAATTTCAGCGGCTATATCGCAGACATAATAAACAGGTCGGACAATATTCTTTTTGAGTTCAAGACAAAATCCGCAAATGTTGGCAACCTGCTGAATTGTAATCCGAAAAACCTCATGGTGTCATGGAGCATGAACCCTCAGAGCATTATGGAGGCAGAGGAACACGGTACGGCAAAAATACGCGACAGACTGAACGCCGCAAAAGAATGTGCCGCCCACGGGCTTGGCATCGGGTTTCATTTCGACCCGCTGATCTACTCGGAAACTTTTGAAAAGGACTATGCAGAGGTCATCGAAAAGATGTGCAGTTCTGTACCTGAATCATCCGTAAACTACATAAGCGTATCGACTTTCAGGTTCATGCCCGAGCTTCTGGACATAGTGCGCAATAAATTTGAAAGCTCGCTTCTTCTGCAAAGCAGTTATGTCAAATCGCTTGACGGAAAAATGCGGTATTTCAAATCGCAGCGGGTTCACATGCTGGATTTCTTCGTTAAAGAGGTCAGAAAACACTGGAAAAATGTGTTCATCTACTTCTGCATGGAACATGAAAGCGTATGGAGACGCGTATTCGGCTTCGACCCCGGCGAACGCGAGGAACTTGAAAAGCACTTCCCTTGCGTCAGAAAATGATTTTTCCTTTGTATTAATCTGTCTTTCTGCTTATAATACCCCGTTTTAAGACTTGGAGGCATCATGGGATTTTTCAGCATATTCAAAAAACCGGAAAAAACAGAACCTGAAATCCAGCAGGAACAGGAACTCCCGGAATCCTCCGCAGGTTTTTTTCAGAAGCTTAAACAGGGACTCTCAAAAACATCAGGCAAACTCGTCGGCGGCATGGAAAATATCTTTCTGGGCAGGAAAGAGATAGACGACGATCTTCTCGAAGAGCTTGAGGAGCTGTTCATAACCTCCGACATCGGCGTGGAAACCACGATGAAAATAATAGATTCCGTCCGCGGGCAGGTGGACAGAAAAACTCTCAAAAATCCGGAAGACCTTAAAAACGCACTCAAAGAACAAATATTCAATATACTGAATATAGATAACAGCCTCGTACAGACAAACGACAGACCCTACGTTATGATAGTTGTCGGCGTGAACGGCTCGGGCAAAACCACAAGCATCGCCAAAATGGCAAAAATGTTCAAAGAGCAGGGACTTAAAACATGTCTGGCGGCAGGAGACACTTTCCGCGCTGCGGCAATAGACCAGCTCTGCGTATGGGCGGACAGGGTTGACGTACCTGTCGTGAAACAGTCCGCAGGAAGCGACAGCGCCGCTGTTATCTTCGATGCCATCCAGTCCTGCAAGGCAAAGAATTTTGACGTTCTCATATGCGACACGGCAGGCAGACTGCAAACAAAAGTCAACCTTATGAAAGAGCTTGAAAAGATAGTCCGTGTGGCAAAAAAGGAACTTCCGGACGCACCCCACGAGGTACTGCTTGTTCTGGATGCAACCAGCGGACAGAACTCGCTTTCTCAGGCGCTCAAATTTCATGAAGACGTCGGACTTACCGGCATAGTTATCACAAAACTCGACGGAACTGCAAAAGGCGGCGCAATCATCGGCATCGTTGACGAACTCAAGGTGCCTGTGAAATTCATAGGTTTCGGCGAGGGTATCGACGACCTGAAACCCTTTGACGCTAATGATTTCGTGGAAGCACTATTTGACACTCAAAAGTGACATCCATGTCACTTTTTCGCAGCGCTTCATTCAGGCAAAGCCCGAATTACGCTCACATTGCGCATCTCTTTTGCGCTGAACCGCAAAATATATACTTCATGAGGCACTTCCTGCGCCCTTGGCACTCAAAAGTGACATACCTGCCACTTTTTCGCAGCGCTTCATTCAGGCAAAGCCCGAATTACGCTCACATTGCGCATCTCTTTTGCGCTGAACCGCAAAATGTATACTTCATGAGGCACTTCCTGTGCCTTTGACACTCAAAAGCGACATACCTGCCACTTTTTCGCAGCGCTCCCCATAAAGTGTTTCGTCTTCGCGAGGAGTGCAGCGACGACGCGATCTTTTAATCTATGTTCATACAGTTTCTGGACTGTAAAAATTCCTCAAGGCTCTCCTTCGGTACACGCCATCTCCCATGCCCTTCAAGATTTGTGTTCCATGCTATGAGCTTAGCTTCTTTTATCCAGCGCCTCACCGTTATATGACTGACCTGAAGCATCTTTGCCACCTGATATATCGTCAGGTTCCTCGACACCACTTTCGCCATCTGCTTTGTGATGCTCTCCTCTTCCCATACTTTTAAAGGTGCCGCCATACCAACCTCCGAAACATATATAATTTGTATCTTTATACACAATATGGCTGTATTTTTCAACAAATATTTTCTGTTTGAACATGACACAAATAATCTGTATAAGTGAAATATGAATATAGGCGATAAACTGAAAGAACTTCGTAAGGAACTGAAAATAAATCAGAAAGAGCTGGGAGGTCTTCTCAACGTCACCCAGCAGGTTGTAAGCCACTACGAATGTACGGGCAACATTGATGCGGCAAAACTTGCCGTCATAGCAAAGAGATACAACATTGACATCCGATATTTTTTTAACGAACATCCTCTGTCCTATTACAAAACCGCCGCACTCCACGCAAACAGCGCACAGGGACCGGATATCCCCGCCGGATGGCATGAGCTTCTGGACGATATCTCTGATCTTGATTTTGACAAAATAAGATTCATCGAAACGGTCATCAGAGCATTACTGAAAGAATTTTCAAGCTGACCGGTCTTTTACGGGGAGGTACAGGCCCTATGACAGTCAGCGGCTGTTGTCCGTTCATCCTGCGTTTTTCCAGATCCATGCACAGACCTAACCCCAGAAAAGTCAGAGGCGGGTCACCGCGAACGTCCTGCCGCGGACTTCCGGACAGAGAGTACATCGCCCGCTCCCTCGCATCAGGATTCGGATTTTACAAAAGATTCGAGTACAACCGCTTTCTGCCTGTGTACAATATCATGACCCTCAGACAGGGTTCATTCTCAAAATCACTCCGGTATCACTTTCTCTCCGCAACCGGCATCAGACCGGTCGCCAGCCTTTCACTGTCCGACCTTGTTTTCGGCATAAACGGCGAAGAGGCGCTGGCAAAACTGAACACCCATGTAATTAACGGCGGCGGAAAGGACTTTATGGCTTCTTTCAGTCACATAGAGACAATGCACACCTTCATGCCTCATGAGAAGATTTCGCTCAGCAATCCTTTTGAAACAGGGCTTGCGGAAATGAGTTCCGACGAAAGCATATACATCCACACTCTCCCCGGCGAGGGCGAAGAAAACCTTCTTGGTTTTCTGAAAAACGAAGCATCGGCGGATCGTTCAAAAATAATAAGAATAGGCGGTTACCGAATAATTCAGGCGCATATCCCCGACATAAAGGCTAAACTGGATACCATTGCCACCCACAGTCTTGTGCGTTCCGTGTCTCCCGCCTCCTGTCTGGTTTTGAAAGAGGATTATGTGCGGCATGGCGATCTGCCGCTGGAATGTGTGCAGATGCGCGACACGGAAAAGATATACCCCAGAGCCGCCATTGTGGATTCCGGCATATCCCCCTCCTCATATCTGCGCGAATGGGAAATGGATACCTTAAGTTTCTGCACCGAATCGGAAAAAGACCCCAAACACGGTACTTTCGTCACAGGTCGGCTTCTTAACGACGGTGAAAGCTTCGGCGGCATCGTCTATCTGAACGCAGAAATACTTCCGGCGGGGGGAAGCATCGGACTGGCAGAGTTCCAGCAGAGGCTTGAAGCGACGCTGCGGACATACCACAAAATAATCAAAGTGTATAACATATCACTGGGCTCGGATACGCAGGCAGACCCAAACTGTTTTTCAGCGGCTGCGCATGTTCTTGACTCATTACAGGAGCGCTACGACGTTCTGTTCATCATCTCCGGCGGCAACTATGAAAAACTGCGCGGACTTTCGGAAGAACACCCGTCCGACAACCGGATAACCTCGCCGGCGGAAAGCGTACATTCCGTAACCGTCGGTTCCGTCACCCACAGAGACACAAACGTACAGCCGCACCACTCCCCTTCCCTCTTCACACGCAGAGGTCCCTCGTCCGCCGGGTTTGTGAAACCGGAGGTGTGCGCATACGGCGGTTCACACGAAAAACGGATGGGAAGGCTTTATCCCGTGGGGGTATTCTCCATCGGTACGCGGAACGAACTTGCCGAAGATTCCGGAACATCCCACGCAGTGCCCATGGTCACCGCACTTGCCGCAAAGATTTTCCACAGATATTCACATGTATTTCAAAGCCCTGATATGACAAAGGCAATGCTATTGCACTACACCCGCCTGCACTCCCGCCGTCCGCCCGATCTTTATACCGGTTACGGCATCATCACAGAGGCTAATGAAAATTTTGAAGAGATAACGTCCAGCGCTGTATACCTGCATGAAGGCGTTGTGCGGCAGGGCGGTATTACAGAGGTGAACGGAATCCCGGTACCCGCTCCCATGTGCGGAAAGAACGCCGGAAGAATTGAAATGACCCTTGTCTATAAGACGAGAACAGACCTGAATTTTCCTCATTATTACTGCTGCACAAATCTGGAACTTTCCCTCGGCTATTACAAAAGGGGTTCATGGAAGGCGATACTGACTTCTAAAGATCTGCTGGCTCTGCAAAAAAGCACAGAAGAGAAAGAAGTGAACAGGGAGATGTTTAAATGGAACCCTGTTAAGCTTTACGAAACAAAGCTGAAAGGAGCCGCACTGCCCGGAGAGCTGGTTCTCAGGATAACACCGTCTAAACGGGACTTCTGTGCGGATAATTCGGAAATAAGATACTCAGTCGTTCTATCTTTCACTCATGAAAGGGAAAATCTGTTCGATGAAATAATAATGCATTACGATGAATACGGGGGTGTGCTGGAGCCTGCATCAAAGATGTGGAAAACCTGTTGAAAATTTAATGTTAGAAACCCGTGATTTATCAGCATGAATTCCACAGAATTCCACAAATAACTGATATTGAACACAATCAAGAGAATCCCCCGAATTTTAAGGGTTTATGCTGTCAAGCTTTTTTTTATCAACAAAATTGTTGAATATCTGTTGAAAGATTTATATGAATCCTTTGTCAGGGTAGTTTCTGAACGGAGTGACAGTTTTTTGACCATCCTTAAATGAGTAAAATTATTTTACATTGCCCATTTTTCAAACAGCGGGGCGCACACTCCACTGGTACGCCCCATGCTTTATTTACCAGCTATTTATGGTTCTCTTTTCTTCATATGCCTGCAGATACACACGCATATCGTCCTGCTTAACAAAATCCTTTTCTTTATCCGCTGCATTTTTAAGAAGTTCCGCCGCTTTGTCAAAATCCCCGTTTTCCGCATATGCCGCCGCAAGGACAAGCACATTATCGGACGATGCCTGTGCATCGTAAAGTTCAGAAGCCAGCTTAAGTGCTTTTTCACCGTTTCTGTATATCGAAACGGGACATGTCGCATAAACCATGGCAAGCTCCCTCTTCGCGTCCGAAAAGTCCGGTTTAAGGGCGACAGTCTTTTCATAGTCGGCTATTGCCTGATTGGCATCCTTCGTTTTGTAAAACAGCTTTGCCCTCAGATAATACAGTCCCGCATCGTCAGGTATTGCGGATATAGCCCGTTGAGCGTACACCTTTGCAGTGTTGTAGTCGGCGGTCTTGTAATATATCTCCGCCAGCGCTCTGTCCATATCGGCGGAAACCTCCGTATGCTTCCGGGCCTTTTCAATATCTTTCAGAGCTTCCTTGTATTTTCCAAGTTCAATGTATACCTTCGCCCGCTTTGCATAAGCGATATAAGCGTTCTCTCCGCCGTAGTCTATTGCGGATGAGAAATCATACGCGGCGTCAGGGTAGAACCCCAGCTTAACGTATGCATCCCCCCGTTTGATATGGACAGCGGAAGCGCCCTTGTTCCTCAGTGAACTGGTGTACTGGTTCACTGCGTTTCCGTACTCGCCGTACGCATAATATATGTCGCCCAGTCCTTCGTAATAATAGTGTGAATGGACGCTCTTTCTAACGGTTGATTCATATTTTTTTACAGCCGAACCGGCATCCTGCATGTTTTTAAGCTGCGCCGCGGTATCAAGATAGACGGCGGAATTGTCGGCGGCACAGGCGGTCAGTATCAGCACGGATATCAGCAGCAGAGCCTTTTTAAGCATCAGTACATCTCCCTTCGCTTTTTCTAAAGGATAGCCTCTATTCAAATATATTAAAAGAGGAATTATTACAAATTTTATTTGTCATTTTTAAACATATATCACAAACAATTCCTGTATTATTTGCCAATCCGAAAAGAGAAGGAGGCGGAATATGAAACTGGAACTTGCCAGAGCGGGAAACCACAACGGTGTTGTGATAACACCCGAAGATATTCTCAGCATGGCTGAAAATTTTACGTCGCAGGTACCTGTGACCATCGGGCACGAATCTGACGATTCCATGCCCGCATACGGCTGGGTAACGGCTGTGGAGGTATCTGCTGACGAGGCTGTGCTTCTGGGCGAGATAGAGCTTGGCACGGAGCTGGCGGAGGCGTTTGCCGAGGGCAGATACAAGAACTGGAGCATCGGCGCGGCACGCAGAGAGGACGACAGCCTGTATTTGCACCACGTTGCGTTCCTCGGCGCTGTCCCGCCCATGATCAAAGACCTGAAGATAATCAGCATGGGCGACAGGACAAAGATAATCACTTTTTCACCGCTGAATTGCGGGTTTGTCTTTTCCGACAGCGAAATGAGTGAGTTTTCAAAGCTCAAAACCCAGAATCTCGAACATAAGCTGAACAGACTGAAAGAGGCGGCGGCGGGTAAACTCCCCTCCGGTGCATATCAGGCGCTCATCAGCTTCGCAGACAGGCTTGAACGCGAAATGCCCGCCGTTCAGGCATCAGATACCCTTGCAGAGATATTCGGCAGGGTAAAGAACCCCGTTTCACAGGGAACACACGGGTTAAGACCCGAAAAGGCTCCCGCAGCATCAATATTCTCGAAAATATAAGGAGGAACGAATGGCAACAGTTAACGGAGTGGTGGGAACACAGACCATCACGGGAAAAACGGTAACAGACGGCAGACATCCCGCCGTGATCCGCATCATGGAGTTTGCATCAGGCGCAGGCACCGTTCAGGCGGGCGAGATAATCGCCCTTGACGCATCCGGCAAGGCGGTCAGCTTTGACCCGGCGGCTTCCGACAGCACAAATACGCCCGTAGGCGTTTGCACGGAGGACATCGACACATCAAAAGACACGGCAGGAAGCGTCGCCGTTCACGGCACAGTGATGAAAAAGAGCCTTCTGACCAAAGGTTCCGCATCTTCCGCGGCGCACGTTGCGTCCCTTGAAACAAACGCACCCATCTGGGTATTTTAAGGAGTTAATATGATACAGCTTGATCTCGGTAAATACTTTACAACGGACTCCATAGTCCGCTCGCTCACGTCCATGCCGGAGCTTAAATCCCCCGTAATGGACAACGTATACCCCGAAGCGAAAAGACGCAATCACCCGCTGCCCACAGTTTCCGTAACCGATCTGCAGCAGCCGGTGACAAACATAGCCGTAACACGCAGAGGCGGCGACCCCGTCCCCGTTTACGAAGAGAACGGAAGCATAACCCATATCGAACCCCAGCCCTTCCGCCCTTCCGAAAGGCTCAACGGCGTGGATGTGAACAACCTCAAACTCCTTGACGAATCAGGCATCCAGCTCCTTGTGAACAATAAGATAGACCGCCTGCGCAGGATCGTCAGAGCATCCACCGAAGCGATGGCGGCGCAGTCACTTAAAGGAAATATCGCATATCCCATGCACATGGACGGCGGACTTGCCACATACGGAGTTGAATTCGGCACCACGCTTTCACACACTCCCGAAGAAACATGGAACCAGTCCTCAATCAGCCTCGACGATATCCTCGCCGACCTCATCGGCATGGAAGCTCAGATTCAGAACAACAGCCATTACGGTTCCGACATCCGTTTCTGGGCAGGTCAGAGCGCGTTCATGGCGCTGGCAAAGGTGGTTCAGGACATCGGGAACACATCCCTCACGGCTGTAATAGATTCCAAGACAATCAACATAGCCGGATTTCGCGTTGAGCTTATGAACAGCTCATACACAGACCTTGCCACGGGGTCTCAGGTGAAGGTGGTTGACAGCGGCAAGCTCATGGCATTCGCCGCGGATGCCCCGTTTGAGCTGGTTTACAGCGTCATTGACGATCTGGACAGCAACCTTACGGCTATGCCCTTCTTTGTTAAGCAGGTGCGCGATGCCCGTTCTTCCAGCATAGAGATAATCGCGGAGAGCAAGCCTCTGCCAGTGCCTTTCACAAAAGGTATCTGCTGGGCGACAGTGCTTTAAAGAATACAGGCGGGGTTCTGCCCCGCCCTGGAAATTAAACATGAGACTGCGTCGTCACGTTGTTCCTTGCAGAGACGTTTGTCGTCTTCGCAAGGCGCGCAGCAACGACGCGATCTCATTATGGAGCTTAATATGGAACTCATCGACATTGAAGAGATACAGGAACTCATGCGCGACGACGACTACCTTGCCGTATGTCAGGGTGACGATTCCGTAGCGGAAGAAGCGCTGGAGAATGCCCGCATATACGTTCAGGCGGTGGCGGACAGCTACGGTCTGGAATATGACGAATCGGACGCAGTTCTGCGCCTCGCGGTGAAAAAGCGCACTCTGGCGGAACTTTACATCTACGCCGCCGAATGGACAACGGCGGAACAGTACAAAACCGAAACTGCACAGCTTCTTGCGCCGCTGGCACCCGTAACGTCGTCCACTGGCGAAATTCCGAAGCAGGCGGCGGCATACACGCAGGCGGGACGGGGCAACTGGCAGGGATACAGATGAGGACGGCGGATCAGCTGACCCTTGACACAGTGCAGGTGCTTGAGGAGTGCAGAGTTTTTACCCGTGTCCTGCTGAAAGACGGCAGTACAGAGGTGATGACGGGAAAGGAACCGCTGGCGGCGGTTGCCTACGCCGGATTTGAAACCGTCAGCGACAACGGAGTGCAGGTGACACAGCATAATCTGAAAATATACGTTCGCCTGCTCTCTGTGGGCAGGGCGGATATGTCGCCCTTCCACACAGCGGTCAATGCACTCGGTGCTACACGCCCGATCAGCCTTTCAAGCAGTATACAAACAACCGACACACGCACCATGACCTTTGTCATCGAGTGCGGATACAGGTGCTGAAAATGATAACCATAGCAGGAATAACACTGCCGGAAACGGCGGTGTGGACAAACGAAACGGCATACGGACTGCCACAGACCGGCACCGAAACCGACCTTTCAGGTGCGGAAATAGTATACGCGGGCAAACCTTACAACAGTATCGAAATATATATCCCCGCCACAGAGAGCGGCATGAAACGGGAAGACGTTCTATCCCTCTGTCGCGTGGCATCGGCGGCGGCGGCAGTTCACGCAGATATAAACGGCAGGCAGATGGAGGTTGTTTTCGTAAGCGACAGCAGTGCGGTTCAGCTTAAGCCGCTGAACGCCAGACAGGTTCAGTCGGATGCCGACGTATACAGCGGCACAATAAGGCTTTCGGAGGTTTAGAATGAATCAGAGCGACATCAGCATAATAAGAAGCGTAAACATCACCGACACCGACGATAACGGCGGCAGAGCGAACCTTGCCTCCACCGTGGTTTCAGGCGTGAAATTCAACCTTTTTCCCCGTGTAACCTCTGCGGAGAGGGAAACGGGAGTGACCAGATACCGCAAAGCGTTCATAGCAAACTCAAACGTGAACGGTGAGACGGCGTATTCCGCATGTGTGTGCATCGGCACTCCCGGAAACGGTCAGGACAGATTTTACATTGCACAGGCGGACATGGCGGACACTCAGGCTGAACTGCCCGACGAATGGACGGGGTGCGGAAAACTCACTCAGAGCGCCACGGCGGGAGATGAAAGCATCACTCTGCTGTTCAAATCTTCGGATTACAGCATCCCCGAAGGCGCGCTTCTGCTCATCAGGGATGATGAAAAATCGTGCAACATGCGCGTAGCTTCGGTTTCCAGAAACGTAAACACCGCCACCGTATCGCTTGTCGGTCAGCTTCCCCATTCGTTTGAGGCGAACGCGGCATATGCGGGGGTGATGCTTGAACTGGGCGATCTCGAACCTGTCCTTGAAAGCGCATCACTGAACAGTCTCACGGGGGCTTTCGATCATGAGCTTGTGGTGCTTGCAAACGGCGGCACGGAATACGACACCTTTTCGCTGACGTTCACATCGTCCATATCTTTTTCTGCGACAGGGCTTTACGCAGGCACTCTGCCTTCCGGTCAGTCCACCGCGCAGTATGCCCCGCTGAACTCAAAAACCGGAAAACCCTATTTCACCATTCCGGCGGAAGCATGGTCAGGTGCATTTGAAGCCGGAAACAGCCTTACGCTCGTCACCCTGCCGTCTGCAAAAGGTTTCTGGCTGAAAGAGGTCGTACCTGCCGGATGCCCCCACGAACCCGATAACAGAATAACCCTCGAATGGCAGATAGACTGATGAACAGGTTCGCCAACTTTGCACGCTCACAGCTTTCCGCTTATCTGCACGCCGAAGGCACGGAACTGACCGTTCAGAATGCGGAACTGTTTCCGGACGGCAGTTTCACCGCCGTTATATGGGAGAACGGCTTTGCGTCCCCTGCGGACGACCCGAACAGGGAAATAGTTCTGGCGCAGAAAACCGAAAGCGGCATAACTGCCGGGCGCGGCAGGGAAAGCACTCAGGCAAAGGACTGGAACACCGGAAGTCTGATAGCCAACGTTGTCACGGCACAGATGCTTAACACCTTTGCATCCGCAAGAGCCTTCAAGGTCGTAACTGATTCGGGAACTGTTTTAGACCCGTTCGACTGCACCGTCGCGATCTCTTTCAGTGAAACAAACCAAAGCATAAGCTGTGTGCTTCCTGATGCCGCGCTTTACAGCGGCGACGTTCTTACCATCATCAACAGCGGAACAGAGCCTTCGCAATATGCGGTGATAATAGCTGCCGAAGGGGACGTTATAGGTCTGAACGGCATTACCGAGACCACACTGGGTTCCGCATGCACGGTGAAACTGGCTGTCATCGGCGGGATATGGCGCATCATCGGAACAGGAATTTTCTCGCCGCACTCATTCCAGACGTTCAAAACCAGCGGACCTGTCTTTTCCTACGGCTCCGCTGTGTACGCCGATGCGTCGGAATCTCCTTTGTATCTGTACATACAGCAAAACAGCGCCATGACCAATATACCCGTCCCTGTTATAAAAACTGACGAAACTGACAATTCCGTTTTCATTTACGACACGTCGAATAATCTGCTCACCGAACTGAAAAAGGAGGGGGACGCCTTCTGGTTCATGCAGACAGCTTTCGGCGGCATTGTAAATCTCACGCCGGAAAGCGGCGGATCATCCGGAACGGGCGGAACGGCTTCAATAAGCGGATATTACAGCCTGCCCAAAGACATATCATACGTTTTCGCCGACGCTTCGGAGGGTTACGCATACGTCGGAATGGGCAGTGCATCGGAACACGAAGGGCAGTCAGTAACAGTTATCAGGACGGACACTAACCAGAATCCCGTGATGATCGGAGATATAGAAACGACTGAAATAATGCTGGAAGCGGAAGGCGACCTTCGTACGTTCGTGTCAAACGGCTCAAAATGGTACAGGACGGCATAGCATGGACACTTGCGCCGGAGATTTCACAGCGGCGGGGTTTGTGCCGGCAGACGCAAAAAACGGCACGTCCGGTCTGACTGCGCCTTTCATCATATCAGGAGGAACATATTCAATGACAGCGGTTTCCACAGACGGTTCCAACGTTTTATCAACATCACTGGCGTGTTCCGCAGAGCTGACGCTCACTGCGGAGATGACAGCCGCGTCCTTCGGATCGTGCGAAGCGGTCAGCTCTCTGTCTGCGATGAACGACTATGCGGCGGGGACAGAGCTTTTAAACAGCCTGTCTGCTGACGGTCTCCTGACAGTTCCATCCGTGACAGGGCAACATCTGAACACCGATATTTCTTTATCCAACACTCTGGGCGATTTCGGATACAGCAGTTTTGCCGGCATCGAAATTCCGATGTATCCCGCAGGTCTGAGCGGCAGTTTTGCCGTTTCAGTTCCTTCGGCGGCAGGCTTTGTGTCCGCAGATACGTTCACCGTTTTCATCGACGGCAGAGACTTCACGAAGCATCTGACAGAACTGAGCATTTCGCTCTTCGGCGTTCCGTCTGTAAAGGCGGCTTTCGGCACTATGCTGAAAAGCGCGAAAAGCATAACGGCTGAAATAAACGGGGAAAGTTTCACATTCGGCATCAGTTCCGTGTCGGCATCGGACAAAAGCACGGTGCTGACAGGTTTGATGCCTGAGCCTGAAGGCAGTTTTTATGCGGAAATCACGGGCAAAAAAGCGTCGGAAGCGGCGGCGGAACTTTCAGACAGGATAATATGGGCGGCACGTGATTTCGTAACCACCTTCAAAGGCTCGTTCACCCATATGTCTCTGGCGCAATATCTGGCGGACAATGCGGGTCTTTCGGTGCGCCTTCTGCCCGACGGGTACATAGCAGTCACCGACGGCGGTTCCGATATCAGGCTTGTTCCGGACGGCGTGTTTTCGCGTACATTTGAAAAAGATGAACACAAATATAAAACTATCACAGTAAATTACGGAGCATATACATCAAATCATGTGCATGTTGCGGCCCCTTCCGAAACCGATACGGGCGAAGCGGCGGCGATAAGGCTTTATCACAGCGGAAACGCCAGACTGACAAGCGATTCGGAGAATCTCACCATCTTACGCCGCAACACAGCGGAGACCATCACCGAGGACGTGCTTTTTACAGACGGAGAAGGAACTCTTTCCGTCCCCGCAAGGTCGGTCATAACCGCCGGCATCGGATATGACGGCACCTGTGTGACAAGCGGCGGTCTGAACGGATACAGAACCATTACTTATACGGCTGTCTATGACCTCTACGCCATCACGGAAACGGCGGAGACAAAAAAATATGTCACTGCTGTGACCGACAGCAGCGTGACACTCATTTTCAGAGACGGTGAAGGTTCGCTCACCAAAAGCGCCCCTGCCCTGTGCGACAGGGTTTCGGCTCTCCGTCTGGCGATGAATCTGGCAGACACAACAAACAGAATAACACTGGAAACAACACACATGAACGAACTGACCGCGGCAGCGGGACTGAAACTCAGAAGCAGATTCGGTTCCGGCAGGGTTACCTCGGCAGTAATAAAAATATCCGGCAGTCCGCTCAGGGTGAAAAATATAATCGAGGTACAGCCATGACCGACGCAACCATAAGTTTCGTGACATCATCCAAAGGCTCAAAAATACTGATAACGCAGGATGCTGACAGAAATACCGACGAGTACGGAAAGACCAAAACTTCATTCGCATACGGGGAAACCGCGTATTTCAGGGTTTATGCTGAACACCCCGATAAACTGGCAGTTTTCGCATCCGACGGCACGCTGACATCAATGGGTGTATGTACGGAAGACGTTGAGGATGAGACTGCCGTCTTTCTGGATTCATCATCTGCGGACACGGACAAACCCGTAACATCAGTCAGCAGTTATGAATGGATGGGCGGCAGTCTGGGTGCTGTTACACGCAAAGGGGTCTACTCGGTGCAGTGTGCAGTTGAGCCAAAACCCTCACAGGGGTTGTTCTCGGCGGCGCTTGTAAGCTACCGCACGTCATACGCACTTTATGGCATAACCCTCACGGCAAAGGACAGAGACAGCTATCCCGTGATCGTCTATGCGGAGGCTTTAAATGGCTGACACCAGTCTGACATTCAAAAAAACATCCGACAGCGACATTTTCCGCTTCGTTCTCGAACCGGAAGAGAACAACGGCACCACCGTCTTTGCGGCAGGTACAACGGCTAGGCTGAAGCTTTACCCCGGCGGGCTTAACCCGACGCTTAAAGCTACATACGGAAGCGCCTCATTTTACGGCACGAATTACAGACAGACCGTTACCGAGTTTATAATATTTAAAGACAGCAAAAAGGCTTCCGCCTCTTTCCCCGTGGACACGGTGATATCCGCCGTTTGGCAGGGCGGGCAGGCGGGCAATCCGGTATTTTCGGAAAGCGCAGTGATACTTCCTGAAAACGCCACCGCAGTTCTGAGAATAGAATACGAGACAGTTTACGATATAGTCGACGTTACGTGCGGCAGTTCAGTCTTCTGCCTTGTATCCGCAGAAAAGGACGGACGCAGCGGAATCTATGCACTGGACTTCACGGATGACCTGACTGGAACCTACAACAGAACGGTCATACTCACTGTTCGGGACGCATGCACAAAGAAAAAGCTCAAAGATGCCCACGTCTATCTGAACGGAAAGTATGCCGGAAAGAGCGACAGCGAAGGCAGGGTGCGTCTGGGAAGCATGAAAAGCGGAACATACAGTCTCCTCGTTGAAAAAGACGGCTATAAAAATACGGATGCGGACAACATCTGCAACGATACGTTCACGGTGTCCTGATGGCACGCTACGTCACCGAGGAATACTCATCCGTGGGCGTCTGGCTGTGTCCGTCGGAATACACCCCGTCGGGCATGTGTTATCCGGACAAGTGCGTTTCCACCTATGTCACAACGTCGGTCATCACAGACGAACCGCCAGTGGCCGGCTGGCTTTCATACGGATTTGAGACCGTTTCAGTCAACGTTTATCTGATTGAAGAGGACAGCGGCGAATACGTCGTGAATCTGTTCCTGCTCCCAACGGACAAAACAGAAAAAGAGTTCACACTGCCCTGTGCAGACTATACGGATGCAGACACCACATCGCCATGGGAGCGTGCGGGCGACTTCATCACGGCGTATCTTCCGGTGATAAATACATGCGGCGTGACGGCTTTCGTTTCATATTACAGTTCCGCAGGTTTCAGCGAAACCGGAATAAATCACATAGGCTGGATAACTTCAACATTCCCCGAATACACCCACAACGTTGACGGGTGCATTCCGCTTTCAACATCTCTTTCAAACACACTTCTGGTTCCCGGACGCACTGTCTCCGTTTTTTTCAGGATGTACGATCTGCCGGAAGAATACTATCTGGGTTCCTACAGCTTTCAGACAGATATTTTCACCGGAGCGCTTCTGCTCGGATGCGGTGTGACCGTGCGCCGCAAAGTGTACAACGACAAAAACGATCCGGACAAGGGGTATACCTACGAATATTTCCCTGTAAAAGGGGGAATAGGACACAGCCTGAAAGACGAATGGCTCTACGAAAAGGAACTCCGCTGGTGTGTAGAATATCACGGCGAACGCTGCTGGTTAAAATCAGTCTCACCATGCAGACTTGCAGTGGGCAGTTTCGTGGCAATTGCAAAGAATCTTGATCTGCCGCTTCTGCCCGACACGGACATATCTGACGGCAATGTCAAAAAAACTCTTTCCGAATCAGGAGATTTTATAATTTCTGAAATGTTCTATCAGGTGGCTGTATGATCTACTCTCAGAACGCCCTTGACCCCACAGAAAACATCTCTTACGCCGAGGGGCGCGTAACAAAAACAAATCATTCCGCAAACACGGTGGAAGTGACGGTGGATAACGCAGTATACGGCGGTCTGCCCATAGAATACGAATCTGTGGAAGCAAGACCTGAATCATACGCCTTCTCAGTCAACGATCCAGTTGTCGTCAGACAATATAAGGGTGTGCCGTCCCACATAACCGGATTTAAAGACAGGCTCTGGCCTTTCGTCCCGATGCCTGCGGAAGCCTATGAAACAGATAACTTCATCCTGTCGTCGGGGCTTTTGCACAGAACTGAATTTGTCCGCTCGCCCAAAGCGGCTTTCAACACGGCATATGAAGCGATGAAAAAAAAGACGTGTGCGGTAAGCACGCCAACGTACATCAACCAGCCTGCGCCCGACGACACAAACGGGAAGATATACTCCCTTCAGGTGCATCAGACAACAAACGTCTACACCCGCCTGACGCGCTACTATTTCGGCAGCGAGTTCATCTATGAAACATACAACGAGGAGACAACATCCGGCGTTTTCAACGGCACGCGTTCAAACGTGATAACAGCCCACGTTGACCCGATAAGCGGAGCCGCGTTCATGATCTATCAGGTAAACACCTTCACCGACTGGAAGCCTCAGACATCCGGCAGAGTGGATTTTGACTTCTATCTCTATTCGTCACTGGGCATACACGAAAAGATAGCGAGCGCATACGCCCTTATCACGGGAGCGTCTTCTCCGGTTTACGGTGAATGTATCGGGTACGACACAACAGGCTTCTACTGCGAGGACACAGCCGATACAGGTTTTTTCATAAGCGGGTTCTACACTTGCGCGGTGAATCCTTTCACGGCAGATTCCGGAGTGAACACTGTGTCTCAGGGAGAATACCTTAAATACGGCAGATTCATTCAATCGTGGGCGCCGGACGGATACGGTACATCTGTTTCAGATTACAACTGCGACGAAAACGGGAATATTGAACTCGCCGCCGGACTGTATGTATCGCCTGACGGAAATATTTATAAAAAGAAACGATAAACAGGAGGAGACATGAGCTATAAGACCGTAAAAGAGATTCTGAACGATGTTTTTGACAGTTCGGATGCCGTTCTCAGAGGTATCCACAAGACAGAGGGCGAAGTTCTGAACATGGTTCTGGACGAATCGGGAGATCCCGCACTAAAGGTACGTATCGAGGGTTTGGAGGACGATTTTTACACAAAAACGCAGACCGATACCCAGCTTTCTGCAAAAATGACAAAGTCAGCAATGTCAGGAATAATAGGCAATCTTTCCGCGCCATTATTACATCTGCCGCTGAAAAAGAACCTGCTGACTTCGCAGGGGCAAAGCATCTGCACTTTCACAAGGGCATCTACAGCAACATACACTGACAGATACGGAGTGCTTAAAACCGCCGCCGCCGACACACCGCGCTTCACAGCCGACGGGCTGCTCATCGAGGGAGCTTCGACGAATCTGCTCACCTATTCGGAACAGTTCGATAACGCGGTGTGGGTGAAATCGGGGTCTGCTGTAACTGCAAATACAACCGTCGTCACTGACCCATACGGAACCAATCTGGCGGATAAACTGACTGAGGACACAAGCACCGTATCGCACTATGTCGAAAGCGTCAGCATATCGTTTACCGCTGGTACCATATACGCCTTGTCGGTTTTTGCAAAAAAAGCAGAACGCGACCAATTCAGATTATATTTTCCCTCAAGCATAACAAGCGGCAGATACGGACATTTTGATTTATCAGCAGGAACAGTCGTTTCAACAGGAACGGGGATAACCGCTAAAATAAAGCCAATAGCAGACGGATGGTACAGATGCTCTATAAGCGTAACCGCAGGAGCCACAACCACAGGCAAGCCATCATTAGTTTTGGCTCAATCGAATTCAGTTGTATCATACGCAGGCGACGGAGCATCCGGACTTTACATCTTCGGCGCACAGCTTGAAGCCATGCCGTTCGCAACATCATACATACCGGCAACAACGGCGGCGGCAACAAGAGCGGCTGATAACTGTTCGTTTCCTCTCGCTGATAATATGGTTAAGCTTCAACAGTCAACAGGGCATGCTTATGTGATGGATATAAAGCTGTTATGGGAACCATCGGCTGCCACAGACAGGATAGCGCTTGGGGGGGACACCATTTATACGAGACATGGGATTGGTTTCTACGGTGGAGGATTTTTCTCTCAAGGGGCAAAAGGCGGTGCATCGTATTCTGCATTATCTGGAATTAACACTCTCTTAAGGCACAGATACAGTGCCGTGTATACCGGAGCCGAAACAGTTTTCTATATAGACGGTTTACGCAAAGACAGCAAAAATGATGCGAACCCGTATGAGTATACGTCGGTTATATATATCGGATCAGCTTTTGGAACGCGATTCCTTAACGGCACCATATCAAACCTGTGTATATATGATCGCGCGCTGACAGAAGAGGAGGTAAATGCGGCATGACGGACATCATTATTATATATCAGACAGACGAACAGATTGAAGGATTGACAGTGACACCGCCTCAGACCGGCGGCTCGGATAGAATGTGCCTTTGCAGGTGCGAGGCAGAACCGGAGGGCGTAACAGTGTTGGGCACTTATGAAGAAGTCTTCGCTGACGAAGAAAAGAAGGCTATATACGACCGCATCTATCCGCCGACGTACACAGATACAGACAGCACAGGCAAAAACAGCGAAGTTAAAAAACCTGAAAAATTCGGGGTGTTCGCATGATAATGGACATATCAGACATAATACAGAATCTCGGCGGGCTTTCGGCAATGGTTCTTCTGCCCATATGGCGCACGATAAACGAGCTGAGAAGGGGACAGGAAAAGACCAATGTCATACTTGCGAGGGACTACGTTGCAAAGAATGAATGCAAACACCGCCATGAGCTGCTGCACGCGGACATAGCGAGAGTCCACGACAGAGTTGACGAGATACTCTAATCAATAAATCTGTCCATCAATATGCTGAAACGGCAGCCTTTATCCGTATTCTCAACGGCGAGGCTGCCGTTCATGTTGGATTCTATTATTCCTTTCGACATATAAAGACCGATACCCGTTCCGCCCGTACTGCCTTTCGTTGTAAAATACGGATCGAAAATCCTGTCGAGTATTTCGGAGGAAATTCCGCCGCCTGTATCCTCAACATCAAGCCGTATCTTCTCTCCATAGCGTTTGATGCTGATATCTATCCTGCGTTCCTGTCTTCCGGTAATGGCGTCCTTGGAGTTTGATATAAGGTTCAGAAGCACCTGTTTGAACTCGTTGGGATATCCTTTTACTCTCATATCGTGGTCGGCGCAGTACGTCAGTTTTTCGTAATCCATTATAGACTGACCGGAATTCTCGCACTGGCAGGCGACAGTGCAGGTGATGCTGTTGTTAATAAGCTGAGCGCGCACGATTGAAAGCACCTGTTCCACGGAACGCTTAACGTCGAACACCTCTTTGGTTTTGGACGGTTTGAAGAAATCGCGGAAATCATCCACAGTTTTGGACATGTAATCTATCTGCTGCATGGAGTTTGCCACCACGTCGCGGATATAATCTCCCGTAAGCTCTCCGAACTCCCTTGCATCCTGAATATCCTGAATAAGAATGGCGAGCGTATTCAGCGGCTGCCGCCACTGGTGGGCTATACTGCCTATCATCTCGCCTATCTCCGCCAGACGCATCTTCTCCATCAGAAGTTCTTCGTTCCTGCGCCGTTTTGCTATCTCATCCTCAACTATATATTTAAGGTTTTTGTTGATATCTTCCAGTTCGCGCTGATATTTTAACCGCTGTGAAACGTCCTCAACAATGATGAACATATAGACAGTGCTGTCTATCTCCACGGGTGTTATCAGAAGCTCCACATCGCGCACCGCTCCGCCCGCCGTATACTGCTGTACAGGTATTTTCGCCCCGCGCCTGCTTTCAAGTATGTTCCCCACAAGGGTCAGGCAGTCGCCGTGGCTTGTATGCACAGTCAGGTCGCACATCTTTTTCAGTTTAAGCTGTTCGATGGAGCATCCGTAATATTCTGACGCCGCCCTGTTCGCATCCACAAGAGCCATAGTGTCGGGTTCAAAAACCAGCATCACAGCCGTGTTATCGGCAAAGAAACTGCGGAACTTCGCCTCGTTCTTTTTCAGACTGCTCTGAAGCTGAACCTTGTCTGTGATATCTATAACGCTGATTATTTCCGCTGTTTTTCCGGCTATCTTCATTGTGTCGGAAATAACATGAACACTTATTCTGCGTCCCTTCGGTGAATAGTAGGCTATTATATGGTCACCAGGGTCGCCGGTATCGTATACCCTGTCGCCCAGATAATAGGATATTCCGTGTTTAAGCACGTCTTCCCTGCCAACGCCCAGAATATGCAGAAGACCTTCATTGGCAAATCGGAACCCTTCATAGTCGAGATAAAGCCCCACCATAACGCTTGATTCAATGGCTGTTATCATAGCCTCAAGCTCGTTTTTAAACGCTTCCATCTGCTTTTTCACTGATATATCGCGGAACCGCCAGAGATGTCCTTTCGGTTTGCCGTCCATATACAAAGGCACATGGATGCGGGCAAAAGTACGACCGTCCTTTGAGGTGAACTCGTCGGAATAGCTTCTGTCCTGTTTTTCTTTAAGTATAAAGTCCGTTTTTTCGCGGTACATACCGGAAAGATCCATATCAGCAAGCAGTCTGTGATAGAAAGCGGCATTTTCCGGATCGGAATAAGGCTCGGAAAAGTGCGGAGACACCATTTTGAGAAAGCTGTTGTTGAGATGCACAAGACTGCCTGATTCGCCCTCCACCATGACTCCGGATTCCATCGCCTCAAGAACGTCAGTAAGCCTCTTATTCTTTTCAATGACCTTTCTCAAGTTTTCATCGGTGATCTTTGATTCGTCAATGGCGGCGGTTTCAACCATTATTTTACGGTTGACCAGAGAAGTTACGTCAGAAAATGACCAGATATCGTATGCACCGTCATGGGAAACGGACGCAAGATAGCACTTTATTTCGCCCTTGTCCGTGCAGAAGAATAACGATCTTGTATCGTCCCCGCGTCCGAAATTGCTAAAATTACCTGCAGCATAAAGCCTTTTAAACTCTTTGTTGGAATATGCTATTTCCGAATCGGAACCGGTTACGGCTATAGGATGTGCCAACAAATCGAACAATTTAAAATCCGAGCTCAATTCAACCCTCAAAATAATATCAATATTAGACTATACCACTTTATATGAAAAATTGCTGAAAAATTAACCACCGATGCATCTTTTTTAAACAGCATATCTGGTATTTTTCACAATATAACTCTTTTATCACTCTATACAATGAAAATGTGCATTTTCAGAAATTGGCACGTGTTTTGATAAAAAGAAGCAAATGCTTTTCTAACGGAGGAAAACATGAAATTAATCAAAGCCATAGTCAAGCCTCACATGCTTGACGAGGTAAAAGAAGCTCTCAATGGCCTCGGCATAACCGGGATGACAGTTTTCGAGGTTAAAGGTTTTGGCCGCCAGAAAGGACACCACGAACTTTACAGAGGAGCAGAATATCAAATAGATTTCGTTCCTAAGGTAATGCTTGAAACGGTTGTCAGTGACGAACTCGCACCAAAATGCGTTGCGGCTATTTCAGACGCTGCAAAAACAGGCAAGATCGGCGACGGTAAAATATTCGTTATCGACGTAGCAGAAGCTCTCAGAATCCGTACCGGTGAAACCGGCAACGATTCCATCTGATTTCAGGGAGGTTGAAATGTTGAAAAAAATTCTTCTCACTCTTACAATAATGGGTCTTGCCGTATTCGCTTTTGCGGATGAGGCGGCGGAGCCTGTTACACTCGAATCTCTTGACGCGGCTGTCAAGGCGACACAGGCAAATACCGACTGGCTCTGGACACTCATTGCAGCTTTCATGGTCTTCTTTATGCAGCTTGGTTTCGCAATGGTTGAAACAGGATTCACCAGAGCTAAAAACGCAGTTAACATCATCATGAAAAACCTGATGGACTTTGCGTTCGGTTCAATAGCTTTCTGGGCAGTGGGCTTTGCTCTTATGTTCGGAACATCTAACGGTCTCTTCGGAACAGAAGGTTTCTTCATCAGCAACTGGGACATGGTTGACAACTGGACACTTGTTTTCTGGATGTTCCAAACGGTTTTCTGTGCAACAGCGGCAACAATCGTTTCCGGTGCTATTGCTGAAAGAGCTAACTTCGCCGCTTATCTTGTATTCACATTCATTATGTCAGCAGTTATCTATCCTGTTTTCGGAAGCTGGGCATGGGGCTCACTTTTCCACGGACAGGGCTGGCTTGAAGGACTTGGATTCATCGACTTCGCAGGTTCTACTGTTGTTCACTCCATCGGCGGCTGGGCTGCTCTTGCGGGTGTTGTAGTTATCGGACCCCGTATCGGTAAATTCACAAAAGACGGCAAAGTGAGAGCTATCCCCGGACACAACATCCCTCTGGCAACTATCGGTGTGTTTGTTCTGTGGTTCGGCTGGTACGGTTTCAACGTTGGTTCTGAAACTGCTGCCGACACTTCACTGGCTCTTATCGCAGTTAACACAACACTTGCTCCCGCAGCAGGCGTTATTACTGCACTTTTCTACACTCGTTTCATCTACAAAAAATATGACGCAGGCATGGCACTCAACGGTGCGCTTGCAGGTCTTGTCGGTATCACAGCCGGCTGTGCGAACGTAACCCCCGGATTCTCTCTCATCATAGGTGCAGTTGCAGGTGTTCTGGTTGTTCTGTCCGTACAGTTCTTCGACAAGATCAAAATTGACGATCCGGTCGGCGCTATCTCTGTTCACGGTATGAACGGCGCATGGGGTACTCTTGCAGCAGGTCTTTTCAACTATAACTTTGAAACACACGCTCTTGAGCCTGTTATTATCCCTCAGCTTATCGGTATCGCTGCAGCTTTCGTATGGGGCTTCGGTACATCCTTCGTTCTGTTCAAACTCATAAACATCTTTATTAAGGTCAGAGTTTCCGAACAGGAAGAACTTGAGGGTCTCGACTTCCACGAACACGGTATCGACGCATACCCCGAATATTCAAAATCTTACATCAAGTAAGAGATTTTATATCACTCCTAAAAGGGCGCTCTCACGGGCGCCTTTTTTTATGAATAAATCACAGACCGCTTCGCCAAAGGCTCGCAGACGGGTTTTCTCTATGTCTTCGCAAAGAATGAATGTGTGACGACCTCACTGCCGCGCCGATTGCATCGGTTCGCAGAGACTGATAACGTCGCAAATCAGATATAAGTTATGCCGGTAAGAAGTGACGAAAAAACCGCGAGTATACGCATAAGTGTATGAGCAGTTCCGAGGAACGGCTTACGCCGCAGAGCGGGGCTTATAAAAAGCGACAAAAAAAAGCCCCGATAATGAACTGTCCCCCATTTTCCGGACAGTAAAAAAAGCCCCGGGCTAAGAATTAAGATGATGTCGGTATCCAGCCGGCGTCATCTTTTTTAATGTCCACTGTGGTCTTTCTTCATTATAATACCGGA
>JBFWLW010000015.1:0-63321 GCA_050251945.1 Deferribacterales bacterium | reverse complement strand
TTCCGATTGCGCATAACGCTGTCGCTATGGTAAACATTATCATGGAAACGTTTATCACCTGCCGTTTGCCGTATCTGTCCGCCAGCGGTCCGAAGATAAGCTGAAAAACTCCGAAAGGAATCATATACGCAGATATCAGAAGACCTGCTTTTGTGACACTAGTTCCTATGTCTCCCGATATTGCAGGCAGGATGGGAGAAACGACCCAGTTGTCCGCCATCACGATAAAGCCGTTGAGACCTAAAATAAGTATTAGTAATTTCTTATTCATTTTTTTCACCCCGTATTTATATTCAGAACGATATATATACACCCGTATATCAGATTGTCAACAATATTCCTAAGATTATAGAATCAACCAGGCTGTAACTTTTCTGCATGTTCTGCGCATAATTTGCACACCTTTATTTATAGAACCATTTGAATATTATAGAGTTATAATATGGCATGTCTCTTGCGTTAAAATATGCGGAGGTAAGCATGTCATTAGTTATTGCCGAGAGCATATCAAAAGTGTATCAGCTCGGGTCTGAAAAGATCCATGCGCTGACAGATGTCAGCTTTACACTGGAAAAGTCTTCGTTTATCAGCTTTATAGGTCCCTCCGGCAGCGGGAAGACAACTCTTCTGAACCTCATAGGCTGTCTGGACAGACCAACGGAAGGGAGCCTTACCGTCTGCGGAACAGACACTTCAAAGCTGAAAGCATCCGCAAAGGCGGATTTCAGGGGAAATAACATCGGGTTCATCTTTCAGGACTTCAACCTTATTCCAGTTTTAACCGTTTACGAGAATACTGAATATCCGCTTGTCATGGTGCAGAATGTTGCCGTTAAAGAGCGCCGCGAGCGGGTTATGCGGACGCTTGAGGCTGTCGGGATGGCGGAACATGCCCAAAAGCGTCCGTCCCAGCTTTCCGGCGGTCAGAAACAGAGGGTGGCGGTCGCCCGTGCGCTGGTGACAAATCCGTCCCTTATTCTGGCGGACGAACCCACAGCGAACCTCGATCACGACACTGCAATGAAAATCATTACTCTCATGAAGTCCATGCGGGACGATTTCGGAACAACCTTTGTGTTTTCCACCCACGACCCTAAGGTTGTGAGCGAGGCGGAGCGTATCTTTGTTCTGGAAGACGGAAAACTTGTTCGGGAGGGCGTATAATGTTCAATATCTTTAAAATAGCTCTCAGAAACCTTATGCGCTATTCCAGAAGAACAATCCTTACGGTTTCTCTGATAGTCATAGGCGTTGTGTTCGTATCGGTTTTTGTGTCCGTTTCCGGGTCATTTAAAAATATGATGATATCCCAGATAACAGATTCAATGACGGGGCATGTTCAGGTACACCGCAAGGGATATATGGGCGCGGCGGAGACCCTGCCGCAGAATATGAACATGAAATTCATGGCTCTTGACAGGTTCGACAATGCGCTTAAAGACGTTGGCGGCGTTGAGGCTGTGAGCGAGCGGATAAAATTCGGGGGGATGTTCTCAACTTTCACCGAAACATCGAACATAAGGCTGAACGGCATCAACCCCGAACAGGAATACAAAGTTGTGCCGCTTCTGCCCTCAAGGATACTGGAAGGCTCAAAAGAGCTTAAACCGGGATCAATAATCATCCCCAGACTGTTCGCGAACTCAATGAAAGTGAAACTCGGCGATACCATCGTTGTTGTCGCCACAAATCAGGACGGCTCCGTTAACGGAAAACAGCTTAAAGTTACAGGGATAATAGAGAGTGCCACAGGACCCGGCGGGCGTGACGGCTACGTGCATATTGACGATGCGGCGGAGATTTTGCGGATGGATGTTCCCGAGATAAGCGAAATAGCCATAAGGCTTAAAGATTTCAGCAAACTGCATGAGTTTGAAACGGCTCTGACAAAAAGGCTGTCAACGGAACTTAATAAAAAGGGTATGCCCATTTTCGACGTTCACACATGGGAAAAACTGTCTCCGTTTTACAACGTAGCCAGAATGATAGACATGATGACCCTGTTTGTGAAAATTCTGCTGATTGCCGTGGTTCTGATATCCATTCTGAATGTAATGATTATGGCTGTTTATGAGCGCATAAGGGAGATAGGCACGGCGGCGGCGATAGGTACGAGACCCTATAAGATAATGATGCTGTTTCTCACCGAAGGGCTTCTTATGGGCATAATAGGTGCAGTTATCGGCGCCGTGGTCAGCATCGCCGCAGTTTACATACTGAACATGCAGAAGCTGACGTTTAATTTCGGTCAGCAGAAAGATATACTGCTGACGGCATCGGTGGACTACAGACAGCTTGCGGCTATCTGCCTGACGGTTGTTGTTGTGGCGGTTATCGCAAGCCTCCAGCCTGCGGTCAAGGCTTCACGCACAGAACCGGTTAACGCTTTAAGACACATATAAAAGAGGTGTTTTTATGAAAAAGTTACTTTTTATACTGTTATCAATGCTTGTTTCATCCGTTGTTTTTGGGGCGGGTTCGCCTTATCTTGCTGCGGCAGCAAACGGAAACAAACCATCGTCCGCCATGAGCAATACCCCGGGACAGGCACCGTTCTTCATTATTTACGATGAAAACGGTACATATCTGGAAACTATCGCAAACCCTTACAAGGGTGAAGCCGGCGCAGGTCCCATGGCTATTAACATGCTGAGGGAGAAGGGTGTTAAGGTCTTTGCGGCAGAGAGTTTTCCGGGCGAAAGGTTCAAAGGATTTCTGAAATCCAAAGGGATGACTTCCGCAACGTTTAAAGGTACGGCAGAAGCCGCCGCCAAAGCCGTAATTAAAAAGAAGTAGGGTAACATGCTGAAACTTATTGCAATGCTGCTGTTTCTGCCTGCGGCTGTTTTTGCCGCAGACGGGACGGCACTTTTAAAAGAAATAGACAGAAACCTTAGCCCCGAAAGCTACGAGTCATACAGAAAACTGATAAACATAGAGCCGAGCGGAGCAAAGAGAGAGTATACAATGTTCACCGTGAAAAAAGGGCTGGATAAGGTAGCCTCCCTTTTCATCGCTCCTGCCAGTGAAAACGGCAGAAGCACCCTCAGGCTGGGCGAAAACATGTGGCTTTATGTTCCGAACGTGGGCAAACCAATCCGCATAACAAGCCTTCAATCGGTTGTGGGCGGCGTGTTTAACAACGCCGATATCCTCCAGCTTGACTACGCGGCGGAATATGACGTGGCGCAGACAGAAGAATCAGGGAGCGAATACGTTCTGAAACTTAAGGCGAAGGCGAAAACCGTGGCATATGACAGGCTGGTGATAACCGCCGACAAGGCAAAAAAACTGCCTAAGAAAATAGAGTGCATGACGCACGACGGAATGCTCATAAAGACCCTTTACTTTAAAGAGGTTAAAGACTTCGGCGGCGGGATCGTGCGCCCTTCGGTGATAGAGACGGACTCGCCCCTTTACAAAGGCTATAAGTCCGTGATGATTTTTGCGAAGATAAAAAAGCGGGAATTTAAGGACGAGGTCTTCACCATGGGATACATGCCGAATATGGCGGATCTCAGATGAAAGGATATCTTAAAGGCGGAGCGTTTCTGCTCTGCCTTTTTTTCGCACCCGCTCTTTTCGGTGGTGAATATGACTTTGATATGAGCGAGATAGAAAAGAAGCCCTATTCGTTTGACGGCAGTCTGGAACTGCTGTCGAATATATACGGCTATGACAGAGGATCAGCCCTTTACCGCCTGAAATACCCTGAAAAGCCTCAAAACTATGACTATTCGGCTGATCTGCGCCTGAACGGCGGTTATGAGCTTGGCGGGCTGAAATATACCGTTAAAACTTCATCAGTATATTCCGAATCTGCCGCAGAGGATACAGAGACCGAATTTACGTTTATGGAGCAGTATGTCGGCTATGCAAAGGGCAGTTTCAGGCTTAACGCAGGCAAAATGACCATGAAATGGGGAAAAGGTTATGCCTACAACCCTGCGGCATTTCTGGACAGACCGAAAAATATAGATTCGCCGGAAGACGCAATGGAGGGCTATCGTCTCGCTTCGGCGGACTATACCCGCAGTTTCTCCGGTGCGCTTAAAACCGTCTCATACACACAGGCGGCGTATTATGTTGACGATGATGCCAACAGAACCCTTGGGGCGGACGACGGCATGAACTATGCGGGCAAGCTGTACGGGCTGCTTTGGGATACGGACATGGATCTTATGTATTCGACGGGTGAATCGAGGGGGAGAAGATACGGAGCTGACTTTTCAAGAAATATCCTGACTAATTTCGAGATTCACGGCGAATACGCGCACTATAACGATGTCATGCGCACAACTCTTGACGGGCATGAGAGTGTTGATACCGACAACTGGCTTGTCGGCGCACGCTATCTCACCGAAAACGATATAACTTATATTATAGAATATTTCCGCAAATCCGGCGGCTACACGCAAGACGAGATGGATCTCTTCTATCAGGCGGCGGACAGCACAAAAAATCCCGATGCACTCATGAACAGTCCATATGCGAAAAACAACCCCATGCGAAACTATATCTATCTGCGGGCAACAGTTAAAGAACCGTTTGATATCCTGTATTTCACCCCGGCGCTGACTGTCACCGCAAACGCCGATGACGGCAGTTTTTCTTTTGCACCCGAAGCCGTCTGGACGGGGATAAAAAATGCTGAATTTAAACTGAAAGTCTATCTGTTAAGCGGCAGAGACAACACAGAGTTCGGCGAAAAGGTAATGGACAGAAGGGCAGAGGCACGCTTTAAATACTATTTCTGATATCTTCCCGTCAGGGTCTCGCCTGTTTTGGAGTCAGATAGTCGATGCGCTCATCGCTGTCTATGAAAAGGCGGGAGAAGCTATGGCGGGTCTGGCAGATGTACGGTATTTTAGTCCAAGTGCTTTCGAGCTCGCCTTCATAAAGCGTTTCAATGACTTCTTTCATCATTTCACGCATGAACACCTGAAGGTCTTCTGTCGTTTTTACTTCGTTTTCTGCCAAAATCTCTTTCAGCTTTTTCTTGTCAAATACCATAAAAACCTCGCTTGTATACTTTATATGACTTTAAAAGGTTTACACACTTTTTTTTACGCGCTCGAAAGAGTGGAAAACTCTAAATATCTGCTGTAAGAAAAGAGGGACGTTTACAGCGTTCGCTGTTTCCAAGCGTCAGTGAAATGATGTTGTACTTATATTTATGCCATTTTTTAATCTGTGGAGAAATGAGTCTTTTGACAGTATTGAAGAAATCATCAAAACAGCTCACTATGGTTATTCCTGGCAAAAATCATAAGGAGTGGCTAATAAAATGAAATCAATAACATATAGAAAATACGCCGCTTACTTTTGAGCAGTGGTAAATATTAGTCCTTACTGCAGTCTTTAATTGAATTCCATAAAGAATTTATATAGGTATTGATTTGTTCTTCTGTGACTGTGTGCGGAAAATATGTATGCATAACAAGATCATAGATAGGCATATAGCAGAATAGGGTGCATGTCAGCCCTAGGGTTTTCATGGTTGGATATTTTGCTTCCATCTGTTTGAAAAAATCCATTACAACCAGGTTTTGAACTGTTATGTCCAGAACTTCGTCCATTATTGCTTTTGACAGAATAAGGTTTCCCATCACAGACATTTGTCTCATTGTGCTGGCATGGGAAGGTTTTTTTGACAGGTAGTCATATACAAACCTGACCAGATATTTAAATGTTTCTTCATCAGAATTGAAATTGGATAAATCCAGTTTCAGAAGCGCTTCCTGCATTTTTTCATTTATGTGAATGGTAATCTGGAACATCAGATCTTCTTTATTTTTAAAATAATAATAGAGGGTGGATGTGTCTACAGACGCGGCTTTTGCGATATCTCTCATGCTTACGGAAGCAACGCTTTTTATAGCTATAAGGTCTATTGTCAATTCGATTATATCATTTCTGTTTTGAATAAAATTTCTGCTTTTCTTAGTCATTGCTATTCATAACACACAAAAAAATACAAGTCGACAACAAACGTTAGTTACATAGATTCAACACATTATCCAACACCCGTTGGAAGATTTGCTTGACATTTTTCTTTCAAGGTGTTGAAATATATTATCCAACGTTTGTTGGAATAGCGTAATGGGTTATTATATTTTGAAATAACCGTTATTGCGAAATAAACAAGGAGAAGCCATGAAGCATTTTTTTGTTCTGATGTTTTCATTGTTGCTGCTTCCCTGCACAATATTTGCCGGAGGACTTGAAGATGCCGACTACACGACACCTGATTCGTGGTCACAGCATCTGACGGCTGACGGATTTAAGACGCAGGCGGTTCAGCATGGTATTCTCGGCGGCAGTATGGATATGAGTCTCACGACCAGATACAGATATCTGGTCAACGACTATGCCAACGACCAGAATATCTACCAGTATTTACGGATGCGTTACTCTGATGCAAAACTTGGTTCAGGTACGGTGTCCGGAGCCCTGTTTTTCCGGGCTGCTCATGATCTTGACGGCAGAAACGGAGAACACTGGGGAGAGAACAGATATTATTATTACGACGATATCCTCGACGCTGAAACTGACGACAACGAATCCGCGTCACGCCTTTATCAGGGATATCTGAAATTTTCCGGAGTGGTTAAGAATACGGAACTCACTCTCGGGCGTATTTATGTAGACCGTATTGATACTTTCCAGCTCGACGGAGCCGATGCCCAGTTATCCTTTCTTGACAATAAGGTAAAACTTTTCGCATTCGGCGGCCGTCCTGTTTCCTTTTATGTAGATACTGATGATGACAGTGTCTACGGCGGAGGGTTTGAGCTGGCACCGGTGAACAATCTAAAACTCAGAGGAGTGTTCAGCGGACTTGATATATCAGATGACAAAAAAGACCTTCAGAAAGTTCGCGCCGATTATTCTTTGAACGGTTCTTCAGTATATGGCGAGTACGGACAGGTAGACAGTGACGGCTACTATAAGCTCGGTGGAGTCTACCGTTATAACCCGACCAAAACGACTTTGTCAGTTAATTATGAGGAACTGCTTGATTCCATCGGTAAAGAGAACGGGTACTATGTATCTAATCCTCTGACGTACACCCTGTATCCTTACGGGGATTACAAAAAGGTTAAAGTGAGGATTTCTCAGGGAATAACAGAACACGTTGTAGTCGGTGTCGGGGCTGAGTATAAAAATGCCAACGGCTACGAACTTGATAACCGTGATTACAAGAAATACACAGCCTATCTCGACCTTGCAAGGATTCCGTCCAAAAACACCTATATCTCTTTCAATGTGGATTACTGGGATGTTGACAGCACATCGTATGGCAAATCAGATAAAAGCGTAACGTTCGGCGGTCAGCTGACACAGGTCGTATCCGACAATCTGGACATATGGCTTGGTACAAGGTTCGAGCGATTCGAGTATGATGTCGAAGACGACGAGACAAAGGACTGGATCCAGACCCATTATCTAGGCTGTCAGTACACTCTGAACAATCGTATCAGTATCACAGGCGATGTGAGTCTTGAGAAGAGTGAGATACTGGAACGTGACTCTTCCGATTTCGACCAGAACCTTCTTGCCGAGGTCTGGCTTAATATATCAATATAAGGAGCAGCGATGAGAAAGATAACTATAGCAGGACTATTTCTTCTGTTTGCAGTTTTTACCGCTGCGTATGCATACCAGAGCAATAAACCCGAGACCCATACAGCCGATTGGATGAAGCTTCACGGACAGGCATCAGTGTCTGATCCTGAAAGCTGTAAAGACTGCCACACGGACAGGGTGGAGTGTATCACCTGCCATCAGGAGGTAGCGCCGCGCAGTCACAATGGTTCTTGGAAGCGTCTGACCCATGCGTACAAGGCGAGATGGGACAGGGAGAGCTGTCTGGTGTGCCATAAAGAGGATTCGTGTACCGAGTGTCACAAGTCGACGCCGCCCATAACCCACCGTCCCGGTTGGGGAGGGGAGGGCGACAGCCAGAACAGGCACTGCGGCAGCTGCCATTACCCCGTGCAGGAAACAACCTGCGGCACCTGTCACGAAACGAGTCACAGTCCTTCAAGTTACAGTAAATAGCAGATATGGAGATAACCATGAAAGTCACAGAAATATTAAAAGATAAAAAAGTAACCAGACGTTCGGTTCTTCAGGGGATGTCTGCGGCTGTTGCTGCCGCCACCCTCGCAGGCTGCGGTGGAAGCGGGACAAAAACGTACTTTGACGAATCAGACCCTAACCTTCAGCCGCCCGATGTCAGCGGAAAATATATTCTCGGATCAACCCCCCATAACTGCGGCGGCGGATGCGTCAGCAAATATTATGTGGAAGAGGGTGTTGTAAAAAGGATCGTAACTGATGAGGACAGAGAGGACGGAGACGTTTTTGCCGGCAAAGCTCAGATACGCTCCTGCCAGAGATGCAGAGCAAAAACCGACTGGTGGTATCGCAACGACAGGCTTACAAAACCGCTTAAACAAACAAAAGAAAGGGGAGATATCACCGGTTTCGTGGAGATATCATGGGATCAGGCGATATCCGAAATAGCCGCCAAAATGCAAGATGTTTATACAACTTACGGCGGAGCAACATTTTACAACTGCCTTGCTCCTTCAGACAGAACATCCCAGGGCAACACAATAGCGAACCTGACTAAATTGCTCGGTTCTGACTGCAGTCCTGTGCAATGGGTTCTCGACCTCAGCTATCCGCAGCACACGTATTCATATTTTTTTGTTGACCACGACGGGTTTGCACAGGAAACCGCAACATCAGTTGCGCTGCGAGTGGCAAACAACAGGGCTGATATTGAAAACTCCGACAATCTTGTCCTGTGGGCGTTTAACCCTGCAGAAGCAAGAGTCGGACCGCAGACAGCATGGTATATCACCAATGCCAGAGAAAAAGGGGTCAAGGTCACCGTTATTGATCCCAGATTTACTCCCACAGCAGAAGCCTTTGCGGATGACTATGTGGGAATAACAGGAACAACAGATGCTGCTCTGATGCTTGCAATGTTACATGAGATGATAGTGAATACATGGGATGAATCGGGAAATCTGCTTTCTGATCCGTGGCTTGACGAAGAATTCATCAGAAAATATGTTCACGGTTTTTTTGATGACACTAACCCCAAGCATTACTATGCAGATATAAATGCAAATGCAACAGCTTATCAGGTGCCCGCAGGTGCTTCACTTTCAGCATATATCATGGGAACTGACGACAGGCTTACCAATGCGGTTATGTCTTCCGGCGCAGCCGCATACACGAATATGACAGCGGGAACAACAGTTAACCAGAGTGTGTCCGTTTATCCTGACACAATCGGCTACAACGTTCCCACTACTGACGGTCTTTATGGAAAAACTGCTCCCTGCTATGGTCAGATACCAAAAACACCGGAATGGGCGGCAAAAATTACAGGCGTTTCTGCTGATAAAATCAGAGAACTTGCTGAAATGTATGTCAAAACTAAGGTCACAACCTGGGTTTCAGGCGGTCTTCAGCGTCATACCGAAGGCGATATGCCTGTAAACCTCGGACCTGTCCTGTCTGCTGTCACAAAGAACATTGGTGTCGAGGGAAGAAGCTATGGATTTTCTCATGAAGTAAATTATAAATACCCCGGTACAATGAGTGATAAGGTCGCTCTCAATGGCAATAATCCCGGTTCCTCAAGCATTGCAGCAGATTCATATGATATGACCAAGCTGACACTTCAAGGGGGAGAGCTTGGACCTTATGTGGGCAACACTGCCAGAACAAACCCATTGTGTAATGTGATCATGATGAACGGTCTTTCGCTTCCCGTTTGGGTCGATTATGTGAGATGTGCCGGAACATCAAACACTTCAAAATGGAATTACGGCAGATCGAACACTGTAACAACTCCCATAAAAGGACTTTTCTGCTTTGGAGGCAACTTTGTCAACCAGACAGGCAATTCCAACGAGATAGTTGAGGTTTGTACTGCGAAAGACGGAAACGGAAATTATAATGTTGAGCTTATCCTCACTGGCGATCTGTTCTTCACGGCAAGTTCTCTGATATCCGATTATGTCCTTCCCTGTGCGGGACCCGGTGAGAAATGGGGTGAAACATGCGGCTGGCTTACTGCCGAAGCACTTGTTATGCCTAAAATCACCGATGCTCCCGGAGAAGCTCTCAACGAATTTGAGATATCCAGAAGAATTGCCGCAGCATGGGGCAAAGAAGAGGAGTTTAAAACAGTCGGTGACGGAACAAACACAGTGGTAAACACTGATTATGAATGGTCGGAATATAACTGGAACAAAGGTTACAGCGAAGGTCAGATAGATCAGGACTGGGACGCAATACAGCTTGTTGGCGGAGTCAATATGCTCGAACAGCGGCCTAACAAAGTTAAGCGTATTGCTAAAGAAGACTTTATAACTGATCCTGCTACGAATCCTCTCAACACAATGTCAGGAAAGGTTGAGGCATACTATCAGGCTATGCTTGAGGATTATGAGGCTGCCCAGTCCAGTTTGGATACAGTGACAACCGATACCGACGGATCGGCTGTACTCAAAAACAGCGGACATATATACACCGCTTCAACATCTGCAAATTCAACAAGCCGCAGATTCGTTTATCCCATTCCGATGTATATTCCTGCGGTGGAGGCGATGCACGCGGACGATTCGCACCCTGACCTCCTCGGTCTCACAGCCAAAGGGTACATATTTAAAAAGCAGACCGGACACTTCAACTATAGGGCTCACTCAACAATGGGCAACGCCAGCCTGCTGGATGAACTCTATAAACGTAATTCAAAGGGCGAACGAGCATATCTTGATCCTTCAAGAAGTTATACGGATGGAGTTTGGGATGATGATATCTATGAACCTGTATATCTGAACCCTGTACATGCTTCAGAACTCGGTGTTGCAGAAGGGGACAGAGTGAAGGTATCCAACTCAAGAGGAGCCTTGTATGCTTCTGTTCGTTTTACAAACAGAATGGCTCCATATAATGCCGGAATAGGCGATGGCGGATGGTTCAGCGTGAACGCGAACAGTATAGATATTGGCGGTGCCACTAACTCTCTTTCATCCGGCAGACCGTCACGTATTGCGTTCGGTATGTCTATGAGCAGTGATGACCGTTTGAAAATTGAGAAGGCGTAAGGGGAGTTCAAAATGTCACAAAAAGGATTTTACTTTGATCAGACAAGATGTATCGGCTGTGACGCATGTCTCGTTGCCTGCAAAGACTGGAACAGTGTAAACGCCGGTTCTGCCTTCTGGCGCAGAAGAACAGAAACAGAAGTGGGGGGCTACCCCAATCTGCAGGTGTATCAGCTTACCATGGGCTGCAACCATTGTGCAAATCCGGCATGTGTAAGCGTTTGCCCTATGGGTGCCATATACAAAAGAGATGAGGACGGTATCGTTATTGTTGACAGAGATGCCTGCATTGCATGTAAAGCGTGCCTTGCTGCCTGTCCTTTCGGAGCACCTCAGTTCGCAAACGACACACAGGAACCGGAGAAATCGGATTCATGGAATGTTGACCATCCCATGCAGAAATGCACAGCGTGCTGGGACAGAGTGGCGGCTGATAAGCAGACGGCATGTGTTGGGGCTTGTCCTCAGAGGGCAATTGATTTCGGAGTTCTTGAAGATCTGAAATCAAAATATTCCGATACGGTGTCAACTGTTACCGGTTATCCGACTCAGGCGGTAAACGCTGCGAGTTCAACACTTGGAAAGGATCTTGAACCTTCCATAATATTTAAACGTAAATAGAAATTTGTACTTACCGGAGGCGGGGCAGCCTGCCTCCGGATTAAAAAGTTGTGATTGATATGATAAACAAAGAAATCAACAGATATGAACGTATTTATTGTGAATTTGAAAAAGCTGTCCGTAATGAAGGACTGGATTTTGCTGACGACAGGAAAGCTGAGACTGAAAATCTTATTGCTGAAATTAAAGCTTTGGGCGGCTCAGTATGCGGAGGCTCCAAAAGCGTGATAGTAAACAGGCGATCCAGAGCCTGCGATCATTGCAGAACGGGTATGGGTGCAAAAACATTCATCATTTCTCTGGACTGCAACAGAGACTGTTATTTCTGTTCCAACAGGAATCAGGAAAACTATGATCAGAAAATTAACACAGTTTTTAATATAAAGAATGAATTTAAGACTTTTGCCGAAAAAACCGGAAAGGTCAGGTCTGTTGCTGTTACAGGCGGCGAACCGCTGCTTTACCCCGATGAATGTATAGATTTTTTCCGCACAGTAAAGCGGCACGACCGCAAAACAGAGACAAGGCTCTACACCAACGGCGACCTTATGACGGTGGATATTTTAAAAAAACTGTCCGGCTGTCTGGATGAGGTGCGGATATCCGTCAAGGATTCGGATGGAAAGTATGACAGCGGAGAATTGGAAAAGAAACTTCTGCTTGCGAAAGGGTATATAAATCATGTGACCGTTGAGATGCCTGTTCTTCCCGATTCATATGGTGAAATGACTTCGCTTCTGGATGTTATGGAACGTTGCGGAATATTCAGCGTTAATCTGCTTGAGTTCCTTTTCCCGTGGCAGAGACCGCAGGATTACAGGGACAGAGGCTACAGAATAAAACATCGCCCTTACAGGGTGTTATATAAATACGATTATGCAGGCGGGCTTCCTGTTGACGGCAGTGAGATAACCGCACTTGAATGTATCAGATACGCCCTGACGAACAATTTCAGAATAGGCGTACACTATTGCTCACTCGAAAACAAACTGACATCCCAGATCTATTTTCAGAATGCCGGAACTAAACTCAGCACTTATGAAATGTTTGACGAAGATGATTTTTTCATAAAATCCGTAAAAGCATGGGGAGAAGACGCCCTGCTCATAAGGGAAGCATTGGACAGAAAGGGGGTACTCTATTACTTCTTTGACGGATCCGAAAGCAGTATTGAGTTCAGAGTGAAGGACATGGGACTTATCAGACCGGAAAGAGATGCCGAAGCCGCAGTTTCCTACTGTGTGGCGGAATATTCCGGATACAAGTACATCAGAGAGATCCATCTTGAAAAAGTTGTCATAAAAGGAGCGGATAATGAATGTTGAAGCAATTGATATGGATTTGTTTATGAAGGGCAGGTTCAATCTTTATTCAGAACTGTCCACGCTCTTCAGTTCGGTTTTAACATATGAACGGGTGGAGGTTCTGAGAAACCTTTTGATGCTTTATTATGCAACATTTGGTGAGAAAGAAAAGATAATTGCAGAAGAAACAGTAACAAAAATGAATACATGGATAGACGTTAATTACGGGAAGAAAGATGATGCCGATTTTCAGCTTGAGATGGCGAGAGAGCATACAAAACATTTTGTATTGGGAGTCAATAAAGTTCCTGACTCTGCTTCATCGGTGTTATCCGTTAAAAATCTGATAAAGCGTGAGCAGTGGGAGAATTGCAGAAAATACTATCGTAAACACGGATTCAGTCTGCCGGAAGGAACGGGTAAGCTTGAGGATTCCCTTGAAATACAATGTCTTTTCATCTGCACCATGATTCAAAAGAGAAGCAGTTCAGAGATATCAGATGAATCTCTTATTATACAATCTGATTTTATCAGAGACCATATGCTTAACTGGCTGGATTCTTTCGGAAAAAAGCTGCTCAAGATGTCGGCTGCAGGCAGTATTTATAACGCATTGGCAATGCTGCCGTATATTCTGATTAAAGCCGATATGGAGTGTCTCAGCGGGTTACTGAGGTTAGAATGATAGGGCTATTCAGAGGAATACAAAGTGCAGGCTATTCTCCGGTTAAACCTGAATCCAACCATTGCATTGCGATGTTTCATAAAAAAGTGGAATGCCGAGACTGTAAAGCTGTATGCAAAGCTGATGCAATAAAAATAGGTCGACCGGGAACAGGGATTTCTGTGGACAGCTCCAAATGTACAGGATGCGAAAAGTGTATCTCTGCCTGCAGCTACGGAGCTTTTAAACGCTCCGGTATGTCAGAAAAAAAATGGTGTGACAGCATAATTGATTCGTTGGACAATGGAGAACTGTTTATAAAATGTAAAGCAGTCAAAGCTAAAAATACCAAAGCAGTCAACTGTGTCGGCAGTATACATGCGGTTCACATTCTTTATTGGCTTACGAAAGGAATAAAGAAAATTGTCTTTAAATTTGGTGACTGTAGTTCCTGCAATCATTCTGACGGAGTTAATTGCCTTATTGAGCAGTTGGATTCTCTTGATAACTTTGTGTCAAGTCTTGACAAATGCTTTGTTGAAAGATGTTGTGATGAAGACGGGATAGTATTGTCTGCCAGTGGTTTTGCGGAACGTAGTGCATCGGCCAGATTAAAGAATCAGGTTTTAGGCAGGAGAGATTTTTTTAAAACAGTCGGACGTGAATTTGCTATAGGAATGAATGACATTACGGATGCTTTCACGGTTAAAGAGAATTCTGCAGTTGATTTTAATGTCAAAAACGAACTTTCACAACGGGTTGCTCTTTTCAGAGAAACGTTTTCTTCAATTAAGCACTTGATCAGAAGAGATATCCGTTTCGATAGAAAAATTCCTTTGTGCAGCCTGAATATTGATAAAGAAAAATGTTCAGGATGCGGCATCTGTATAAAGCTGTGTCCCACTGGCGCTTTGAAAGAGTCTGCTGGCGGTGGTTTTAACCATAACCCTTTTTATTGCCACGGCTGCGGAGTATGCGTTAAGGCGTGCATGAGCGGCTGTATTTCAGTGGATGATAAAATTAGCGTGCGATAGATACTCCTTGTAGGTGTCCCTGAAAAGCCGCTCTCAGGTATTGTCCGGGGCGGCTTCCAATAATTCATAATAAAGATCTTCGGGTATTCTGATGTGTGAAATATTGTTTGAAAATATGTCTCTAAAAGTTCTTCTTATTGAGGATGATTATAATCTGGCGGAGAGTATCATCGATTTTATGGAAACCAGAAAATGTTGTACTGACTTTGCGACATCAGGACAACTTGCGCTCTCTCTTTTGAGAGAACACTCCTATGATGTGATTGTTTTGGATATAAACCTTCGCAGAATGAATGGTTTTGATATCTGTTCAAAGATCCGGCAAATATTGCACCTTAAGATACCTGTTGTTATCCTGACCGAGCGCGTGGATATTTCGGATGTATTAAACGGTTTCAAATGCGGAGCCGATGACTACATAACTAAACCTTTCAAACCGCAAGAGCTTTTTGTTAGGGTTCAGGCAGTTCTGGAACGCCGCCGGATACAATCCTTTTCCGGAGAATTTAAAGTTGCAGACCTAACTCTTGATCCCGGAAACGGGGCAGTGAAGCGCGGCGGGCATAGTATCCGCCTTTCTTCTGCTTGTTTCCGTATTCTTCATAGACTGGTAGAAAAATCCCCCGGATTTGTTTCACGCGAGGAACTGGAATATGACCTATGGGGTGATCAGCCGCCGGTAAGCGATGCATTAAAAGCACATTTCTGGACTCTCAGAACCCGCGTGGACAAACCGTTTAACAAACAGCTTCTATATACGATAAGGGGCAGAGGGTACAAAATTGAAGATCCTGAAATGATTATGCTTTAATATTTTAAGAAAAGATAACAAAAGAAAGCGCAGCAGCTAAAAGCTGCTGCGCATGACAATTGTTTGTCTGTTAGACCGTGATAGACTCTTCTTTTAATTGTTCTAATGTGTTGTGATCTGATTCAATGAAGCATTCAACCAGCGTCGAAAAGCATCTGTAAAAATCTATTTCTGTGCTGCGCCGGATATCATCTGCAAGCAAATGAATCCAAGAACAGAGATGCTCTTTTAAAAAAATCACCTGAGTCTCCAAACACTTAGCCAAACCAGAAGAGTCATCCGAATTGACACATTCGGCTGTTTTTGCCGACATATGAGCCATAAAGCTCATTTCAGCTGAGATATGATCTTCAGGTTCTTTGAATTTCTTTTCTTTGCCCAGACCGTTATTATAGTATATTTCAACCACCTCATCCCATTGTTCCTGCATAACAAGGCGCGTATGAGACAGAAAAACAGACTCGTGAGGTGTAACGGTATGTCCGGTATAAGAAGCTTTGTTCACTCCCAGAAAGAGCTTCGCAAATTCACCATCATAACGGTCTTTGTCAAATTCTATATTCAGTATCTCTGCGAAACTGTCTACTGCATCTCTGAATTGCATGTCACCTGATGCAACACTTAATTCCCTGATGACCGGGAGATATTTTTTTAATACTTCCGTATATTCAACTGACAATTCCTTATGGAAAGGAACTGACAATACGTTGTAAATATCTCCTCTGATACGCATAAACTCTTTAAGTAATTCCATAACTCTGATCCTCAGCTTTTCGCTTTGAAGATTATGTTCGGGCTTGTGCTGGCTCTGTTAAAGCCGGAAACCGTTTCCGTTGCAGCCGGATATTTACTCTTAAGCTCATCAATCGGACCCGCATCAAGCGCTCTGTTAAAGCATGCTGCAACACAGGCAGGGCGGAGACCCTCTTTAATTCTGTCGAGGCACCCAGTGCATTTTGTCATTTTTGGTCTGGCAGGGTCGTTTAGTGCATAGGTTGTATAGTTTGCATCATAGAATTGCGGTGCATCCCAAGGACAAGCGTCCTTACATTTCCCGCAGGAGATGCAGCTTTCGTTATTCACAAGGACAAGCCCCGTTTCTTTGCTTTTAACTATGATACCCATCGGGCACGCGTCAACACATGCCGGCTGATCACAATGATTGCACGAAATAGAAACATATCTCTTGTCCATGTTCGATGAAAATGTACCATCATTGTTTTCAGATACCGAACCTGTCATTTCAATGGAAACACGTCTCCAATCCTCTTTCATATAATATTTACGATACAGTTCGTAGTTATTAGCTCCGGTTTCAGGATTAATATAATAACTGCCTGTATCCTGTTCGCCGACTTCAGACATATAGCTTTCAGGATCGTCAATGACATTAATTTCGGCATCGCCCCGGCGTGCTTCGTTCCAGTTTTTACAGGCTGTTGCGCAGGTATTACAGCCAAAACATCTATCTTGATTGAAATAGAATCCCCAATTACTCATATTGACCTCCGTTATTCAGGTTTTGTTAAGCTAACTTCGCAAGGACCGGACTGTGCAGGAACAGCGCCTGCTGCGGTCATGGTGTCTTCTCCGAAGAAATCGTTTGTGAGGACATTATCAGTTCCGCCTATGTCCACGGGCACTGTGCGTACATTGAAAGCATCCGGCTGGCTTTGGTCGCTTCCGTCCTGCATCCAGACTTGCACCCGTTCTGTGGGGTGGGCTCTGTACCATGCACCATGTTCAATGCTGACAATTCCGGGCAATATCTCATGTGTGAGATGTGCGGGAATTTTCATACAGCCTCTGTCATTGTAAACATAGACCATATCACCTTCACTGATGCCTCTTTCCGCAGCCGTGGCTGGATTCATTTTAGCCATCTGGGGAAACATGTCTTTGATTGCTGCGACGCTGTCGAATACTGTGTGCCCTCTGTTTCTCGATTTGTTGGTCATATAAGTCATTTTGTATGTTCTGCTGCTCAATGGTGATTTGAATCCGGTAAAGTTGCCTGTCATGGGGTTCCCGTTGTCAAAATACGTCTCTCTGCCATGCAGCATAGGCTGATAGCATAATGTAGCGTTACGCCAGCCACCGGGATAATATACAGGCGGGAATATTCCGGATGTATCGCCGGATATATTTTTATCAGTAACAACTCTTGCAGGGCGCATAGCTCTGAGAGGGGAGTAAAAATTGATGAAGCCTGTGGATGTATCAAAATCTCCGGCGGAAATCAGATCCCCTGCCATGGGTATTAAAGGATTACTTTTGGGAACCTGCAGAGTGAACTGACCAAGCTCTCGTAACTCGTCGGCAGAGGGCAGGGTCGCACTCGAATTCACATTTGCTCTGTAATAATCAGTGATCTGGAGGCTGTTGTAATCATCCTCGGAGCGTGTGTCATAAGGTGCAAACACATAAGCAGGGATGGCTGTTCCCATCAGTTCATTGAGTTTATCGACGATCCTTTGTGCAATTTCATGTTCAGGCAGAGTATCGTACATGAAGTCTATCGCTTTCTCTCTGTGGTAGAAATCTATCATTGACGTGTTGGTTGGAACTACAAATGACTCCTTCTCAAAGTGAGTACTGGCAGGCAGTATGATATCTGCCAAAAGAGCTGTGGGGGTCATAACCTGATCCATTATGATAAAAGACGACACACTTTGAGCCGCAAGAATATTTTTATTCACGTTCGGGTGTGTCTGAATATTATTAATATTGGTCTGGATGATGACATCAACTTCAAGAGGTTTGGTTTCTGAGAGAGTTAACCTGCCTGCCGTGCTGTAATTAATGTCTTTTGTAAACATATCAGCTGGTCTGTGGTCTCTACCGTTAATAACGACATTCTGCCATCCGCTGAGTTCCACGTTAAGAGCCAGACCGTTTTTAGGTTCTTCAAGAGCTCCTATCAATGAAACATCGGTGGTTCCGCTGTTAGATGACAGGCTTTCCGGCATAAATCCCATGGAAGCCCCTGCCATTCCGCCGCCGCTCTTATTTATATAGCCGCATACGGTGCTGAGACCTATCAGAGACCATACCCATTCACTTGCATTCCATGCCCTCTGTGCGCCGCCGCCTGTCTCGATAAGTGCCGCATCTGTAGGATGTCCGGCGTATTCTGAATATTTCATTGCAAGAGCTTCGATAATATCGGCAGAAACGCCTGTAAGCGATGCAATGTAGCTGAGAACCTGTGTATAGATTGCATCTCCCGGAGTTGCAGCTGTCGAAGGTTCTCTGTATTTATAAGTTTCTGTTCCGGCTAAAGGAGTTGCTCCGCCCCATTCGACCTCACGGCTCAACAGATATTCTTCAAAAGATTCTCCTGCAGGCACCTTGAAAGCCAATCCCTTCAAAATGGTTTCACTGGGGATTTCAGCTCCGGTGGCGTTGTAAGGAGCCGAGGCAGGAATAGTGTCTCTGTTGATCGTTCTGACACCGAATCTTGAAGTGCCTGAACCATCGGAATCATGAGCTTGGCTGATCACCTCGTCATTTTTCCAGTATCCGAAACATTTTCGTTGAGATTGGTCTGCTGTAGTGGTCTGCTGCATGAAGTCATTATCCATTCTCTGATTCTTATAAATGACATAATGCATCCCTATCGCTAAGGCACTGTCTGTTGACGGTCTGCACGCGATCCAGCCGGGGATATCAACCTGTTTGTTTGTCCCGTTGATGGAATACTGATACCCGGGAACACCTGTGGTAAGCATAGCCGCCGCATCGGAATATATTGAAGAGATAACTACCATAGGGATGTCGCCATGTGCTTTTTCTTTTATCTTCTGATTCATGAAATGGGTGTGTACCTGCCAATAGGTGGTCTTGGTAACATCCAAAGCCCATGTGAGCATAAATTTAGTATTATATCTGTCTGTCCTGCTGTTGATTCTGGCAGAGTTTCCAACTGTGTCGTAACATCCGAGGTCAGCGCCGCCGTATGACTCGTTTCCAGCCAGTTTTATATATGGCAACTGCTGACCGTAAGCTGTCATCATCATCAGACTGTAAAAATACCTGGAAACGATAGGGGCATATCCAAGAGAGGCAGATTTATCATATGCTTCTTTCAATCTTGTAGCGACTGCCTCAATCGCCTCATCCCATGTCACTCTTTTGAAGTTGTTTACATCGCCTTTAGGCTTACCTGTGTCTATTCTCATCATGGGGTATTTGAGTCTGTCTGGTTGGTAAAGAATCCCCTGATATCCCCCGTAACAGCGGACACAGGCGCGTTTTTCCAGTTCTTTGCCGAACTCTGAACTATCGTACTCTGCTTCGCTGTCGGCCTTCGTTCCTCTGGTTTTGTCACCTGCAGATGTCATTCTTACAACTTTTCCATTCTTGATATGTACATAATGCAGACATCTTGAACCGCAGTTATATGACCCTGTTGTATGGATTATTTTTTCGCTTTTATCATAGACGAGGTCATCTGAAGGATCCAGAACCTGATATTCTTTCGGATTGGAACCGCCGCCGCCGCAACCTGCTAATGCCGCAGTTGCAACGGTCGCCGACATTATTTTAAGCACACTGCGTCTGGATACATGTTTATTTTGAAGTAAGTCTTTAATACTCATAATTAAATCTCCTATTTACCGTAAGCATTTATTGAGTGAACAACCTTATGGCAAGTGAAACATCCTGTCTGCTGTACAGGATAGTGACATCCGGTGCAGTGCCTGTTCACACTCTGCCCCTTACCTCCCCATCCGGGGCGGTGGGTCGAAGGCGGTGTTTGCGTGTGACACTCAATGCAGCTGTCCTCTGTATGACAGGGTGCGCATTTGTTCCTGTCCCATCTCGCCTCAAGCCCGTGCCCATTCTTTACCCAGCCGTTAGTATGGTTTCTGGGCTCTACTTCCTGATGGCATTTGATGCAGGACACCTTGTCTGTATGACACTCCAGACATTCATTAAGGTTCGCCCTGCTCGCCACACCGTGACGCTTCATCCAGCTAAGGTCATGGCTTTCCGGTTTGCTGGAGCTGACTGCATAAGCCGCAAAGCTCACTGTAAGGATTATCATCAGTGCTAATATTTTTCTCATTGATTACTCCCTAGAACACCAGACTGACCCAGAGCTCCGCCCTGTAGCTCTCGCTAAGGTCGCTGTCCGTGTCGTCATAGAAATCTGTATCCTCTCTGCTCAGATCTGCCATTACACTGAAAACTTCGGTGGGCTGATAGGAGCCGCCTATGTAATAGGAGCGCACAGAATCCTTACGTTTGTCAGTGCTGTAGTCGTATTCATATCTGTTGAATGAACTGCCGAACCAAACATCAACCTTATCAGTGATCTTCTGACCGATCTGAACGCCATATTCAGCCTTGCTGTTGTCATTGCTTTCCGATGTGCTGTCGATGTCCCACCTGTCAACTGTGAAAGATACGTAAGTATTTTCGGAAGGGAGCCCGTTGATATCGAATTTTGCCCCGTATCTGTTATAGTTACGGTTATCGAAGCTCTCTTCTCCCTGTACAGATCTGCCTTCGTAGTTAACACCTGCTATAAAGTGCTTAAGAAAGGGCTGATATGCCCCGAAAGAATACTTGTTATACTTGCTCTGAGGTAAAAGTGCATAAGTAAGAGGGTTTACAACATAGGTCTTATCTGAGTCCACATTGTCATACATACCCTCGTAACCGAGGCTGACAAGTGTCTTTGTCTTCACTATTTCAAAGTCGGCATTGGCATTGAACGTTCCGGCATCATTGAGATGGGAATATCCAAGGACTACCGTTCCGTGAGGGATGGACTGAACTATACTCACCTTTGAGTAGTCATCGTTGATATCCTGAACATCAAGGTAGGCATATTCAGCGCCAACTTTTGTGCTGTCCTTGTAGTTCAATGACACGCCCCCGCCGTATACATGGTCTTTGCCGTCAACGTCGTAATAGTAGCTTACGGGCATACCGCCGAATGCATATACGCTGACCATATCTGTCACGTTGTAGGCGGCATCCGCTCCGTCAAGCTGGAAGGTGTTAAGGTGATTCAGATAGAATCTGCCGAGATTTACAACCGAGCGTCCGACTACTCCATCTAACTGGACATAACCATGATAGAGGCGGGGTGCGTAGTCATTTGCTTCAAGTTCGGTATCAAGACCGTCCTTCTGGCTGTAATAGTAGTTATCTGACCAGTTCCTGTCAGAAAAACCGTCAATGTCGTCTGCAAGCCTTCCGAATGCAGAGAACTTGATCGTACCTGTGCCAAGCTTTGCCGCATCCGTACTCACACGGAGATATTGGTAAATATCCTGGTCATCAGCGTAGTCATTAGATTTAAGACGATATCTTGTGGTCAGACTCAGATACATCTTAGTATCTTTCGTCAGACCAACTCCTGTGACACTCTGGCGGAACTGACCGGGTGTCACCTGCTGCTGCCAGTTGTCCGGTGTGGTGTAGCTGCTATCCTCGAAGGCGGATGCACTGTACACCGATGCGAACAACAGTAGGCAGGAATAAACTGCCAGACATAGCTTTTTTCGCATGGAACCTCCTTATTTTCTTACAGTTACGGTGTCTAAGACGTAACTGAAATCCGGATGAGAATCTCACCCGAAAGTTAAAGAAGAAATCCTTTAACGAACAAAATGTACCGCTGGCAGAAATCCCTGTAAATTAAACCTGAAATAAGTAGGGCAATGACCTATTTAAATAAACGTCAGAAATACGTCAATTGACACAAATACGAATAATACCTATTATTAATCCATACGCATATCTCCATAACAATAACGTTTTATTTCCCGTTTTTGATCAAATAGGCAATATAAAAAACCTTCGATAGGAGGGTTGCTTCATGTTCAGTCAATTTAACAAGAACGAATTGGTCAGAATTAACGAATTAATTTTCATGTTAGGAATGGCAAACGAAGAATCTGAACATATTGATTTCGTGAAAAGCTACAAAAAACTGTTCGAGTTTGATATGTTTTCAGCCGTATTGCACAATAATAATTACGCAAACATGGGCGTGTTAGACTATTTTCAAACAGATTATCCTGTTGAATTTTTGGATTTATATCTTAATCAGCAATATTTTAAACATGACCCGAAATGGTGGGTACTTAAACAGAAACCGGTCATTTATTACTGGGGTGATGTCCATCGTTTCATCTGCAATTGCCCTTCGGCAGCAAAAATATTCTCTGATTTCAGAGACGCTAATGTCGTGGATGGGATCACTTACAGTTTTCACAGAAAATCTTTCAATATTACTCTCTGCTTTATCAATAAGAAACAAATGGATAAAAAAGAGATATTCAAGAACATGTGTATAGTGAGAGCATTAGGAAACCACATTGCAGAATCGGTCCTTACACTCTTTCGTAGCAGGCTAAATAAATCTCTGAAAATAACCCATAAACAAATAGAAGTGATATCTCTTATGCTCGCAGGAAACAGCAGGACAGAAGTTGCACATATTCTGGATCTCAGCCCTAAGACGATAGATGCACATCTGGATGAGGCAAAAATCAAGTTCAGCGCACAAAACAGACGCGAGCTGTTATTGATTGCCAATGAATTAATGAATTGCCGATAATCCCCAGCTCAATCGTTAATATCTAATGGAGTTTTGCTTATATGATAACTGGTGCTTCGTCCGCCGCCTGAATTCTGAATGAAGATGCCTCTGTTCTTAAGTTCCTGAATGTCTCGAAGAGCGGTATCGTTGGAGCATTTAACTATTTTTGCGTATTTTGATGTGTTCATGTGTCCTTTAAAGTCATTTTCAAGCATCATATTGATGATCTTTTTTTGGCGTTCGTTTACAGGGTTTTCGTTTATAGTTTTCCAAAGTTTTGATTTGTAAAGGACAGTATTCAGAATTTCATCTGAATTATCAACGGCTCTCTCCAAGCATCCTGTAAACCAGTCCAGCCAAAGGGTTATATCTTGTGTGCCTCTTTGCTGCCGTTCCAGTGCGCCATAATATTCCTTTTTTTCTGCTTCTATCTGCTTGGACATGCTATAGAATCTGTGTGGAATCCTATCTGCACGGGCAAGAGCCATGTCGGCAATTACGCGCGCAATACGCCCGTTTCCACCCTCAAATGGGTGAATAGTGACGAACCAGAAGTGAGCAATTCCCGCTTTAAGAACTGGGTTGATTGTATTTGTGTTGTTAAACCATTGCAGGAATAGCTTGATTTCGTTATCAACTCTTTCGGCTGATGGAGCCACGTAATGTATGATCTCATGCCCGTATGCACCGGATATTACCTGCATATGTTCTGTATCAGTCGTTCTCCATTGTCCGACTGTAATTTTGTACATCCCGCTCCTGCCGCTGGGGAATAGCGCAGAATGCCAACTGAAAAGCCTATCTTTTGTAAGTGGTTTTTCAAAACCTTGAACAACGTCCAGCATAATATCAACCATACCTTCTGTGTTACGGCTGATTGGAATAGATGTTCCGATGTCTAAACCCAAACGTCTGGCGATAGATGAGCGCACTTCGTTAATATTGAGGTTCTCACCTTCTATTGCGGATGACTTTATTATGTCTTGGGTTAGGGTATTCAGACTTGCCTCACGTTGAAGGTCAAATCCGAGGTTTTCCATTTTCCCTAGCAGTCGTCCCTGTTTATATCTGACTTCAGAGAGCTTATCAGCTATAGTATTTATATCCCAAATGAAGTCTGACCAGTTTTTATGTTCGTATATCCACATGTAATCACCGCGTTATTTGCATTGAATATAACTCCTATTCGCCGCAAAAGCAATAATATTCACCGCAACAACTGCGTCGAATGTTTGTGCGTCAATTCATGAAATTTAAAGATAGTTCCTATTTTTGTGAAGACGCAATTAAAGATAACAGAAGCTTTTTGAGTTTAACTGCATCGTCCATTGAGAAATCAATTGACTCTATTAATTTAAGAGGAACACATTCACATTTATTTTTTAATTTAAGTCCTTCTGGCAGCATTTCCAGAATGACAATACGTTCGTCTTCTTCGGAGCGTACACGTGATATAAAACCTTTTTTTTCAAGCTTCTTGAGAACGGGAGAAAGTGTGTTAGTGTTAAGCATCAGTTTATTTGCAACCATGCTTACAGGGCAGGGCGCATTTTCCCATAGGTACATCATTGTTATGTACTGGGTATATGTTAGTCCCAAAGGTTGTAAAATAGGTCTGTAGAGCCTTGTAACCAGCATTGTTGCCGCATAAAGCGGAAAGCAAAGCTGATTATCCAGCTTTAATAATTCACTGTTTTTCAATTTATTTTTGCCTTAGAAGCCTTACAATGTATTTCTCAATTTTTCTTGGATTTGTCAATGGTGCGAAACGTTTGATAGGCGTACCGTCCGGAGTTATCAGAAACTTTGTGAAATTCCATTTTATATTCATTGTCCCGAATATACCCGGCAGTGCCTTTGAAAGGTATTGAAAAACAGGGTGTGCCCCGCTGCCTTTGACATCGCATTTTTCAAATATTCTGAAAGTCACTCCGTAGTTGATTTTGCAAGTATTTTCAATATCTTTGGAGCTTCCCGGTTCCTGTCTGCCAAATTGATTGCATGGAAACCCCAGGATTACAAGACCGTTATCAGCATATTTCTTATTGAGTTCCTCAAGATCCTTGTATTGTGGGGTAAATCCGCATTTACTCGCTGTATTCACCACCAAAACAGTTTTCCCTTTATACTCAGAAAAATTAATGACCTCTCCATAAAGTGTTTTAGCTGAAAGATTATAAAATGACTGCACTTTGTCCTCCTTATATCGCACAGTATAATATCGCATGCGATATATTCAAGCATTTTTACACTTTTTTACAAAACAGCAGGTATGCTTAAAACTTAATTATGTATTAAGGAAGTTTGATTCGTATTCTGATTCAAAAAAATCAATATCACAAGTATTGTTGCCACAGGTGATATCCATTCACTTGATACCGCAAATAATTCTACTTATGGTGTAAGGTCTGAATAGCTTGCCTCTTGATGTGCGAAAACCGGCAAGATTGAGAAATTGTGCTGTTTCCGTCAGTGTTTTGTCCTGCTGTGCCATTCTAAGGACTATACGGACAATTTCATCATCTAAAAGCTGCTGCCTGCCGCCCTCTCCATATACACGCCAGACACCTGCTGCCGTGTAGGCAAACCCCTCACGGGTTTTGAATCCGCTCCGGTTCAGAAGGTCGGCGATACTCTGATAGGTTTTTCCCCCTGCCCTCAGTTCTCTGATAATATCTTTCACGTTTGAATAATATTTGATGCTGGCTCTGGTCTGGGCTTTTCTTCCCAGCTCCTTGACATAGTCCGGCACAGGGTCGGGCGTTCCTATCCGCTTGCCTTTTTCCCTCGCCACGGCAAGACCCTCTTTAGTCCGTTTGCTGATCAGCTCCCTTTCGTGCTGTGCCATGGTGGCGAATATACCCAGCGTAAGAGTATTAAGGTCAGGCAGATCACAGCAGACAATATGCACTCCCGCCCTGTCAAGCTCCGCCTTGAGATTGAACAGAAAAGAAACCTCACGGCTAAGTCTGTCCAGTTTTGAGATGATTAGGGATGCACCCTCTTTTTTGGAAAGCTCCACCGCTTTTTTCAGTTCCGGACGCTCTGCATTTTTACCCGACTCCTTTTCTGAAAATTCTGCCGCCAGATCGCCCCCTCTGTTATATATATAATGACGGACGGCGGACTGTTGCGCATCAATACCGTAATCCTGCTTTTTTGTGGATACCCTGTAGTAGGCAACATATTTCATAACGCATTATACAGGGTATTTCACATTTTTTCAATTTAGAAACGTCCGTTTCTAAGATAAAAAATATAAAAATGTACGGGGCAGGGGAGTCCAATCTAAATAAAGATTGTGTCCATGGCGGCCACGCCCTGGGCAAAAGAACTGAAATTCCCCGCCAGAGAAACGGAGTTTATGCGGAATGCTTTCCTATGATGGAACGCAAAAAGATTTTATTGCCAGCACAGCCGATTTTTGCAAGAATAACGCATGCAGAAAATACTTATCATTGATGATGACGAATCTCTCTGTTACGGGTTGAAAAGATCACTCGGAAAATATTATGAAGTTTTTACCGCAATGGATCTTGAAGGTGCCTACATTCTGCTGAAAACGGAAAACTTTAACCTTATCTTTCTTGATTACAGCCTGGGAGACGAAAACGGTCTTGATGTTCTTAAAAGTATCCGGAAACTCACAACCGATATTCCGGTGGTAATGCTTACCGCCCACGGTTCAACGGAGCTTATTCTTGATGCCATCCGTGCCGGAGCGATTGATTTTCTCACAAAACCTGCTGAAATCAGGCATCTTATTGAAACTATAGAAAAATATTCGTCAAAAGATAATTATTGCTTTGATAAGGGGCAGTTTGAGATATTATCGGAAATACCCTATATTCCGGATGCTGTGATAGCTGTTTCCGGCGAAATGAAAGATGTCCTGAAAAGTATAGCGATTATTTCGGCGACCGACACCCCTGTTTTGATAACAGGAGAGAGCGGCACGGGAAAAGATGTTGCCTCAAACCTCATTCACAAATACAGCAAAAGGAGCGGAAATCCGTTCATCAATATAAACTGCGCCGCAATACCCGAAAACCTGCTGGAAAGCGAGCTTTTCGGATATGTCAAAGGTGCTTTTACGGGGGCTTATGCCTCAAATCCCGGCAAATTCCAAATGGCGGACAAAGGCACAATATTTCTGGATGAAATAGGCGACATGCCCCTCAGTCTGCAGGGCAAGCTTCTTCAGGTGCTTCAGGACGGCAGGATACAGCGGGTCGGCGATAACACGTTCAAAAAAGTTGACATCAGAATCGTGTCTGCAACCAACAGAAACCTGCGTGAACTCGTCGCAAACGGTTCATTCAGAGAAGACCTGTTTTACCGTATCAACACTTTCAGCATCGAAATTCCGCCGCTCAGAAAACGGATCAGCGATATTTGGCCGTCGGCTCTGCATTTTATAAAATTTTTCTCTGATTCAATGAATAAAGATATCTGCTGTATGGAAAAATCCGCCAGAGAGCTGCTGGAATCATACAGGTGGCAGGGCAATGTCCGCGAGCTGAAAAATGTTATGGCTAAAGCAGTGGCAACGGCAAACTCAGGAGTGATAACCGGAAAAGTGATAACATCGGCTCTGGGGCTGGAATCTGATTCTACAGATGCCTCCTCCTGCAGCTTCACAGAATATTTCAGACGGAAATATCACGAGAATATCCTGACCCGGGCTGTTGAAGAGGTTGAAGAACAGCTTATCCGGAACGTCCTTGCCGAATGCCAGAATAACAATACCGCCGCCGCAAAGATGCTTGGAATAAGCCGTGTAACTTTCTATGAAAAGCTCAAAAAATATGGCATAGCCCAGCCGTAAATAATCTTTACGCAAACCGTAAAGAAACCTTACAACACTTCTGCCTCCGCCACCGTTTATCAAAAACTTAGCACACCCTTCATTGGCACGTCTATTGCGTTATTCTCCATTATCACTAATGGAGGTTCCTATGAACGAATCCAATATTGTCAGGATGCAGAGAGATCTGGAAAGAGCTCTTCTGAAGCCCGTTTCAAAGCGGAAATGGGCGATGTTGATTGACATCAGAAAATGTACCGGCTGTCATTCCTGCTCTGTTGCGTGCAAAGCGGAAAACAAAACACCGGAAGGTGTGAATTACCGCTGGGTAAAAGAAGCCGAAGACGGGGAATTCCCGAATGTTATGAGCATATTCATGCCCGGAATGTGTATGCAGTGCGATGATGCACCCTGCATCAAGTCCTGCACAGGCAAAGCAATCTATAAAAGAGAGGACGGAATTGTCGCTGTGAACTACGCAAAATGTGTCGGATGCGGCGGTCAGGCGGAAAAAGCCTGCCCTTACTCCGCCATAAAAGTTGATCACGGCAACTTTTACACCGCCGGCACTCCGATGCTCATGGAATATGAACACGGCCCCATCTATGAATACGGCAAGGCGGTGAAAAGGACATCAAAATCACTGCCGGTGAACAGCTGCAGAAAATGCCACTACTGCCTGCACAGGCTGAATGCCGCCATGCTCCCCGCATGTGTGACAACCTGCCTCGGAGGCGCAACGTATTTCGGTGATATATCAGATACCGAAAGCTTTGTTTATCAGAAAGCAAAAGAGCTCAATCTGTATGTATTTATGGAAGGAGAAAAAACTCTGCCGACAACAAAATACATTACAGACTCCGTTGAACTCTGTAAAAAGTGTCACGGTTAAGGGGGGCTTCATGAGCAGTTTTAAAGATATTTTTGATAAATTTGAGATTAACCGCAGGGGATTTATTAAATCATCGGCGTTTGTGGGCGGTTCTGCCGTTCTTGCATCACAGCTCGGATGTGCGGCAAACGCCGTACAGAAGGTTGCAGCAACAGGCGGCGAAATCAACAGTTACGACTTGTCAAAACCCGAACACGTTATTTATTCAATCTGTTTGCAGTGCCATACTGCCTGCGCCATCAAAGGCAAGGTGAAAGATGGCGTATTGCTGAAAATAGACGGCAATCCCTATACAGCACAAAACCTTTATCCTAATCTGGCACTTGATGAACCGCTGGAGAGAGCAGCAAGGATAGATGCAAAAATATGCCCGAAAGGACAGGCAGGCATCCAGTCGCTTTATGACCCTTACAGGCTCAAAAAAGTTCTGAAAAGAGCAGGAAAACGGGGCGAAAACAAATGGATTGCCATAGACTTTGATCAGGCGGTCAACGAAATAGTCGAAGGCGGACTTCTTTTCAAAGATGTCGAAGGCGAAGCAACCAGAAAAGTTGGCGGTCTCCGTAGCATCTATAAAGTTAAAGATGCCAAACTCATGAAAGAAATGGAAGAGGATGGCAAAGCCGTTGCCGCCAAAAAGATGAGTATTGCCGATTTCAAAGCAAAATACGCAGACAGGATTGATCTCTTTGCAAATCCTGAACACCCTGATGCAGGTCCCGCAAACTCACAGCTTGTTTTCATGGCGGGCAGGATCGAACACGGCCGGAAAGAATTTATGAGCCGTTTTGTAAAAGACTGTTTCGGCTCAAAAAACTTTTTTGAACACACTACAATCTGCGAACAGTCCCACCACATCGGTTTTGCCCAGATGTTCAGCGGCGTGACACACCTCAAACCTGATATCATGAATGCCGGATGTGTGGTTTATTTCGGAACTGGCGGTTTTGAAGCTAACTTCGGACCTCCCGCAATCAGCGAAAAACTTACGGCAGGGCTTACGGAAAGGGATTTAAAAGTTTATGTCATAGACCCCAGATTCTCGAAAACCGCCGCAAAGGCTACAAAATGGATACCTATTAAAGCCGGGACGGATGCCGCTTTCGCTCTGGGTATGGCAAGATATATAATCGAAAACGGTAAATATGATGCCGGCTACCTTCAGGCTGCAAACTTTAACGCTGCAAAAGCTGTGAAAGAGACCAACTACACCACATCGTCATGGCTGGTGAAGATTGAAAAAGACGGTCCGGGTGCTTACCTTAAACCGGAAGAAATAGGGCTCAAAGGCGAATTTGTGGTTATGTCAGGCGGAAAGCCTGCCGCCGGAGAGGAAAAAGGCGATGCCGTAACAGGTGACCTTTTTGTGGACACGGAAATTAACGGAATCAAAGTTAAATCCTCATTCCAGATTTACAAAGAGTCAGCATTCTCAAAAACAGTGGGGGAATGGGCGGAAATCTGCGGAGTTCCGGCTTCCGATGTTCAGCTGGTGGCAAAAGAATTTACAAGCTACGGTAAGAAAACAGGGATAGATTTCTACAGAGGCGCAGTTCAGCACACCAACGGCTATTATAACGCCACAACTATTGTTGCTCTCAACTTGCTCGTAGGAAACACAGACTGGGCAGGCGGCATAATGGTCGGCGGCGGTCACTGGCACGAATACGGCGGAAAAACAGGATGCCCCTATGATATGGGGAAAATGGTCAACAACAAGCTGGGAACATTCGGATATGCTGTTACAAGAGAGGGGGTGAAATATGAATCCACATCCTTCTTTACAGGCTACCCCGCAAAAAGACCTTTCTATCCCTTTACAGGTCACGTTTATCAGGAGATCATCCCATCGGGATATGAAAGTTACCCGTACGGCATAAAATGCCTCATAACACACATGGGTACACCTGCATTTGCTACTCCTGCGGGACAGGTGTTCATTGAGATGCTTCAGGATGTCAAAAAACTTCCTCTGTTCATAGCCAGCGATATAGTTATAGGGGAAACGTCCATGTATGCCGATTATATCATTCCCGATAAAGCAATATGGGAAAGATGGGCAACATCGCACACCACACCCGATGTAGCCTCAACCTGTTCAAAAGTGCGGCAGCCCATGGTCGAACCACTCACAGACACAGTGAAAGTCAACGGACAGAAGGCACACGTCTGTATTGAAACATTCACATATGCAGTTGCGGAGAAACTTGGTCTTGCAGGATATGGCAAGGACGGTTTCGGAGCCGGAATGGACAACTATTCTGACACCGATTTCTACATGAAACTGGTTGAAAACATTGCAATGGAAGGGGAGGGGGTGCCCGCCGCCTCTGCGGATGAACTGGCTGTTTTTGAAAAAGCCAGAAAGCATCTTTCTCCCGCCGCTTTTGATATTGAAAGAGCAAAGATGCAAACCAAAAACTGGGCAAAAATGGTCTATGTTCTCAACAGAGGCGGACGCTTTGAGTTCCTGCCCGATGCATACGCCGGCGACAAGGTGGCTCATCAATACAAAAAACGCATCAACATGTATGTTGAGAAGGTTGCCCTCACAAAGGATTCCATGACAGGAAAGAGATTTCTGGGCTACCCTGTCTATACAGTTGCGTCAGACATGCTGGACAGACCATTGCAGCAGGCAGGTTATGACCTTGATATGATCACATATAAGGAAATCACCGGCGGGCAATCCAGAACCATAGGGAACTACTGGTCAAACGAGCTGCACAATTCTGAAAACTTTATCCTCATGCACACAAAGGATGCCCTTAAACTGGGACTGTCAACCGGAGACACTGCCAAAATAGTTTCCGCATCAAACCCCGAAGGCGTCTGGGATCTTAAAAACGGAACGAAAGTTGCAATGCAGGGCAAAGTTAAAGTGTCCGAAACTATCAGACCGGGAACAATAGCCGTGTCATGGCACTACGGACACTGGGCATACGGAGCATCTGACGTTACAGTCAATGGCAAAACCGTCAAAGGTGACAAAAGGAGAGCTGCGGGCATTTGCGCCAACGCCGCCAACACCATTGACCCCGTGCTCAAAAATATGTGCTGTACCGATAAAATAGGCGGCAGCGCATCATTTTACGACACAAAAGTCAAAGTTATTAAAATATGATTTATCAGAGAGGGGCGCATCGGCGTCCCTCCCTTTTTTCAGGTGTCATTATGAAAAGTATCTTGAGCTTATTGTTTTGCTTTTTCAGCTTCCCATGTTTTGCCGGCGGAATAATAATCTATTCTCCCGTTCACATTACCGAATATGAAAATTTCCGGTTTGAAATCGCACCGGATACAAAGTTCAGTATCGCAGTAAGCAGCCCGTGTGTGGCAGTTCAGCGGGTTTCGGGAATAGAAAAAAGCGGCAAATTTTTCATTTCCGGCAGGAAAAGGGCTTTCATCTATTTCGATAACAAATGCTTTGAAAATACGGAAATCACAATCTCCGTTGAATCAGGCACTAAGGAAATAAAAAAATATAAGATCGGACACAGAATATTTGAACCGCAGGATATGGGCTGCTGAACAGACATGGCAACATATCCCCGCCTGTCGTAACAAATAATAAGGCTGTGTCTTTTGCAGACTGTTTTAAATTCCGGAATAAGCTGGGCATGGATATTGTGTTGGAGACTCTAAAAAAAGTACTGCGCCCGCTCCTTTCCCTATTCCCCTCAGAAAGCGGACACAGTACAGCCTGACAACAGATTAAGACTGATGAGCTGATATCAGCCGAATCTGTATTCGATGCCGAACGACCCCTTAGGGAACGTCCATTTAGAAACGACTTTGCCAAAGCTCAGAACGCGGCACGTCCCGCATTCAAAACATCCTGCATAGTCAAAGGAAAGCACTCCGTCATTATATTTGTAAAGTCCCGCCGGACAGGCGCGGACAACTGCCATAATATCTTTCGGGCTGGCGTCTTTATTCACTTCTATGTGCGGGTATTCCTCGTCCACATGGAACTTGTCCACACCCAGTTTTTCTTCCACGGTTGTCATATGTCCTCCTGCCAAATTAAAGGGCTCTGATACCCTTATAGCCGTCTTTGATAAGGTTCATGATGCCGACCTTTCTGACAGGCTTCATCATTTTTGATAGCATTGATTTAGGTTCGCTTCCGTCCACAACAAAAAGACCGGAAAAGATTTCATTCGCCATAGCGGGATAATCGTTAAAAATACGTTTATTTTCCATAAAGTGCGGGAAGTCTTTGAAGTGCTTCATATCTTTCATAACAAAGCTGTCGTCCAGAAGCTGTTTGTATGCCGCAAGTGACGCGGCTGAATAATCGCCCTTCTCCTTTGCCGCTATAACAGCTTTTGCGGCAGCAGTTGCAGAACCCACGGCAAGATCCATACCTCTGACGGTATATCCGGCGTTTATCACAAGGTGAGCCGCATCACCAGCGGCAAGGATACCGTTGCCGTAAAGTGTCGGAACCATGTCATATCCGCCCTCGGCAACCATATGACCTGAATATTCCGCAAGTTTTCCGCCTTTGATAAGTGGCTTGACTGCGGGATGCTCCTTGAACTGTTCAAGCATTTCGTGAACGGATTTTTTTGCCTTTTCCATCTCCGCGATAGTGACAACTATTCCTATAGAGATGCTGTCCTTGTTGGTATAGATGAGACCGCCGCCTATGTTTCCGTCGGAAGGTGAACCGGCGAAGAGCCATGCGGCACCGTCGCCCTCGGAAACGCCGAAACGGTCTTCTATGGTCTTCCGGTCGAGTGTAATTACCTCTTTAGCACCCACTGCCATCTGGTGTGAGCTTGTGATGGTCTTCTGGAGCCCCGCCTTCTGCATAAGCTGAGAGTTGGCGCCGTCCGCAAGGATTACCACATCCGCATACATCTCGTCTTCGCCGGCAACGATACCGCAGACCTTTCCGTCACGCACTATCAGGTCTTCAACCAGTATTCCGGCAACGAACATTGCGCCCGCTTCCTCTGCCTGCTCCATAAGCCATCTGTCGAAAACGCCGCGCAGAACCACATAGGAATCCCTGCCCTGTCTGCGCAGTTCGTCACCCGTATATTCCACGGTGACCGCTCCGGTTTCCGTCATCATGCTTATTTTTTCTTTGGTGACTCTTCTCTCAACAGGGGCTTTTGAGGCGAAATCGGGTATCACCTTTTCAAGACTGTGGCTGTATAATCTTCCGCCGGTCATGTTTTTTGCTCCGGCGTAGTTTCCTCTTTCGATAACAAGAACCTCAAGTCCCGCCTTTGCGAGCTGAAGCGCAGCCGTTGCACCGGCGATTCCGGCTCCGATAATTATCGCGTCAAATTTTTCTTCACTCATAATAACCTCTGAATTGGGGGCGGCACGGGTGTTGCGTCCCGTGCCGCTGAAATGAGGACATTATCCTGCCTTTATCATGTCTGTCAGTGCAGGGAGGATCTTATAAAGGTCGCCGACGATACCGTAGTCGCAAACCTTGAATATCGGGGCGTTTTTATCTTTGTTTATTGCTATAACGGTCTTGGCAGAGCCGATACCTATCGTATGCTGTATCTGACCGGAAATACCCACTGCGAAATATACGTCGGGTTTCAGGGTCACACCTGACACGCCGATATATCTGGCAACGTCCATCCATTTTTCGCCTTCTGCGATGGGACGTGAACAGCCGACCTCGCCACCCACAGCAGCCGCAAGAGCATCCGCCAGAGCTATATCCTCTTTTTTGGCAAATCCTCTTCCGACACCGACCACTATCTTAGCGGCGGCAAGGTTTACAGACTGCACCTCTTTTCTGCGGATCTCTTTTCTGACTATTTTGCCTGCTTCGCAAACGGGAGCGTCAACGACTTCGCCGGCATTGCCTGAAACGGGTTCAAAAGAACCGGCTCCGGCAGTGACAACAGCTGTGCCTTTGCTTTTCAGAGTGCGCAGAGCCGCGCCTCCGTAATACATCTGGGTTCCCTTCACACATCCGCCTTCAACGGTAATGTTTGAAAGGTCTGTAAGTGCTGAAGTTCCGAGGGCGGCGGCAAGTCTGGCAGCCAGATATTTACCTCTTTTTGTTGCGCTGATAAGCACTGCTTCCGGATTTTCTTTTAAAACAACCTCTTTAACGGATGCAAAGCTGTCTTCAAAGAGTTTGTCTCTGCCGGCTTCCGCGCAATATACTTTCCCCGCGGGAATAGCCACCGCTTCATCTTTTCCGCACACTGCGAACGCCACAGCATCGCCGCCCAGAGCTTTCGCTCCGCCGCAAAGCTCGCTGAAATTTGCCATTTTATCGCTTATTACAAGTATTTTCATTTCAGACTCCTCACTTAATCCCGGATTTGATGTTTTCAAAGAATTCCGCAACCTTGCCGTCGCCTTCGATGATAATATTTTTACGGTCCGCCTGTTTGGGAGCAAGCACGCTCACAACTTCCACAGTGGCTTCGGGAGCAGACATGCCGACATCCGAAAGGCTCCACCCGGTTACAGGTTTTTTACCTGCGGCAAGTATCTCTTTCATTCCGGGCAGTCTGGGTTCGTTGATGTCTGATGTGACGCATAAAACAGCGGGAAGAGGTACTTCCAGAACTTCCACAAGGTCTTCAAGGGCACGTTCAACGATGACTTTGCCGTCTGCGGGTGTGATTTTGCTTACAGCGTTGATGACGGGTACATTCAGAAGCTCGCCAAGCTGTATGCCTGTCTGCTGTGCGTAATAATCTGCGGAACCTTCGCCGCAGAGAACGAGATCAAAACCTATTTTTTCAGCCGCGGCGGCAAGAGTTTTTGCTGTCTGGTGTGTATCTGCGTTTTTAAGTGCGGCATCCTTCACAAGGAAAAGTTCCTGAGGTCCCCTTGAAAGTATGCCTTTTTTCAGTTTGCTGTTCTCAACAGAAGCATCACCGATGCTAAGAGCCTTTGCGGCGCCTCCGGTGGCATCGGCAACACGGACAGCCTCTTCAACTGCGTTGAGGTCGTAAAGGCTGAGTTTAAGCTCTGCACGGTCAAAAGAGAGAGTGCCGTCTGCGGCCGTAACTATATCCTGTTCCTCGTATACTATCTTATAACAAACCAATACATTCATAATTATCTCCTAATAAACCTGATTTTCTTAATTTACCCGGCTGTAGTAAACGATCCCGTCCGTACCCAGTTCCTTTTTCAGAACACCTCTGCATACGAGATATGTCAGGTGGGAAAGAGCCTCGCCAACGGCGAAAAGCTTCTGAAACGGAGGAAAATCTATCCATTTGGTCTTTATGTCCCAATGCATTCGGCTTGCAGTTTCGGCTCCCGTAACTTTATCGTTTCCGATTATCTCAAGGATGTCCTCTATGCGCCTTGCATTGTGCTCTTTCAGCTCCTGTATCCGCCTGTAGCCGTTTTCGATTATCTCCCTGTGGGCAGGAAATATCCTTTCGATATGAAGGGCGGCTATCTTATCCAGATTTTCCAGATAATCCATCAGCGGGTTATCCGCACACTCCCACGGAGCATCCCAAAGGGTGATGTTCGGTGTTATCCCCGCAAGTATATGGTCGCCGGAGAACAGAAACTGTTTCTCCTCATCATAAAGACAGAAGTGGTCAGGTGCATGACCCGAAGTATTGATACAGCGAAGATTCCATCTTCCCACACATAATATGTCCCCCTCGAATACGACTTGCATGTTCCTTATCTTTGCGGGGATATGCATATCTATCTTCATATCGAAATCTTTCTTATCAAGTCCGCTCTGGGCTATAACTTCGTACAGGTAATCCCACATTTTGTTTCCCGCTTTGAACGCTTTTGCGGTAAAAGCTCCGCAATATACAACGTTATTCTGTCGGGAAAGATAACCGGCAAGCCCTGCATGGTCGCTGTGGGCGTGGGTTATGAAGATATCCGTACTCTCCATTGAGAAACCAACCGCAGCCATTGCGCTGTTGATGGCGGCTTTACTCTCATCGGTGTTGAATCCCGTGTCTATCAGCAGGTTTCTTTTGCTGCTGCATATCAGGTAGGAGTTCAGCATCACAAGAGGATTGTCAGGGAGCGGTACCTCTATTCTGTATAAATCCTCGTATATTTTCTCAATCATGGTATTTCCGATATCCTTTCGTTTGTGAGTTCAGTTTATGCGGCGGAAAAGCAAAAAACTCTTCCGCCATCTGTTTAAGCTCTATTTGTCTTTATATTGTTTCAGCACTGCACGTCCGAGGATATGCACCATGATCTCGTCCGTTCCGCCGCCGATACGGAATACCCTTGCGTCTCTCCAGAGTCTTGAAACTCTGGCATCGTTGGTGTACCCGATACCTCCGTGGAGCTGGAGCGCCTGATCAATGACCTCGTTTCCTGCCTGTGCGCAATAGAGTTTGCACATAGCGGAAGATATTTGAACTGACATACCCTGATCCATTTCCCATGCGCATCTGTAGATCATGTTGCGCATATTCTCAAGTTTGGTGTACATCTCAGCTATTTTAAGCTGTGTTATCTGCTGTGCGGCGATAGGTTTGCCGAACTGAACGCGCTGGTTGACATATCTTGCGGCGTCGGCGAAGGCACATTCTGCCATTCCGAGGATGTATGCCGCCATGATAAGACGTTCTATCTCAAAGTTCTCCATAAGCTGCATAAAACCGTGTCCCTCTTTTCCGAGCATATCGGATTCGTCGAGTTCCACATTCTCAAGATAAACTTCACATGTGTGATTCATTTTCCAGCCAATTTTATCCAGTTTTTCAAACTTGATGTTCGCCTTATGCTTCTCAACGTCGATCCACCACATAGTGAAAGCCTTTGAAAGATCCTCAACGGCGAAATCACGTGTCATACACATCATATAGGGGCATCTGTCGCCTTCTGTAATGAAGGTCTTGTTGCCGTTGATGTATACTTTTCCGTTCTTACGTGTAAATGTCGCCGCGATCCTGTTCGTATCGGAACCCGCCTGCGGCTCTGTGATGCCGAGGCTGAACGCCAGATATCCCTGTTTGACAACGTCCATAGTCTGAGCTATCTGCTCTGCGTTTCCGAAGCTGAGAATATCTTTTATCTGAAGGGGCGAGCTGAGCAGGTTGTGGGGCGCACCGAATTTGCAAAGGTGCTGAGCAACAAGTATCTGTGTCATATAGTCAACGGGAACGCCGCCGTGTTCCTCCGGAACACCGAGAAGTCCGAAACCGTTGTCGATGAGCGATTTAACAAACTCAACAGGCTGTCTTTCCTCTCTGTCGCACTCTTTCCAGTAAGTTTCGGGACCCTCTCTTAAAATCAGTTCCTGAAGACTGTCCAGCAGCAGCTGTTGTTCTTCCGTTAATGTAAAATCCATATCTGTCTCTCCTGAGTTATTAAAAAAACGCTTTGTACTGACGGCAGGGGAGGCTCTCCCCGGTGTTTTACCACCGTGGAGTCCTGCCGTATCAGAATTACTTTTTCCTGTTCAAAAAGGCTTCAACAAGAGCCTTATGTTCTTTTGTCTGACTGCAAAAGGGGGTACTGAGCGTTTCAGTATCCAGTATGTTCACAAGGTCTCTGTGATATGTCGAATTTGCTATGCGCTTTGTAATGGCGAGTGACATTGAAGGCACGGTCGCTATACCGTTTGCGAATCCCAGCGTCTCTTTTTCAAGCTCCGGATCGGGAACCACTTTGTTGACAAAGCCCATGACATATGCCTCTTCACCAGAAACAATTCGTCCGGTGTACCAGAGTTCCTTTGATCTCTGCATACCAATGAGCTGGGGCATGAACATCATAGCGCCCATTTCCGGACAGATGCCTACCTTCAGAAAGTTACAGCTGAATTTTGCGCTTTCTGCAGCAAAGATTATGTCACATGCAAGCGCAAGACTCATACCTCCGCCGACCGCATAGCCCTTCACTGCGGCGATGACCGGTTTCTCCATGTTTTGTATGGTCATTACGGTTTTGCCGTATTTGCGCAGGGCATGGTGTGAGCTTTCGATGGTATGACCGCCGGGGGCGGCTTTCAGGTCGCCACCGGAACAGAAGTGGTCGCCCTCTGCGCTGAGTATCACGACCTTAACATCAGTGTCCGCTTCCAGACTGTTGAAACAGTCTGTCATAACGTCCATCATATCGGGATCTATGGCGTTTCTGCGTTCCGCCTTGTTAAGTACGACGTAGCCGATGCATCCGTCTTTTCTGGTGTAAACTGTTGCCATAGTTATATCCTTTTAGCGGCTATGTAGCCCGCTTTAGTGGCATCGGCCATCCTTTGGGGATTTGAGCAGTCGCCGACAGCCTCGACAGATTTTGCAAGATTCTTTATGGACTCTGTAAGCCCCATGTTCTTTTCAAAGCCGAGAGTGACCGCCACGGTGTCCGCTTTATAAGTGAATCCGGTGCCGTCCGCTCTACACGCCTTAACTCCCTCGCTGCTGATCTCAACAACCTTAGTCAATGGCTCCATCTGTACGTCGGGTGATTTTTTGAATGCGGATGTAACGTGGAAACGTTCACTGCCGCCAACGTCATAGCCCACCTTCTTGTTCTCTTCAATAATGACCATCCGGCGTTTGTTGTGCAGAAGCTCAATACCCAGTTCGCATCCGGGCAGACCGCCGCCGATGATGGCTACACGTTTGCCGAAAGGCCACGGGAACCACATCATATTTCTGATGCGTGTGGGACTGTAGAACAGACCGAGAAATATTCCTGCACCCATCCACATGAATTTATTGAAAAGCCCGGGCTTTTTCGGCGCTTTTCCGTTAAGAAGCGAAAGGAAGTCGTGTGAACGCACAACGTTTCCTCTGTCCACACCCGGAACGTGCAGGTCTTTAGGTTCGCCGCCCATGGCAACAATGACCGCATCCGGTTTTTCGGATTTCACCAGTTCGGGTGTTACGGGTGTTTTCAGTTTAACTTTGATACCGGGTGTTTTTCTGAGCTGTGTCAGATATGATTTTGTAAGTCTTTCATAAAGCGGGCTGAATATGGCACTCATTACGAGACAGCCGCCTATTCTGGGTCCTCTCTCGTAAACGGTAACATCGTGTCCGCGTTTATGTGCGGCAAAAGCGGCGGAAAGTCCTCCGGGACCGGAACCCACCACCATTACTTTTTTGCGCAGGGTGGAACAGCCGAGTTCGTCGTCAAGCTCTTCGCCCAGACGAGGGTTCACGCTGCAATAGTTCAGCGGTTTGCCCCTGCTCACAACGTCGTCAAGGCAGCGGCAGCAGCATATGCACATCTTAATGTCTTCCGGTCTGTCCTGTTGTGCCTTAACTGCAAATTCAGGATCGGCGATGCTGTATCTCAGACCTGCGATTATATCCGTATGGCCTTCCGCAATTATCCTTTCCATATTTACAGGGTCTGTGTTTCTGTAACCCACGGCAACGGGAGCTTTGACCACTTTTTTGATCTCTTTGCCCATCCATGAGAAACCGCCCTCCGGAACAGATTTTATGGTCAGAGGAACAGAACTTTCGTGCCAGCCTATCTGAAGGTTGTGCCATGCGGCACCTGCCTTATCCAGAATCTTTGCTACCTCGATTGCATCCTTCATCTCGTTTCCGCCCTTGATATAGTCAACGGGCGTCCAGCGGACGACGACGGGGAAATCCTCACCGCAAGCCTCTTTGATGGCGTTGATGCACTCAACGGTTATACGGCATCTGTTCTCCATGGTCTGCGAGCCGTACTCGTCCGTACGGATGTTGGTCGCTTTGGACATGAACCGCGACAGGATAGCACCGACGCCTGCGACAAGCTCGACACCGTCCCATCCGGCAGCCTTAACGATTTTTGCGCCGTTTGCGATATGCCTGATAAAGACCTGAATGTCCTCTTTCGTCATAGGCTTTATTTCCTGCATTGCGGGAGGAAGACGAACGTCGGAGGGACCCCAGTGACCGATAGGTTCATCGGGGAGTCTGCGCCACTCATGCACTGTGAATGCCTGAGCGATCATTTTGCATCCGTATCTCTGAACCACTTCCGCCATCTGTTTCATATGTGGAATGTGGCTTTCGTCGTATGCCTCGGGCAAAAGATGACCTTCGGGATCCATAGGATAAAAAGAAATGGTCTGGCATATTGCCCCAATGCCGCCCCTTGCTCTCTCTTCAAGATAGTTTAAAAAACGTTTAGTGGGCTTCATATCTTTTCCGGTGTAGCCCTCACCGGGTGACATCGAAGTGCTCATGAGCCTGTTCTTCAACGTCATTGAACCAACCTGTATTGGTGAAAACAAATTAGGAAAATATTTGGACATAAGACTCTCCTTATGTCCTTTATTAAAGCGAAAGGAGTGCCAAAAAATATCAACTAAACAAATAATTAATAATAAAGAATTTTATCCTGTAAACACATCACAGTGTGATCAAAGTAAAACAGAGCAAAGTGTTACATTTCAAAAAAAAGTGTTCAGGAGTGTTCAGTGAAAAAAGGCTTTAAAAAAGGTCGCGAGGACAACTCCTGACGACCTTTGAAGAAGATAAAAAAAAACTGCTACCGGACTATGGATGTTTTGAGCTGAATATTATATTTTTCGATTTTCCGGTATAATGTGTTTCGTGCAATACCAAGTTCTTTGGCGGTCTTGGCGATATTGCCCTGATGCTTTTCAAGGCATACCTTGATAACGTCGAGCTTTGAGTTCCTCTCAATGAAATTGTTGACAGGCGGCTCATATGCACAGTTTATCCCGTATTTTTTCAAAACATCGGAAGTTATCTCGCTGCCGATGGTCAATATCATAAGCTTTTCGATATAGTTTCTCAGTTCCCTGACGTTCCCGTGCCATTTATGCCTGCGAAGCATTTCTCTGGCATTTTCGCTTAAAGCCTTGACGGGAATGGAAAGCTGCAGCGAAAGCTCCTGAATGAAATATTCAGCCAGAAGTACGACATCGTTTTCTCTTTCGCTCAGAAGCGGCAGGTCTATCTCTATCACTGCCAGCCTGTAATAAAGATCCTCTCTGAAAAGCCCCTTGTTCACAAGTTCTCTGATGTTTTTGTTTGTCGCCGCGATAATGCGCACATCAACCTTTTTGGTCGTATTGGAATTTATCTTGGTAACAGCACGCTCCTGAATGAACCGAAGCAGGCTGACCTGCATATCCAACGGCATTTCGCTTATCTCATCCAGAAGCAGAGTGCCTTTGTTGGCATACTCGAACTTACCAATGGAACCCTCTGCTCTGGCACCAGTGAAGGCGCCCCTCTCATATCCGAAAAACTCACTGCAAAGCAGTTCCTTGGGAACGTTTCCGCAGTTTATGGCAACAAAGTTCCCCTTGCGGCCGCTAAGTTTGTGTATCGCCTTTGCAACCACTTCTTTGCCTGTTCCCGTTTCACCGAATATCATCACGTTTGATGAGAACCCTGCGACCCTGTGCACCATCTCGTCAACATTGTCCCATGCTTCGCTTTCACCGATATAAAGGTCATAAGGATAAGAACACGAAGGTGAGTCTTTTGCCTTAACAGTGCTCGTGTCAACGTTCTGGTCGAATACCAGCATGTACGACATACATTCCTCAATCCTGATAAGCCCTCTTCTAAGCAGTTTGACCATCTTACCGTTAAGAAGCCTATACGTCTGCACAGGATTTTCTTCGTTGTCAAGAAGATGCAGAGCATCGCCTATGTTGTCAAAAAGATCGGTGATGTTTAATCCGCTGAAAATATTTTCTATGTAATCTCTCGCCGCTTTATTGGCGTATTTCACATAGCCGTCCAGTTTCGCTATTATAACTACGTCACTGGACAGGTCTATAAACCCGGCAAAGAGTTTTTTCAGCTCTTTGTCATGGATAAGTTCCAGAGTGGTTTTGTGCTGAGTTTCATATTCAAGCATCCCCTCTATGAGTTCCGCTCCGCTTTTCAGCATATCCAGCGTTATATCCGGAAGCGGTCCGAAAAGACTGACACCGTTTATAACGCCCACCAGAGCGCCGTTTTTTATAAGCGGCGCGCTTGCATCGGAACAGGCATGGGATATCGCCCTGTAGTGTTCAAAACCGTCGAGCCTTGTCGCTATCTTCTCCTGAAGGGCTATCGTAATTGCGCCGTTGCCGTTGGACGATTCCCTGACAAAGGAACCGAGCGTTCTCGGATAATGATCCAGAGGGGATATCAGTTTAAATACAAACCCGTCTTTATCGCAGATGGAAATATTAATATTAAGAGCTGTAAAAAGAAGCTGCATAATAGGATATGCAACGTTCAGCAGATCCTGATTCTGCTTTGTGCGTATTTCCAGTTCCTGCATTGAACCCATTGGAAAACTTGAAGACCACGGGTCAAGACCGGATTCGTAACATCTCTGCCACGATCTCATGACCTCCGGTCTGACCAGCCCTTTCGGAACGGTATGTTCCGTGATAAATGTTTTCCATGCAGCAACAACGTTCTCTTGTCCGCTATTCATCTAGTCACCCCCTATGACGTGGTATCATATCAAGTTCGTTAGATTGATGAGGCTTAAGCCATAAATTGCATTGCCGCTAAATTTAATTAACTAAAAGTTAATATTTTGAGTCCATCTGTTCATAAAGCCGAATTAATGCATAGGGACAGTAAAACTTTTTTGATAAATATAGATGTTCATCGTGGTGTTCGGTTTGGAAACAGCCAGTAACCAATGCCTCGAATCACATATTTTGATACATATGTTTTCGATATTATACACCCCGATTTGGGATCCGGCAACAAAAGCGCAGACCCTTTTTTGTTTAATTCATACTACATTTATTTTGTTTCAGGGGCTTTGTCTGCCCGTCCTGCGTAGGTCTGCACAACATTTGCATATCTTTCAGCTTCACTGCCTGAAATTTTAAGTCCCGTATTGTGCCAATTCCTTCTGCGTATGGATACGAGAGCCCAGTCTTTTGCCGTTCCCTTGATGCAGTTTTCAGCGGCAGGGTCACCTTTTTCCCATATTCCACCCCCCGGTAAAGTCAGTTCCAAATAAAGAGGCGTTTCCGGAAGTTCAAATCCGTTTATTCTGTATGCATTGGCTCTTGCCTGCCATGAGAGGAAAAGCGTATGAGCAATCCGGTCCTCAACAACGGGATCAAGACCCAGAGAATCGTAAATATCAACAGAGTGAGCCCAGAGTTCCATTAGTCTCGCGGAAGCAAGCGACCGGGCGGACATAGGCAATCCCGGCGCCCATGGTATCCTGTCTTTCGGGTCTTTGTCAAAAAACAGAGCGGTCATACGGGTTCGTTCCTCGCGCCACCAGCGCAGCGCGTCGGCTCCCGACATGCCGTCATATGCATGTGACCTGTAATACTCGTCCTGCCCCGCCTCCTTGGATATCACCATAAGATCCTCAGCCTCTCCAGTCATGAGTTTCTTTGCCGCATAATCAAAGAAAGCGATATGAACTATCGTTTCCCTTATTGTCCATGTTCCGGTCCCGGGAACCGGCTTAAGCCACTGTTCATCTGCCAGACCGGAAACAAGGTTATCAACCAGCGACTGCTCGGCTATAAGGTCGTTCAGTATGTTTTTCATTTCTATTCCTCCGAAATGTGGAGCATTTTATATTTCTCCATAAGCTTTGATTTTTGAATTTTCCCAGCACCATCCGCAAGAGGTTCGTTAACAAAACGGATGTACTTAGGTTTTATGTAACCCGCCATACTGCACCTGCAATATGATATGATATCATCGAATGTCGGTTTGCAGCCTTCCGCGGGTTTTATAATGGCGGCGATTGCCTCTCCCCACTGTTCATCCGGAACACCGACAACAGCGCACTCTTCAACAAAAGGATTGCTCAGAAGCACTTTTTCGACATCGGAAGCGAAAACATTCTCGCCGCCGCTTTTTATCATGTCCTTTTTTCTGCCCACCATGTAATAGAATCCGTTCTCTCTGTAAAACAGATCGCCAGTATGAAGCCACCCGCCACGTTGTACATCGGCAGTAAGCTCCGGCTGACCGTAATATCCTGTCATCATTGTAGGACCTCTGAACAAACATTCGCCCACAGTTCCATCAGGCACCTCTCTGCCTTCGTCGTCAACAATCTTAAGCTCGGCAAGGGCCGCGGGTCTGCCGACACTTTTAAATATAGTGTCTTCGGGGTTCATGTCTCTGGTCAGTATCAGCTTGGTACCGACACCAGATTCCGTTTGAGCCCATCCGTAGTGCATTTCGCAATTAATGAAAGCCTTAAAAATCTTCTGTGCTATCTCTTTTGACGTTCCGCCTGCCGATGTCTGAACCACCTTAACGGATGAAACGTCATAGTTTTTCATGCATGGGTCGTTAATAAGCCTCAGATAACTTGTCGGCGGAAGCAGAAGAAGGTACGAAACCTTTTCCTTTTCGATAGCTTCCAGTATGCGGCACGAATCGAACTTATCCTGCATAACATACGTGCATCCGGCAGCCATGGCACACATCACCCACGTGTATCCGCCGTGATGGTTCATGGGGCTTTGTGCCATCACAACTTCTTCCGGAACTGTACCTATTTTGGTCTGCACCAACAGCGACAGCATTGTGAGAACATCCTGTTCATGGGAATGTTCAACACCTTTCGGGATACCAGTGGTTCCGCCTGTGAACTGTATGCGGCAGATATCCTCTGGCAAAATGCCGGCATCAGGTTCAGAATACTCGCCGGAAGACAGAAGAGCTTCATATGAAACGTCCTGTCCCAACAGGTTCTCTGTTATACATATCGCATGTTTCAACCCCTTCGTGGGTTTCCCTCCTTCGCGCAGAGCGATATCTCTGTATTTTTCATTAAAGAAAAGTACGGAACAACCGGCAGATTCCAAAAGCAGATTAATCTCAGTGTGCACCAGCCTGTGATTAAGAGGGACCGCCACAGCACCAAGTTTTTGTATGGCAAAATATGTTTCCACCAGTTCAATGCAGTTCGGAAAGACATACGCAATCCTGTCGCCTTTTTTCACCCCCAGCTTCCGCAGACCGTTTGCAAGTTTACATGCACGGGTATTAAGCTCTAAAAAGCTTATACGGCGCTCTCCGTGAACAAGGGCTGTTTTAAACGGGTGTATATTTGCACTGTTAATAAGAAAATATCCCATGTTAATCATTATGTTCATCCCGTCAGTAATAGATTTTCCCGCGGCATCGGCTGCTGCCTGTGCGGGGTTGCGTCTTTAAGATGCACAGGTTCCGGCAAAACCGGAAACCTGTGCATAAACTATTACTAGTAAGCCTTTTTACTTGTTGCGTTTCCGATTATCAGAAGCACAAGCGCCGCGGCGAACATTCCCGCAACCAGAGGCCAGTGGATCGCAAATGATTTATGAGCGTCGTAAAGTTTAGCATAAAGCATTGGAGCAACGGTTCCGCCGAATATACCCAGCCCGAAAGTTATGATGGAAAATATCTGGGAATAACTTTTCATGCCGAATGCTGAACGCACCAGCAGAGGAGGGACGATAGTGAGCGCAGCGTATGCCACACCGAACATAAATGTTCCCACAAAGAACAGAGTGACGTTCATGTTTGACACAACCGCAATAACACTGCCTATAATACCCAGAACCATTGCAAACATACCTGTTTTGACAATTCCTATTTTGTCGTTAAGCCAGCCAAGGAATATCTTGCCGGATATACCGCCTATCATGATAACGGAAACAGCAGTTGCACCTATCTGAGAACCAAGTCCTTTCCATGCCGCATAACCGGGGGTCTGAACGTGCATTGACGCACAGGTGACGATGAGACATGCCATCAGGAAATAACACCAGAACGAAACGGACATAAGAGCCTGTTTGAAAGTTGCTCCGGTTGCTTCACCAGCTGCCGCTGCCACCTGCTGTGCAGACATTTTTTCCACGCCATAAGGTTTAAGCCCTTTCTCTTCGGGAGTTCTTCTCACAACAAAGAGCATAAAAGGCATTACAGCCACGAACACGATACCGCCAAAGATGAGCCTGGTTGTTCTCCAGCCGTACTCAGCGATAAGCATGTTACCTATGGGGTTTGCAAAAGCCGCAGTAATACTTGAGAATGCAACTGCAATACCCAGCGCAAGACCAAGGCGGTCTTTAAACCAGCTGTTCATAAGTATCGGGATCGGCAGATAAAACAGGAATGCGTTACATACACCTATGATAATGCCGAAAGCGTTCCAAGCCGCGAGGGAATGAAACTGAGAGGACGCCGCATAGGAAAGGCAAAGCACGCCCACTGCGCAGCCGAGAAGGATGCGGATATCAATTTTTGAGAACAGTTTGCCGGCGATAGGCTGGCAGATCGCAAGAACGATACCGCTGATGGACATATAATAGGAAGCCTGAAGACGTGTCCACTCCATCTCTTCCATTACAGGGTTCAGGAAAAGTCCCATGGTGTTGCCAATGACACCAACTGCACCACCGTACATGGCACAGCATGCGACCATGATCCACCATGCGTAATGAATACCGCCACTTTTTGTGTTAGTCATAAAAAACCTCTTATAATTAATTATTTGAAGTCACGATCTTCTCCTTCCATGTAAGTTTTTTGCTGAACATGAAAATGAAAATCGTTAAAAAGAACGCTATCAGGTAAAAACCCAGAACAAATCCCCACGCACCTCTGTAGCTTTTCGTTACGTCATAGATATGCCCGTAAACCAGCGGTGCCGATGCCCCGAAAAGACCAAAAGCTATCGTTACGCTTGAATATATCTTTTCGTAATCAAGCGGGCCGTAAACGGCCCGCACTACAAGAGGAGGGACAATTGTCAGAGCCGCGTAACTGAAACCGAACATAAACGCCCCGGTAAAAAAAACGGTTACATTCGTATTGCCAATTAAAACGACTGCGGCTCCCATTGCTCCAAGAAGCATCGCGAAAAATGTGGTGTTTCTGGCACCTATCCTGTCAACAAGCCAGCCGAGAAAGAATTTGCCAACGACTCCGCCTATCATGATAACGGAAACGGCGGTCGCACCCGTCGCCGATGAAAGCCCTATAGAGTTCGCATAGCTTGGTGTCATCATGTGCATCGTTGCGCAGAACACTATGATTCCGGCAAGGCAGAAAGTAAGATAGAAAGCAGGATTTTTCAGTGCGTCTTTGTAAAAAACACCTTTGATAACGGAAACGGCACCCGCCTTTTTGAAATTGTCATACCCGTAGGGTTTAAGACCAAGGTCTTCGGGTTTATACTTGGCGACAAAAAGACAGAAAGGAATAGCCAGCAACCATGCGCTCGAACCAATAAGGATCCTCGCCATGCGCCATCCGTACTGGTCTATGATCCAACCCCCGAGAGGGTTGACCACTGCGGCAGTGATGCTGGCAAACGCCATGCTTATGCCAAGAGCAAGCCCGGCGCGCTTGTCGAACCAGTTGTTGATAAGCAACGGTCCGGGAAGGTAAAGAATGAAAGCGTAAGCGATACCTAAAAGAACACCTATCACATACCACTGCCAGAGATAATGAGTAAAAGCACTGCCGACATATGCCACGGCCATCAGCGTTATTCCTGCTGAAAGGATAATGCGGACGTTCACTCTGGTGTATAACCTGCCGGCGAAGGGCAGCAGCACCATCATAACTATCTGAACGATAGTCAGATAAAAATTCAGACTGGCGCTTTGCCAGCCCATATCTTTAGAAACAACAAGCAGAAACAAGCCGGCGCTGTTGCCTATCATTCCTATTCCGGCACCATAAATCGCACATACACAAAACAATATATACCATGCATAATGCATTTTATTAGTGTTATTCATAACTGGTTCACCTCAGGAACCTGTCTGCGGATTTTAAAAAAAGCGGTCGGTTTAATCCGACCGCCGCCGGAATTACTTTTTGGTAAGTCCTTTGTCATATAAGTTTTTCACATAACTTTCATCAAACCCCAGCTCTGTAAAAACGTCTTCGTTGTCCTGTCCGTATGTAGGACCTCCACGGAAAACTTTGCTTGGGTTATTTTTAAATTTAGGTACGGGCGCAGGTCCTTTGATCTGTTTCTCAGTGTTAGGGTCGTGCCACTCCGTAAACACACTGCGCGCTTTGTAATGCGGGTTTTCAAGCATCATCCTGTAAGTCATTATTGGACTTGCCGGAATCTGGAGTTTTGAGAATATTTCATCCAGCTCTTCCGGCGTGTGTTGCAGACAAAACGCCTTGAGCGCTTTATTGAATTTCGCCGCCCTTTCGGGGAATGAACGAGCAATGATTGAATGAGGTTCTGCAAAATCAGGGTCGCCTTCCAATCCAAGGAGCTTTTCCAGTTTTTTCACAGGACCGGCACCGCCAACGGCAATGTAATACCAGCGTCCGTCCCTGCAAACCTCAGTACCGTCTGTGGCTCCGATAATATCCTTATTGCCCATGCGTTTGAACTCGGAACCTTTGTTTATGGCGTCCATGATGTAGTTGCCCTGCATGCGCACGAGGGTCTCAAACTGCGCAAGGTCGATGCTCTCGCCCTTTCCTGTCTCTTTTGCTCTGTGATAAGCTGAAAGTGTGCCGAACGCAGCAAAAAGACCTGTGGTGTAATCACAAAGAAAAGGTTTTGGTGCATATGGCGGAGCGGGATCAGGTTCACCGTTTATCGACATATAGCCGCTGAACGCCTGACCGACGATATCGAAAGAGGCTCTCGGAACGTATGCGGGGTCGCCCTCCTGCCCGAAACCTGAAATATGTGTGATAACAAGTGAGGGGTTGACGCTCCAGAGATAGTCGTCAGTGAGACCCCATTTTGTCCATGTGCCGCCTTTTGATGATTCTATAAGGATATCGGCCCATTTTATAAGTTTTTCCAGAACAGGTCTTGATTCGGGATTGGGTACGTCAAGAGTTATCGCCCTCTGGTTCTTATGGAAATCAGACCATGTATCGCCAAAGTTGCGAAGCATATCGGGAGACAGTACGCTTTCAATCTGAATTACGTCTGCACCCTGTTCGGAAAACATTCCTGCGCAAAAAGGACCTGCAATCGCGCTGGTAATACTGAGAACCTTAATTCCCTGAAGGTTCCCGAATACAGGCATTTCACTTTTTTTCATAATAATCTCCTTTTAAATAAAAACTTTAAACCCAAAAAACAGGTGTTCCCCCCCCCGCCCGAAGACGGGGAGAAAACAGTATTATTTAAAAGAAGCTGTAAATCTGAACCATGCCACATGAACAGGATCGGCATCGTATGTTTCATAGTTGCCGTTGCTGTCTTTTGAGCCTGTAGATACGTTGTCTATGAATGCAACAGCATAACCGCCTGCAAGGCTGATAACAGGACTGACCTGATATGTTGTTTTCAGATCAAGTTCAAGAGCCGATGTGTCTTTTGTCCATGTTTTTTTGGCGTTATAGGGGCTGCCGTATGTAATGGCAACATCACTGTCTTTAACATTACTCATGTAATAAGCGATGGCAGGCGTAACCTCAAATTTTCCGACCGGTTTTGTTACATATGCACGGAATGACGTTGAAGCGGGAACGCCTCTGTAGTCACCCATGATGTCATCCATGATATACATTCTGTCGAGGTCACCGCCGAGAGAGAAGAAACCTTTTTCTTTGTCATAGCTGGAATATTCTGCATCAAAACCTGCAGTGAAAGAATCATTTTTAAAAACCAGGTCGCCATAAAGACCGTATGCGGATACGTCCTCTCCTTCTCCTTTCATATATATGCCGCCGGAGTCATAGGCTTTTCCTGCAACGTATGAACCTGAAAGAGTTGTAGAAAGATTTTCGCTGATCTTATATTCAGCACTTACATAACCGCCGCCGAGGCTGGACCGGTCATTATTATCGGTATCGCCGCCGTATGTTGAATAGTATGCAGCATAGGCGTGTGTTTTAAGAGGACCATTGTCGGCTGTGTCTGTACCGATGATAACAGCATCAGAGTCTTTATTATGATTCACATCGTAAAACATATCACTGTCGTCTGTTTCATAGGTCTTTTCATACTGGATCCAGTATTTTCTGCCGTCTTTGGCATATTCAACCCTGCCGCCGCTTCTGGGACCGAATTCTGTGAATCCGCCGTTATACCAGCCTTGTGCCCAGCCTTTGATAGAATAGTTAGCAGCAGTCATAAAACCGCAGTCGATGGTAAGATCATTCACGGGTTTATATTGAACCCACGCACGGTCAAGAATCGCAGTACCTTTGATAACTGATGTGTTGTGCTGATAGCTTGTACCCCATCTGTGGTTGATGGGTGTGATACGCATGATCAGCTTGGTCTTTTCGTCCATCTCAAGGAAACCCCAGATACGAAGCTGCTGCTTCACATAGGTTCCATTGTCGTTATCGACATTGCTGCCGCCGTCACCGACAGAGCTGTTGCCAATGAAACGAAGTTCCGTTTCATTGTAACCGTTGAGAGACAGTTTGTAGGCATAAGATACGCCTGTCATACAAACTATAATGAGAAAAATTCCTAACATTTTCCGGATCATGAAAACCTCCATAAAAAGAATGACCCTTAAAATGCAAGGCATGTGCCAATAGAGAAATTAAACGGGAGTTGAGAAGTATTATTTTATACTACAATGATTTGAACTGCTGATTGATCATAGAAATACTTAAAAGTGTTACACTCGAATCTTACATACTGCATGAACATTCTGTAACACTTATGTAACAGTTTCCGGATAAGAAAATATACAGGCTTAAACACAAAACAAACCGCAGAATTTAAGATACAAATCCCGAAGCTATACTTTTGAAGAAGTCTTTTGACCAGACAGCGGTTTCGGAAGGATTTTTAAGAAAAGGGGCAACCTCTTTCCCTGCCTGTTCAATATCTGTTTTATCAACCGCATCCATGAAAAGAGATTGCAGGTCGTCCATTGAAAAAGGTTTGTCCGACTGCCAGTCGCCTGTCTGAACCATGCGCGCTTTCAGATGTTCAAGGCTGATTTCAGGATGATTTGCCAGATACCATACAAGATCGTACCAGTCACGGCCTTTCACCCTCTTCCCCCACCGCCTGAACAGCAGAGCGTGCATCTTGCCGGCGAACAGACACGGCAGAGTGTACACCCGCACACTGAATGGAACCGGATTGAGCAGATATCTGATCTCCGTGTCAAAATCTGCCGGCGGGTCAGTGTCCACCTCAATTTTAATTTTGATCTTCTGACCATGGGGAATCCGACCTATAAGGCTCTCCCCTGCCTCAATAACCAATAACTCGTTTGCCGTATCCGCTTTCAGAAATGCAGATTGAACCTGTGATTCAACCGCTTTGTTTTTGAGTTCCACTGAAACAGTAAACCCATATGCGGCAAGCTCCTTTTCAAGGTAACCGCCGTATTTATCCAGACTGAAACTGTCATCGGGTTTCAGAAGCGAAAAATCCAGATCTTCCGAAAATCTTTCAAGACCGTATATGATTCTAAGTGCTGTGCCGCCGTAAAACGCCGCATGTTCAAAAAACTTCCCTCTGTAAAGACCAAGCAGAGCAATTTCCTGCATAATCTCCCTGAGAGCCTGAATATATGCGTCCACCGTGTCACATTGATATTTTTCAAGCATCCTTAATACAGCCTTATTCATCCTTAATCCTCCTGACGGCATCCTCCAGCAGTTTAATCTTGGTCATACGGTATGCCTGCCCTATTCCCGCCAACTCTGACAAATCAATATCGGAAACATCAGCACGCAGACCCGCCTGCAAATAATCCGCCATGCCGGCAGCGGTTCTTATACCGAGGTTGCTGTCATATGCGACTTTATCCGCCAGAGCCTTTGCAGGGGTTGCGATATGGAATGATTCGACGATGTCAACACCGATGCTGAAAACATCCGCAGGCAGCATCCTGTAACTGAATACACCCAGAGGGGTGTCATAGGAACGGGTTCTGCCCAAAGCGGCGGATGTCACAACATTCACCCTTTCAGGAATAATACCGTAATAACTCAATGCGTATTCAAATGAAATGTATGAAGGACCGTAAATCATATTTGCTATGATTTCTCTGGACAGAGACTGCTTCCGGTATGCCTGATGAAAAATATACAGACCTTTACGGAGCTGGATAATTTCGCCTGATTTCAGCAGCCTTGTGATTTTGTCTCTCGGGCTGACATATTCTTTCAAAGCGTTCATCAGCATCTGATAATCAAAAATATCCTGCCCTATTGTTTCCCGCAAGTTCTGTTCCATAACCAGATTATGACATATTCTGCATGGGATGTCGAGGCATATGCGACTTACAGTGCAAAACAGGGAGACTCTGCCGGATTCAAACCTCAGTCAACTCCAAGTCAACCGGAGTTGACTCAACAGGTACATCACCTGCGTTGATACAACTTTTCAGTCAACCGCCAGTCAACGTGTGTCAACTCATGAGTGGAAGTTGATTCAACCGTCCAGTCAACTTTGTGGAAACACAATAAATCTTTTTTTACAAAGGTTTAGTATATAGTTTTCCACTTATCCACAAAGAAGCATATAATAATAACTTATCTATAAACTAATATTAAGAATTGAACATTCCAAAGTTGAATCTAAGTTGACTTAACCTCTCCGGCATATTATCATCTGAATATGGGAACAGAAACAACATATAACATAATACAGGTAAGAAATCTCATAAAAAGCCTTTATCAGGACATTTGCGAAAATGAAGGCAGGTATGAAACTTTTACAAACAAAACCAGAGCGTTTCTTGCTAACTGCTCCATTGAGGTAATCAACAGATCATCAAGAAATGAAATTGACAACGTTCTCATAGAATTTACCACAAGCCAGAAGTATATATTTGAAAGTCTGAAACTTGACAACACCATAGCTAATTTTATAAACCTTATCACAAAGGAATTCAAAAACAAAATCAAATTCAATCATAAGATAACACTGAAAACAGATGTCGCAAAACATGAAAGAAATATGATTTTCTATGACCCATCAAGCACTTCAATTTCAAATACATTCGACAACTTCATAGTGGACGACAGCAACAGAAGAGCTTTTAACATAGCGTCTGAAATAGCGAACACCGATTTTAAACAGACGACGACAAAGGGAGTCATAGGCATTTACGGCGACAGAGGGCTTGGGAAATCACACCTTCAGGAATCAATAATAAATCACCTTATGGATAAAAACCAAAGCTATCAGATTTATTATTTTAAGAAGAACCTTTGGGAAAACTTTTTTAAAAAAGTTGCCTCAAACCGGAATTACAGCGAAACTATTGATAAGCTTTCAGATGCTGATCTGGTCATGTTCGATGATCTTTCCATTTTTCTAAGCACCACGACAATGTTTTTCCTCATAGCTCTATATGACCTGATGGATCTGCGGATATCAAAGAAAAAGATCACCCTGTATTCAATGCACGACAACCCCGAAAATTTAAGCTTCGTATTTGAACATGAAAGATGCACGAAGAAAGATTTCGACAGAATTTTCGATTATCAGGCTATTGATGAAACAAGAATAAAAGCAAAACTGAAAAAAGAGTTTGAATCAAGGCTCTGCAACAGAATAATTCCGGTTGATTACCCATCTCCTGAAGCAAAAATGAAATTTATCAAAAGAGTGCTGCTTGAAACAGGATACATAGACGTTGCGAACCTGAACAAAGAAGAAATAAATATGCTGGAACTCGCCGTAACCAAGCTGCCGGACGATTTCCGCAAGCTGGAAGGCAAAGCACACGACCTTGCCGATGAAATAACCGATAAAGGAACTTTTGTCGGGATAAACAGTTTTTGTCAGGAACTCACAGGAATCAGCTTTATTAACAAATTCAATAATAATACCATGAGCGTAATTATAAGCCGCATGGAAAAATTCTGCAAAGAACTGAATCTTTCGTTTGAAGATGTGTTCGGAAACAAACCGCAGAACGAGACCATAACTTTTATAAAGCGGGCAATTATATATGCGCTGACAATAGATAACGAATATTCACAGGTGGATATCGGAAACGCTGCGGGTCTGAGCAAATCATATGTTTCAAAAATTAAAAAGAACTTCATAACGGAATATGACAGCCAGATCCAAAGCAACAAGGACTATGAAACAGTGTATAAACAGATTATAAAAACCAGTAAGGGCATGATATGAGCGACAAAATTTCAATAGTAAATTCGATTTCAAAGGGCGGCGTGGGTAAATCATTCATAAGCATCCAGCTTGCGGAATACTTTGCATCACTGGACAGGAAAGTATTGCTGATAGATCTCGACCACCAGCAGCTTAATTCATGTCTATACATAGCTGATCAGAGGGATCTGGGGTCTGATTCACAGGTTAAACTGAAAGATCTGCTGATATTTATAATGGATAATTTCAGCAAACTGTATAAACAGGACGAAGCTTCCACCGATGAATTAAATACAAAACTGATAAACTCAATTTTCACGCGCGGCAATATTTCAGTCATAGCGTCCGATCCGACCATAAACGACCTTGATTTGAGAATAAAAGAATTTTCATCATCAAGATTTCTGCTGTCTATTCTGGCGGCATTTGCGTTTGATATTTATGATGTTGTGATATTCGATTGTCCCCCCGATTCCAGCAAGGCACTTGTTAAATCTGCCTTTTCTGCGGCAAAAAACCTTATCATCCCTACCCTCGCGGACGAATTCAGCATCAAAGGAATAAAAAACACCCTTAAGCTCTATGATGAAATAAAAATAACTGATAATCCGGATTTGAATCTTGTGGGCATAGTGATAAACCAGTTTAAAACAACCCACTCAGTTGATCTGGCATATAAAGATTATATCAAGGAGATGTTTCCCGGTATGGTTGTTGAGCCTATACTCTCCTATTACGCAGACTATAAAAACGCCATAGCCGAGCGGGAATTTATCCTTAACTATAAATCGAGGGGTTCAGTAAACAAAAATGCAGTTACTCAGATGGAAGCACTTCTGAGCGGAATAGAAGCCAAATTGGTGAAGGAATAGACCATGAGCAAAAGAAACGATCTTTTAAGCAAGATAAAACAGCGGGACGAGATGCAGCAGGCTACAAATCAGGAATTTGTGGATGCCGTTGTGCCTTTGAGTGAAATCATCGTTAAAGAGCAGATAAGAACGACATTTTCTGATGAATCCATTGAAAATCTTGCAAAAAGTATAAAAAGCGAAGGTCTTCTGAATCCGGTCATTCTTCATGAGCTTTCAGAGGATGAACAGATACATGAAGGCGGTGTGATTAAAAAATACCGTCTGGTGGCGGGAGAAAGGCGTTACAGGGCTGTTATACTGCTCGGGCATACCGGAATCAAGGCACGGGTCAAACGTTTTGCAGACGCCAAAAAAATAGCTGTTACGCAGATAATTGAGAATATTCAGCGGGAAGATCTGACCCCTTTTGAAAAGGCAGTTGGATTTGCTGAAATTTTAAAAACACAGTGGTTTCCTGCCGAAGAAAAAGTGCCGCACTTAATCATACTTAGTAAGTGTATATCAGAGTTAAACAAATCAAGTGCTATTGAGGCGCAGTCATCCGATGATTTGACGGAGGAGACAGAGAAGCTGGGCGTGTCACTTCGCTCTGTGATTCAGTATCTGAAAATGCTGGCTTATCCCGGCCGTGTTTTGGATATAATCAGAGTTTCAAATAAAATAGGTCCCCGCATGGCGGAGGATTTCTTCCCCTACAGGGATGACCCCTCTCTGGCGGATATTTTCTCAAAATATGAAAACGGACTGCTTGACACGAAAGATATGCAGAAGCTACTTCTGCGGTTAAGGGAGGGCGATGCCTCCCGCAAAACCGAGCCTGCGAAAGAGGTGCGGATCTATCAGAAAGTCAAGTCGATTACTAAGCAGTTTGACAGCTTTCTGGAGCGCAATCTTAAATATCGTGACCGCCAGAAGGTTATGGACGAACTGACGAGCCTTGAAACAAAGATAAAAGAACTGAAAGAGAGGCTTATATAGTCTGAAACTTGGGGACAGGTTATGAAGAAAATTATCTGTTTATTGCTTATTCTGATAGCTTCCGTGACGTTCGCCGATGAACTGAAATATAATACCGTTGCGATTATATCAATTGATGCCCTCCATCCGGATGCGGTACAGCGTCAATATGCGCCAAATCTTTTCGAACTCATTGATTCCGGATTTTACAGCCCCGAAGGTACAAGCACAAAGCCTCCGAAAACCCTGATTGCGCATACCTCCATGGTTACGGGTCTGCTGCCGGAGCAAAACGGCAAAAAAGACAACAACTGGAGTAAGGGCGAAGCACGGGTCAGCAAAGACACAATGTTGTCATATGCAAAAAAACACGGCTACAAGACGGCTCTGATTTACAGTAAGCCAAAACTGGGGTATCTGGGCAGCGATGCAGCGGACAACGAAATATATTCCCCGCAGGATGCTGTTGAGAAGGCGACAGAGGCGGTTGATGTCTCAAAGCCTCAGTTCATCTTTCTCCATATCAGCGGGCTGGATACGGAAGGACCGATCAGCGGCTGGATGTCTCCGGAATATCTCGATGAGTTTAATTTCATAGATGAACAGCTTGGGGTTTTAATTGCAAAAATTCAGCAGAGTCCGTCATTTCTCATAGTTATAACGTCAGATCATGCAGGTCATGACAAAATCCACGGTTCAGATCATACTGAAGATTACAAGAGACCACTGATAATTCAGTCATCAAAGGAAATAATTAAAAATGTTCCTGCGGAAGCTCTCAGGATAGAAGGCTTAAAATCATATCTTGAATCAATTTTGTAAATTTTTTTATAAATCTAAAACCATATTTCTTTTCATATGATTTAAGCGGCAGAGTTCAATTTTGCCTCAATACATCAATTGATGATGACGAGAAAATTCGGCAAAAAAACTTTACATTTAAAATCTGCCGGACACTGAATACTGAATTTTGCTCCTTTGGGCTGGTTTGCGGCGGCGGAAACAGTGCCGCCCATTGCGTCTATTATTGTTGCGCAGATTGCCAGACCCAGCCCCGAGCCTTTCGGTTTTGTAGTGTAGAAAGGGAGCATTATTTTTGAAATATCAGCGGTTTTGAAACCCGATCCGTCATCGGTGTAGTCAATATTTAAAAGACCGTTTGCGAAGCTGAATGAAATATAAATATGCCTGGCTCCGGCTTCCGCCGAATTGTTAAGAAAGATATTCAGCACCTGCGACATTTTTGTTAAATCAGTGCATATAGGTGTGTTCTCATCAGCAGAGAAGATAATGTCAACCTGTTTGAGAATATCCCGATATGTCTGTTCTTTGATGTATTCGATAAAGTCATACAGATCGGTCTGCTCATATATCAGGTTTACAGGTCTGGAATATTCCAGAAATTCATTGATCCTGAAAACGAGTTTGTCCGCTTCCCGCCGTATGACGGAAAAATCCTCTTGCCATGGGTTGGTGCTTTCAAGCTCCGAACTCACGCTGTCAAGAACCAGATTGATAGCCATTATAGGGTTTTTAAGCTCGTGGGCAAGTCCTGCGGACATAGTGCCGAGATATGCAAGCCGTTCACTTCTGATAAGCTCTTTCTGTTGTTCCTGAACCCGCTCCAGCGATTCTTTAAGTTCAACAGACAGGTTTTCGATCACGTTTTTCAGCTCTTTCGCCTCTTTTGAGGCATAGGGGGAGATGCTGAACCTGTAGGGCAGTTTGAGAACATCAAGAGAGCCTATCTGGCTGGACAGCGACTTAATGGGGTTCGTCATTCTGCCTGCAATATATATTCCCGCCACGGTGCCGATTATGACGATAAAAATGCTGGTAATCATCACGCCGGCAACATTAGATGCTATCTGCCGCACTATTGATTCGCGGTTGATATAAAATACGATATGTCCCAGCAGTTTTCCGCCCGCCTTTATGGGTTTTCTGATTTCGATGGGGCTGACAGTCCCCGTCAGTTTGTCGATGCGGACTTTGGCATCGGTTATATATTCCCCCTGTGCATCGGTTACAGCTATATTATCAATATGGGGAACAGTTTGCGCTACTTTTTCCAGAGAGGTGAAAAGACTGTATATATCCTCGGTGATTATAGCCTCAGCAAGTTCCGAAGCCATTATTTCGTATTGGGCATTGACATAGTTAACAGCAGTTCTGAAAGCCAGCTTATATTCAAAATAAAAGATGATAAGCATGTTTACGGCGATGGTCACAGCACCCAGAAGCGCGATGAGAAGTGCTGTTCTTTTACTTAGACTTTCGGGTATGTGTTTCAGAATAAAATTTATCAACTTCTGCCTTCATTTTTTTAATCAGATGATAATCTTCAACGGATGCAGGGACAAACCTGTCTATTTTCAGTCTTTTCAGGATGCTTTTGCCTTTTTTGTCTTTATCCATATCGAGCAGTATCTTTCTGATTTTATCATAGTTTTCTTTAGAAAGATTCGCAGAAGCTACGATAGGTGGAGATATGAGGTCGGAAGACTGATGGATAACAGCTATGTTTGAAACTTTTTCGGGTTCGTTTGCTTTTATGAAATTAAATATCAGGCTGTCCACAGCCGCCGCCTGAATAACGCCCTTGTTGACCAGATAGATAGATCTGTCGTGGCTTTTTGTATAATATATTTTACTGAAAACCTTTTCAGGTGTTTTCTGAAACTTTTGTATCACCATGAAAGACGGATACAGCGTGCCGCTGTTTGAAAGCCTGTCGGTGAACGCAAACACTTTTCCCTGAAGGTCGCTGATGCTTTTTATCCCGTATTTCTTATTAGCAATGATAAATGAGCGGTATGAATGTTTTCCCTCGTTTTCAGGTACAGCCAGAACCCTTACCTGTTTATCGTTGAGATAGGGCAGGGCACCTGTGCAGACAGACGCAATATCCACTTCGTTTTCCGCAATCATACGGTTCATTTCGTCATAATCTCTTTTAATTACCGGAACAATGGGCTTACCGAGTTTTTCCGAGAGATAGTCGTTCATTTCCGAGTAAAGGTTAAGGGATTCCTCCGGAGAGACTATGGAGGCAATGCCGAATTTTAACGGCTGTCCGAATGCGGAAGTTAAGCAGAAAAACGATAGAAAAAAGGTTAAAACTGAAATTTTCATGTGTTTATTATATAATATAACAAATTTCGTACAAGATTTTTTGTCATTATTCTTGTATTTAAGTTTTTGCTTGCCGCGGCAATGATTTTATATATCTTGAATTATAACAATTTTATTTCAGGAGCTTAATATGGATTTCACCTCCAAAGACGGCATCAGATCTGCCGTCAGAAACAATTACAGAAAGTATGCGGTTCAGGAAGATTCCGGCTGCGGATGCTCTTCGACATGCTGTTCGGGAGATAAGAATGTCGATAACGACATGATATCGGCAGTTCTGGGCTATTCTGCCGACGAGCTGGCTTCATTGCCTGCCGGTTCAAACCTTGGTCTGGGATGTGGGAATCCGATAAGGGAGGCTCAGATTAAAGCGGGGGAAACCGTTGTGGATCTCGGCAGCGGGGGAGGGATAGACTGTTTTCTCGCCTCTAAAGCTGCGGGGGACAGCGGAAAGGTTATAGGTGTTGATATGACACCGGAGATGATAAGCAAGGCGAGAAAATCCGTAGAGGAGAACAGCGTCGGAAATGTTGAATTCAGGCTGGGGGAAATCGAAAATCTGCCTGTCGGCGACAGTCTTGTCGATGTCATAATCTCCAACTGCGTCATTAACCTGTCTCCGGAAAAGGACAGGGTTTTCAGCGAATGTTACAGAGTTCTTAAAAAGGGCGGCAGAATAGCCGTTTCCGATATAGTTGCAACAGCCGACCTGCCTGCACATGTCAGACAGGATCTGGCTCTGATATCCGGCTGTATGGGCGGGGCATCATCCGTTGAAGAGATTAAAATGATGCTTGCCGGAAGCGGATTCGGTGACATAAGCATCACCCCGAAAGACGAAAGCAGAAACTTTATTTCGGAGTGGGCACCGGGAAGCAGAATGGAAGATTATGTGGTTTCGGCAGTCATAAAGGCTGTTAAACACTGACAGAAGCTTTCCTGAACATTTGTATGAGTTAGAACCCCAGATAGAACATATAAAATGACAGCAGGAGAATAAATCCTGCTGTCATATATTTCATTGCGATACTAAGTCTGCCGTAATTTTCGCTGTTGATGATTCTGTTTGCAAAACCGACCGATGTTCCTGCGGCAATGGCGAGAATACTATGCCCGAAAGCATAAAGAAAAAGCAAGAACCCGCCGTGCAGAGCGTTTCCGTCCTTAACGGCTATGGAGAGAAGCACAACCAGCACAGGCGTTGAACACGGAGAGGAGAAAAGCCCCGCAAGACACCCCGCCGCAAATGCACCGGTATATCCCTTACCAAGCCGTCTGCTTATGAAATTCTTTGACGGTATCACCGTTATAAATCCAAGCACCTGAAACGCCATGGCGAGCATCAGAACACCTAATGCTATATACCACCATGAAGCCGACGTACCCATCAGCTGCCCCGCATAAGCCGCAAAAATGCCCAGAGCAGTGTATATCAGAGAAGTCCCAAGCGCAAACACCAGTGAGATATAAAATGCTCTCTTGGTGTCCTTGTGCCCCGTTCCCGTCATAAATCCTATGATCAGAGGCACAGCGGACAGCGAACATGGGGTGAACGATGTCAGCAGCCCCGCCAGAAATGCCGCAAAGGGAGCCCAGACCATACCCGCCGTTATGACACCCGCGAGCTGATCCGTCATTTCATCCCCATTTTTGCCAGAACATCCAGCATCTCTTCCTCGGTAACCTGCCCTTCATGATATGTGAAAGTGTGTTTTCCGGTGTCTTCTGAGTTATGCATAACCAGAGAAACGGATTCTGTTCCGTCCGGAATGTAAGGCTTTCCGCTGCTGTCTATGAATATCTGCGTGGGGATAAGAGTTATCGGGTATCCGTCCGCCAGAGTTCTGTGTTTCCAGACATCAACAAACTTTATTATTGCTCTGCCCTGAAGCTCTCTATTGAGTTTTTCCAGCACAGGAGCCATCTCTTTACACGGAACGCAGGAATCTGAACCGAAATCTATGATAATCGGCAGATTGTGTGATTTGAACCTGTCCATGTCTATTGTATTTGTGATGTGCAGGGCAAAGTCGCTGTCCGGCTGCACTGTGCCCTCTGAAATTTCCCCGCCGTTTTTGAATCGGTATATACCCAATACAATAACCAGAATAATCAGCAGCACCGCTGCCTTTGTAATAAAAGACTTTTTCATGTTGCTCAGCCTTCCTGTATTTTTCGCTGTATGGAATTAAATGTTATTAATACAAAGATGAACAGAAATACCAGAAATCCGCCGTAAACCGCAAAAAAAGTACTGAATCCGCTCATGTCGATAACCTTGCCTCCTATTGCAGTTCCCAGACCGCCGCCGCCCATAAAACAGAATGCAACCAGAGACATTGCTGCCCCTCTTGCCTGCCGTGCCGCCTCTGTGGCGATGGTCAGAAGCGAAGAGTGTGCAAACATGAATCCGAGCCCCAACAGCCCAATAGCCGTCATCACCGCCGCAATGCTGCCGCCGCTGAGAAAGAGGATGATTTCTGCGGAAGCGGCAAGCAAAAGACCCGCTTTAAGGACAGAACCACGCCCGATTCTTGCCGCGAGCTTTCCGCTCATCCGCCCGCCTACAACGGCAAAAAATCCGAACAGTGTCATTATAAGACCTATCATGAGATAGTTATAATGAAACACATGGTCTATGTAGCCGCCGAGATATGAGAACGAGCCGACAATGAATATTCCTTCAGTCAGAACAGTCAGATAAAGTATTATATTTGCTTTGTTTGAAAAAATCTTTTTATAGGGAGCGAAGAAACCTGCCTTACAGTTCGGCTGTGATGGAATTTTCCTGCCGACGGTGAGAAGCAGAGCCGTTGTAACCACCGACATCAGAGCATAAAGAGCGAATACCCCGCGCCAGTTGAGATAATATGAGATAGTTCCGCCTATTGCCATGCTGAGACCCTGACCGAGAAAGGAAATACCCATAAATGTTCCGATTGCGGACTGACGTTCCTCCATTGGGAAAATGTCGCCGATGAGTGCCAGCGAAATCGGCATTACAGCTGCGGCAAATGCACCCGTAAGAGCTCTGTATACGCTGAGATCGGTAAGATTCGTTCCGATTGCGCATAACGCTGTCGCTATGGTAAACATTATCATGGAAACGTTTATCACCTGCCGTTTGCCGTATCTGTCCGCCAGCGGTCCGAAGATAAGCTGAAAAACTCCGAAAGGAATCATATAAGCAGATATCAGAAGACCTGCTTTTGTGACACTAGTTCCTATGTCTCCCGATATTGCAGGCAGGATGGGAGAAACGACCCAGTTGTCCGCCATCACGATGAAGCCGTTAAGACCTAAAATAAGTATTAGTAATTTCTTATTCATTTTTTTCACCCCGTATTTATATTCAGAACGATATATATACACCCGTATATCAGATTGTCAACAATATTCCTAAGATTATAGAATTAACTAGGCTGTAACTTTTCTGCATGTTCTGTGCATAATTTGCACACCTTTATTTATAGAACCATTTGAATATTATAGAGTTATAATATGGCATGTCTCTTGCGTTAAAATATGCGGAGGTAAGCATGTCATTAGTTATTGCCGAGAGCATATCAAAA
>JBFWLW010000014.1:0-63406 GCA_050251945.1 Deferribacterales bacterium | reverse complement strand
AAAGCATTTCGTTCGGTCTCCGCGAGGTGCGTCCTGCACCTTGTCAGCATTGGTCTTTCGAGCTTCCCGCTCTTTCAAGCGGCTGGTGAATCTATCAAACTTACTCACCTTTGTCAATCTCTTTTTTAGCTTTTTTAAAAATCTTTTTCAGACCTTTTAAAAAGCAATCGGCATCTTGCGATGCCGCATTTTCTAACATCTTCTTCGTTGCCTGTCTTCCGCCTTACGGCTTCTTGCAGGAGGGTGAGCTTACTTGATTCAACCCGCCTTGTCAACTACTTTTTTCTTTTTCTATCAACTTTTTCCGTCTGAACTTTTTCACCATTCAAGGTGTGTCTCAAGCGGAGATGTGTTATATCTAATCTGACTTATGAAGTCAACCACTTATTTCAATTTTTTTTAATTTAATTGTTTATGACGCCATTTAAAAACTTCGCTATCGCCCTGTCTGACATTATCATATCGAGAACAGTGACTGCGGACATGGCTTCTGCTACTGGTACGACACGGGGAGCGACACATGGGTCGTGACGACCTTCGGTTATAATTATCTTCTCGTTCCCGTATAGATCAATCCCTCTTTTGGGGACAGTTATGGAGCTTGCCGGCTTAACAACGAAACGGAACACAATATCCTGTCCGCTTGCCATACCGCCTAGCGTACCGCCTGCATTATTTGAAAGGAAGCCGTATCTGGTCACTTCGTCGTTGTGTTCACTGCCGCGCATGAGAGCCGCCGCAAAACCGCTGCCGAACTCTATCCCTTTAACGGCAGGGACGGAGAGTATCGCCTTAGCGAGGTTAGCGTTCAGTCTGTCGAATACAGGCTCGCCCACACCGACAGGCACCCCTTTTATTGTGACCTCAACAATAGCGCCGACAGAATCGCCGTCATTCTTCGCATCCAATATATAATCAGTCATAGCCTGCACCGCATCGGAGTCACAGGTTCTGATGATATTCTTCTCTATAAAATCGAAATCTCTTTTAACAGCCTTGTGAGGACCCACCTGAATGACATATCCCTTAATGTCTATACCAAGTTGTGTCAGCACAGCCTTTGCCACTGCGCCGCCGCAAACGCGTCCGATAGTCTCACGGGCTGATGAACGCCCGCCCCCTCTGTGGTCGCGGATACCGTATTTAGAAAAATATGTAAAATCAGCATGTCCGGGGCGAAACAGATTTTTGACTGCGTCATAGTCTCTGGACATCTGGTTCTTGTTGAACACCATCATCATTATAGGGGTTCCGGTTGTCTTGCCTTCAAATATACCGCTGTAGATATCCACAGTATCGGATTCATCGCGGGGTGTTGATACCTCGCTCTGTCCCGGTCTGCGTCTGTCCAGTTCTTTCTGGACATATTCCAATGAAAGCTCAACGCTAGGCGGGCAGCCGTCAATTACAACGCCTACCGCTTTGCCGTGGCTTTCGCCGAATGTCGTTATGGTAAAATTCTTTCCGAATGTATTTCCAGCCATATTAAAACTCCGTAACTTCTCCGCCTTTGATGCGGACATGTTTTCCCGTATTTACGTCCTCAACCATACATGGAAGAATGGTTCCGTCGTCGCCGTAACCGTTCGCCTCCCAGAAGCCTCTGACATACTCATCTGTAAAATATATCTTTTTAAGCCATTTACAGCTTTTGAAACCCCATTGATTCGGAATGACCATCCGCAAAGGACCGCCATATTCGTGTTCAATCTCTTCTCCTGCCACACCTGTGCATATTATAACACGCGGGTTCATTAGGAGTTCCGCCGCCAGAGATGTTTTATAACCGCCCCAGCTCTCTGTATACATATATTTATAGTCAGCCGTCGGTTTCGCCCAATCTAAAAAATCCTGCCACAGAATTCCCTGCCAGTCCGCTCTGACACTCCATTTGGAAACAGAGGTCAGTCTGCTGGTGACCGTGCGTATCTTAAAATTGGACAGAAATTCATCCAATTTATATATGCCCGTCTTCTCACATTCGCCACCGATCTGAATGGTATAATCAGTCCTTTCGGGTACCTCTTTGATGCGCTCGGCATTGAAAACCGGACATTTGACGCTCTTCAAAAATCCCATCACACCAACTGTCTGGCAAGCAAAACACCGCCGTATGCCGCAAGAAGGCTAAGAAAAAGATTGCATGCGATATACACGAAAGCGGGAATTATTGCACCATCTTCAAGCAGGTAGACCGTTTCAACAGAAAAAGTTGAAAAGGTTGTGAACGCGCCAAGCATGCCGACACCTATAAACAGTCTGAGATCCTCACTCGCTACAAGCTTTTCCACTGAAAGCACAACAACAAGACCCAAAATGAAAGAACCGATAACGTTAACGACCACTGTTCCAAACGGAATCCTGTCTGTTATCAGGCTATTCGTCCATTTTGTAGTATAAAACCTTGCGATGGCTCCAAGAAATCCGCCTATACCGATTAACAAAATTTTCATTTACAAAACCTCATTTCAGTCTTATATAGAAACTATGACATCAATTCAAGGCGTTATTGCAATATGTGTGATTGCATTTATTTTGAATTTACCTTTCGGCTGGATAAGAGCCAATACCAGAAAGTTTTCTCTGGCATGGTTCGCCTGCGTTCACGCACCTATTCCGGTCGTAGCGGTCATCCGCATAGCAACGCATACCCCGTGGACATACATTCCGCTTTTCCTTCTGTTCTCAGTTGCCGGTCAGATTCTCGGCGCGAGGATGAAGCGCTTCTGTGTCAAAGCTTCTTAATTTTAAGCCTCAGAGAGTTACTTACAACACTTACTGAAGAGAACGCCATAGCTACGCCCGCATACATAGGCATCAGACGTATGCCGAAAGCAGGGTAAAAAACGCCTGCCGCAAGGGGTATAAGCACTATATTATAGAAAAATGCCCAGAACAGGTTCTCTCTTATTATCGCCAGCGTGTAACCTGACAGTTTGATAGCTTTAACAATTCTGTCGGTTTTGTCGCCGATGATGGTTATATCTCCCGACTGCATGGCAACCTCTGTTCCGCCGCTCATGGCGAAACCTACGTCGCTCGCTGCCAGAGCAGCCGCATCGTTGATACCGTCGCCGACCATGGCAACCACGTCGCCGTTGTTTCTGTATTCATGGAGTTTTTCAAGCTTGCCCTTGGGACTTACACCGCTGAAATACTCATATATATCAAGTTTTTCTGCAACGCTCTTAACAGATTTTGCATTGTCTCCGGAAATTATTACAGGAACTATGTTCATTTTTTTAAGTTTCGCCACCGTATCGACCGCATCTTCTTTAACGGTGTCCGCCACACCGAACAAACCGACGTAAACTCCATCCACAGCAACGTACACATGCGAACCGGAAAAATCAGACTGAGGAGCTTCAACACCGTTGCTTTTAAGAAAATCCAGTTTACCTACAAGAACTTCTCTGTCTTCGATTTTCCCTTTCACGCCCTCGCCGTCTATGTTTATAAAGCTTTCAACTCCATGAATCACAGCGCCTTTCTCGTTGGCAAAAGTAACAACCGCCTTTGCCAGAGGATGCTCAGACAGCGTTTCCAGAGATGCGGCATAAGAAAGAAGTTTGTTTTCTGTATATCCTACAGCCGTATGCACGTCTTCGACCCTCAGTTTTCCGGTTGTCAGTGTGCCTGTTTTATCAAATATCACTCTGTTGACCTTGCACGCCTTTTCAAGGGTTTCTCCGTTCTTGACAAGTATTCCCTCGGATGCGCCCCGCCCCGTGGCAACCATAACAGCCGTCGGGGTTGCAAGTCCCATCGCACAGGGACACGCAACTATAAGCACGGAGACGAAAGCCAGCAGACTGTTGGTCAGCACAGGGCTTGGTCCCATGGTTATCCATACCAGAAACGTTATAGCCGCGATTACAAGAACTGTCGGGACAAACACTGCGGAAACCTGATCCGCCATTCTCTGCACGCGCGGTTTGGACGCTGTTGCACCTTTAACCGCCTTTATGATTCCCGCAAGTACGGTGTCCGTACCGACGGAGGTCGCTTTATAAAGAAGAGTTCCTGATGTCAGTATTGTTCCGGCGAAAAGGCTGTCGTTCAACCGTTTTGAAACCGGTACGGATTCGCCCGTAAGCATAGACTCATCCACACTGCCCTGACCGTGTTCCACAATGCCGTCAACAGCGATGGAACCGCCCGGTTTAACGCGGATAACGTCGTCTATTTTAAGCGTTGAAGCGGCAACTTCGCGTTCGCCGTCGTTCTCAATTATCGTAGCGGTCTTAGGCGCAAGGTTAAGGAGTGCCTCAATGGCGCCTGCCGCTTTCTTTTTGGCTCTGGTTTCAAGGAGTTTTCCAAGCAGTATGAACGTGATGATAACCACTGACGCGTCATAGTAAACATGTGCCGCGCCTTGCTGCTCAAAGAATTTAGGATATATTGTCACCGCAGCCGAATATGAGAACGCTGACAGCGTACCCAGAGCCAGCAGAGTGTTCATGTCCGATGTACGGTTTTTAAGGTTTTTCCACGCTATCTTATAGAATGAACGCCCGCCGAAATACATGACATAAAGGGAAAGGAACATCATCACCCAGTTCGTAATACCCATATATTCGTGGGGCGGCATAATGACCATTGAAAACAGAAAGACTATAAATGCCACTGGAGCCGAAAGTTTCAGAGATTTTGCATAATATGTTTCCGTCTCGTCGTCAGTAATGTCCTTGTCCACGCCTTTGTAAACATAACCGATACGCTCTATCTCCTGCGCTATATCGTCTATATCAACAACCGACGGATCGTATTCGACTGCGGCAGAATTAGTCGCAAGATTGACAGCAACTGAATTGACTCCTTCAACCTTTCCGAGCTTTTTCTCAACACGGCGCACACAAGCCGCACAGGTCATTCCACCTATGTTAAAGCTTTTTTCTATAAGTTTTGAGGACATAATAACTCCGACAAAAAATATTGATATTCAACATCAATATAAGAAAAGCCCTCCTGAAAAACAAGAGGGCTTTTTGAATATTTGAATATTTAATCAATAAGCGCGTGCGGGACAACTTCGTCAAACGTGCTGACGTAAACTATCTCAAGAGCTTTAGTTACATATTTCGGAAGACCGCGGAGATCTTTTTCGTTCTTCGCGGGAACCAGTACCTTTTTAATGCCGTGGCGTTTTGCCGCCAGCAGTTTTTCTTTAAGTCCGCCGATGGGCAGGACTTTCCCTGTGATGGTTATCTCGCCTGTCATAGCAAGGCTCTTTTCCACTTTTTTTCCTGTCAGACAAGACAGAATAGCAGTCGCCATTGTTATACCAGCGCTGGGGCCGTCTTTCGGTATCGCTCCGGCAGGAACGTGAACGTGTATGTCTAAACTTTCAAAGTCCTCGTTGGTTATGCCGTATTTTTCACCGATGGTACGGACATACGTCATTGCGGCTCTTGAAGATTCTTTCATAACGTCGCCGAGCTGTCCTGTAACGTTCAGCACGCCCTTTCCCTTGAACTTAGTACATTCGACAAAAAGCACTTCCCCGCCGACCGGTGTCCACGCAAGTCCCGTTACAACACCGACCTCATTCTCTTTCAGAGCGTCTTCGCCGAGGAATTTTATAGGACCGAGATATTTTTCAAGTGATTTGTCGGTAACGACAAACGATGCCGCTTTATCGCCCTCCGCTATCTTGCGCCCTATTTTTCTGAACACAGTACCGATAGTCCGCTCAAGGTTACGCAGTCCGCTCTCCATTGTATAGCCGGAGATAAGTTCAGACAGAGCTTTTTTGGTGAACGTCACTTCGTGGTCGTCTATGCCGTTCTCTTTTTTCTGTCTGGGTATCAGATATTTTTCGGCTATCTTTATCTTTTCCTCTTCCGTATATCCGGGGATGTTGATTATCTCCATCCTGTCCTTAAGCGCCGGAGGTATCGGGTCGAGGTAGTTCGCAGTGGTGATGAACAGCACTTTCGACAGGTCGAAAGGCACGCCCATGTAGTGATCAGTAAAGGACACGTTCTGCACGGGGTCAAGCACCTCAAGCAGAGCGGACGACGGGTCGCCCCGGAAGTCGGAGCCGAGCTTATCAATTTCATCCAGCATAAAGACAGGGTTGTTAGTTCCCGCTGTCTTCATCCCCTGAATTATCTTGCCCGGGAGCGCACCGATATACGTTCTCCTGTGACCGCGTATTTCCGCTTCGTCCCTAACGCCGCCGAGGGACATGCGGACGTATTTTCTTCCCATGGCTTTCGCAACGGACATGCCCAGCGAGGTCTTGCCCACTCCGGGAGGTCCCGCAAGGCAGAGGATCGGGCTTTTCAGGTCGTTTTTCAGCTTGCGCAGAGCGAGGAAGTCCAGAATTCTGTCCTTCACCTCTTCCAGACCGAAGTGATCCTCATCCAATATCTTCTTTGCGTTCTTAATATCTATCATATCTTTGGTGGCTTTGCTCCAAGGCACCTCCACCATCCAGTCGAGATATGTTCTTGCAACTGTTGCCTCGGCAGAATCGGGGTGCATCTTCGACAGCCTGTCGAGCTGTTTCACCGCCTCATCGTTCACCTTTTTCGGCATTTTGCATTTCTTTATCTTTTTGGCGTACTCATCCATTTCGACCTGAAAGTCGTCCTCTTCTCCCAGCTCTTTTTTGATGGCTTTGAGCTGTTCGCGGAGGAAATACTCTTTCTGGCTCTTGTCTATCTCACCTCTGGCATCGTTCATTATCTTCTGCTGAACTTCCAGAATGGATATCTCACGGTTGAGCAGTTCGCCTACTTTTTTCAGCCTGTCCACAGGATTTTCTATCTCAAGAACCTCCTGCCCTTCGTCCATCTTAAGTCCGAGGTTGGACACGATTATATCCGCCAGTTTACCCGGTTCGTCGATACTGTCGATTACCGCAAGCAGATCCGGAAGCATGGGTTTGCCAAGTGAAACCGCTTTGCTGAGAAGCTCTTTTGAGTGGCGAAGGAGCGCCTGCTCGTCGATGTTCTCCTGTTTGGCGGAATCGTTTATCTGCTCTATCTTAACGCGCATACCCTGATCGCTCTCAACATATTCTGTTATCTTCGCGCGTTTGATACCCTGAATCAGCAGTTTAACTCTGCTGTCCGGCATCTTGAGCATACGCAGAATGACGGCAACTGTGCCGACCTTGTATATCTCGTCTTTTTCTGGGTCTTCTACAGATGCATCTTTCTGGCAGGCAAGAAATATCAGCCTGTCCTCGTTCAGCGCCTCGTTAACGGCGGCGATGCTCTGTTCCCTGCCGACATAAAGCGGCAGAACCATGTATGGGAAAACCACAATGTCCCTTACGGGAAGGAGCGGAAGCTCATCGGGTATGTTTATTTCCTGCTCGAATTGTTCCATGTTTATCTCCTCTCAATCACTCAAGTTCGCAAGCGCATCTGGATATTCTGACTGTAAGCACTCCGTCTTTCAGTTTTGCGGTGGTATCGGAATCGTTAACGCAGAAAGGCAAACGAACCACCCTGCGAAACCATACCGTTTCCCGCTCAACACGTATATATCGTACCTGTTCCATACTCTCTTTCGGTCTCATGCCTTCCACAACAACAAGATCGTCCAACTGGTAAACGGTGAAATCCTCAGAGGAAATCCCCGGCAGTTCGACATAAATACTGACATCCTTATCACTTATAACAATGTCCATAGGGGGACCCTGCGTCTCTGTCAGACTTGCTTTGGCAGAGTTTGCAAACCTTAAAAGCTCATCCAGTTCTTTTTTGAATAATCCGTGGATGAATTTAATTTTCTCAATTCTGTCCTGCATTTGACCCACCTCTCACGGTGTCAGATTTGCATACCTTTTATAATTTTTATTGCGTGTTCGCGCATATCTTCCCTGTCCAGCGCAAAGTTCACAGCTGCCTCGAACAGCCCGAACTTATTACCGCAGTCAAATCTTTTTCCTTCAAAACTATAGCCGTATACTCTGCTAGATTTTGCCACTTCGAGAAGGGCGTCCGTAAGCTGTATCTCGCCGTCGGCACCTCTTGGTATGGTTTGAAGAGCGTCCATAACCTCGCTGGTCAGTATATACCTTCCGATTATCGCAAGGTTTGACGGCGGATTCTTCTTCGGTTTCTCCACCATTCCCTCAAGTCTCATCATCCTGTCGTCAACTCTTTCCCCGGGAACGACAATTCCGTATTTAGAAGTATCCTCGTCCGGTACCTCCATAAGAGAGATAACGGATTTCCTTGTCCGGTTGAACTGTTCTACAAGCTGCGCAGTAACAGGCACTTTGCTCATTATTATATCGTCGGGCAGTATCACAGCGAACGGTTCATTGCCGACAGCATCCTTTGCGCAGAGAACTGCATGCCCAAGCCCGTTAGGGTTTTTCTGGCGGACGTATGTGATGTCGCACATTTCGGATATTCTGCGCATCTCCTCCAGAGCCTTCACCTTTCCGTTAGATTCAAGCTGATATTCAAGCTCCGGCGTATTATCGAAATAGTCCTCCAGAGCGCGTTTGCTTCTGGCGGAAACGAAGATGACCCGCTCTATGCCTGCCGCGATAACCTCTTCAACTGCATATTGTATCAGCGGTTTGTCGATAAGCGTAACCATCTCTTTCGGGATGGATTTTGTCGCAGGCAAAAGCCTTGTTCCAAGCCCCGCAACAGGAAATACTGCTGTTCTAACTCTCATGAATCACCTTTGAATATATTAATCCGGCATAACCAACAACACTGTTAAAGTCGCCGGAAACGATGCCGCTGTGTGTGTGTTCGACCAGTTCTGCTTTATGTGCGCCGCAAAGTCCGCAATAGTGCAAACCAATGTAAGCTGGGAAGATGCCGCACATTGATATACTGTTCGTAAACACGCTATTATACAGCATATTTTCATCGGATTTCAACAGAGCATCAATTGCAATCGAGTCTTTTTGCTCTGTTATCTGCGCATTTTCAAAGTGATTCATATCAGAACTCACCACGATCAGCGCATTTTTGTCTCTAACAGATGAAAATAATACTTCCGCAGCAGATTTTAAAGTGTTTTTATGCATATTTTTTACTGTTATGCATGTAATTTTTACATCAGGACGCAAAAACTTGAGCATAGGTACGATAACTTCCACAGAATGTTCCCTGCGATGAGCCTGTGTGTCCCTTTCAAAGATACCTGATAAACAAAGGGTGTTCACAATACCCTCGTCAATTATTGCATCGCCGAAAGGGGTTTCCCATTCGCCTTCCGGATAAACCGAAAGAACGGCACCCGCACCGGAGTGGTTCGGTCCCATAATAACGACATGCTCCGGAATATTGACCGATGACAAAGTCTTAAAAGCGGTCGCTCCGGAATAGACATAGCCGGCATGCGGCACAATAACCATCAGCGCATTTTTTTTAGGAAGTGTGAAAGTGTTTTCTTTGAAAAATTCTGTAAGCCCGTCTTTATCAGCCGGATAGAAATATCCCGCTACCGCTGCCTGTCTGCGCATATCTGTTTACCTACCTTATCAAACCATTCGGAGGTCAGCTTAACGGAAATGTTAAAATAACTGAAGTCGTTAAGCAATATCAGCTTTTTGTCCAGACTGTTCATCACCCACGGCATTCTGTTGCGTGAGATTACCAGCTCTTTGACCCTTTTAAAGCTGAATTTGTTCAGAAAATGCAGTTTAGAGCTTAAAAATGCGAGGTTATCGGAACTTTTACTGCCGATTATCACAAGCCTGTTGCCTGAGCGGCACATTTCAATCCTGCGACCGTCGCACATGAAAATTATATAGTCGTTGCCAAGGGCATCGTTTATATCAAAATCGGTGTCATACAATGAAAGTTTTTCGCTTCCCGCCACAAACTCAAGATAGCCTGTAACAATAACGGCGTTGCCGTTGTCCTCTGCAATGGCGGAAAAGCTGGAAGCGCTGGACACAGGCGACGTGACAATGTTGTTATCTTCAAGCGCCTGACGTCTGAACAGTGAAAGGTCGATTATATCGCCGCAGCCAAGCCCTTTGGAAATTCCACGCAGTTCGCCGGACACTCCGCGAACGCTGAAACCGGGCAGAAATGATTTTTTAAGTTTCATAAAGCGCTTTGAGTTGCCAAGTCCCGGTTCGTTCTGATAGAACGTGCGATAGCCGCCGTCGAAGAACACATGAACGTTCTCCGCAGTGATATCGGGAAACTGCTCGTTCTTCACCAGCTTGACATCAAAGCCTCTGTTGCGGACATTCTCCGCTACTTTCAACAGGTTAGGTGACGGGTTTAAGAATATGTAATCAGCCATATATCAGCCGTATACCTCTATTTCGTTATAGAACGCATCGCGCTCAACTGCGGTCAGTCCCGCGGAACGCGCAAAATCCGCCATCTGGTTCACTGTCAGCCCTTCGCTGCTCATGGCTCCGGCGGCGTGGGTTATATTCTCCTTAACGATCGTTCCGTCAAGATCATCCGCGCCAAAACGCAGAGCAACCTGAGCGGTCTTCTCGCCGAGCATCACCCAGTAAGCTTTTATATGGGGTACGTTATCCAGAATTATTCTGGAAACGGCTATGGTCTTAAGGTCTTCAACACCAGTAGACGCCGGAATATGGCTAAGAAAGGTGTGGGCAGGGTGGAAAGAGAGCGGGATAAAAGCCTGAATACCGCCTGTTTCATCCTGTAACGCACGCAGAGTCTCAAGATGGCGAATCTTATGTTCATCTTTCTCAATATGCCCGTAAAGCATGGTGGCATTGGTCAATATACCCAGTCCGTGAGCTGTCCTGTGTATCTCCAGCCATCTTTCTGCGGGTATCTTCTCCGGACAGATAATGTTTCTGACTTCAGGGTCGAATATCTCGGCGCCGCCGCCGGGCATCATTTCAAGCCCGGACTGTTTGAGTGCTTTAAGCACCTCTGTAACAGAAAGATTTGATATTTTAGAAAAATAGTCTATCTCAACAGCGCTGAACGCTTTGATGGTCTTCTCGGGATACGCAGTTTTCAGTGCGGAAACCGCGTCGGTATAAAATTTGAAAGGTTTGTCAGGGTGTAAACCGCCTACGATATGTATCTCTCTGGCATCGGGAGCTTTTTCATCGACATATTTAACCATGTGATCTATTTCATAAAGATATGAACCGTCGTCCCCGATATCCTTTGCGAATGCGCAGAAACGGCATTTACTCACACAGATATTAGTATAGTTAAGGTGAAGGTTGCGGACAAAAAAGCTTTTTTTGCCCCACAACTTTTGTCTTATATCATCCGCCTGTCTGCCAAGCGTAAGAAAGTCTTTTGCGAAGAGATTTTCCACGATAAACTCCAGTCAGGTACACTGTACCACACCAGAAACTAACACACAGCAAAGCTTTAATCAATATTAAACTGAAAGGGTTACATGCTGCATCTGAATGAGCCGCCTTCAAACATCTGGGCATTGTTGCGCCCTTTGCTCTTAGCCTCATAAAGCGCAATGTCCGCTTTCTGTACGAAACTGTCAATGGTGTCGGTCTCTGCGAACTCGGCGACACCGAAACTGCAGGTTACTTCCTTGCAGATGGGAAATTCATACGACGCTATGGAGTTGCGCAGTCTGTCGGCTATTTCAAAAGCACCCTCGGCATCCGTTCCGGGCATAAGCACGGCAAACTCCTCGCCGCCGTAACGGGCAAGAATATCCGTTTTGCGTATACCTTTACGGATAAGCTCCGTAAGCTGTATCAGCACTTTATCTCCCACAGAGTGACCGAAGATATCGTTAATATTTTTGAAGTAGTCGGCATCCATCATTATCAGGGAGAGTTTTTGTCCGTAACGGTTGACTCTCTCCACCTCTTTCTCTATCTCGTCGAAGAATTTTTTTCGGTTATATACTTTTGTAAGCGGATCCTGAAGAGACAGTATCATATAAAGCTGTTTCTCCATTTCAAGATGGGTAACGTCGGCAAAAGACAGAAGATATTCGTTCTTGCCGGGAACGTGCCTGACAGTGAGGATAAAAGTGGATTCGTCATCATCAACGCTGGTGTCCGGTCTCATGACAACGATACGGCTTGTCTGCCTGTCCTGTGCGGCGGTGTCAATCCATTCGGTTATCTTTTTCCCTGCGTAAAACGAATCGTCTTTATCGACAAAAGCTTTTTCCAGAGAACCGTAACGAAGATTGAAATCCTCAAGCCCTGTACACTTGAGAAAGCTCAGAAAAGAATCGTTTATATAAGTGCATTGCGAGCCTTCGATTGTTGCCAGAAAATTGGGGTTGAGATCCATCAGCTCGCGAAAGAACTTGTTCTGTTCTTCAAGCTGTTTTTTATAGTGAACTGCAGACGAAAGATGCAGTATGACCTTCATAAGTTCCTTGAAATCAACAGGTTTTTTGATGTATTTGTCAACGCCGACGTCAATCGCCTTAAGCAGAAACTCTTCATCGTTATGACCTGTTGTGATGACTATGGGAGTGTCTGGAGACACCTCTTTTATCCTGCGGGACATCGCCAGCCCGTCCATAACGGGCATACGGATATCCGTAACCACTATGTCAGGTTTGTGCTTCTCAAAAAGCTCAAGTCCTTCCTGCCCGTTTGCCCCAAGATAGATAGTGCCGGAGCGGCGTTGAAAAAACCTTTGAAGCCCTTCTCTGATAGCTGGTTCATCTTCCACATAAAGAATTGTTATGTTTGAAAATCTGTCTTCTTGCATTGATCACCGAATAATTAATATTAGCATTATTTTGTGTATATAAAAAGCTAAATGATACATAAATGATATAAAAATAAATAAACCTGCCCGTTTAGGCGGGTTCAGACTGATGACAAAATCTTATAAAGACGAGATTGCTTCGCTCCGCTCGCAAAGACGGAAAGAAAAAACGTCTCTGCGAGGAGCTTAGCAACGAAGCAGTCTCATTGTTTTTTACTAAGCTTAGTTTGTCAACAAACTGAACCTGCCCGTCTGGGCAGGTTTATTTTATTTAACAATTGCTTACAAAAGGTATATTGTTGCCAGATAACCTGCAATACTCATTGTTACAGTGTACGGCAGAGCCAGCTTCACCATTTCCATATACGAAAGCTTTATGACAGGCGCAAGAGCCGATGTCAGAAGGAACAGAAACGCTGCCTGACCGTTAGGTGTGGCAACAGAAGGGATGTTGGTCCCCATGTTGATAGACACCGCAAGTTTAGCAAGATGTTCCAGTCTCTGGAAATTTTCAGGCGAAAGATCAGTTGAATGATGTCCGAGAAGCGGAGCAACATCACTGAAATGACTCATGGTCTCGTTCATATACACAGTCGCAACGAAAACGTTATCAGAAATTGAAGACAGCACCCCGTTAGCAACGAAATATGCACCTAGCTGAGCGTGTCCGTGAAGACTGAGAACGTAGCCTATAACAGGCTTAAAAAGCTCCTGATCGTGTATGACAGCCACTATGGCGAAGAAAACAACCAGCAGAGCCGTGAAGGGAAGCGCCTCAGTAAAGGCGTGACCGATATCGTGTTCGCTCACAATACCGTTAAGAGCTGTAAGCAGGACGATGAGTGTCAGACCGATAACGCCGACCTCTGCAATATGAAACGCCAGCGAAAGAACAAGTCCAACGCCCAGAATCCCCTGAATGATGAGTTTCAGCTTTCTGGATGTGTCCATCTTTTCGGCGTCTTTCTCTACGTTGCGTTTCAGAACTTCATAAACATTCTGCGGAAGCTGAAAACCGTAACCCATTATCTTAATCTTTTCAAGCAGAAGACAGGTGGCAAGCCCCGTCAGCAGAACAGGTATGGAAACGGGCGCGGCATGGATGAAGAAATCGGCAAAGTGCCATTTCATCTTTTCACCGATAATAAGGTTCTGCGGTTCGCCAACCAGCGTACATGCACCGCCCAAAGCCGTACCGACGGCGGCGTGCATCATAAGATTGCGCAGAAAGCCTCTGAACTGGTCAAGGTCGTCAAGGTGTTCCGCAGGGATATTCCCGTCGTTGCCCACACTGTATTCAACATCGTTAAGCGATGACGCATACTCGTGATAAACCTTGTAAAATCCATATGCAACAGAGATGACCACCGCTGTAACGGTGAGCGCATCAAGAAATGCCGAAAGAAATGCTCCGGCGAAGCAGAAGAAAAGCGACAGCATCATCTTTGAACGTATATTCACAAGCAGTCTGGAAAAGATGAAGAGCAGCATATCCTTCATAAAGTAGATAGCGGCAACCATGAACATCAGAAGCATGATAACCGGAAAGTTAGCGTGTGCTTCCTCATAAACGGTCGCTGGGGATGTCATGCCCAAAACAACTGCCTCCACTGCAAGAAGTCCTGCAGGCGGGAGCGGATAACAGTTAAGAGCCATGGCAAGGGTGAATATAAATTCAATGATCAGCACCCAGCCGGTAATAAATGAGCCGACAGTTAAAAGCAGGATCGGGTTCAGAATTAAGAAACAGAGAATGGTGAGCTTATACCACTTGGGCGCATCACCTAAAAAATTGGCAGTGAATACCTTACCCATGTTCATTGTGTATTCTCCTCATGCGTATAGCACACAATACGCGATTTTACAGAATCACAAGTTTAAAAACAAGGGAGAAAATATGTCCTCTACAAAAATAAGCCTTACTTTTTAAATAATTATAGAAGGTAGATCGTCGCGGCAAAGCCTGTTATGCTCATAACTATGGTGTAGGGCAGAGCCAGTTTTACCATCTCAACATATGAAAGCCTTATCAGAGGCGCGAGAGCAGATGTCAGAAGGAAAAGGAACGCCGCCTGACCGTTGGGTGTGGCAACGGAAGGAATATTGGTTCCGGTGTTGATGGAGGCTGCCAGTTTTGAGAGGTGTTCGATTCTTCCCGCCTGTTCCGGTGTGAGACCCTCATGGGTGCCGAGAAGAGGAACTATGTCTTTAAAACCGCTTATGGTTTCGTTCATATAAACAGTCGCAACGAATACGTTGTCGGAAACAGCAGAAAGAACGCCGTTGGCAACGAAATATGCCCCGAGCTGTGCGTGTCCTGACATTGCAAGAACGTAGTCCGTAACAGGTTTGAAAAGATGCTGATCGTGTATGACTGCAACCACGGCAAAGAACACAACCAGAAGAGCCGTGAACGGCAGAGACTCAGTGAAAGCGTGACCTATCTCGTGTTCGCTGATAACGCCGTTGAAAGCCGCCAGAAGAACTATGAGGAACAGACCGATAACTCCGACCTCCGCAAGGTGAAGCGCAAGGGAAAGAACAAGCAGAACGCCCACAACTCCCTGAACGATAAGCTTCATTTTGCCAGAGGCATCTATCTCTTCCGCCTGTTTTTCAACGTTCTTCTTAAGAACATCGTATACGTTTTCAGGAAGCTGATAACCGTAGCCGAATATCTTTGTCTTTTCAAGTGCCCAGCATGTTGCAAGACCGGATATCAGAACGGGAAACGTAACTCTGTATGTATGAACAATAAAGTCTGCGAAGTGCCATTTCATCTTTTCAGCGATAATAAGGTTCTGCGGCTCGCCGACCATTGTTGTAACACCGCCAAGAGCAGTACCCACCGCCGCATGCATCATAAGATTACGCAGAAAACCTTTGAACTGTTCCATATCAGCCTTGTGTGCATCAAGAATCAGACTGTCGTCGTCGACCGCATACTCTTCCGCTTCATCGTCTGAAGCATACGCGTGGTATACGGAATAAAAACCGTATGCAACCGCTATTATCACAGCAGTAACCGTAAGAGCATCAAGAAATGCCGAAAGAAAAGCACTGACAAAACAGAACAAAAGCGACAGAAAAACCTTTGACCTGACGTTTATGAGGAGTTTTGTGAATACGAACAGCAGTCCGTCCTTCATAAAGTGTATGCCCGCCACCATGAACATCAGAAGCATGATAACGGGGAAATTTGCGTGTGTTTCGTGATAGACCGTTGCCGGTGAAGTAAGTCCCATCACAACACATTCAAGAGCTATGAGACCAGCGGGAGCCAGAGGATAACATTTCAGAGCCATGGCAAGGGTGAATATGAATTCTGCAATTATTACCCAGCCAGTGAAAAAAGACCCGAATATTGCAAGCAGAAAAGGATTGGCAACTAAAAAGCCCAAAACAGTAAGTTTATACCAGTTCGGAGCCTCGCCAAGAAAGTTGTGCACAAGCTGCTTGCCCATATGTTATTCTCCTCATTAAATAAGTTTTATTACATGAGGAGTATAGCTTATATTTCAACAAAGAACAATATTTATCGAAAATAACCCAGCAAAAAAATTACAAGGTTAAAATTTAACAATCACAGAAAAATTGCCCTCGCTGAATCCCCTTTATCAAGGCTTCCCGTCTCTTCGTCCAGAAGCAGAAGTGCGTTCACACGGGCAAAACTTATAAAGTGCGACGTCTTCTGCGTACCCGCATCAAAAGCCGTCAGAACGCCGTTTTCAGCCCGCACCACTGCACGGTTTATGTCGAACCTGCCCTCTTTGCATGAGGTTTTACCGCCCGTAACAACATTCACTTCTTCATTTTCAAAAGTTTCGTATCCGTAACATTTTTTGAGAAACGGTATGATGTAAAACACCAGATTTGTCATGAAAGCCGCGGGGTATCCGGGCATTCCGATGAAGGTGCATCCGTCTTTTTTGGCAGTCATGAGGGGACTTCCGGGTTTTATGCCGGTTCTTGAAAAGAGTATCTCGTACCCGCAGGTATTGAAAACCTCTTTCACATAGTCATATTTGCCCATGGAAATGCCGCCGGACGAGATGATAATATCGTATTTTTCGGACATCATCTCAAACGCTTCGGCAACGTCCTCTTTGCTGTCTTTCACATGTCCAGCGTATTCAAAATCGAACCCGTGTTTTCTGAACATGGATTCGAGGATATATTTATTCGTATTATAAACAAACCCTTTGCGGTATTCTTCACCCGCTTCAAGTATCTCGTCACCTGTGACAAAAATGCCGATCTTCGGACGTTTGTAAACTTTAACCCTGCCCCTGCCCAGATAGAACAGCACAGGGAAAAGCCCGTCGGTCACAACACTGCCCTTTGAAGCGGCAACGTCGCCTTTTGAGTTCTCTTCCGCAATTTTATTGATATTTTCGCCGTTTTTACATTCAGGGATAACCACCCTGCCGTTCTCAATTTTGCAGTCTTCCACACGGGCTACAGCAAGCGCATTGTCAGGCACGTTTCCGCCTGTCATAACAAAAACAGTTTCGTCGCCGCTTATAGATTCCGCGCCTTTGCGTCCTGCACCCGTTTCGCCTATCTGGTCATAGCTTGAGTGCCCGGGGATGTGCGCATATCCGTCCACAGCAGATTTGCGGCAGTCGGGGTAATCCCTTTCAGTAAGAATATCCTCCGCCAGAACACGCATATAGCTGTCGCGCACGTCAACCTCTTCCGTTTCGGGCATGCATGCTATGGAATAGAGTATCTCTTTTGCTTTATGTCTTGAAACTTTCATTTGTCAGCCCCTCCCGAAAGGACAGATGGGATAAACGCATTTACTGCAGAAATGGCAAAGCCCGCCGTGTGCGAGGAGCGCCATATCTTTTTTGCCGATCTTTTCGCCGGCAAGTATTCTGGGCAGAAGTATGTCGAAGCTTGTGGCTGTGAAGTGCAGAGCCGCAGCAGGTATCGCGCATACCGGCTTGTCGCCGTAATAGCCCATGGTCATGTTATTTCCCGGCTGTATCTGGGAACCTTTCATTTCGTATGTAACGCCCGCGTCAAGAAGCGCCTGAGCCGTAATGTCGTCAGGGTCGACAGACGTACCGCCCGTTGTGATAAGCATATCCGCTTTTTCCGCCATCTCTTTGACGGCGCTGATGACCACTTCCGGTTCGTCTGGAACAACACGGTAATCCACCAGCTCAACGCCCCATCTTTTGAGTTTCGGTTCGAGTTTCGGACGGAAACCGTCCTTGATGCGTCCTTCGTAAACTTCGCTTCCTGTGATGAGCATGGCAGCGGTCTTAATTACAAACGGTTTAACCTCAATGAGAGGCGTATCGAGTATATCCTTCACTCTGTCCATAACGCTCTGGTCGCAGACAAGGGGGATTATGCGGAATGCGGCAACCTGTTTCCCCGCTTCCACACTCATATTATTATGTATGGTGGGCAGCGAAGGTACGCCGATGTTGTTTATTTCAAAAAGGCGCTCTTCGTCAACTTTGAAAAGCCCGTCTGTTTCAGCATAAAAGCTGACCTTTCCTTCTGAAGTTTCCGCGTCGTATTTTATGTTTTTTCCTGCGATGAGCGGCGCCGCGATCCTTGCCGCGTCGTCTTCGTGAACTCCGGTTGAATTACCGTCTTCGATGAAAATTGATCTTCTGCCGAGACTTTTAAGATGTTCAACCTCTTCCGCGGCAATAATGTGCCCGCGCTTATAGGCTCTGTGTTTAAGCCCTTTGGCAAGATTGACTTCGGTAATATCGTATGCGAGGACGTACCCTACGGCATCCTCAACGGCAACCTTCTTCATTAGACCCCCACTAAATTAATGATAATAATTTCAGTTGTTTATTTCACAGCACTCTGACGGATGCTTTACAAATATCGGAACGTTTCTGTCCATGGCAAGCAAAACACCGTCGGACGGGCGGCAGTCAATCTTCATATCTTTTCCGCCGGATGCCATGAACAGATTAGCTTTATAGATTCCGCAGTCGCAGTTATCTATTACAAGTTTGTGGAACGTAACGCTGTCAACGGCGTCGAGTATGGGCGAAAGCATATCGTAAGCGGATTTCTTGCATTTGCCTCCGGTACACTTTCTGGAGTGAATGTTTTCAGCTTCGTATTTACCTATTGGGATGAGAACAGATTCCTCTGTCATGTCAACTGAATCCAGAATAAGAAGATATCTGGACGTAAGCGGTTCTCTGATAACCTTATAGACCTTCACTTCGTACATCTTTTATTCTCCCTCGACAGCTTTTCCGTACAGGCTGTTTGGTCTTGCCTGTGTAATGTATACTCTGGCGAAATCGCCGATATTAAGTTCCTTATCGCTTGAGAAGTTTACCACTTTATTCTGACGGTTTCTACCGCTGAATTGATTCTCATCTCTTTTGCCTCTGCCTTCGACCATAACCTCGACAACGGTGTTTTCATACGCCTTTGAGCGTCTGGCGATTATCTCTTTCTGCAGATCCAGCACCTTTGCAAGGCGCATCTTCTTAACCTGTTCCGGAACGTCGTCGACAAGCTTTTCCGCCGCCGTACCCGGTCGCACGGAATATGCAAAAGCAAAAATGGAGTCATACTCTATCTCGCGCAGTGCCCTGAGGGTACATTCAAAGTCCTCTTCCGTTTCGCCGGGAAAGCCGACTATGAAATCCGAAGAAAGCGCGATATCCGGCATCTTTGCCTTTGCGCGCATGACCATATCTTTATATTTCTCATAGGTGTATTTACGGTTCATGGCTTTCAGAACCCTGTCGCTTCCCGCCTGCAAAGGCAGGTGGAGGTATTCGCACACCTTCTCATTGCCTCTGATTAAGTCTATCAGCTCTTCAGAAAAATCTTTGGGATGCGATGTCACGAACCGGACGCGCCTGATGCCCTCAACACTGCTCACCCTGTTTATAAGTTCGGGAAAAGAGACTGATATTTCAAGTCCTTTTCCATAGGAGTTTACATTTTGTCCCAAAAGGGTAATTTCACGCGCTCCGTTATCCGCAAGATACTTAACTTCGTCCATAATCTCTTCAACAGTGCGGCTCTTCTCGCGCCCTCTGACATAGGGAACTATGCAGTAACTGCAGAAATTATCGCAGCCCTTCATAATGGTCACAAAAGAGGATACGTTGACACTGCGGCGGAAACTGCCTATGGAAAGCTCTCCGTCGTTCACCTGCGTGTCACAGGTTCTCTGTCCGTTTTCGACACAGGCGATGACCTCTTCCATCCTGTCCAGTCCGTCTGTGCCCACAACGAAATCTATATATTTGCTGTTTTTGAGTATTTTCTCGCCGTCCTGCTGTGCCACACACCCGCAGAAGCCTATTTTGACATCCGGTCTTTTCTTTTTGATCTGTTTGAACCTGCCGATGGATGAATCCGCCTTATGCTTTGGCTTTTCCCTCACACTGCATGTATTTACGATAAGGTAGTCGCCCTCTTCCATTGTTTCTGCCTGGGCGAAACCCATTTTTTCGAGTATTGAGGCTATGCGCAGCGAATCGTATTCGTTCATCTGACAGCCCATCGTGTGAATAAAGTATTTACGCAACAAGACGCTCCTTATTTTTCCTGAAACTTCAATATAATGAATCGCGGCTATAAGGGAAATACTTTTTTCACCATCTCAAACACTTCTTCGGGAGTAACCCTGTCCATGCTGTGTTCTTCGGCATTTTTTTCATAACCGTAACACAACATTTTTTTTACATCCGGCGGGATAACATGGTATATTTGATTGCCAAGTGTCCCCCATCTTTTGGGATTAACAGAGCCTGTCAGTTCCAAAACCTTTGCACCGCAAGCAGATGCAAAATGGGAGATACCGGAGTTAACGGAAACGACCCCCCGGCAGGAGCAAAATTTGGAGGCTAACCTGTCGGGGGATCTATCCGCTAAAACTTGAGCTGTAATGCATTTCCCGTGTAAAAATGCTTTAAGATGATCTGATTCTGCATCATATGAAGTAAAACCAAGGTAAAATCCGTTATTTTTTATTAAATTTGCAAGCTTTTCCCAATTTTCAAAACTCCACATCCGACACATATATCTGGCTCCGGCACAATACATATGCATTATTATCATGTCTTTAATACTGTGATCCGGTTCCTCTTCACATTTCGGCAGAACACCCGTCTGCTCGCAATAACCTTCTGCCAGTGCATAATAATTATCAAGCTCGTGTTTCTCTCTGTCGTGTGCAACAACACAGTCATAACAGAAATGCCTGTACTGCCCTTCCGTTTTAAAACCAATGCGAAAGGCGGCTGGTACAAACAAACTTAGGAACGCATCAAATCTCGCCCATGCACCGAAATCAATCAGCACATCAGCCTTTTCAACGCGGCGCAGAGCAAGCCAATGAACAGGATTTTTATGAGAAACCGCTATCACCCGGCAATCGGTCATATATTCCGCCATGTCTCTGTTCTCCGGCGAACAGACAAGCGTCATCTTTCCCGACGGGAATTTTGCCCGTATCTGCCCTATCACGGCGGACAAAAGCACCATATCTCCCACTCCGCCGGTTTTTATAAAACAAAAACTCTGCGGGTTGTCAGGTCTACTGCGTTTTCTTAAAAAGATTGAGATTATAAAGAGCAAAAAGACACCGGCAGTTCTGTCAAGGAATCTCGAAAGCCTGCCGGTGCGTTTATGAAACATTAAAGAATATAGCCGTCTGTTTTCTCAAGGATGTCCAGATATGCGTTAACACCCTGCTCAAGCCCTGTGAACTGAACATCGCATCCGGTTGAACGCAGATTTGTCAGGTCAGCCTGAGTGTATTTCTGATACTTCCCTTTCAGCGCTTCAGGGAAAGGTATCTCAGTTATCTTCGCATCCGGATAGCGTTTTGAAAAGATATCCGCAATGTCCTTAAAGCTGCGGCAGTTGCCCGTTCCGCAGTTAAAAATACCGGACACTTTGGGATTGTTCAGCAGATAGAGGTTAACGGCAACAACGTCGTCAATATAGATGAAGTCACGAAGGAAATCGGCACTGCCTTCAAAAACCTTTATTTCTTTGGAGTCTCTGTACTGGTTAAAGAAGTGCCTGATAACAGACGCCATTCTTCCCTTGTGGTTCTCCTGCTGACCGTAAACGTTGAAATATCTGAGTCCCGCAACCTGAATCGGCACGTTGTCGGGATAGCGCCTCAGATAGTTGTCGAACATAAATTTGCTGAAAGCGTATACGTTAAGCGGATATTCGTTCTCGCGTTTTTCCGCAAAGCCGGTGTCTCCGTTTCCGTAAACGGATGCGGACGACGCATATATAAAGCGGACGTTGTGTTCGATACATTTATTGAACAGCGCGCATGTGTATTCGTAGTTGTTCTTCATCATATAGTGACCGTCGGTCTCCATTGTGTCGGAACACGCGCCCTGATGGAAAAGCACGTCTATTTCGGGAGCCAGTTCGTCGAAAACCTCGATAAAATCCTCTTTATCGACATAATCGGTGAAATCCAGTCTGTTCAGATTCAGGTGTTTCTCGCTCTTTTTCAGGTTGTCGCTTATTATTATGTCTTTATAGCCCGCGTTGTTCAGTCCTTTAACAAGGTTGCTTCCTATGAACCCCGCGCCGCCTGTTACGGCTATCATCATTTCTTATCTCCTTGCATAGCTTTAATTACTGATGTGGTGGAATATCCCTGCACAAAATCTATAAGAACCGTTTTCTTTGCAAACTCCCTGCCCACAACCTCTTCAACTTTGTAATCCGCGCCTTTGACAAGTATGTCCGGCGCTATCGCCTTTATGAGTTTTTTGGGGGTGTCTTCATCAAATATGGTAATATAGCTGATACTTTCAAGTGCCGCCAGAACCTCGGCTCTGTCGTTCTCGTTGTTTATAGGACGTTCAGGTCCTTTTATCCTGTGGATGGAATCGTTGCTGTTAAGTCCCAGAACAAGTATATCACCCATTTCCGCGGCTTTTTTCAGGTATGTAACATGCCCTTTGTGCAGTATATCGAAACATCCGTTGGTGAAAACTATTTTTCTGCCTGTAATACGCGCTTTTTCAAGCTCAATGAGCAGTGCGTCAAGGGGCATAAGCTTTGATTTCACATCGTGAGAGCTGTTCAGCTCTGAAAGCAGAACAGGAGCAGTTCCTATCTTCGCGACAACAATACCCGCTGCCCTGTTCGCAACAGTGACCGCATCCTTCAGTGAAAAACCCTTCGCAAGCGCAAGCGCAAGCGAAGCCACAACAGTGTCGCCCGCACCTGATACATCGAAAACCTCTTTCGCCTGTGTCGGAAAGTGCATGAAGTCACTGCCATCGACAACGGTGATACCTTTTTCACTTCTGGTAACTATCAGATATTTAAGACGAACTCTGTCAATTATCTCGCGTGCGGCAAGAACTATAGCCTCGTCCTCGTTGGGAACGTATCTGCCCACTGCCTCTGCAAGCTCTTTAACGTTCGGCGTAACCGTGGTTGCTCCGGCATATTTGCGCCAGTCGCTGCCTTTCGGGTCAACTATCACTGGTATGTGATGTATCTCCGCCAGACGGATTATCTCCTCGCACACGTCCAGAGTGCAGAAACCCTTGCCGTAATCGGATATTACAATCGCTCCGCATGTTTTTATATGTTCTTTAACGCGTGTGGAGACAACACCTGCCTGTTCGCGGGTGAGCGGAGTAACTTCTTCAAAGTCGAGCCTGACTATCTGCTGTTTTTCGCCTATCACGCGAAGTTTGGTGGTTGTGGGTGCATCAGTTACAAGCATGTCACATTCTATGTTTATGCTGTCCATCATGCCTTTGAGTATCTGCGCGTCGGCATCCTCTCCCCAAACGCCCATCATAACCGCACCTGCTCCCAGATGGGCAATGTTGTTGACAACGTTGCCGGACCCGCCAAGTGTCTGTGTTGTTCTTTTAACATTTACAACGGGAACCGGAGCCTCCGGAGAGATGCGGGAAACGGAACCGAAATGGTACCTGTCCAGCATAAGGTCTCCTGCGACAAGCACCTTCGCCCCTGAAAAATCATACAATGACATCTGTCACCTATTTAAGCCTTTTAAGCTCTGATATTTTATATTGCGCGTCCGCGTAGTTCTCGTCGAACTGCTGAACGGCAGAGAACCAATAGATTCCGTCCTGAGCAATGCCCTTATTACCCATACCGCTGATAACGGATTCATATCTCTGCATACCTATCTGGTAAGCAAGTTCGCTCCGTTTGCGCTGTATCTTCTCGTTCTGCGGGTCAATGTTGCCGAGCGCTTCGTAAGCCCGCGTCAGATCGCCGCCGCCGACATATTTCATAGCCTCGCGGTACTGAACTTCGGGTCCGCGCTCAATTATAAGTTCAGTATCGCGGTTTATCTTTTTCATCAGTTCCTTAGCTTCCGGTTTTGAAGGGGAAAGCCCGGGAATATCCGTAGCAATTTTATAAGCTCTGGACAATTTCAACTTGGCTTCATCCACTTTGCCTTCAAGCCCAAGGTTTACCCCGTCTTCATAAAGGGTCTTAGCCTCGTTAAGCATGTCTTCACCCTCAACGATACGCCGCAGTTTCGGACGCAGTGCGATAGCTTTTCTGTTCAGCTTGTTAAGGTTAAGCGCTTCATCCGCAAGACCGTATGCCTCGCGGTATTTACCTTCGTTATAAAGTTTCTCCGCCTCGCGGGAAAGCTCGTAGCTTTTCGATGTGAAGGTGTAGTAAACACCGTATCCCGCAACGGCAATAACCGCCAGCAGTATCAGAAACCTTTTCATTTAGCAGCTCCTGAAAGCTTTGATCTGAGATAGGTATCTTTTATCTTTGCCGCCGTGTCTGCGGACTCTTTCTTTTTGCCCAGTCCGGCGTAGCCTATGGCAGTGTAATACCTGTCCATATCGTCTGAACCGCCTTTGAACATGTTCACAAGCCCTTTATAGTTGCGCTTCTGCGCCATAACGTCCGCTATGTGGAACTTATTGTCGCAAGCGGCAAATTTTGATTCCTTTTCACCGGTGTACAGTGAGTTTGCAAATATAAATTCGCCGTAACCGCACAGACCGGAAAATATCTTCGTACCCAGCGAATCGGCAAACGCTGTCATGGCTTTAGCATCTTTTTTGCCCGCCACGCAAGCACCTTTCACCTTTACGAATTCAACCGTATATTCTGTTATACACTTATTCACAAGGCTGCAGTCAAAATCCCTGCCCGCTTCGTTGTAAAGCTCTATAGCGCGGCACACCGGGGCGCCCGTTATGTCGTGTTTTGCGTTAAGCGCGGCAAACCTGTCCATGTATCCCTGTTTGTCGCCCTTGACCCAGTATCTGTCAAGTTCAAGCCCCGCAAGGTCAGCATCCATATAGTCTGCCTTCACCTTGTCGAAACGGACAAAATCCTTCTGCCTGTAAAAAAATACTCCGAAATAGCGTTTTGAAGACGCAGACAGAGTGGACAGAGGAGTTGAATCGAACACCCTGTTCACCATCTCCGGTTTATCGGTAAATTTTGAAACGAGCTTCATCCGGACAGATTCGCTTTTGGATCCGTCAAGCATCGCCTTAAAAAGATTATCGTCAACAGAGCATTTTGAATTCAGATAAGCCTCAAAAACCGCGTCCTGCGGGTGTCCCGCAGCAAAAGAGGAAGCCTTTGCGCAGTCGGTTGACGTAAGGATGGACATGTTGTCCGCTGACATCTGAACCTTGTCAAAGCGCGAATCGTCCACGTCCGCTATTTCTCTCAGGTACTTCTGCGCGTCGGCAGTTTTTCCCTGTTTCATATATGTCTTATATAGAAGATATTTTGAATAATTGCGTTTCTGTACGTCCTGACCGCCTTTGAGGTATTTTTCCAGCGCAGGTGCCGCGATGGAATAAAGCCCGTCGCCGAACGCGTTCAGCCCGAGGATGTAGTCGTCGTCTCCGGCATACGCCAGAGAAGCACAGAAAAATGCAATTACAAGTATCAGTTTGCTATTTTTAAACATTCCGCCATCACCTCAATGGGATGCTTTACCTCTTTCATGCTCATATGCTCCATCTGGATGGTACATGTCGGGCAGTCCGTTACGCCGATATCCGCGCCGCTTGCCTTCAGTTTGTCTGTCATCGGCGTTCCTATCTTCGTACTGAGGTCGTAGTTGTCAGCCTTCATGCCCCAGCTTCCAGCCATACCGCAGCAGTTGCTTGCCAGATCCTCAACGACAGCACCTTTCAGACAGGACAGCATCTTCATCGAACTGCCGTTGTCGGGCAGTGCGCGCATGTGGCAGGACTTATGGTAAGCCAGACTGAGCTTGTTTTCGTTGAACTCAAGCCTGTCCATATTCATATTTACAAGTGTACTGATGTGTATCAGCTTGCTTTTGACCTTTGCAGTGAAATCGTCGTCACGGAGGAATCCCCACTCTTTGTAAAGGGACAGACCGCACGATGTGCAGGTTGTGACAACGTAGTCAACCTCGTCGAGGAGACTGCCCCAGCTTTTGCGGTTCTGGTCAACCTTATCCTTTGCGCCGTCCACAAGACCTTTTGAAAGGTGTGGAATACCGCAGCAGTGCTGTTCGGGAACCAATACTTCTATACCTGCCGCCTCAAGAACCCTTATCATCGCCTCGCCTATCTGCGGGCGGACGTAGCTTGCGTAGCATCCGGCAAAGTAAAGCACTTTGCGGTCGCTTTTCAGTCTGGAACGGTCTTTCACCCTGTCATAAAGCGAGTTCTTCGCCAGCGGCATGAACTCTCTTTCGGCGGAGATGCCTGAAACTATCTCCATGATGTTTCTGGCGAGTTTATGTTTCATAACAGGTTCGAGCATCCACGTCACTTTGCGCAGACTGCGCCCCATGTTTTCAAGTCTGGTGGGTATCCTGTCTTTCATCGGTACGCCGAAACGCTCCGTATACTGGGATTTAGCCTCGATGCTCAGTTTCGGGATGTTCACCGCAGAGGGACACTCGATGTGACAGCTCCCGCAGTTCACACAGTGGCTTATGACCTCCTGCAGCGCCTCTTCGTAAAGCGCCCTGTCGTCCACGGCGCCGCTTATGAGAGCGCGCAGAATGTTAGCCTTTGCCTTCGGTGCGGAATATTCGTCGCGGGTTATCTTATATACCGGACACATCCTTGTTGCGGAGGTCACTGTGGTACATTTTGAACAACCGTGGCATTTCTCAGCCTCCGTAACAAACCCCTCAGCCCAGTTAAGGTTTTTGCTCTGTATGTCTTCGCTCCGGTAATCCTTTCCGTAGCGCAGAAACTTCATCATCTGGTTTTCGTCGTGCTGGGTTTTTATTTCGGGATTCAGCATATGCCCGCTGTCCAGTATGTTCTTCGTTTCCATGAACACATCGTAAAGCGAACCGTACTGCTTCTTGATGTACTTACTGCGCAGCCTGCCGTCGCCGTGTTCGCCGCTGATTGCTCCGCCGAGACGGTTTACCAGTCCGAACACTTCGTCACCGAGAACACGCAGAAGCTCTATATCGTGCGGGTCTTTAAGATCGAGCAGGGGTCTGGTGTGCAGAAGCCCTTTTGCTATGTGACCGTAGATGACAAACTTCGCCTCGTGGCGTTCGAGTATCTCGTAAAGACCCTCGAAATATTCCACAAGCTTATCGGTGGGAACAGCCGCATCCTCTATCAATGCGAGAATCTTGCGGTCGCCCTTTATCTTATACAGTATCGGCACTGCCGCTTTGCGCACTGCCCAAAACTGTTCCTTCTCCTCGTTTGTCGCCGCAGTATGCATAAGCGGTGAAAGATTCTGTTCTTTCAGTATCGCTTTCGCACGATCCGCAAGCTCTGTGGTCTCCTCTTCCGAAAAGCCGTCGAACTCGAACATACAAACGTTGTCGTAGCCGTCCGGTATCGCTTCGTTAAGCTTTTCGTCGAACTCCTTCGCAAATTTAAGAAGCGACTTATCCATTATCTCAATTCCTGCGGGGTTAAGCGGCAAAATAGCCTGCGTCGCCTTTGCGGAATTGATTATATTGTCAAAATACGCAACCACAAGGCTGTCGTGAGACGGTTTTTTCAGCAGTCTGAATTTCAGGCTGGTTGTTATGACCAGCGTCCCTTCGGAACCGCCGATGAGTTTGCCCAGCGTCAGTTTTCCGCTGTCCACAAGGCTTTTAAGGTTGTATCCTGCCACGTTGAAGCGGATTGCGGGATAACCGTTCTCTATTTTGTCCCTGTTGTCGCTGTAAAGATCGAAAAGTTTTCTGAAAGGTTCGTCAAGGCTGTCATAATCGGTACCTGCTATCTGGCTGAAAGTATAAACCTTGCCCTCTGCCGTGACAAACTCGGCATCCTCTATATAATCGGATACGTTGCCGTATTTAACGGAGTGCGCGCCGCTGGCGTTTGTACCGAACATCCCGCCGAAGGTGGCATATTCGCCGCTGGAAGGATCCGGCGGAAAAAAGAGTCCTTTGCCTTTAAGCTCAACCTCAAGCTCGCCGAATCTGTATCCGGGCTGGCAAACGAACGCTTTCTGTTCTTCATCTATATCTATAAGTTTGTTCATGAATTTCGCAAAATCTATGATTATTCCTCTGCCTATTGAGGAGCCGCAGAGACCTGAACCGGCACCTCTTGAGTGGACGGACAATCCGTATTTATTTGCGAATCGCACCGTTTCAACGACGTCTGAAGTGTCTTTCGGGTAGACTACGCAGGCGGGTTCAACTCTGAATATGGATCCGTCGGTGGAGTGCAGATATCTCCGCACCGCATCTGTATATACTTCGCCTCGGATATTCTCCGTAAGCTCATCGAATATGTTCTTAGTAAGCTGGGGCATTTTATCTCCTTACCTTCTGTCGCATAACCATCGGGCGCTCTATCTTACAGACTTTTGTCTTTCATTTCAAATAATACATATAATATTTAGCTGATATTTTTGTGCAAGTTTTTAACTCTTGAAACAAGGTGGCGGATGCTATATCCTTCCGGTTATGAAAAAGATAAAACTTGCCATAACAACAGGCGACCCCGCAGGCATAGGTGCGGAGATCGCATGCAAATTTGCGGAAAACATCAAAGAGAACGATGAATATGAAATTATTCTTGTATCCTATGAATATATCATAAGACACACTTTTGAAACACTGCTGAAAAGACCGATGCCCGACCTTATCATTGTCGAGCCTGACGAGAAGCTCACGTTCGGCATAGAATACGGCGAAATAAAACCCGAATACGGAAAAGCTTCCATGCTGTTCGTGGAAAAAGCGGTGCGCATGGTACAGAACGGAGAAGCCGACGCAGTCGTTACCTGTCCGATAAACAAAGCCTCCATCAGAGAAGGCGGATATGACTTCCCCGGACATACAGAGTTTCTGGGGTATCTGACGAAATCAAAACACTTCTCCATGCTGATGGTGGGCGACAAGGTGCGCTGTGTGCTTGCCACCACCCACGTTCCCATGGAACATCTCGTGGAAAAGCTTGATGAAAAAGCGATAATGAACGCAATACTCAACGCGGACGCAGCCGGACAGTTCTTCTGCGGAAAGCGCAGACCCAAAATAGCCGTATGCGGATTGAATCCCCATGCGGGCGATCACGGCGCACTGGGCGACGAGGAGATAACTCTCATATCACCTGTGGTCGAAATTGCACAGGCGGAAGGAATCAACGTCGAAGGTCCATTTCCAGCCGATTCTCTGTTTGTTAAGGCGGCAAAAGGAGAATATGATTTCGTTGTGGTAATGTACCACGATCAGGGGCTTATTCCCGTTAAAATGGAATCCTTCGGCAACGCAGTCAACGTAACGCTCAACCTGCCCATAATAAGGACGTCGGTTGACCACGGCACGGCATTTGACATTGCCGGAAAAGGCATAGCCTCCTGCACCAGCATAAAAAGAGCCTCCGAAGTGGCGGCGGAAATGGTGAAAAATGCTCGACTTGCTTGATATTTATAAGAACGAATACGGATATACGAAAAAGAAGTTCGGTCAGCACTTTCTGACCAGCAGACACACTATTGAAGACATTGCCCAGTCACTCGCTGACGCGGAATGTAAAAACGTTCTGGAGATAGGCCCCGGGTGCGGCGTGCTTACCATCGCCATGCTTGAAAAAGGTGTCAGCGTTACATCTGTCGAAATAGACGAAGACCTCGCAAAATTCCTGCCCCGCTATCTTTTCATCTATCCGAAATTTAAGCTGATACACTCTGACTTTATGCTTATAGAAGAGTCACAGCTTCCCGAAGGCAAAATAGCCTTCGCAGGAAACCTGCCGTACAACGTTTCGGTGGAGATACTGATGCACTGCGTAAAGTTCTTTCACCGCATAGAAAAAATGACCTTTATGTTCCAAAAGGAAGTTGCGGACAGAATTAACGCTAAACCTAACTGCAAAGAATACTCTTCTCTGTCTGTAATATCTTCCTATTACTTTACAATGAAAAAGCTGAAAGATATATCCGGCGGTCAGTTCTGGCCAAATACAAAAGTGCGTTCAACCGTTCTGGAGTTTTACCCAAGAGAGCGCTATTTCGAGCCTGAGCGGGAGAAACGATTTCTGAATATGGTACGCAGCTCCTTCGTTCTCAAGCGCAAAACGCTTAAGAATAATCTCATGAAAACCATTGAGAATATAGAAGAAATACTGGAAAAAGCCGGACTTGCGCAGAACATCCGCGGGGAACAGATGACCGTTGCGGATTTCATAAAACTTTTCGAGTGTTACGATGCGTGATACCCCCTTTTCGGAGATGACATTTACGGTGTTTGACACCGAAACCACAGGCATGTCACCGCAAAAGGGTGCAAGGCTGGTGGAAATAGCCGCTGTCAAAGTTAAACCCGGACTTGTTATCGACCTGCAGGATACGTTCAGCTCGCTTATAAATCCCAAAACCGATATTCCTTATCAGGCGTATGCCATTCATGGCATAAACACACGCATGGTAGCGGATAAACCGGAAGCTTATCAAGTGCTTCCGCAATTTCTCGAATTTGCGGGGGAAAGCGTGGCCGCCGCCCACAACGCAGGGTTCGACTATGCTTTTCTGACACACCACATGGAGGAAAAGGGACTGCCTGTTAACCTCAGATGTGTAATTGATACTGTAAAATTATCAAGGGCGGCTGAAAAAGGACTTAAGAGCTATTCCCTTGATAATCTTATACATCATTTCGACATGAAAATTCCACTTCCCGATTCTTACCGCCACCGCGCACTATTTGACGCAGCTCACACAGCACTGCTCCTTTGTATCTGTTTGAAGAAATTGACCAACGAAAACATATGCACACCTGCGCAGTTATTCACACGATATAGGCAAGCCTTCCATATTTACAGGTAAAAAAGAAAACGTTTGCAAAAAAAAGGGAACAGTTTTATTATTCAACTTTCAGATACCGTCTTCATTATGGTTAATTGACACAGAAACACGGAGAAAATATGGGCATCAGAGATTTTTTACGCGATAAAGTCCAGAAAGTTAATAGTCCTGACCAGCAGAGGAAGGAAATTGACGAAAAGCTCTGGATGAAATGCAGCGGATGCGGAGAGATCAACTACCACAAAGAGGTAACCAAAGCTCTCCAGACTTGCCCCAAGTGCGGGAAGCACTTTCCTATCACAGTAAGGGAAAAGATCGACATTATCATAGATCCCGGTACATTTCAGGAGATCGACGAAAACCTGAAATCGCTCGACCCGCTCAAATTCAAAGACTCTAAAAAATATCAGGACAGAATTAAAGCCGCTGTGAAAAAAACAGGCATGAACGATGCTTTCGTCTCAGGCATAGCCCGCATCAACGACAAACCCGTACATATCGGCGGCATAGAGTTCGGCTTCCTCGGCGGTAGCATGGGCAGTGTTGTCGGCGAAAAGATAGTCAGACTTATCGAAAGCGCTATTGAAAAGAACACACATGTCATTACTATAAGCTGCTCAGGCGGAGCAAGGATGCAGGAGAGCATACTGTCTCTCATGCAGATGGCAAAAACGTCTGCGGCACTCGTGAAACTGCGTCAGAAGGGACTTGGACATATATCCCTGCTCACTGACCCCACAACAGGCGGCGTCACCGCCAGTTATGCAATGCTCGGCGACATTAACATTGCCGAACCGGGCGCGCTTATCTGCTTTGCGGGACCCAGAGTTATCGAACAGACCATCCGCCAGACCCTTCCCGAAGGGTTCCAGCGTTCAGAATTCCTTCTTGAACACGGAATGGTGGACATGGTTCTCCACAGACAGGACTGGAAATCTGAGATATCCAAGGTCCTTGAATTCTTTGGCTGATGCCTCACTCTCTTTTTGAATCATTTTTCAGACAACGCGGTGAGTTCAAGAATCTTGAACTCACCCTTGACCGTATACGGAATGCGGCATATTCATTAGATATACATGACGACATCGCCAAAAACATCATACACATAGCAGGTACTAACGGAAAAGGCAGCACTTCCTATTTCATCGACCAGATACTCCGCCACAGAGGGCATTCCACAGGTTTGTTCACATCACCGCATATATTAAATGTAAGGGAACGGATAAAACTGAACGACGAAGACATCTCTCCGGTTGATTTCAACAGGGTATTCTCCGCCGTCGAGCACGCCGTGATAAAATATACCCTATCCTATTTTGAAACGCTGACGCTCATGGCATTCTATTACTATAAGGAAAAGGGCATCGACACTGCGGTGATTGAAACCGGACTTGGCGGGCGGTTTGACTCCACAAACATCCTGAATACAAAAATTCCTGTGATAACAAGTATATCAATGGATCACACTGAATTTCTCGGCAACGATATCATCACCATTGCAAACGAAAAGCTTGCGATAATCAAATTCAATCCGGTTTTCTTTCTGGGCAGAAATACTGAAGAAGTCAGAAACCACGTCTATGAAGAGTTTTCTGACAAGACCATCATAGAACCCCAGTATTCCGAAGAACCTTATCGCGGTTATGACGACCCTTATTCAAATAACCTCAGGCTGGCGGAAGCTGTCTGCGACCACATAAAAAAAGGCGGTATGCCTGAAACCCTGAGACTGCCTATGTGCCGAATGGAGCGATTCGGCAGGTTTGTTCTTGACGGCGCACACAATGAAGACGGACTGAACAGGCTTGCTCAGCATTATAATGGCAAAGACCCGATTGTGATCTTTTCATGCACAAAGGAAAGAGACGCTGTAAAACACATAAATATATTAAAAAATATCTCTTCCAGAATAATTGCTACACAGATACCGGATAATGAAAGAAGCATTGATGTCAATGACTTAAATATGGATATAAACAAGCTCGCAAATGTCCGCGACGCCGTTAAATTAGCCGTTGAACTTACAGGAAATACTGATATACTCGTATGCGGTTCGCTGTATCTTTGTGCAGCGGTCAGAGAAATACTGCTCAAGGACAGGCTGTGAAACTTATTCTCTCCATTATAATTGTCTGCATCTGTATGTCGTCTTATGCCGCTGAAAATGTCACTATTGAAGCGGACAATGTCGATTCGTCCGACCAGAACTTCTATCACGCATCCGGTAACGTAAAGGTTTTTCAGGGCGAGCGCACGCTCACTTCCGACGATCTTCTCTATTATAAGGACAGAGGATATATGGAAGCGAACGGCAACGTCCGTATGACGGAAACAGACGAAACAGTGGACTGCGAGAGAATGGAATACAACACCGAAACAGAGACCGGAAAGTTTTATGATGCGGATGCTTTTCTTCAGCCATATAACTGGTTCTCCGCCAAAGAAGTTCACAAAACAGGCAAGAATTCTTATAAGCTTTTCGACACCACATTCACCACCTGTTCCGGCGATGACCCGGCATGGTCGCTCTCCGCATCCTCTGCAAAAATAGACGTAGGGGGCTATTTTTCGGCTTTTAACGTGGCGGGATGGGCAAAGAGCGTTCCGGTGTTCTATTCACCTTATATTATATACCCTATAAAGAGCGAAAGAGAGACAGGCTTACTCATCCCCAGTATGGGCTACAGCTCAACATTGGGAATGTTCGTTCAGCCGAAATTCTTTTATAACATCGACGTGGATAAAGACACAACCTTTGCGGCTACCTTTTCGCAGGACGAAAACACACTCTATGCCAATGAGTTCCGCATGACGCCCAGCACAGACACTAAAATATACAACTATTTCGAGTACGTAGCCAAAGACAGAAAGTCCCCCACGGAAGAAGCACAGATATCCGGCCCGGAAACGGATTCCGGTCGTTTTTTCATATATAACAAGTCGAGCATCGCCATAACCGACAAACTCAGGCTTAAGATCGATCTGGAAGCGGTATCCGATTACAGTTATCAGGACGATTATGAGGACTATTCCATAGCCCAGGATTACGACAACGAAGACGAAACATATTACAACAGCTTACAGCTTCAGTATGAAACAAAATACAGCGACCTTGAACTTAAATACAACGACGTAATGTCATACACAATAACAAGCACATACCTTAAAGAGCATACCTACCTTCGCCCCGAGCTTTCGGCGCAGAAAGACATATCGCTTGCTCCGGTGAACGTCAGGTATTACGCCGCGCATGATGAAGTAAGAAACACAAAATTCATATACGACTATGACCTTGATACGAAGGAAACCAAAAAATTGGACTATACCAGAGACCACGTAAGCCTGATGTTTTACAAACCTATCTCTCTTTATGTTGGTACGTTCACACCGTCCGTCACCGGTTATTACACCAAATGGTATGATTTCGAAAGCAACTACGACCTTACAATGCCAAGCACCGACAACCACTCCGGAACGGCATATCTGGACGTTGACGAAGATTCCATAACCAGGCAGATGTATACTATCGACTACTCGTTTGCATTCGCGGAAATATATAAGAATTACAGCGGCTTCCGCCACTCAATATATAATACTGTCAGATACGTTCAGACACCGGAGGTCGATCAGACAAATCTTTTCGATTATATTGATCAGGACGTTATAGACGAAACGAAAAACTATTCCTACTCACTTAAAAACTATTTCAAATCCCCGGACTGGGCGCTGAAACTTGAGAACACTCAGGGCTATGAGATGACAAGAGCGGAACATCGCTATGAGCCCCTTGTCAGCAAAATAGAATTTTCAACAACAGGCGGCTTTTACAGCTATTTTGAACACGAATATAACTACTATGATAAAGACGCGGATTTCCTCCTCACCAGACTCAGCTTATCACTTGGTAAAATAGTAGTTTCAGGCAAATACGCGTTCGATAAAGAAACCAGCGACGATAAAAACACTACCATACAGGGAACAGTGACATATACTACTCCCAAGTATGACCTGTCTTACAGCAGAACCAGCTCCGGCTGGAACAACAAGCTTTCATGGAAAGCAGAATCGTCCGTGGATGATGCGATCAATCTGCTTTACAAGAGCGAATGCTGGGAAGCGGGTATCACATACAAAAGAAAAACAGAAATCAAAGACGTTTCAGTCAGCAACGACAGCGACGTTGAACACATAGTGATGCTGACAATAGGACTCAGAGGTCTCGGAAAATACACATCGTCTGTGTATACTGCAACAACGAATGAGAACGGAGACAATAATGAATAAGTTACTGGCAACAGGTGCGGTTTTTCTGCTCCTTACAATAAATGCATACGCAACGGTCGTTAACGGTTCCGCAACTGTGACAGTTCATAACGACAACATAAAACAGGCGGACACATCAGCAAAGAACAGCGCCCTGCTGAATGCTCTCTATAACTATTTCTCAAGACAGCAGGAGGATCAGCCCGATTCCGACATGCCGGAGATAACATCCGAATACCTCAAATTCATCAGAAGCTATAAGATAGTGGACAGAAGATATAACCACGGCACCATAACCTATACAGTGATAGCGGACGTTGACAAGCTGAGCCTTTCAGATGTGGCATATATGATTAAATCCAGAACAGATAACGCAGTTTATGTCATAGACGAACTGCACGATAACTATGAAAATAATGCCGCCATAACAAACGCACTGAAAAAGAATGCGTTCAGTACAAAATATCAGATGGATTTCCTTTCGACAGTCGCCGACAGCGCTATGCCCGATCTGGTGTATGAAGCGTTCCAGAATTCAAAAGCTCAGTACCTCTTTGATATAAAAACAGATACGGTCGCTGGAGACGGAAAATGTTCCGCAACGGTGAGTATCCGTGTTGCCGGAAAAGCAAAGGAATTCCCCGCGGTTAAAACATCCGGTGAAGGAACGGGACAGTCTGAAGTTTCGTGTGTGGCATCAGCAATATACAGCGCAATGGATCTTGCTCTCTATTCAGTACGCGCAGGAGCAATCCCGACTCCATCTCTGGACAGAGAACTCACAAAAATAACTCTTACAGCAGCTAATTACGCCAACTTTGCAACCCCCAAGAACCTCATGGAAGCACTCAAAAGGAAAACTTTTATAACTAATTACAGCATAAAAGGTTTCGCCGAAAAATCTCTGGATATTGAAGCGGAAATATACGTTTCACCGGATATGCTTCTTAAAAAACTGCAAGGCATACAGAAAGAATACGGTTTCACAGCGTCAAAACTTGAAGGCGGGAATATTCTCCTTGATTTTACCTCGCAGGAGTAATAATCTTTATCATGATAGACAGGATACTAGACGATATCAAACCTAAGCGAAAGGTTCTGATACTCACTCATAACAACCCTGATCCTGATACCATTGCGGCTGCCACCGGAATGAAGTATATCCTTTCCGCTAAACTCAAAAAACGATGTACAATAGGATTTTACGGTATCGTTGGCAGAGCCGAGAACCGTGAGCTTCTGCGTTTATGCAAAATAGAGATGCACAGCTCTGCAAAGCTGAACTTTGCCAGATACGACTACCTCATAGTTGTGGATACTCAGCCCAAGGCAGGAAACGTTTATATTCCGGAAGGGTTTAAAGCAGATGTGGTGATTGATCATCACAACTACAGGCATACAACCTCGGAAATCCGCCTGCACGATGTAAGACAGGATGCAGGCAGCACAAGCACCATAATCACCGAATACATGAAGCGCCTGAGCATTATTCCGGACACGGACACGGCAACGGCACTTTATTACGGCATAAAGACCGACACAGTCGGTTCGGGGCGTACGAACACCTGCGAAGACAAAGCTATGATGTCCTACATTTTCCCCTATATCTCACACAAAAAACTCACAAAAATTGAAAACCCCGAAGTCCCCAGATACTATTTCAAAAACCTGAAAAAAGCAGTAGAATGTTCCGAGATAATCGAAAGCCTGATCTTCTGCGATCTGGGCGAAGTGCGAAACGCTGACCTGATAGCGGAAACGAGCGATTTTCTGCTTCGCATGAGAGACATAAAATGGACGTTCGTTGTAGGCAGAATAGATAACTGCGGTTTTTTCTCCCTCCGTTCAAAATCTACAAGAACGGCAGTGGGCAGAATGGCAATAGGTCTTGTCAAAGGGCTTGGAACAGGCGGCGGACATATGAAATCTGCCGGCGGTCAGCTTAACCTTGCAGACAAGGATTACAGCACAGTGATAAGCACTATAAAAGACAGACTGCTCAAGAAGATAGGTATTAAGAACACTGAAACTAAAAAGATTTGACTTGCATAAAAAGACCAGTATACTCTTATTATAAGGAGGCAACCATGAAGTATATCTGCACAATTTGCGGCTGGATTTATGACCCTGAAGTGGGCGATCCCGATGGCGGTATCGACCCCGGAACAGCTTTTGAAGATATCCCCGAAGACTGGGTCTGCCCCGAATGCGGCGTAGGCAAAGACAGCTTTGAGGCTTATCAGGACTAAGAAATAAAGCCGCCGCGCATAGAATTACGGCGGCTTTTTTTCACTTATTTTTCTTGGAGGAAATATGCATGCTACTCTGCTGAAAAAGGATGTTTACTGGGTTGGTGTTAAAGACCCGGAGCTTGAGATTTTCGACATAGTTATCCCCACGGAACACGGAACGACTTACAATAGCTATCTTGTTATAGGCAAAGATAAAACTGCCCTGATAGAAGGCTGTAAGCTTAATTTTCAGAAGGAATACATAGCCCGAATAGAAGAGATCGTGCCTGTGAGCGAGATTGATTATATCATTCTGAACCACAACGAACCGGATCACTCCGGCGCGCTGCCCGTACTGCTTGATCTCAACCCGGATATGGAGGTCATCTATTCCAAAACGGCAAAGACTTTCGTTGAAAATATAGTCAACCGTGACTTTAAAGGAAGAGCCGTAGGGGATGAGGATGTTATAGATCTCGGCGGGAAGACGCTTCGTTTCTTCCATACGCCTTTCCTGCACTGGCCGGACACGATGTTCACCTATCTGGTGGAAGAGGCAATGCTCTTTCCCTGCGACTTTCTCGGTGCGCATTACTGTCCCAAAGATGAAATACTGCTGAACAAAGACATAGCGGAAAAAGAAACGGCAAAAGAGGCGTTCCGCTTCTACTATTCCATGATCATGCGCCCCTACAAAGAACATATAACCAAAGCTCTGCAAAAGATTGAAGGGCTTAAGATTGATATGGTATGCCCTTCCCACGGTCCTGTTCTGGTGGAAGATATCGGTTTTTACATAGATTTCTATGAAAAATCTGCCGCCCGCTATTATAAGAACATGACGAACCGTCAGGTCACTCTGGTCTACGCTACAGCATACGGCAACACCAAAAAGCTTGCCGACCAGATACGCGCAGGCATCGAAGAGGTCGGCGTACGCGTTGACATGTACGATTCCGCAACAACTGATATAATGACTCTTATCGACTCTATAGAGATATCCCACGGCGTGCTGATAGGGACACCGACACTCAACGCAAAGGCGCCCCACCCTGTGCTTGAGCTTTTCTCATATTTCGTTGTTCTCAACGTTGTGAACAGGCTCGGCGGGTGTTTCGGCTCATACGGCTGGAGCGGCGAAGGCGTCAAGGTGTCTGAGGATATCATGAAGACCATGCGTATGAAGACTCCACTGCCTTCCTTCAAAGTGAAGATGACTCCCTCAGAGCATGAGCTCAGAGAGGCTTATCAATGGGGCAGAGATTTCGGTATGCAGGTTCTGGAAGCACAGTAAAAGATTAAAAGACCATTAAAAAAGGCAGCCTGACAGCTGCCTTTGGTTTTGACAAAGTATAAAAAAGACGAGATCTCTTCGTCGCTACGCTTCTCGCGAAGACATAATTTGCTGTCATTGCGAGGAAGCCTATCGGCTGACGCGGCAATCTCATTGGTTTTAAATTGTTTGTCATCAGTCTGAGGCAGCCGGACAGCTGCCTTTTTCTGTATCTGAAAGAGTTATGCTCTTTTTCTGCGTATCAGGTATATTCCGCCTGCAATGAACATAAGAACCAGAGCGATTGGCGAACCGTCTCTTGATGCAGAACATCCGCCTCCACCGCCGCCGGAACTGCTGTCTGTTGAACCGGAATCAGTGTCGGTGCTGCTGTCCGTATCGGAATCGGTACTTCCACTGTCGGTGGATGTGCCGCTCATCTTTCCATCAACCCATGAGGCATACTGAGAGACTCTGGTGTATACGCCGTAGTATCCGGCAAGCGCACAGCCGGTGCCGTTGCTGACGATGCCGACAACAATATTTGATGAACCGTCATTGACAAACAGAGGACCGCCGCTGTCACCGGAGCATGAATCTTTGCCGCCGGAAGAATAGCCGGCACAGAGCATGTTATCGGTGATAGTGCTGTAGCTTCCGCTGCAAGTTGCGTTTGACACGATAGGCAGGTCAACTTCCATAAGATCGGTCGGATAGGAATGGGCTGTGGCAGGATAAGCTGTTGAACCCCACCCCGCAACCGTGGCATCATCTCCGGTAACAAACCCCGTGTATGTGGATGTTGAAAGACTGTCAATGGGGTCAGACGAAACAGCAGAGCTCAGTTTAACGAGAGCGATATCGTTTTCATATGTAGTGCTGTTGTAACTTTCATGAACATAAACAGCGGAAACACTGACCTTTGTTCCCGAACTTGTCGTTGTTGTGGAAAGAGTATTGGTTCCGGTCAAAATGCGAAGGTGGCTCATAGCTGTTGTTGTGGTGTAATCAACCATACAATGTGCAGCTGTCATAACCCATTGGGAGTCGATAAGCGTTCCGCCGCAAAACTGCTGGCTATAATCCGTGGAACCGCCTGTGGTATCAAGAATGGCAACAACAAAAGGGTAAGCTCCGCTTGAAACCGTTGTGCCTCCTATAATTTTGGCGGTAACATCCGTAGCCGAAGCAGAAAAAACAGATACCGACAGAAATGCGGCAAGAATCAACAATTTAAATTTTGCAATCATAAATGACCTCGTGACGTGAACTGTTTTGTCGTGATATTATCATATTAGTATGCTACTACAAAGTAATTAATACCTCAATGGTGTGACATGAAAACCATAATTATATCAATATTAATTTGCACTGCCGCCATTGCTTTTGCCATGGGCGACAGGAGCACACTCTCTTCTTTTGAAAAGGTAAACGGTTTCGCTCCTGTGGGACGCCCTGTTTATGGTGTTAAGATATTCAATTCGGACGAAGAATACAATGCTTTCCACAGGGCAAGAACTATCATAAACAAAAGCACGCAACCGTTTGATTATGAGAATTTCTCGCTGATGGTCGCCTATTTCGGCAAGGCAGCGGGCGATTCATGCATAAAGGTATACCGCATCGACGAAACTGAGAAATCTATTGTAGTTTATGCGGAACCTGTGGCATGCTCAAACGAATGGTATGCTCCGTACGTTTATTACAAGATAAAAAAGACCGACAAACCTGCTAAAATAATCGTTAAATAGCAGGGCGCAAAATAATGCGTGGAGAATCAAACCACGCTATTGACATTAAAGTGAAAGCCTGATATACATTTGATTCCTTTTTGGAATCACAAAGGAGAGGTGTCCGAGTCAGGCTGAAGGAGCACGCCTGGAAAGTGTGTGAACGTTAACGCGTTCCGAGGGTTCGAATCCCTCCCTCTCCGCTTTGATGCTTAAAAAATAAATATCAGGCTGGCCCGATGGGGTCTCTGCAATGAATTTCCCGCGAACCCCGCCAGGTTCGGAAGAAAGCAACGGTAGTGGGTTAATTTGTGTGCCGGAGCCACCCTGTCGGGTCTTAAATTTTTAATATATCAGTCAAATATTGCCTCACGAGGTACTTCAATATGATCTCCAGACTCAGACAACAAAAAAAGATGACAGTTTTTGCCCTTTGGTTTGTGATAGCGGCTTTTGTTGCTACCATCTTTTTCGCATGGGGTATAGGCGATAAGGTTGCCCAAAGCCACTACGCTTTAAAGGTCAACGACACTGTCATATCCGACGCAGATTTCAGCCAGAAACTTGACGCCACCAGAGAGAATTTCCGCAGTCTTTTCGGAAATCAGGTCGATCAGCTTATGAAAGACAACCTGCTCGAAAAAACAGTCATGAACGACCTCATCGGTCAGGCGCTCCTCATTGAAGAGGCAAAAAGGCTGAACATTCCCGTCTCCGATGCGGAAGTTCAGATGTATATCCAAAATATGCAGTCGTTTCAGGTTGACGGTCAGTTCAACATTGAGCAATACACCGGAATCCTTGCCAGAAACAGAATGACACCCGCTGCATTTGAACAAAAGGTCAAAGAGGACATCACAAACCAGAAGATGTCTGAAATAATAAAAAACAGCGTGTCTGTAACCGACAAAGAAGTGGATATGGAATACAAATTCCGTAACACAAGCGCCACTGTCAACTATATAGAGTTCGATGCTAACGACTTTACTGCGTCAGTCAAAATCGACGAAAAAGCTGTAAAAAAATACTACGAAGATAACAAAGAAGAATACAGAGTTCCCGAAAAAGCAAACTTCATCGCACTGGTATTTGACCCCGCACTGATGAAAAACCTCGAGATTCCGGTTTCCGATAAAGAAGTGGAAGACTACTTCATAAGAAACAAAGCATCTCTTACACAGCCGGAAAGCGTGAGAGCATCCCACATCCTTTTCAAAGTCGATAACTGGAACAACAAACAGGACGCGGAAGCAAAAGAAAAACTTGCCAAAGAAGTTCTCGGAATGGTCAAAACGGGCGGCGACTTTGCAGAGCTTGCTAAAAAATACTCCGCAGATTCAAGCGGACAAAACGGCGGCGATCTCGGCTATTTCACCAAAGGTCAGATGGTTCCCCAGTTTGAAGCGGAAGCTTTCAAACTTAAAGCCGGCGAAATTTCCGGTATTGTCAAAACCCAGTTCGGCTACCACATCATTAAAGTGACCGATCACAAAATTGAGACAAGCCCCACCATGGAACAGGCGAAACCTCAGATAACCGAACTTATCAAAAAAGAAAAAGGTCAGGCGGCTTTCAAAAGCTTCGTCTTTGACAAATACAAAGAGATTGTTGCCGAATCCAACATCACGGCGTTCAATAAAAAGAACGGCGGAAAACTTCCTCTCGCAACAATCAACGGTGTTACCGAAACAGGTACAGGAACAGCACTTGAAGGTAAACCCGACATCGCCAAAAAGCTGATGTCAATGACAAAAACAGAAGTCAGCCAGATAATTGACTTTGACGACAAAAAGGTCATTTTTGAAATGACTGACAAGTTCCCCTCTTATATTCCTAAGTTTGAAGACATCAAAGCTCAGGTCGAGGGTGAATACAAAGCACAGGAAAGCGTCAAAGCTGCAGAAAAAGCGGCTGCGGAAGCGGGCAAACTTGCATCTATTCAGGAAGCGGCTTCCAAAACAGGCAAAACTTTTGTCACTCCCAAAGCTTTCAACCGCAACGAACCCATTGAGAATCTTGGTATGAACAACGACCTTATGGATGCTGTTTTCAAAGCCAAACCCGGATCTTTCCTTGCAAAACCCTACACAGTGGGCGGCAAAGTATTCCTTGTTCAGGTTGTAAGCCTGACGCCTCCGGCGGCTCCTGTTGCGGCTGAACAGAAAGATCAGATAGTCTCCGCTCTTCTCGGCGTTAAACAGAACGAAGCGCTGAAAGATTATGTGGATGCTCTTAAGAAGAAAGCGAAAATTGAGGTCAGCCCTCAATACCAGCAGTACTATACAAAGTAAATGATAAAGCCCTCGCCGAAACGAGGGCTTTTTTTATATCTGAAAATAAGTTCTTATCAAACCCTGAATTTACCGACCACGTTCAGCATATCTCCGGATTGTGATTCAAGATCGTTGACGGTTCTGGATATCTCATGCAGGGCGTTTGAACTCTGCTCTATCCCTGCGGAAATGGTCTGCGTATTGTCGTTTATTCCCGATATAGCGGAAAGCTGTTCGCGGATGGAAGTTTCTATCACGCTGTTCATCTCGTTCATGGACTTAACCGAAGCCACGATCTCATCAAAAAATGAAGATATCGACCTCATGCTGTCAACACCGCTGTCCACGTGCACCAGAGCAGAACTCATATCGCCGGACGCTTTGACCGATTCTCTGCGGAAATTATCAACTATGGAGCTTATTTCCCCTGTGGCAGACTGGGTTCTCTCCGCCAGCTTGCGCACCTCGTCGGCAACCACCGCAAAACCTCTTCCGTGGTCTCCGGCTCTCGCCGCCTCTATGGCAGCATTGAGCGCCAGAAGGTTCGTCTGATCTGCTATATCGCTTATGACATTAAGGATTACATTTATTTCCTGTGAGGAATCGGCAAGACTGCTTATAGCCTTTCCAAGTTCGTCAACCTGCTGTTTTATACCGACTATCTCGTCCACAGCTTTTTGCAACATGAGACTTCCCTGTTCTGTGTTTCGTTCAGTCTTTCCGGCAAGCTCAACGTTGGTGTTCAGGTTCAGAACTATCTGTTCGGAAGACCTGCTCATCTCCTCTGTGGCGGCAGCAACGCCTGAAATCTGCGCAGCCTGATCCTTTATGGTGACAGACAGTTCCTCTGTGGCAGAGGCAAGCTCAGCGCTTCCTGACGCCACTGAATGAGAAGAAGACTGTACAGATGAGATTATCTCTTTAAGTTTCGCAATAAAGGTGTTGAAATAGACAGAAAGGCTTCCCACCTCGTCTGCGCTTGTTACCGGAAGCTGGCGGGTAAGGTCGCCCTCCCCTGTGGATATCTCTTTAAGGGTACTGCTTACCAGACGGATGTTTCCCACAACTGTGTTAAGCAGGAATCCGGCAAGCACAACGGATACCAGAGCGGCGAAAATTGAAACCACAGCCGTCATAATAACCATCCTGCCCACTCGGGCATCAGCCGCCGCTTTAACCTCTGCAATAACGTCGTCGATGTCGTCAACGTAAAATCCGGTTCCCACCATCCAGTTCACGCCCGGAACCATCGCCGCATAGCTCATCTTCGGCATGATTGCGTCCTTGGATTTTTTAAATTTCTTGTAAGGGACATATCCCTGTCCTTTCTGTGCCTCTTCAATCATCAGGCGGATATATTCAACCCCTTCGTCGTCTTTAACGTCGATACGGTTTTTCCCTTCAAGCTTGGGAGTCATCGGGTTCGCCACAAGAGTGCCGTCTGTTTCGTAAAGAAAATAATACCCGTCCGAGCCGTAATTAATACTGTACGCAAGATATTTGATACGTTCCCTCGCCTCCTGTTCAGTAAGGTTCTGGTCGTTCATTATCTTGTCCGATGCCGAAAGGAAAAGATCGACAAGCTGTTTAAGCGTGTCTTTCTTCTCTTCCATAAGTCTCTCCCTCGTTTCCTGAAGCTCCACCGCTGTCTGCTTCTTGAGTGTTATCAAGTTTGAAACACCAACCATTGCGGCGGCGATCATAACCGGAAAGAACACAAGCAGTAAAATCTTGGTCTTTAGTGATTTAGATATCATGCAAAAGTCTCCTCAAAATGAAAATTGAATACATTACATAGGAAATTTCAATGCTATGATATTAAATACTACAGTATTAAACTCTTTTCAATTATAAACCAAAATTTAACCACAATTAGAAAGTGCGATAATTACGCCACCGGCGAAGGTTTCAGGGTTAAAGGGGGATATGAATACGGAAGACTGTGCCGGTTTTTTCGTCTGTAAAAAAGTCGGCTCTGCCTTTAAGATATCTCTCAGTAAGAAGCTTTATGCTGTGGGTTCCGAGACCTGAACCGCGTTTTTTAGTGGTAAATGAACGCCGGAATATCAGATGCCTGTTCTGTTCGGGAATTACCTGTTTATTGCGAACACTGAAAACGGCAATATTATCGCTGATTCTTGCGCAGACAGTGACTTTATCGCCGATATCAGACGCCTCAAGCGCGTTTGTCAGCATATTCAGAAGCACGCGGGTCAGCAGAGATTCGTCGGTATCAATTTCAAAACTGTCACTGGCGGCATCAAGATATATTATCTTGCCGTAGGCACTTTTAAGGTTTTCAGACATGGCGACCACACTGCCGAGAATGTCAGTGGACATAATTTTTGATCTGCTCACTATCAGCTCATTCATCTCCGCCGCTTTCAGCATCTTGTGCGCAGAAAGTTCATTGATAAGCTGTTCGGAGGTCGAAACAAGCAGTCTGTTAAGTTTGTCCCGCTCGGCATTGTCCTCGATGAGGCTTCCGTCCATAATCAGCTGGAGCATGGAATGTATGCCTCCGGCGATGTTTAAAACGTCATGAAAAAATATCTGTTCAAGCACCTTCATGCGTTTCTTCTGTCCGATGTCGCAAAGAGAAAACAGAGTATACTGAACACCTTTAAACTCAAACGGCTTACTGCTCACCTGCAGTTCATACGTCTCGCCGTCCGCGGAAGTTATGACACATTCCTCTATACACTCGTCACCTTTAAGCTGAGTTGCAAGAATAGCATTCACTGCGCCGCAATCTTTGCAGAACAGAGCAGTTCCGCAGCCGCCGTCTTCCTTTGAGTTCACACATTTAAATATCTCGCCCGGGCGCAGTCCGAGAATATTTTCCGGTTTTTCTACGGAATAGCTTTTAAGTACCGCGTTATTGACAAAAACGGTCTGCCGTTTGTCGTTGAGGACAAGGATATTCTGTTCGAGCCTATCCATCAGCGCCTTAAATATCGGTTCGGATGCAATAAGCGTATAAACAGCCAGAATTTTTTCCATGTGATCCCGTTCGGCTGGTGCAAAGTGAGTATTTATCATATGTCAGTATAAATGATAAAGATTTTGGCAACAAGGGAAAATAAAACCGCTGATGACGATGTGTGTTGCGAGCGGGAAAAAACCGACGCAGCAGAGCGAAGCATATCAACGGCAGATAAAAGAAGCCGCTCTGTTGAGCGGTTTCAGACTGATGACAAATTGGATTTTACGTTACTGTCTCCCCCTTTACAAAAGGGGGATTAAGGGGGATTTTGATTAAACATCAATCAAATCAAATCCACCCCAACCCTCCTTTTTCTAAAGGAGGGAGAAAAATGAAAATTATGACTTTGTCAACAAACTGAAGCCGCTCTGTTGAGCGGCTTGATTAACTCTCATCCAATTTCAGCTTAACCCTTGTAACAATGTCCTCCGCTTCGGAAAGTCCCCAGCAAAGGGGCTTTTTGTTCAGAGAAACATAGGGCAGCGGGAGCCTTCCGTCCACAATGGTTTCGATGTCACTGATATAATCAAGTATCTCCGGCGATGAAACGTCGATATACCTGAAATCAATCCTTCCGAGTCCATACTCCTGTGTCAGAAGCGCGTCCAGCCTGTAGGAAAGCTGTTCGTAGGGGTCGTCGTGTGTCCCACAACCTGTGGGAAAATACGATGGGCTTCAGCCTGAAACAAACTCCATGCTGCTGCCGAACATACGGATAACGATCATCTCTTCCATAAAATCACTCCGTTATTCACCTTTCTTATAGATCGTCGGATACTGACCGGAGAAGCACGCATGGCAGTAACTCGTACTGCCGACACAATCCAGCAGTCCTTCAAGACTTAAATACCCGAGACTGTCAGCGGTTATGTATTTTCTGGTCTCCTCTATCGTGTGGGTAGAGGCTATCAGTTCCTTTCTGGTGGGAGTATCTATGCCATAGAAGCAGGGAAACATCGTGGGGGGTGAGCTGATGCGCATATGCACCTCTTTAGCACCTGCCTCGCGGAGCATTTTAACAATCTTACGGCTTGTGGTACCCCTTACGATGGAGTCGTCAACAACCACAACCCTTTTTCCTTCTATAACTTCCCTTACGGGGTTCAGTTTTATCTTAACACCGAAGTGTCTGATGGACTGGCTGGGTTCTATGAACGTCCTGCCGACGTAGTGGTTACGCATAAGTCCCATTTCAAACGGTATGCCGCTGGCTTCTGAATAGCCCAGTGTTGCAACAACACCTGAATCCGGAACGGGGATTACCACATCCGCTTCAACCGGTGTTTCGTTTGCAAGCCATCTGCCGAATTTTTTGCGCACTTCGTATACGTTGCGACCGAACAGGTATGAATCTGGACGTGCAAAGTATATATGCTCAAATATGCAGGGTTTCGGTGTTGTCTTCTCAAACGGAAAGATGGATTTTATTCCGTCATCGTCGACAATGACCATTTCGCCCGGCTCTATCTCGCGGACAAAGCTGGCTTCGATGAGGTCGAGTGCGACAGTCTCTGAAGCGAGTATATATCCGCTGTTTTTCAGTTTACCCAAAACCAGCGGACGCATGCCCATAGCGTCTCGAACGCCTATCATCTTGTCGTTTGTCATGATAAGCAGTGAAAAAGCGCCCTTAAGCTTGCGCAGAGAATCGGTTATGGCATCAATAAGATTATCTTTGCCGCATTTGGCGATGAGGTGGACAATAACCTCTGAATCCGACGTGGAGCCGAATATCGCACCCCTCGCCACAAGTCCGTCCTTTATCTCGTCTGCGTTCACAATATTTCCGTTGTGAGCAAGAGATATTTCGCCGAAGTTTATCGTAACGGTTATGGGCTGGGTGTTAGCCAGAGCGGATACTCCCGATGTGGAATATCTGTTATGCCCGATGGCAACATCTCCCTGAAGCTTGTCCAGCTTCTCCTGACTGAAAATATCAGCCACAAGCCCCATACCTTTTTCATAGGATATATGTTTGCGGTCGGTGACGGCTATACCGGCACCCTCCTGTCCCCTGTGCTGGAGTGAATACAGCGACAGATAAACAAGATTCGCCGCCTCTTTATTTCCGTAAACCCCTGCAACCCCGCATTCTTCGTGAAATTTATCAAAAATCATTTCATTCTGTCTCCGATACTGTTTTTCCAGATTTTTTCAGCCTCAGACACTTTCAACGTGACCAGTTTTTGGGTTTTGTTGGAAATTTCGATGAGACTGCTGCATGTGCGCCCTATCTTCGATATAGGCAGATTATATTTTTCCGCAAGAGCTGTTATCGCCTGTGCGTTGTTAACGTCTATTTCCAGAATGACGCGTCCGTGGTTTTCACCGAACAGAAGCGCATCGTTTCTTATGCCGCTTTCAAGCTTTACATTCACACCCACATTGTCGCCGCCGAAACACATCTCGCACAGAGCAACCGCCAGACCGCCCTCTGAAATGTCGTGGGCTGCCTTTACAAGTCTTTTGTCAGCCGCCGCACACATGAAGTCGATTATGTTCTTCTCGCGCTCAAGGTCAACACATGGCGCGTCACCGCGTTCGTATCCGTGTACAGCCGCTAGATACTCACTGCCGCCGATGTATCCGGTGTTCTCGCCGAGAAGGTAGACAGCGCTCTCCATGCTTGTGAAATATGACCCGATACGTTTTGTAACGTCGTCGAATACACCCACCATAACAATAGTCGGCGTCGGATGTATCGGTTTGCCCTCAGTTTCGTTGTAGAGGGATACGTTACCGCTGATAGCAGGCGTTTCAAGCACTTTCGCCGCTTCCGCCATGCCTTCCACTGCTGACACGAACTGCCACATGATATCAGGTTTTTCGGGGTTTCCGAAGTTAAGGCAGTTGCTGAACGCTCTTGGACGCGCGCCGCTCACAGCTACGTTGCGTGCTGATTCGGCAATCGCCGCTTTTCCGCCCTCATAAGGGTTGAGCAGACAGAATCTGCTGTTGCAGTCGCTTGATATGGCAATACCCTTTTCGGATTCGTTCAGCCTTATCACAGCCGCATCGGAACCGGGGAGCTGTACTGTACCCACACGAACCATATGGTCGTACTGGTTCCACACCCAGCATTTTGAAGCTATTGTTTCGTTTGCGAGCAGGTCTTCAAGAACCTTTTGAAGGTTCTCAGGCGATTCCACCTTGGGAAGACGCTGAAGCTCGTCCATGTATTCGCCTCTGGCATAAGGTCTGTTGTACTTCGGCGCTTCGTCTGCAAGTGGCGCCGCCTCAAGAGCCGCAACCTCTTCGCCGTCCCAGAACAGCCTTACATATCCGTCGTCTGTCACCTCTCCGATGACAACCGCGTCCAGATCCCATTTTTCAAATATAGCCTTTACCTTATCCTCATAACCCTTCTTCGCCACCATAAGCATACGCTCCTGTGACTCGGAAAGCATTATCTCATACGGATTCATGCCCTTTTCACGCATAGGCACCATATCAAGGTCAAGTCTTACGCCTGAACCTGATTTGGATGCCATCTCGAATGACGAACTGGTCAGTCCTGCCGCACCCATATCCTGTATACCGACGATGTAGTCGGTTTTCATAAGCTCAAGGCATGCCTCAAGCAGAAGTTTCTCTTTAAAAGGGTCGCCTATCTGTACGTTGGGGCGTTTCGCCTCGCTGTTTTCGTTGAACTCCTCGGATGCCATTGTGGCTCCGTGGATACCGTCTCTGCCTGTCTTCGCTCCGACATAGATAACGGGGTTGCCGAGACCTTCCGCCTTCGCAAGATAAATGTTTTCTTTTTGTACAACGCCAAGAGCAAACGCATTTACGAGAGGGTTGCCGTCATAGCAACTGTTAAAGTAAACCTCGCCGCCGACTGTGGGAACGCCGAAGCAGTTGCCGTAATGGGAAATTCCTGCAACGACACCTTCAAATATCTGACGGTTTTTCGGTTTGTCCAGCTTACCGAAACGAAGCGAGTTCATCGCCGCCACGGGTCTTGCTCCCATCGTGAAAACGTCGCGGAGGATACCGCCGACGCCTGTGGCAGCACCCTGAAAGGGTTCGATGAATGACGGGTGATTGTGGGATTCAACCTTAAAGCATACGCACAGCCCTTCGTTGTCCACCTCTATGATACCGGCATTCTCGCCGGGACCCTGAACAACCCAGGGGGCTGTTGTGGGGAATTTCGCAAGATGCACGCGGCTTGACTTATAGCTGCAATGCTCGGAATACATTGATGAAATGACACCAAGCTCTATGTAGTTGGGCGTTCTGCCCAGAAGTTTCTTAACACCTTCAAACTCGGACGCGGAAAGACCCATGCCCTTTGCCGCTTCCGCCGTTACCTCGGGGAAACCGAATTTTTCGTATACGCTCATTTTATGCCCCCGATGAATTTCGCTATGGATTCAAAAAGGAAGTAACCGTCGCGGGTCTCCATAACACCCTCCGCACACCTTTCGGGGTGAGGCATCATACCAAGGACGTTGCCCTTTTTATTGATTATTCCGGCGATGTTGCCCAGCGAACCGTTGGGGTTGCTGTCGTCCTCCGCAGTTCCGTTCTCGTCGCAATAGCGGAAAACTATCTGATTGTTCTCCTCAAGCTCCTTCATACCTTCTTCATCAATATAGTAATTGCCGTCGGCATGGGCTATCGGGATGCTGATAACCTCTCCGTCGGCATACATATTTGTATATGGAGTGTCGGAATTGTCCACGCGCAGGTTCAGATATTCGCATTTGAATTTAAGCCCCTTGTTGCGCATCAGTGCGCCGGGGAGCAGACCGGATTCAGTGAGCACCTGAAATCCGTTGCAGATACCAAGTACGTGCCCGCCGTTTTCGGCGAATTTTATGACCTCGTTTACGATGGGGGAAAACTTCGCAATAGCTCCGCAGCGCAGGTAGTCTCCGTATGAGAACCCGCCGGGAAATACCACAAGGTCAACACCCTGAAGGTCGGTGTCCTTATGCCACAGGAAAACCGTTTCGGCTCCAATGACATGCTTTAAAACGTGATAGCAGTCGTGGTCACAGTTGGACCCCGGAAAAACAACTACTCCGGCTTTCATGCTTACGCCTCAAACTCTATGGAATATTCTTCGATGATCATGTTTGCAAGCATTGTGGAGGCTATCTTCTCAAGATCTTTGCGGCAGGATTCATCCTTAACCTCTATTTCAAAGACCTTGCCAACCCTTACCTCTTTCGCGAATTCATAACCCATTCTTTCGATTGAGCTTTGGATCGTCTGTCCCTGAGGGTCGAGAACGCCGTTCTTAAGCCTGACATACACTTTTGCTTTCATTAAAGACACCTTTTATATGTTTATTTCAGATTTTGGACGCACCTGTATCGGAAGATTTTTTATATCAGAAACCATACGGCATGTCATTAAAAAATCAAATTTAATTGAGCAGTATTCCCAGAACCTGACGCACTTTTTCGGGATAATGTTTTTCATAAAAAAAGTAGTTTGAGAACAACAGAATATTGTTTCCGGCATCGACAGCCAGCTTGACAGTGTCCTCAAAACTGTAGTTATCCGTGATGGCACCCATCTGGAGGTCGTCACTTATAACCAGCCCCTTAAAGTTCATGTCCTGCAAAAGCGATATGGTCTTTTTGGAAAGCGTCGCGGGATAATCGGGGTCTATGCCTGAGTTGTAAACGTGTGCTGTCATTATCATATCAGCATAACCGTCGTTGATTAGCCTTTGAAACGGCTCAAGCTCTATATCGTTCCACGTGGTTGAAACATCTGTAAAACCCTGATGTGAATCTTTTTTAGCGCTGCCATGCCCGGGGAAATGTTTAAGGCAGGTGATTATTCCGTATTTTCTGTGTGCATCTATGAAAGCCTTGGCATATGCGACAACGGTGTCAACGTCCGCAGAGTAACTGCGCTCAATAGCACCGATTACAGGGGAGGACGGATTGATGTTAAGGTCGATCACCGGAGCAAAGTTCACATTGAAACCGACATCCGCAAGGTCGCGTGCTGTAAGCTCATACACCTTTTCGGCCTGTTCAGGTGTCATGTGCCTTGCAATATATTGAGCTGTAGGCTCCTCAACAAAGCCTTTATCGACAGTGAGCCTCTGCACGCGCCCGCCCTCTTCGTCCACTGCCATAAGCAGAGGAATAAAAGAGTGGTTATGTTTATTAAGCTCGGCTATAAGCCTTTTCACTTGTTTTCTGGACTCGATATTATAGCCGTAAAACACAACGCCGGCTACAAGCCCCTTTTCTATCTGGTCTTTCAGCTCGTTCAGCTCCTCATCCCTGTAATCCGTGGCATGGAAACCCACCATGACCATCCTTTTTGATATGACATCTTTGTCTATTACGGGAGCTTCTGCAAAAGAATTATAAATAATTGATACAATAAGAAATATAACAAGTAGTAGTTTTTTCATGGCAACAACATAGCAGACTTTTCAAAAAAAAGAAATATCTTGACAAAAACTTCTTCAATCTATAGTTTTTTCTTTCACGCCCCCGTAGCTCAGGCGGATAGAGCGATGGATTCCTAATCCAGAGGCCGCATGTTCGAGTCATGCCGGGGGCGTTATCGTTAAAATATTGCCGACTGTCTGAACACAAAACATCTATACAACTGCCATTAATCACATAACCAGTTTTTTATTGACTATATACACTATTTTCACTAAAGTGATAATGATTTTCATTATCACAGTCTTTAAGAAATCCGAGGTTCAAAGATGAAGGAAAAATTCCCGTTAATGAGTATTGTTCCTGATAAAAATTCTACAATATACAGATTTAAAAACAAATCCGGTTCCTGTGATGAAATGACGGTTGGTGGTCATGATTATGAAATGTTCGGTTTCAGAAAATACGTCGAAGAGATAAAAATACAGAACGGACTTTCACTTTTTCTTATAAATATTCCCGCAGAAGTCGAGCTGGAAATGGAATATAAGACAACCGACTGTCCGATAGGTTTCGGGATAACGTTGGAATGTGACCACGAAAGTATTTACTATAAAAACGGCAAAGAGATATTAAGGGAAAAGAAGCAGAGCGGAAGTCTTATCATCAGCAAAACAAACGACACATCCGGCAGGTTCATCAAAAAGAGCGGCAAAGCTATAAAAATTGTCAGCGTGGTTTTTGACAGCAGCCTCACCCAAATACTGTTCCGCGGTCATATGCATTTTGTTAAACCTGCATATGAAGATTATTTCGGCAAGAACGACAGCTTCTATGAGGAGACCCACACAGCCTCCCCTATCCTTCTGGCGGCTGCCAGAGCAATTTTCTCCTGTCCCTTCACATCACCCAAAAGGGAACTTTTTCTAAGTTCAAAAGTGCATGAACTGCTCAATTATGTCTTCTCGGAATTTATCATAGCAGGCGGAAATTCAAACAAAAAATCCGTACTTCAGCCCGGAGAGGTTGAAAAGATTAAAAATATAAAAGGTTACCTTCTTAAATGTATGGACACACCTCCGAGCCTGACAGAGCTTTCCCGAATATCAGGCATAAACGATTTCAAGCTCAAGGCAGGTTTTAAAGAAGTATTCGGAACAACCATTTATGGTTTTATCCATGAAGAAAAGATGGCAAAAGCAAAGATGATGCTTGAGACAGGCGACCGCTCTGTCAGCGAGGTTGCATGGGACGTCGGGTACACAAACGTCAGTCATTTTATAAAGGCATTCAAAAAGCACTATAGAGTGACGCCCGGACAGATGCTCTTCTGTGTGAAAAACGAGATGATACACCACAATATTAAATACTCCGTTTAGGATAACTGTTGCTCCACCGGTGGGTAGAAACATTTGCAAGAAAATGCGTAAATTTATTAAGAATTTTCCGGAGGAGTATATGAAGAGGATTTCGTATCTTATCTGTGCCGTAATGGTGGCAGCACTGTTTGCAGGTACAGCAAAAGCAGAAGAGATTCAGCTTGAAACAATTAACGTAACGGCGGGCAAGCGTACCGAGGACGCTCAGCAGGTAGCTGTACCCATGAATGTTATGACCGATACTTTTATTCAGGATGCAGGAATGAATAAGGTTTCCGATGTCGGCAGATACGTTCCCAACGTTGTTATAGATTCAAACTGGGGTCTTAACCAGACGTGGATCGTTTCCAGAGGAATGACATCGAACGAGTATCTCGCCACAACGCCGATGGTGCTGAACGTGGACGGTCTGCCCAGCGACAGCAACTACGGGTATAACTTCACGTTTGAGGATATTGAGCGTATTGAAGTTCTTCGCGGACCGCAGGGAACACTTTACGGTAAAAACGCCATGAGTGGCGTTATCAACGTTGTAACAAAACAGCCTGCAGATGTTTATACCGGAAGCATCGGCTTCACCGTGGAGGAACGCGATACTTTCAAAACAAAGTTCGCGCTTTCCGGTCCCATAAAAAAGGATAAGCTGTATTTCGGAATTTCCGGAGGTTATGCGCAAACTGACGGCTATATTGAAGATCACACCCCTGGCGGCGAAAAGGACATAGCCGGAAGCAAGAAATATTTCTATTCTGCAAAGTTGCGCGCCACACCCACACAAAACAGCGATATAACGCTGAAATACGCTCACGACAAAGCAACGGGCAACAACCCGCCCCTTGTGTTCTCGGACTCCCACACATACGACGTTTACACCGGTTATACCAAGGATCAGTATGATGATTCACAATCATCCACAGACGTACTGCTTCTCAACATGAGATTCGCTATGGACAATTTCAATATAGAATCCATCACCTCATACAAGAACGTTGATACAGACGAAACCAATCTGATGGGTTACCAATACGGCTATGCATATCTTGTCGGGATACAGGATTTTGAACTGCCAACCTATACGCAGGAATTAAGGATAAGCTCCACCGGCAAAAGCCGTATAAAATGGCTTGGCGGTCTGTACTATGACAACAGCAAAATGGACGTCAACAAGTTCTCAAACATCCTTGACATGGGTTCCGTGAACTACACTTACAACTACATGCCGGAGATTGATTCTGAAACCACAGCGGCATTTGCGGAAGCAACCATACCTCTTTTCTCAGATGAATTCGCACTCACCCTTGGCGGACGTTATGAGAAAACAGAAAGAGAGATGGATTACAGGCTTGAAATGCTGATGAACGGTTCCGCTTTGTCAGACGATAGCTACTCGGTTGACAAGAACTGGTCTGCTGCTCTGGGCAAGATTGCGCTGACATACAAACCAGCGGACAATCTGAATTTCTATGCTCTTATATCGCAGGGCTACACTCCGGGCGGTTTCAATTACAGCACATCTGACAAAGATTATGCAGACTTCAACGAAACCAAATCAGTCAACTATGAAATAGGCGTTAAATCCAAGTTTATGGACAACAGGATAATGCTCAATGCAAACGTCTTTCACACGGAATATGACGATCTTCAGGTTCTCGAAACTCTCTACGCATCAAACATCGTCGTTATCAAAAATGCCGGAAAGGCACATACTACCGGTATAGAGACAGACTTTGCCGCACGCGTTGCCAAAGGACTGGATATATTCGCCACAGCAGGGCTTACAGAAGCGAAATATGATGATTTTGTTGTGGATTCGATTGATTATGACGGAAAATACATGGTCGGCGCACCAAAATTCACAGGAACTGCCGGAGTTTCATACAGACACTCTTCCGGACTTGTGGGCATATTCGACATAAAGCACACTGGCAAGACATACTACACAAAATCCAACTCATCTGATAAGACCGAGGATTCATACGAGATACTCAATGTTAAAGCCGGTTATGAATCGGAGAAAGGATATGATATCTACCTTTTCGTAAGAAACCTGACTGACAGGGAATATTTCACATGGATGCGTGACGGCGGAACAGGAACTGCGTTCAACTATATGGGCGAACCCAGAACTGTCGGTATGGAAGTTACATACAGATTCTGATAAATCAGAACACATTCCTCCTGTCTGAAAACTGCAGGTCTTTCGGACAAAGAGATATTAAGAGGCTCCCCAACGGGAGCCTCAGGTTTTTGACAAACTCAATTTTGATGAAATCCAATGAGGCTGCTTCGTCGCCATGTTCCTCGCAGAGACGGTTTTTGTCTTCGCGAGGAGCGCATGCGACGACGCGATCTCGCATTTTCCTGACTTTGTCATCAGTCTGAGGCTCCCCGAACGGGAGCCTTTATTTTGCTTAAACTGTATGGGGTCTGTAAAGGAAAGCAGAGGCTAAGGCTGAGCCGAATGCCAGCAAGGCGGCGGCGGCAACAACGGAACTATATCCAATGTACCCTGACAGAGCGGTTCCGCCAAAGCCGCTGATAAATCCTACCATAAGATAAAGACTGTGCTGCATGGCATAATCGGTGGCAGGTTTTTCGGCAGAAACCTGATCCATCATGATTGTAAAAAGAATCGTTGCCGATGGACTGTATGTTATGATTATCAAACAGACGGACAAAAGGACGATAAAAACATTATTGTGTCCCTTTGTGATTAGCAACAGAAGCATAATAGCGACGCCCTGAAAAACCGAAAGCCAGACGAGAACGTTCCTGCGCCCGAAACGCCTGACAATATAACCTGTCATAAAAGCCGCGACTGCACCGACTGCGGCTCCGATGAAGTTAACCACCAGTCCGATGGCGTCAAGCCTCCATCCGCTGTCAACCAGTATAGGAGCGATCAGAGAATAGCCTATGTAAATACCGATGGGATAATAAAGAAGCAGGATAAACCATTTAAGCCTGCCCTGTTTCCAGTATCTGAAAAAATAAGTAACATAGCCGCTTCTGCTTTGCACCTGCGGTCTGAATTCCGGCTCTTTAAATAAGAAAAGCTGCAGCAGCGAAACAGACGTAACTCCAGTAAGGATATATATGCAGATTTCCCAGCCGAAATATTCGTAAAGCATCAGCCCTATACCGCCGCCGACCATAGCGCCGAGCATGCCTCCTGCGGTCTTAACAGCGTTGCCTATGCCTCTGTCCTTTTCGCTGAGAAGTCCGTATGCGAGCGCATCCACAACCACATCATGGGTCGACGACAAAAAGCCGATGGAGAGCCCCATCATGGCAATGGGTATAAGATCATTTTTGACGCTGAAGCCTGCCGTTGCGATCAGAGTAGCTATGGACAGAAGCTGTATCAGTATAAGCCACCCTTTGTACTTCCATCTTTTCAATGGGGAAAATCTGTCTACAACAGGCGCCCAGAGGAATTTGAACAGCCAAAAGAAGCCAAGAAGATAAATGAAGCTGATATTTTGGAGAGGCGCGTTGTTTTTACGAAGAATTGAAACCAGCGCCTCTATGAAAAAGCTGAAACCAATCGTCTGTGTAATATACAGTGACCCTAAAAAAATAAGCTCTGAAATTTTAACCGTTCTTTCTCTATACACTTGATCCCCCGCTTTAGAATAAGACTTTTTATGATAAACATGTTTCGTCTTTGTTTCTACTCCGCGGCGGATTATTATTGTTCCGAAAAAAGTCAGTAAAGAAGCTGACTATGCCGGGGGCGTTATCTAAAGCCTGTATCTGACAGCCACTCTGTACACCTCGGTCATAAGAATAACGGAAGCGCTCAGCAGTGCGATATCAAACCAGTCTGAAAGTGTCATATCCATCGTATAAAAAAGTTCCTGAGCCTCAGGCAGATATATTATGAAAAGCTGTGCGGCAAAGGTCACAGCCCATACAATATTCAGGTTCATATTGTCAAAATAGCTTTTTTTGAACACGGAAGTATTGATATCCCTAAAATTGAAAATGTGCACCATCTCAAAGATGATAAGCCCCACAAAGGCTGCGCTTCTCGCTTCAGTCTCCGGTTCACCGCAATAAAGCAGATAGGCGAATATCCCCACAGTAAGCCCGCCAATCCACACTCCCATCGTCAGCAGATACGCCATGACCTCTTTTGTCAATATAGCGGTATTCGGATTTCTGGGTGGCTGTTTCATACTGTCCTTTGCGGACGAATCCGTACCCAGCGCCAGCGCCAGCACTCCGTCAGTGGCAAGATTTATCCATAAAATCTGCACGGCAAACAGTATAACCGGCAGTTTAAGCAGCATGGCGGTAAGAATAGTGACTATTTCGCCGAAATTTGCCGAAAGCAGATAGCGTGTAACCCGCTGTATGTTCTCATACTGCCTTCGTCCCTCTTCCACACCATCAATAATGCTTGCAAAGTTGTCGTCCACCAGAATCATATCCGAAGCGTCCTTTGCAACATCCGTTCCTCGGATACCCATTGCGATGCCGACATCCGACTTTTTAAGTGCGGGCGCATCATTCACACCGTCCCCTGTCATGGCTGTGACACGTCCGTTTCTCTGCAGCACTTCCACAATCCTGAATTTATGCTCAGGTGTAACCCTCGCAAAGATCCGGCATGATTTAAGTTTTTCCGCCAGCACCCCATCGTCCATTCTGTCGAGGTCAACACCGGTAACAACCTCTGAAGTCTGTATACCTATCTCAGCGCCTATAGATTTCGCCGTAACAGGCGAATCACCTGTCACCATGATAACATCTATCCCCGCATCATGGGCTTTTCTGACAGCCTCCGGAACTTCCGGTCTGGGCGGGTCGGCGATGCAGGAAAAACCGAGGAAGATGAAACCGCTCTCAAGCTCCTCGTCGGAAACATCAACGCTCTCCGCTTCGCGCCTGCCCAGAGCCAGTATACGCAGACCGCCGCCGGCGAGTGAATTGTAAACGTACATAAGTGCATCGGTATTATCAAGTCTCTCGACAACACCGTCTTTAATATACCCTGTGCAGCGCGGCAAAATCTGTTCAGGCGCACCCTTCGCATATATTCTGAATTTCCGCCCGTCAAAGAACACTGATGTCATACGCTTTCTGGAAGAGGTAAACGCCACCTCACGAACAGGTTTCATATCCTTTGTAATTCCGGCCTTCATCCCCAGAACAATCAGCGCACCTTCTGTGGAATCCCCGATAGAAACCCATCTTCCCTCTTTTTTATTTATCACCGCATGGTTGCACATGACTCCCGCGCGGATAAGTTCTTCCGGCACAGCGGGTTCGACAGTTCTTCCTTCAAACGAGAAACTTCCATTCGGCTCATATCCACTGCCGGACACGTCGTATATCTTTCCGTCAAAATACACTTTTCTGACAGTCATTTCATTCTGAGTCAGTGTCCCCGTTTTATCAGTGCATATAACGGAAACCTCACCCAGCGTCTCTGTGGCGGAGAGGTTGCGGATGAGACAGTTTTTTTTCACCATGCTGCGAACGCCCAGCGCAAGGGTTATTGTAACAACGGCAGGCAGACCTTCCGGAATAACGGCTACGGCAAGAGAAACGCCCAGCAGGAACATTTCAAGAACACCACGCTCCTGAAAAATACCCAGAAGAAAAATTCCGAACGCAATAAGAAGGGAAATCATCCCAAGTTTGCGTCCCAGCTTGTCCAGCTTCTGTTTAAGGCGGGTGTCGCCCGTTTCCATGCTCTGTGCCAGTCCGGCGATCTTGCCGAACTCAGTGTTCATGCCCGTTCCGAAAACGAGTCCGCTGCCCCGTCCGGCAGTGACGGTGGTACCCATACATGCAACGTTCTGCCTGTCCGCTAAAGGCGTTTCAGGAGGCAAAGCACAGACGTTTTTCCCAACAGGAACCGATTCACCCGTCAGTGCTGACTGGTCCACGCGTATATCCGCCGATTCAATAATATAAAGGTCGGCAGGCACTCTGCTGCCGCTTTCAAGCAAAACTATATCTCCCGGAACGAGGTATTCCGAATCGATATCGGAAATTTCGCCGCCGCGCAGAACTCTGGCTCTGAGAGAAAGGAGCTGTTTCAGAAGATTTATGGATTTTTCGGCTTTGATCTCGAGATAGAACCCGATGGCGGCGTTCATAACAACGATGGCGAATATGACTATCGCGTCCATAACTTCGCCCACGGCAAAGGAAATAACCGTTGCAATCAGAAGGATGACAATGAGGACACTTTTAAACTGTTCAATGAACATAGCAAAACGGCTTTTGCCTTTTGGTTCAGCAAGCCTGTTTCTGCCGTATAGTTCAAGGCGTTTGGCAGCTTCCGGAAAAGAAAGCCCGTTTTCCAAGCTGCCCGATCTTTCCAAAGCCTGTTTAACATCCAAACTATGGAACATGCCCGCACCTCATAGTATAGTATACCACCTGTACGCGGCAATGCACTCAGGATTAACTTATTTCAGATATCTGCTTATCTCCTTAAGCACGTCCTTCATACTGGAGGTATCAAGTTTCTTTTTGACAGGGCGACCGGTCTTGTCCAGAATCTCATAGCCGCCCATTGAGCTTATCTCGACTATATTCTCATCCGTAATCACGGCATAGCCGCTGTATTTTGACGATATCACCCAGTCTCTTTTCTTATAACCGCCATAGAGGTCTGTTCCTGTTGAATAATCTCTCGTATCGTTTGTCACGCCGAGATAGTTCTTCATAACTGTCGGAACAAGGTCTTCGTGTGAGGTCAGCGCGTTGAAATATTCAGGGTTTGCCTTCTCTTTAACATCCGGTCCCACAAGGACAAAAGGTACCTTTATCTGCGCGTTCGTATAGTTTCCGTTATGTCCCCAGAAATTGAGTTTATTGTCGTTCATCTCCTGTCCGTGGTCACCTGTAAAAACTATAAGAGTATCTTCCATTATTCCCGCTTTACGCACCGTATCCAGAACCTCTTTGATAAGGCTGTCAGTGTATCGCACACTTGTCTTATACCTGTTAAAAAGCGGAGTCGGATCAGTGTCGTTGTCCAGTTTCAGGTAGTTCATCTCCTCAAGCATCGGCTCGAATTTCGGCTTAAAATCAGCCGGAAAGTCGTATGCGTGGGGCGAATCATAGAACAGGAACGTAAACATCGGCTTTTTATGGTCTGCTTTTGCGAACCACTCTTTCCAGTCGTTCGTAATGTCTCTGTCCTTTTCGGATGCAGATTCACCGTCAGATTTTATACGCAGATTCGGGATATTTCTGAAAACGGTTCGGTTAAATTCAGGTCTGATAAGCTGTGCTGACGCGAATATTCCCGTCTGATAACCCAGCGCCTGCATCCTGTCCATGATGGAAGCGGAGCGCCTATTCGCCGCAAAAGAGTGCCAATACGTCCCCGGAATCCCATAAAACAAACCGAATATACCTGTTCTTGTGGAATTACCAGTAGACATATGGTCTTTGTAAAGAACCCCCTTCTCTGCTTCTTTCCAGATGTTGGGAGCGATCTCAGGCGTAAGCGTATCGTACCGCCATGAATCTATAACTATAAACATTATGTTCTTAGGCTGCTTCACGGTTGAGCCCTGTATCGGATTAACAGGATAGTTCAGATCGCCGTTTTCCTCTGCCGTCAGAGTCTGCTGTGCATCAAGAGCATAAAGGTCTACAAGTCCGAATTTTGCAAGAAACGAGTTTGCGGCGGCAGGGTAATACAAAGGCAGATAGCGTTTGACCATTGCAACCGACTGGTTGGCATTGGCAACTCCCCATATGTTTATGAGATTTGCCGCGAGAAGCGCCAGAAGAAAACAGATGCCAATTGTGCGCCCGACCCGCAGGCGTATATAGTATATGCGTTTTTCCAGCAGATATATTATGACGTATTCAAGAGCAACAACGGCTATGAAAGCACCTGTAACAGTAGCCCACATAATAAGCGGGAACGAAACTATATCACCGGACATTATAAGCCCGAGCACAACAGAATTTATATGAAATCGGTACTGTGCGAACACAATGGTGTCGATGAACAGAACAGTCAAACCAAAGGCACCCGCAAAGGCCAAAACCGCCCTGCGCAGTAAACTGTTTTTTATCAGAACAACAGGAAAAAACACCAGCCCAAGCACAGCGGCAAGAAATGCCATATGTCCAAAGGTTGATGCTAAAGCAAATAAACGGGAAAGAACTGTAAAAGAATCACCGGGAAAAAATTCAAAATAACGGGCTGCAACAAGAACAGCCATAAAAGAGTTGGCAAGAATAAACCAACCGAATGGACGAAATTTAATTTTGTTCATAAATTATCCGCAATATTATTCTGGCTATTAGTAAATTAAACGATTATTTAAAGTTAAGGAAGTTTAATTATGGGGAAAATTATCCTTTATACAACAGCCTTTTCCAACATCAGTTATACTTATATCGGAAGAATAAAGCAACATAATTGAGTATTTTTTGCACAACAATATTTAAAGTGTCAGCCTAGGCTGCAATTCATTTTTTCAACACGCTTTTCTGAACCATTGCTATGCTGAAAAGGACAAGAACAAAGCCTGCATACTGAATTGCGGTCAGATTCTTGTCAAGAAACAGCAAGTCATTGAAAATAGCCGTCACAGGACTTAAAAAACCGAGCAAAGCAACCGCCAGCGGCGGCAAACCTCCTGTTATCCCGCGAAACCACAGGAAATAACTGACAAGCGCGCCGAAAACGCAGAGATATGCGTAGCCGATATAGTTTTTGAGAACCAGCGCCTCCGGAAGCGGTTCCAGAATAAGCGCCACAGGCAGAAGCATTATACCGCCGAAAAGAAGCTGCCACCCGGTAAACGTCAGGTTTGACACCCCGAATTTCCATTTTGATGACAGATATATGCCAAGTGCCATAGCAACGGCGCCTGCAAAGCCGCATACAACCCCCGCCGTATTAAGCTCAACATTGCCGCGAACCAGAATCATCAGCATACCTGCCATCGCGGTCAAAGTGAAAATAAGGGACGTCAGTTTCGGTTTCGCCGATTCAAAAAACCATATGAAAAATATCACAAACAGCGGCTGGACAGAACCGATCGCACCCGCTATTCCGCCCGGCAGTTTATAGGCGGCAACGAAAAGCATCGCCTGAAAAAATGCTATGTTCAGAAACGACAGCAGAAGCACTCTCGGCAGGTCTTTCCATAAAGGAAGTTTTCTGCTTATTAAAAGAAGAAAAAGCCCCGCAGGAAGAACCCTTATCGCCGCTGCGATGAACGGTCTGCCCTCCGGCAGAAGCTCAGTCGTAACAATATATGTGGAACCCCATATCATGGGTGCAAGAGCCGTAAGCAAACTTAGCTGGATTAATTTTCCGTTTTGCATTATCATCACCTCAATATATCTTGACGTTAAGACATATTTATCTTAATGTCAAGATAAATTGAGGTAACTATGGACGCAGTTGACAGAATAATTCAGCAATGGAAAGACGAAGGGATAACCGAGAGTCTTGCCCCCATGGAGCTTCTGGGGCGAATGACAAGACTTTATACTCTTCTATCAAAACTGCTTGAGGAGAATTTTGCAAAGTTCGGACTGACCCGATGGGAATTTGATGTTCTTGCGACACTGCGCAGATCCGGCGAACCCTATTGCCTCAGTCCCACAAAACTTTTCGACACGCTGATGGTGACTTCTGGAACTATGACGAACAGACTGACCCATCTGGAGAAAAGAGGGCTTGTAAAAAGAATTAAAGACAGCAGCGACAAAAGAAGCCTGCCCGTACAGCTCACGGATACAGGATTTGAAACTGTCACCATGTGTCTTAAAGCCCATATTGAGGAAGAAGCGCGCATAACCGGCGGATTGACGGGAGAGCAGATAGACTCACTGAACAGCTTACTGAAAGCTTTTGAGCAGAAACTGCCGGAATAATAAATAAACCCGCCTTTTGAACTGTATCCTTAAATTAGGACACTAATAAAAAGCCCCTTAGCGAATAGCTAAAGGGCTTTTTTTCGTATACACTAAATTTAAAGGAGAGAGTTCATGCTCGAACGTGAGTTTACCCCCGAAGA
>JBFWLW010000013.1:0-65028 GCA_050251945.1 Deferribacterales bacterium | reverse complement strand
AAGCAAGAACTAAAGACGAACTATGCAATGCCATCGGAAAAGCTCTCGAAAAAGTGACTTACTCTGATTTATATGGATGGTTTAAGCATGCCGGATATACGACATAAATTTCGTGAAATGCTCTAGCTGAAAATGAGGGTTGGGGTGGATTTACATTTGAATTTTTGTATTGAAATTTGAAACGAGTGTAGTTACATTGTAATTACAGGAGTACAAAATGACAAAAAGCAGTACTGTGCAAGTTCGGATGCCGGAAGATTTGAAACATGAGGTAAATGAAATTCTTGATACTATCGGTATGACCCCTAGTGAGGCTGTTTTGCTTTATTATAAACAAATTGCATTGAATCATGGATTGCCTTTTGAGGTTAAGATACCTAATGCCGAAACAGCAGAAGCCATAAGAGAGGCGAGAGAAGGCAAAGGGATTACAAGATATTCTTCTATAGATGATATGTTTAAGGATTTGAATAGTTGAAGGCTGTAATTGCCTCCGGCAGATTTAAAAGAGATTATAAAGCCTTTAAAAACAATGTAATTGTTGAAACCGTTTTACGCGAGGTTCTAGCGTTTCTCCAAAATAGGGAGGAACTTCCGTATAAATTCAAAGACCATGCTCTTATAGGCGAATTTCTTGGATGCAGAGACTGTCATTTACTCAATGATATTGTATTGATTTATGAATGCAAAGAGGAAGAAATAAAATTAATGAGAATTGGCAATCACTCAAACGTCTTTAAACGGTAGAAAGATGATTTTACCCGTCTCTGCGAGCCGATATCTATCGGCGCGGCAGTCTGTGTTTCTATCTTCTAGTTTTCCGCTTCAAAGCAACTGTTGTCTGGTAAATCAATACACCAAATAGAATTGACGTTAGTAACTTAGACATCTGATGCGTTGTTCCAATTATGCCTTGGTATGGTATAATAAAAGAGGCTATACCGTTGAGAAATGGAGAATCAAACGGGTCATATTGCCTTAGCGCATAAAAGAGTGAAGCAAAGCCAAATATCCACAGAATTGGTAGCCACCAGTTTTGTCCAAAGTTTGAAGTGTATTTATTGATTGATAGAAGTAGTTTTTCCGAGAAATTATTTCTCCATGACAATTCTGAATACAGCTTGTCTATTTCAAGAGCAAAATATTTATTAGCTTCAACAGTATTTCCAATATTATCAAATGCAAATTTAATTGCTCTATAAGTTTCGCGTGGTGTGTCTTTGTGGCTTTCTTTAGTAAATGGTATTCTAGTGTTTGCAATGTAAAAGTTTGATTTGATTATGCATGAATTAAAGTCAAATCCTTTTCTTAGAATAACATTTTCAAAAGAAATTAAACCTAAAAAATCCGAACCAGTGAAAGTGAGTCTAAAATTAAAATCTATGCTAATAATCGAGAAGAACGCCTTAAATTGAGATAATTCAATTACGAGGGAGTTGAGTGACGGGAGTTCTACCAATTTGCAATTACCATTAAAAATGCACTCCAATAAATGTAAGGATTTAAGTATTGAACAATTAAAGATTACTTCATGATTAAATCTACAATGAGTAAAGTAAACTGAAGTGATGTCATGTAATTCTTGAGAAAAAGAAAACGTACAGTAACTGAATTTAGCCACTTTGAGTGCTTTAAAGCTGAATGAAAGAAAATGATCTGAATTGAAGTTAATATTTCGGAAATAGACTTCCTCGACATCGCAACTAGAAAATGAGAGATTAGTTAAATCTATTATATTATCTTCCTCGTATCCTAAAACTAAATCTCCTTTAAATGAGCAGTTGTTGAATGAGATGGTTGGTAGGATATGAGTTTCTATGCCTATTTGATGAGAAAACTCACAATCATTAAAAGTGCTATTTGGCTTAACGTCATAACAGTCAAAAAAACAGTTAGAAAAAGCATATGATAAAGCTGAGTCATAAAAATTATCAAATGTTACGCTATTGAATGTATTTGGGAAAACAACATTATTTATTTTGACAACATTATTCTTGATTGCGAAGAATGGAGAGTTTATTAAGCAATTTACAAAATCTTCGTATTGGTTGAAAGTGAAGAAATCGTCTTTAGTGCAATGTAGAATACACTGTGAATACTCATGAGGTTCATCGAAATGGCTACCAGACATAAAAACATATTTTGTTAATTCACACCCGTCAACCACACACTGATTTGGTTTTTTCTCTTCCATATCCCCTCGCTATGGAGATATTTTAAACGTTGGTTGACGATGTGACAAGCGTTTTAAGCTGAGAAAAGCTTATCAACCGCCGCCGACAAAGCGGATGAGTTCTATTTTGTCGCCCTCTTTGGTGAATGTGTCGTCATATGTCGCCTTGTCCGGCAGATCGCCGTTCAGCTCAACGACAACTGTCTCTTTCTTCATATCGTATTTTGTAATCAGGTCGCTGATGGTATATGCTTTTTCAAGCTCCACCGCGTCGCCGTTAAGTATTATTTTCATAATCATGCCTCCGTTTCGCCCAGAACCAGCCGCACGGCAAGATTCGCCTGAATCCCCGCCGCAATGACAACACGCGTCGCCATTAAACCTCTGCCCACAGCCGCTTCGGACGTGAAATCCCCTACAATATGCACGTTTTTTCCCGCTTTTACCACACGAAATTCCTTATAACTGCCAAGTCCCGCAACGCCGGAAGCCCCTATGACAAACGCATCCGGATAACAGTTCGCCGCCGCAGGTATCAGCATTGCCTTGTTCGCGGCGCTGTCGAATGCCTCTATAATAACGTCGCATCCGTCGAAAAGCCCAGGGACATTTTCTTTTGTGATATAGAGGTCGCGTGCGTCATACTCTATATACGGGTTTACGCGTTTCAGGTTCGCAAGTGTCGCCTCGGTCTTTTTCATGCCAAGCTGGTCAACATAATATTGCTGGCGGTTCAGGTTTGAAGGCTCAACCACATCAAAATCTATGAGAAGCAGGCTGCCCACGCCCATACGCGCAAGATTCAACGCGATGTTTGAGCCCAAGCCCCCCAGTCCGCACACTGCCATTCGGCATTTTGCCATTTTGTCTGCGACCTTCGGCGTGTGGCGGGAATAGATAAGGGTCTTTATTTCCTCTTCCGTCGGTATTTCGCCCCGTTTGATGAGCGACAGGGTATCGCCGTCATGCAGAACACTCTGTCTGCCCGCTATGAAACCGTTATGGATGATTATGTCCGCATCGGGTTTAACTAAATCAGCTCCATCCCCTGAGAGGGCATCGTCAGCTAAAAAATATTCATTACCGTTTATATGTATCTTCATTTAAAACCACATCCCCGGATTTTTTCAGCAGAATCATATTTCTGCAATCTCTGTCGTTATTATATAGAATATGTAGCCTTTTGTCATCATAGCAATCGTAAGTATTGCTTCTGGTATGATAGACCGCTTTGCAGTCCGCCCGAGTTTCGTTGACGCACACGCCGCCATAGTCCTCGCCATCGTTGTCTATCTTTATAAGATAATTCTCACCGTTATAGATAGTTATCGTTCCTGTGTCTGCTTTTGATATGCCCATTTCAGTGAGGAACGGCACGAATTTATATTTGAAATCGCCGTATGTGCCTTTATAAAAGATATGGACTTTGCCGTCCAGAATAACAAACGCCTTCGACCGCTGGTACCCCATAAAATATGCGCCTTTGCGGATATTCTGCTGTGTTTCGGTAGGTTTTTCAGCTTTTGATACTGTGGTTTCAACAGCGCGGGGAGCTTTATCAGCAGGCAGATAGGGCAGCATAAGAAGCACGGCGGCAGCAAGCACCCTGCGTCTGACCAGTGTGTAGAGCAGAAAGAGGATCATGAAACCGATGACGTATTTATCGGGTTTATACACCTGATAGAAGAAATCCGAATGGTCTGAGAAAAATCTGACTATCAACATATGCGTATCTTCGAGGAACAAAAGGGGCGCGACCGAGTGCTCTGGAAAGAAGCAGTACAGTCCGAAAACAGCCATTTGCAGAGCGACCACAGGCGAAAGGATTATGGTTGATATCACGGAAGATATGTTGAACATGCCGAACACAGCTGCTGCGGCAGGCATAATAAACGCGGAAGCCGCAAGCCCCACGGCTACTGATGCCAGCAGATTGTTTCTGATATTCGGCAGATATACAAGCCCCAAAACGGCTGAGAATGATAAAATGAACGAGATATCACCTAGAAGAGAAGGAGTTAGGAGTATGAACATGCCTGCTGCGAACAAAAGAAGTTTGCCTGTGTCCGTGCGGTAATCAAGCAGTTTTGCGCCCATGACAAAGAACCCGAACAGAGCCGCGCGGCACACGGTTACGGTGAAACCTGTCAGCGGCATGAGCAGGAGCATGGAAAGCATCATAGGTATCAGTCTTAATTTTGACGGCAGAAAACTGAACAGGAAAAAGAGCATACCCGCCAGCACGGCGACGTGCATACCGGAAACGGAGAGCAAGTGTCCGAGACCTGTGACAAGGAACAGGTCGTTCATTGCCTGCGGAATGTATCGCCGGTCACCCAGCGTAAGAGCCTGCGTGAGAACAAGCTTTCCTCCTGTCGAATAATAAAGCCCGTCGGAAAGTTTCTCCCGTTTCAGCAGAATGGATTTGATGAACGGCACGGATGTTTTCCTGTCTATGCGCTCAGAGATGTAGTATCCTGCAGAAAACCGCCCGTCTTTAAGAAAGGCGTATGTCTTTTTGCGGAATTTACCGGAAAGCACGTCTCCCGGCTGTAGTCCGGCAGGAGCCAAAAGAGAACCCCATGTGGTTTTATAGAGCCAATTGTCACCTTCCGGTTTCTTTATCTCTGTGATGAGAAGATGTCCCGCCAGAAGATATGCTGATACGGCGGTCAGAAGCCCGATGACAATTCCCGTTCGTTTGCCTATGAAAACGGCAGGGAGCAGAAACCCTGCGACAAGCATAGCTTTTTCAGACGGATAGGACAGCACTGCCGAAAGCACCGATAGAACGAAAAACATCTCCGTCTTGAATTTAAATTGCTGCCACAGCAGGATTATCTTTTTAAACATCATATATTTTAGCACAATTTAGTGTTCACATCACAGCACTGATTTGATACAATATTTAAATCGTAAATTTGATTCAGAGGTATCAATGTCCCAGAACAAAGAGTTCGTCCACCTTCACCTGCACACCCAGTATTCACTGCTGGACGGTGCCATAATCGTGGGCGACCTTATGAAGAAAATAAAAACAAACGGAACAACGCCCATCGTCGGCATATCCGACCACGGAACCATGCACGGCATAGTGGACTTTTATAAACAGGCGCTTGCCAACGACATCAAGCCCATCCTCGGCTGCGAAGTATATGTTGCGCCGGACAGCCGTAGAAATACATCATATGAAAAGGGACAGGACAGGAACTATCACCTTGTTCTGCAGGCAAAGAACAATAAGGGACTTTCTAATCTGCAGAAGCTGGTCTCCCTTGCACAATTTGAGGGCTTCCACTATAAACCACGTATAGATAAAGAGATACTTGCGCAATATTCCGAAGGTCTGATTGGTCTTTCCGCATGTCTTGCGGGTGAGATACCCAGAAAGCTGATGCGCGACAGATATGACGAGGCACTTGCCGCCGCAATGGAATACAGAGATATCCTCGGCAAAGACGATTTCTTCCTTGAGATTCAGGAGAACGGCATAGAGGAACAGATGATGGTGAACCGCCAGATAATAAAGATGTCGCATGAAACGGGCATCCCGCTGGTGGCAACAAACGACTGCCACTATCTGAACAAGGGCGACCACCTGAGCCATCAGGTTCTCATATGCATACAGACCCAGTCCACAGTGAACAGCCCCAACAAATTCGAGATACACTCGGATCAGCTCTGGGTTAAAAGTCCCGAAGAGATGTGGGAGGCGTTTAGCGAAGTGCCTTCGGCGCTGACCAACACTGTGGCAATAGCGGAGCGGTGCAATACATCCATAGAGTTCGGACACCTCCACCTCCCTGAATACGAGGTTCCGGAGGGTTTCAACACCATCGCGGATTACCTGACTCACCTTGCCCGCAACGGGCTTGTGAAAAAACTGGCAAAAATCCCCTCAGAGAAGCATGAAATGTATCATCAGAGGCTCAGAGAAGAGCTTGACGTTATCATAGGAAAGCACTTCGACGGCTACTTTCTCATAGTATGGGATTTCATCAACCATGCTCACACAATAGGCGTTCCCGTGGGACCCGGCAGGGGTTCCGGTGCGGGTTCACTGGTGGCATACAGCATAGGTATCACGGATATTGACCCGATACGGTTCAATCTGCTTTTCGAGCGGTTCCTGAACCCCGAAAGAGAGTCCATGCCCGACTTCGATATCGACTTTTGCGTAAGAGGGCGTGAAGAGGTCATAAAGTACGTCCGCCGGAAATACGGCGATGACAGGGTATCGCAGATCATCACATTCGGTAAGCTGATGGGCAGAAGCACAATTCGCGACGTAGGGCGTGTGCTTGAGGTGCCGCTGAAAGACGTTGATAAACTGGCGAAGGCGCTCCCTTCCGACCCGGGTATGACATTGCGCAAGGCTCTGGAGAAAGATCCTTCGCTGAACGATAACTTCAAAGAGGTTGAACACGGACTGGACATCCTGAACCACGCGGTAAAGCTTGAAGGACTTGTCCGCAACACGGGTATGCACGCGGCGGGCGTTGTTATTTCCGATAGACCGCTGAACGAGTACGTTCCGCTTTGCAGGGGTCAGAACGACGAGGTTATCACCCAGTTTGAAAAGGATACGCTGGAGGCTGTCGGGCTTGTTAAGTTTGACTTCCTCGGGCTGAACAACCTGACCATCATAGACGAGGCGCTTAAGCGCATCAAAGAGAACAGAGGCGAAGATCTGGACATATCCAGAATCCCGCTGGACGATAAAAAGGTATACGACCTGCTCTGCCGCGGCGACACAACGGGCGTTTTCCAGTTGGAAAGCTCCGGCATGAAAAACCTTCTGAAAAAACTGAAACCCGAAGAGTTTGAGGACATCATAGCACTTGTTGCTCTGTACCGTCCCGGTCCCATGGAATCAGGCATGCTTGATTCTTTCGTTAAGCGTAAATGGGGCGAAGAGGAGATTGACTATATCTTCCCTGAACTTACGGAGATATTGAAAGAGACCCGCGGGGTTGTTATCTATCAGGAACAGGTAATGCAGATCGCTCAGATAGTCGCCGGCTATTCGCTCGGTTCGGCGGACAACCTGCGCCGTGCCATGGGTAAGAAGAAAGCGTATGAGATGGACAAACAGAAGGAGTTTTTCCTTCATGGCGACGGAAAGACCATTCCCGGAGCGAAAAAAAAGGGATTCGATATGGTCATGGCGGAAGACCTGTTCGATAAACTGGCAAAATTTGCCGGATACGGCTTCAACAAATCTCACTCTGCCGCATACGCGCTGGTTTCCTATCAGACTGCTTACCTGAAAGCAAATTACCCTGTGGAATACATGGCGGCGATACTCTCCTGTGAGATAGACAAAGGCGAAAAGATAGTAACCTTTACGGAAGAATGTAAAAGTATGGGCATAGAGGTGCATCCGCCGGATATCAACAAATCCGGAGCATCGTTTGTCATAGACGGGCACACCATCCGTTTCGGACTGGGAGCTATTAAAAACGTGGGAATGAACGCCATCGAAGCGGCACTGAAAGTGCGGGAAGAGGGCGGAGAGTTCAAAAATATATACGAATACTGCTCGCGGGTCGACCTGCGCCTGAGCAATAAAAAAGTGTTGGAATCCCTTGTCAAGGCGGGTGCTTTCGACAGTACGGGCAAAAACCGCAGGCAGAATCTTCAGGTGCTTGAAAAAGCTCTGGAAGAGGGGCAGCGCAAGCAGAAGATGGAACAGCAGGGCATCATTTCTCTGGAATCGTTCCTTGAGGACGAGACGGAGGACGGCGGCGAAAGCGATTACTTCCCTGACGTGACGGAGATGCCGGAGAACGAGCTTCTCAAGATGGAGAAAGAGGTACTGGATTTCTATATCACAAATCACCCTCTGGCTGTTTACCATAATATACTGAAAACTTTCACAGTGCCTATGGCGGAGCTTAAAACTCCCGAAGCATCGGGTCAGTACGTCATCGGCGGTCTTGTGAAGGCGATAAAGAACATTTTTACGAAAAAAGGCGACAAAATGGCTTTCGTTACCCTTGAGGATATGGACGGTGAACTTGACGTGGTTGTGTTCCCGCGGGTGTACGAAGAGACCGTGCGTCACCTTGTGGCGGACAAGATAGTTGTTGTTGCCGGCAGTGTTAACCACAAGGACGAGGAGACCACCATACTGGCTGATGCCATAATGGATGTTCCTGAAGCCGTGGAAAAACTCACCGAGCGGGTCACAATAAAGCTCACCAGCCTCGGCATGACCACAGAGATAATCAGCAAGCTCAAAACTATTATAAAGCTGCACAAAGGCGACGTCCCCGTGACGTTCTATCTGGAGCGCCCGAAGACATACGGGGTTTTTATAAACGTCGGGGAAGAGTTTAATATTAAACCTGATTTCGATTTTTACAAAGAGATAGACGATCTTATCGGCAAAGGCAGATATGAGATAAAATCCAAGACATACGAGCATAAAGAGCAGAAGAACAGTTTTTACAGAAAGCGTACGGGGGATTCATGAAAAAGGCACTTACAATAGCCGGTTCCGACTCCGGCGGCGGGGCGGGAATTCAGGCGGATATAAAATCCATGAGCGCAAACGGGGTGTTCGCCATGAGCGTTATCACGGCGGTGACGGCGCAGAACACGCTCGGCGTTCAGGGATATGTAGACATCCCTCTCGAATACATAGAGATGCAGATAGATTCAATATTTGCAGACCTTATACCGGATGCCGTTAAAACGGGTATGCTCTCAAATCCCGATACTGTGGCGCTGGTGTCTTTTAAGCTGGCTCAGTATCATGTGGACAACCTCGTTGTCGATCCGGTGATGGTGGCGAAAGGCGGATCGCCTCTCCTGCGTCAGGAGGCTGTGGATAAGATGAAGAGCCTTCTTTTCCCGCAGGCTCTGGTGCTCACGCCGAACATACCGGAGGCGGAGTTTATCACGGGTAAAAAGATAGTAAGCGGCGCGGATATGAAGGAAGTGTGTCTTGAAATAGCCGACATGGGCGTGCAGAACGTTCTTTTAAAGGGCGGGCATATGGGAAGTGTCGAGGCTACTGACCTGCTTTATGACGGCAGTGACTTTCACACGTTTACAACGCCCAGAATAGACACAAAAAATACCCACGGAACGGGCTGCGCCATGGCGAGCGCCATTGCGGCAGGACTTGCCAGAGGGCTTTCGGTGTACGATGCGGTTAAGTCGGCGAAAAGTTACATACAGAAGGCGATAGAAAATGCCGACAGTCTGCGTATCGGTTCGGGGCATGGTCCCGTTGACCATTTCTGGATGATGAAATAGTTACTTTTTAATGCGTTCGGCGCATTTGCGCAGGGTAAGCGTGAGGTCTTCCTTAACTACGGGTTTCTTAAGATATTCAAAGATGCCTATTTCGGAAGCCTTGTCGATATACGGTTTTTCGTTGAACGCGGTGGTGATCACGATCACCGCTTCGGGGTTTATCTCAAGAATTCTCTTTGCCATCTCAATACCGTCCATGACAGGCATCTGTATGTCAGTAATGACTATGTCGGGACGGTTGACCTGATACATCTCAAGCCCTTCCTGCCCGTCCTTGGCGGTGAATATTGTTTCAAACCTTCTTTTCAGAAAGCGCATCAGACTCTCACGCACGCTGGTATCGTCCTCAACATGCATGATGGAAAGGTTTTTTAAAAGTTCCACGTCTTTAATATATTCTTCGTTCATGATTCCCCTTGTTCAGTATATTTTATACCGACAAAAAGTTTGGCGCAATTAAAAATAAATTGATTTACATCAGGAAATTCTAAAAACAGGTGGAAATTAGTCCGGGAACTTTATATATTTCACAGTGATGCACACAAACGGAGGTTTCACATGAGTGATTGCAATTCAGAGAACGCCTGTTCCTCCTGCTCTTCCGCAGCGGGATGCAGCACAGACGAGAAGAAACTGCACGCCAAGCAGCAACTTGACGAAAGACTGAGCAAGATCAAATACAAAATTATGGTCATGAGCGGCAAGGGCGGCGTGGGAAAATCCACTGTCAGCGTGAGCCTCGCATCCGCTTTGCATTCGCTGGGTTACAGCGTAGGCATAATGGATGCGGACATCCACGGACCGAATATTCCCAAGATGTTCGGACTGACCCAGAAAGGCGTTCGTTCGGGGGAGAACGGAATCGTTCCTTTTGAAGCGGCGGAGGGACTTAAAGTTATGTCCGTTGCTTTTCTTCTTGAAAACGACGACGACGCCATCATCTGGCGCGCACCCGTTAAACACGGTATGATCGAACAGTTCATATCCGACGTTGACTGGGGTGAGCTTGATTTTATTATAATTGACCTGCCCCCCGGCACAGGCGACGAGCCTTTGAGCGTTGCCCATGTCATCGGCGCTGTTGACGGCGCTGTGATTGTCACCACACCGCAGGAGGTTGCGCTTCTGGATTCCAGAAAATCCGTGACCTTTGCCCGCAAACTGAACATTCCGGTTCTCGGCATTGTCGAGAATATGAGCGGACTGGTCTGTCCCCATTGCGGCGAAACAATTGACCTGTTCAAATCAGGCGGAGGCGAAAAAGCTGCCGCCGAAATGCAGGTGAATTTCCTCGGCAGAGTGCCGATAGACCCGATGGTTGTCATTCAGGGCGACAGCGGAAAGCCCTACGTTCTTGAGGTGAAAGACACACCCACTGCGATTGCGTTTGGCAAGATAGCAGAGAGCGTCGCGAAACAGACAATCGCGAAATAAATATTTATGTGGCGGGGCGACGCCCCGCCTGCTATAAAGACAGATATGAAACTATTTATTATTATAGGTTCCTTTTTGATGCTCGCTGTCGCTCTGGTTCACATATACTGGAGCCTTGGAGGTCTGCTGTTCATTGAGAGAGCGCTTCCGGAAAAGACCGACGGCAGAAAACTTTTTAAACCCACACGCGCCGGAACGGCAATTGTCGGCACTGTGCTTATCGTTGTTGCAATGGCGGCAACTTCGCCGTTTTATATCAGCGATGCGCGCTTGCTCTCTATTTTCAGAATAATGCTGATGTTCTTCTGTGTGGTTTTCTTCGTGCGCTTCATCGGCGATTTCAGATTCGTCGGTATCTTCCGCAAAATACGCAACACAGGCTTTGCAGAGTACGACACCCTTGTCTATACCCCTTTAAGTCTCATCTTTTCCCTCGTATGCGGACTTTCGGCATACTTCTTTAATTCACTTGCCTGATCATCTGTAAAATTATATCCTTATTCCACAAGGTGAAATATGGGATATAAAACGCTGAAAAGCTGTCTGGATGATCTGGAAAGGCACGGGCAGCTCAGAAAAATAGATGCAGAAATTGACCCTTGTCTTGAGATGGGGGTTATCCAGAGAAAGGTTTACGAGGCGGGCGGTCCCGCTCTGCTGTTCACAAATGTCAAGGGGTGCAGATTCCCCATGGCGGGCAACATATTCGGCACCATGAAGCGGACGAAGTTCATTTTCCGCGATACACTTGCCTCCATTGAGGCGATGGTGAAGGCGAAGACCGACCCCGCTTATCTGTTCAAAAATCCGTCGAAACTTCTGAAGCTTCCGGAAGCGGCGCTGAATATTCTGCCGAAAACTGTCGCCGGAGCACCTGTTATGAAAAACAGCATAAAACTTCAGGAACTTCCGCAGCTTGTGGGCTGGGAAAAGGACGGCGGAGCTTTTATTACACTTCCGCAGGTATATACGGAATCGCCTGAAAAAGAGGGATATAGAAACAGCAACCTCGGGATGTACCGCGTGCAGATATCGGGCAATGACTACGCACCCGATGAGGCGGGCATACATTATCAGATACACAGAGGACTCGGGATTCACCACTCGCAGGCAATTGCAAAGGGCGAACGGCTGAACGTGAACGTTTTTATCGGCGGCGCGCCTTCCATGACCATCGCCGCTGTTATGCCTTTGCCGGAAGGAATGCCCGAAATCTCTTTCGCCGGAGCGCTGGGCGGACATCGTATTCCTTTTTGCAGACCCGAAAACGGTGCGGCTGTGTATGCGGAGGCGGATTTTGTTATCCGCGGTTATATAGACGGTTCTCTTAAACCCGAGGGACCTTTCGGCGACCATGTGGGCTATTACAGCCTGAAACACTATTTCCCCGTGATGAAGGTGACTGGCGTTTATCATCGCGACGACGCAATATTCCCTTTCACAACGGTGGGGCGACCTCCGCAGGAGGACACCAGTTTCGGCAATTTCATACACGAACTCACGGGGGAGCTTATACCCGACGTTCTGCCGGGCGTGAAAGCGGTACATGCCGTTGATGCGGCGGGAGTGCATCCTCTGCTGTTCGCTATCGGTTCCGAGCGGTACACGCCGTATCAGAAACAGGACGAGCCGAAAGAAATTCTGACACAGGCGAACGCCATTCTGGGGCAGGGTCAGCTTTCTCTGGCAAAATATCTTTTTATCACAAACTTTTCGGATAACCCCGGACTTGATATACATGATCCGCAGGAATTTTTTACTCATGTTCTTGAACGTGTGGACTGGCGCAGAGACCTGCATTTTCAGACGTCGGTGACAATTGACACGCTGGACTACACTGGACACGGGCTGAACAAGGGTTCCAAGGTTGCTGTGGCTGTCTGCGGAGATAAGAAACGCACTCTGGCGGCGAAACTGCCGGAAAATCTGAATCTGCCGGACGGTTTTGATACGCCGCGGGTTATCATGAACGGCGTTCTTGCCGTGCGCGCACCGAAGCATACAGCGGAACGAGGCGAATATGACCCCGCACTGATAAGCTTCTGCGAACATTTTGAGTCCGGCAATCCAATAAACGGGTTTCCTCTCATAGTGCTGGCAGACGACAGCAAATTTACCGCGGCAAATATTGCAAATTTCCTCTGGGTTACTTTCACAAGGTCGAACCCCGCCAACGATGTATACGGCATCGGAGCCTTTGAACACGTCAAACATTTCGGCTGTTCAGGCTCGCTGGTGATAGATGCGCGGGTCAAAGCATACCATCCGGAGGCTATGGAGATGGACGAAGGTATTGTTAAAAAAGTGGAAAGTATGGCGGCGAAGGGCGGCGCGCTTGAGGGACTGTTCTGATGCGTATAATATTATTTGCAGGACCCAGTCAGGTGGGCTGGACGTTCAATTTCATGTCCGAGCTGAAAATATCATTTGAAAAACTCGGCGCGGAATGTCTGCTTTTAAGATGTGAAGATATTTCATTTTCTAACCTGCAGGCAATCTTTGACCGCTTTAAACCTGATTTTTCACTCAGTATCAACCATATGTTTCCGAAATTTCTTGATAAAGCGAAAAAAGAATTCTTTTTTTATGACGTTTTGCAGGTTCCCCACTTCGTATATCTGGTGGATAATCCATATATTTGGCTGGCAAGCGGCACGATAAATTTCGACAGTAAATTTCTGCATGTCATAACAATTGATAATAAACATATTCTGGAACAGGCGGGCGTTTCGTCCGTCGCGGAGATTCCCTACGGATGCCCTGCTTCTCTGAAATGTCCCGCCTTGCAGTCGCCCGATGTTAAAAATATGCGGGTGTTCTTTGCCGGAAGTATTTCGTCTGCAAAGGCGGAAGCTGAAAAAGTGAATAACAGCAACCTGCTGCCGGAACAGAAGCAGGCGGTGATAGCCTATTGTCAGGAGATATTCGGAGAACTGTCCGATGAAAAGAGATTTTTGAAAACGAACCTTCTGGACAGATTTTATAAAAAGTACGAAGCCGAGTTTTACGGCTATGTGAAGAACAACCGCGCGCTTGCAGGAGCTTTAGGAGTGGTCGAAAAATTCTATGAATGCCTTGCCCGCGAGTTTTTTGTAAATCAGTTGAAAGAGAGCGGTATCCCCTGCCTGATGGCTGGCGATTCCGCCATGGCACAGCTTTGTGCGGGTGCAGCTAATATGAAATATCTGGAGCCTGTAGAGTATGCAAGATTCGCCTCTATGCTTTCACAGATGGCAGTAAACCTTAACGTCACCCCCAAGCATCTGCATGTACACGACAGAGTGACATCAAGTCTTATGTCCGGCTCACTTCTCATCACAACGCCCATGCCGAAACTGATTGAGCGGATGCCGGAGCTGAAAGACGTTATCATTCAGGCGGAATTCGGCTCTGTGGAACATCTGAAGGAGATGGAGACCGTGATAGGCAACAAGGCGGAATATCAGCGCCGCATCGACGCAGGGGTCGAGATAGCCGAAAAAGAGATGACATGGGACACTTGCGCCGAACGAATTCTGGCGTTTGCAGAAGATAAATAAAAAACATCCGTATTCTATATTTGAAGTTTATTTAATATCATTAATAGGTTGTTTCTGAGAGAGTTTTAAAATGAGTAACGATACTATAAAACAAGATGTCAAAGAGATTGTTTTGTCGAGATTGGTTCTTTCTCAACAATTACTTGAAGAGTCTGATAATTTACCTGGGAAGAGCGCTTATGATTTTGATAACGAAAAGTGGTGGTTTCATCCTCGGCATGAACGAGAAGCTTTAGTTGTTTATCTTTTATTGACTTGTTTCGATAAATTAGGGCAACATAAAGGATTTATTACAGTTGAAAATTGGCTTAATAGTAAAAAAAATATTTATGTTGAGCAAAAAAATAAAGTCATAAATCAATTACCAAAAGAGTGTGGTGTAATTGATTCTGCTATTAAACTTTTTAAAAAATACAATGAGTTATATGGGGTCAAGAATGCCTTTTTTCAAGGAATAAATAATTTATCAGAAAGTCTAAAAGAAAAATTATTAAATAGTATTATATTAACTTATAATCCGGAATTCGGGAAATATGAAAATACAAGTACACCATCATATCCGTTAGATGACAAGGATGAGGAGCAAAGGCTTAAGCTCGAATATCTTTATGGCAAGAGAAATCGTTTTACACATAAACTTGACCAATATCACACATCTTCATTTCCACTTATGTCTCACAACAAATTTGAAAATGAGTCATCTTGGATTGCTTGGATAAAAAATTCAAAACTTCAATATGTAACGACACACCAAGAACACGTAAAGTGTGAAAGTAAAGAAGGTGCCAATGTTTTCACTATTCAAGATTGGCCATTTATTCTTTTTGAAGTGCTATATTCTGCTTTGGGAATATCATTTGATCGAACTACTATAAAGTTAAAATTTCAGGTTCAGGTTGAATCGACAAATGGTTCTTATATTACTTACTATTCTTGCGTTGAGCATAATGATCTTAAAGACGTTAAGTTATTTCTGAAGAATGTAAATTATAAGGAAGAATAGGTTAATTTTTTTTGATTCCGATAAGCTATTTTCAACTCTAGTAATCGACCAATTGGAAAATTGATATACTATTTCATTCTGCGATATAATATTTGACGCAACTGACGATGTAAAAAACTCAAAACAAAAATCATTTCAGAATATAATAAAAAAGCATCCACAAAGGATGTTTTTATGTTTATGCCTGGTACGGGATCGCTTTTTGTTCGCTTTCTTCCTGAAAGCTCCAAAAAGCCAGTCTGTTCACTGCCGCCGACATCGTGTCGGCTTGTCCTCCCTAATCGGTCGGCGTTCACAGCCGTTCGCTTCCCTTTAAATAAAAAAGGGAAACGACAAAAGCCGTATCCCTTTTTAAATGCCTAGGACGGGAATCGAACCCGTACAGGAGTAAATCCCGAGGGATTTTAAATCCCTTGCGTCTACCAATTCCGCCACCCAGGCAAACCTATTCAATTGTAAAAATACAGAAAACTTCTATAAAATCCCGAGGGAGTTGATGCCGAACTCCGTTCGCCACTCCTTCGGAGAAAATCCACTTGCGTCTACCAGTTCCGCCACCCAGGCAAATCTATTAAATTGTAAATACAGTCTTCTATCTTATTCCCCTCTTTAACAAAGAGAGGTCAGGGGAAATTTATATTTATAAAAATCCATTAACGTAGTGCCTCTTATAGCTTTTCGGTCTTCATGTGTCAAATGTTTATTCATCCCACGGATATGTTTCCGTCTTCGGCGAATCAGAAATGTTGCATATGGAAATATTGATAACGTTATGTATTGGTATTGAAAATATTGTGTTATAGTGTATAAAATAAATAAAGTATACGTATTGAGAATGCATGCTGTCGGCTTAAAGTACACCCACAGCATATGCAGCGAGGCGGATATGAGCATGAAAGTTAAGCAGATTTTTAATTCCGGAGTAATTAACAGCGTGGATGAAGAAACAGGGGAGAGCAAGCTGTTCTACAAGTATTCCGCATACGTTTCCGGAGAAACCGGCTTTATGCATACCTTCGTATCGGACAAAGCGGTTAAGGTCGGTGACGAGGTCAAATTTCCCGAATGGGTTCTTTCTGAAAACGTGCATGTGGACAGGACAGGGAAAGTGCAGATAAATCTGGTCTGCGAACCTGAATGTGAGAATGAAAAAGTACACTTAAGCAAAGTTAAATAAATATCACGGATTTATCTAGTTTGTCTGATGCCATGCCGACAACCGCGGCGCTGGCATAGCCCTCATCTTTAAGGGCGGAGACCATCTTTCCTGAGTCCTTCTCTGAAACACCTATCAAAAGCCCGCCGGATGTCTGCGGATCGAAGAACAGCATGTGGGAATTGTCAGGCGACGCGGTGAATCCGCAGACGTCTTTCACAAACTCCATGGTTCCGTATGCGCCTGCCGGAATGATGAACTGCGATGCGTATTCTTTCGCACCTTCCTGATATGTAAAACATTTACTGTCGAATGTGACTGTCTTTCCTGAGCCGTTTGCCATCTCGTGTCCGTGCCCAGCCATGCCGAATCCTGTGACATCTGTACAGGCGGAAACATCAAAACTCCGCAATAGCTTTGAAGCGCCGCCGTTTGAGAGGAGCATCGTGTCTGTGACGGATTTGATATGTTCTTCGGATGCCATGCCTGCTTTCAGAGCGGTTGTGACAAGACCTATGCCCAGTTTTTTGGTATAGATGAGAACGTCGCCCGTTCTCAGTCCGTAGTTCTTATAGAATCGTTTGTCCTCTATAACCCCTGTGACGGAGAAGCCGAGCTTTATCTCATTGTCCGCGATGGTGTGTCCGCCGCAAAGTGCCGCGCCGGCTTTTGCACATTCATCCGCCGCGCCCTGCATCATCGCCTGTATGATTGTTTTATCCATGGAACAGTTAAGCATGAAAACGCTGAGTGCCGTGACAGGACGCCCGCCCATGGCGTATACGTCGCTGATGGAATTGTTTGCCGAAATCCGCCCGAAAAGATATGGATCGTCCACAACGGGCGTAATAAAATCAACGGTTTGCACCAGATAGGTACCGTTTCCGAGATCGAACACAGCAGCATCGTCACCCGTTTCAAACCCCACTATGAGGTTATCTGGGCGGTACAGTTTCAAGCCTGAAAGTACCTCTGCCAGGTCGCCCGGACCCGTCTTGGCGGCTCAGCCGGCCGCTTTGGCGTATTCGGTAAGACGTTTAACGTCCATTTGCCCTCCCCACGGACTTCATCATGAAGCCTTATATCCTTCAACAAAAAAAGGCACGGCAGACCATAAAGTCAGCGTGCCTTTGATATCGACAGAAAATTATTATTTATGGAGCTCTTGGCAAGCCTGATAAATATATTTGAACAGTTCGGGGGTGTCGCCCTCATCAAGACAAGAGAACGCAAGACGAAGGTCTGTGCTGCTTGAGGAGATGGTACCGATGCCGTATTTGTCCAGAAGGTAAACTCTGAGCTGTTCAGCGTCCACGTTTTTCAGCTTAAGGCACATGAAGTAGCCTGAGTTGAAAGGATAGGGAGTGAACTCGTCTGAGTAGTCATTTTCTTTAAGCACTTTTTTGAAGCTGAGTGCGCGTCCCTTCATTATTTTCACTTTTTCCGCACGCTGTGCATCGAAAGCGGGATCGTTCAGAGCTTTCAGAACGATGGACTGAGAAGGATGCGGGCAGTTTGATATTGTGCCTCTGATGAGCCCTGTAAGCTTTTTCTCCAGCGCAGCCATCATGCCTGACTGGTCTCCGCCTGCTGTTGCGCCGAAGGTTACGAAGCCCACGCGGAAGCCCCATACGAAGTGTTCTTTTGTAGCTCCGTCCAGTTTAATGGGGAGCAGGTTTTTGCTGCGTCCCACAAGGAGGCTGAACACTGATTCGGGGTAGATGTCGTCTTCATAGAACAGTCCGAAGTATGCGTCGTCAGTTATGACAACGACTTTCGAGCCTGATTCGGCGATAGCTGTAAGTCCGTCGGCGATTGCATGCGCCTCGGAAACAGTGGGTGCGTAGCCTGACGGGTTGTTGGGGAAGTTAAGGATAACAACAACTTTGCCTTTTATGCGTGCGGTTTCTTTGCATTTTTCAAGGAGTGCCTCAACGTTGAAGCCGCCTTTGTCGTTAAATGCTGCGAATGTAGCTATTTCTGCACCGCCGATAGTTACAAATGTAAGGCGGTAGTTGCCCCAGAATTTGTCGGGCAGAACGAGAGTGTCGCCTTTTTCAAGGAACATGTCGCCCATGAGTTTCAGACCGTGTGTCAGAGCGTTTGTAACAATGGGGCTGCTCAACTGTTTTCCGGCGAGAGAGGGGCTGTCTTTAAGGATTTTCTCTGCCCATCTTTTTCTGAGTTCCGGTTTTCCTGATGAGGGCGCATATGTAAAAAGATCTGAAGGCTTCATGTCGTTGAACGACTTGAAAACGCTGTCCAGATACATAGGTCCTTTTTTGTCCGTAGCAATACCGATCGTTACGTTGAATTTGTGCGCTTTTTCCTTTGCCTCGGCAGATTGTGTGATGATACCTTTGGGCATGAAAAGGTTTTTCCCGAGGTCGGAAAGCATCTCAAGAACGATGGGGCTGTCTTTTGCAATTTGCTCATTAAGCTCTTTAGCCAATGGATTCATGATAGTTATACCTCCGTTAAAAAGGCAAAAGTAACATATTATACTTACTTGACTTTGTTTTTGAAAGGCAAATGTTGTAATATAACATGTACACACATAAAAAAGCGGAGGTAATTATGAGCCAGTCTATGCAGAAAGCACTGAAAACAGCCTATGAAGCGGAAAAAGAGGGCATGAGAAACTATATGAAATTTGCCAAGGACACAAGCGTTGTCAGCGGCAAGAACATGTTTATCCAGCTTGCACTTGACGAAATCGACCATATGGAGATGATCGAGAAATTTATGGAAAAAGCGCTTGCAGGGGAAATGTTCACGCCTGTTAACGTTCCGCCCGCAAGAATATCCAAATTCATGCCGAAAGTATCTGACGCTTCCAGAACAAAAACAGAAAAATCCTCCGTCGGCGATGAGGCGGCTCTTAAGATAGCACTCGTCCATGAGGAAAAAGCCCGCAATTTCTATAAAGACGAAGCGGAAAAGACACATGATGCTGAATTGAAAGCGTTTTTTATAAAACTTTCAGAGGTTGAGCAGAAGCACCACGACATAATTCAGGCAGAGCTTGACTTCATGGCTCAGGACGGATTCTGGTTTGATGCCATGGAGTTTTCGCTGGAAAAATAATTTGAAAAAATCTTTTGATAAGTAGTTGACAAAGGGGTTGGATATTGATATATTCTCCCCCTCGACAATCCCCGATAGCTCAATCGGCAGAGCAATTGACTGTTAATCAATAGGTTACAAGTTCAAGTCTTGTTCGGGGAGTTTAGCAAGGCCTTGCAAATGCAAGGCCTTTTTTGTTGTTCATTTTCAATCGACTTTCTCAGAGATTTTTCATGTCAGCACTATGTGAGTTCGGAGCAAAAATTTTTTTCCTATGCTGAGTTACGTGAGAGCAGGCACAATAACTGGCATTTCCTGAGCAGAAGAGTACTGCCCAATTTTATAGACTCGATCTTGCCCGAACATTTCCAGTTGTATAGAGTCCAGGAGTTTTTCCGTTGTACGGTATTTCACGGAGTTGGTAACAGTTCGGACTTTTTTTGTTATCTATTTTGTTTTCCTCTGGGTGAGCCGCTTGTTGAGCGCCTGCCTTGTGATGCCAAGCATTGCGGCAGCTTTACTCTGATTGCCCTTAACGTTCAGCATAGCCTGATCCACCAGCATGTTCTCCATCTCTTTCAATGAAGGGAAATATCCGTCGTAACTGAACGAGTTGTCATATGTTGATCTGTCTGCCACAGGCATTATGTTATGTTTCTTGAGAAAGTTGTTGATACCCTGCTTCTTTGTGTCCCTTCCGCGGAACATAAAGACGTAATCCTGTACCAGCGCCTGAAGCTCGCGTACGTTGCCCGGAAAACGGTGATGTTTAAGCGAGTTTATGAAATGCGGCGGAACCTCTGGACCCTCACAGCCCATTCTGTCGAGCAGTGAGCGGTAAAAATGGTTAAAAAGAAGTTCGATATCGTTTTTTCTGTCACGCAGCGGCGGAATCTCTATAACGTGCGCGGACAGCCTGTAATAGAGATCTTCGCGGAAAGAACCTGTTTCCACTTTTTTTCTCAGGTTTGCGTTGGTGGCGGCTATGATGCGCGCTTCGGTTTTAACGGGCAAGTCCGAGCCGAGCGGAGTATATTCTTTGTTTTGAAGCACCCGCAAAAGCTTTATCTGCGAAGATTCAGTCAGGTCGCCTATCTCGTCCAGAAAAACTATTCCCTTTCCGGCACTGCCCAAAAGCCCTGTCCTGTCCTTGTTCGCTCCGGTGAAAGCACCTTTGACATGTCCGAAAACTGCGTCGTTGAACATGTTTTCATCATATGCGGAGATGTTGACAGGAATGAATCCTTCCTGATTTTTGCTGAGGTTATAAAGTGTTTCCGCTATGAGTTCCTTTCCTGTTCCGGTCTCTCCGGTGATCAGAACGGGGAAATCGCTCTCCGCCACGGAGACTACATACCGCATCATATCTTCCATTGCAGGGGAGCGGGTGATTATCTTCGTATTAGACAGGATGTTTTTAAAACTGAGCCTGTCCAGTTCCTCTTTGGTTTTGCTCAGTTCCTTTTTTATTCTGAAAAGATCTGAGCCTGATGTTATGCATGCGAGAAACCTGTTCTTATCGATGGGTTTTACAACGTAGTCCTGCGCGCCGCTCTGGATGCAGCGGACAGCGGTGTCGATGTCCTGCGTGGCTGAAACAATGAAAACTGACGTATCCTGATACCTTTTCCTTATCTCTTTAAGCACCACTTCGCCGTCGTAGTCAGGCATCCTGATGTCAAGAAACGCCACCGAAGGCTCGAACGACGGGAGTTCGCGTATAAATTCTGATGAAGATGAAAAGAGCTTATAGTTTTTTATCTTATTCAGTTTAAAGAACAGTTCGTAATAAAGCAGCATTTCTTTTTCGTCGTCAACGATGACGATAGGGCAGTTTTCAGGCATGTTCATACTTCGGAAATTTAATAGTTACTGTTGTTCCTATGGAAACCCGCGAACAGATATTCAGGAAACCGCTGTGTTCTTTTATTATGCTGTTGGCGATATAAAGTCCCAGCCCGGTTCCTCCGTTCTGAAATTTTGTTGAAAAAAACGGGTCCAGCAGTTTGCCGAGATTTTCTTCGGCGATACCGCTTCCTTCGTCAATTATCTCTAATATCTGATAGTTGGCGGTGTCATAGCACTTCACTTCCAAAAGACATTCGGGAGAGCGTATTGCTTCGATTGAGTTCATGAGTATGTTCATGATGACCTGTTCAAGCTTCTGCTGGCTTCCGTATATGAAGTGGTTATTATCTGTGAAAGATATCTTAAATCTTTTCGTGACTTTCCTTATTTTGTGGCTTAGGAGTCTGACGGATGTTTCAGCGGCATCTTTAAGGCTGACTTTATGAAAAACACCTATCTGCCCCGTGCGGGCAAAACTTTTCAGGTCATCCACTATCAGCTTAATCCTATCGGCGCCTTTGGAAATGCCGTCCACAAGCTCCCGCAGGTCGGTGCATATCTCTTCACCGGACATTTGTTCTGCGTCTTCTTTCTGCTGTTTTTTTCCGGTGAGCAGGTCAATGTAGTCTGACACAAGGGAGGTATTGAACATTATAAAGTTGTTCGGGTTGTTTATCTCATGTGCCATGCACGACACCAGAGTGCCGAGAGCTGTCAGCTTGTTCGCGTGCATCAGGTGCTGCTGGAACATGTTTTTCGCTTCTTCCGCTTTGACCTGTTCGGTGACGTCCACTATCTCCATGAGAAAATACGCAATATTGTCGAAGACTATCTTTTTGCCTCTGAAATTTACGACGAACGTATCGCCTGCAAAGCTCTGCTGCTGTATCCTGCTCAGTGTAAAGCTTTCTTTCCCGTGCGCTCTCAACTGTATTATGTTCGATATCTCGTGTCCGATGTAGTTCACGAGCGTGTTACCGACACATTTATTCAGGTCTGTCTTATATTTTTCGGCGAACGCTTTGTTTGCGGCGTAAATCTCATACGTCGAGCATCTCACGATGACCCCCGGGTCGGCTCTTTCGCTGAACACCTTGCTGAACCGCACTTCAGCTTCCGCAAGAGAGTGCTTTGTTTTGTGCAGGTTGGTAAGGTCGGAAATGAACATTATGACCAGTTCATTTGCGTACCATTTGCATTTATCCACAGATATATGCAGATACTTTTTGATGCCTTTTATCTGCAGTTCGATGAGATCCTGCCTGCCGGCGTTGAGCAGTCCGTTTATGAGCGCAGGGGTTATGCGTCCTCCGGATATCTTTTCGATACTGTCGAGGTTCGGTCTGGTTCTGAATATGTCGAAGAATTGTTTGTTGTGTTTGACGATACGTCCTGTTTTGTCCAGAAATATGATGCCCATGGCGCTGTTTTCCATGAGAACGTTCATCATGTTGGACTGGGTGGCGGTCTTTTCCACAAGATTTATTTTGTCGTACGCTCTGTCCAGTGCGGCGCTTAGCTCCTGCCGTGTGCAGTTGTAGGAAATATAGCCGAAAGACTCCTGATCCAGTGTTTTATCCAGTATCTGCTTTACCGATTCGTCTGTAACGTAGATGACGGGTATGTTGTTATAGGCGTAAACCTGTTCCAGAATGAGCGCCTCTCCTGTTTCCATGAGAAAGTCGATGTCCAGAATGACCACGTCCGGTGCAATCTGTCTCATGGAAAGTACAGCGTCGGTTGGATTGTGAACTATTTTAATTATATAATAGCCGTCGGAATATATCTTTTGTACAAAGTCATATGTGAGCGTATGCTCCGCATTCGCAATCATCAGAATCTTCATTTTATGCACCAGGCTGGGATACCACAGGAATTCAAAATAAGTAATTATGTATACTGAATTTTAGTGATGCCCTTGTAAATGTCAACCAAATTTTCTCTTTTTTGAAAAATATTATTACTCTCAAATAATAAGCTGGTTTCTATTTGTCAATACCGGATAGTTGGGTTGACAATTATTCTCCGCAGCATGTCAAGCTAACTCATTGATACATATATGGTCATGTTGTGGCACGCCTATTGCTTTTGATAGCTCCATGAAAGGGAAAAGAATACTATTGATTGAAGACGAAGCACTCTTCAGGACTGCGGTTCGGATAGTGATGACAAGGCGTGGATATGAGGTCATAGAGGCGGGCGACGGTGACGTCGGGATGCAGTGCATAATCAGCAGCATCCTTGAAGAAAACCCGTATGACCTGATTCTGCTCGACCTTATTATGCCGAAGGTTTCAGGCATCGACGTTATCGAATATCTCATAGAAGAGAAGGTCGAAACCCCCATTATGGTCATCACAAGCATGCTTGATTTTGATATCGAGTTTTTCTGTTCCAGACTCAAAAACATTTCGGTATTGCAAAAACCGTTCTCGTCCAAAGAGTTCTTCCAGAAATTAAACGATATGCTCGGGAGCATTATCGACAGTGGAGGAAGGCATGAACAGCAGAACATTTAAGGCATTGGCGGCGGTATTCATTGTTATTCAGGTACTTGTGTGCTTTGTATCCGCGACGCTGTCCGCTGCGGCCGCATGTGCTGTTTGCGGTGCGGCTGTGTTTGCTCTGTTCGTGTCCGGTTCAAAGGCGGCGGCAATGGAAGAGAGGAAGGCTCAGCTTGGCAGACAGGAAGACAGTCTGGCGGTTCTTGCGGAGTCTTTCAGCCCCCTGACGGATGCGCTTAATATCCGTTCGGAACTGATAACTGTTCTTAAAAACCAGCTTATACGCGCCAACGGAGACAGCGAATCCGCCCACAATGAAATAGCCGGAAAGTTCAACATGATCGTTTCCATGGCTCAAGAGCAGGCGAACAACGCATCGAAAGCCATCGACAGCCTCACAGGAAGCGGAGGGAACGAAAACTTCATAGATAACAGCAAGGCTATCCTGTCGAAAGTTCTCAGCGAGATATCGGTCATCTACACCTATATAGATGAAACGAACAGAGAGCTGGCGGTGGTTATAGAGGATATCAGCAACATCCGCGACACTGTCGAAAATGTGGAATATATCGCCGACCAGACAAATCTTCTCGCACTGAACGCAGCCATAGAGGCGGCAAGGGCAGGCGACGCCGGGCGGGGTTTTGCCGTTGTTGCCGACGAGGTGAGGAAGCTTGCGGAGAAATCCAATGTGTTCTCCCTTGAGATACGAAACATCATTGACGAGGTTTCGCTGAAGGTCGGCGGAATCCGCGAGAAGACCGTTGAAAACGTTGAGAACATAAAAAATATCCATGACAGGTCGGAAGCGGAGATAAGCAGGACGCTGAAGGTGCTTGATCAGACTATGACAAGCTCAAGCCATATAGTCGAACAGCTTACCTACACCTCTTCGGAGCTTGCAAATGAGATAGGGAAGATGGTTGTGTCCATGCAGTATCAGGACATAAACCGGCAGAGGATAGAGCATGTCATAGAACCTCTGGACATGATCGGTGCGGATATGGAGAGCGTCCGTTCTTCATTTCTGAACTTCAGCGGCGACAGACTGGATATCAGGGTCAGCCCAATCGAAAACTACGTTCAGGATCTTTATACAATGGAATCTGAACGGGAGGTTCACGCGTTAAAAGATCCCGGAAAGACCGGGCGTTTACATAGCGGTGACAATGTAGAGCTGTTTTAGCGAGGTTGATTATGATCGAAATGCGTATGGAGAAGCAGGCAGACGGAAAAATGACACTCCATCTCGGAGGCGAGCTGACAATAGCCAATGTCAGATCACTTTACGACAGGATGTGTGAGGGCCTCGATGCACCGGAGGAACTGACAGTCCACATAGGCAATGTTGCGGCGATAGACTGCACTTTTATGCAGGTACTCTGTACAGCCCACAGAGCCTATACGGCGAAAGGAAAAAATTTTTGTGTGAAGATGGATGATTGCGGGATCATGGAGCGGGCGGGCTGGTCCGGTATAGCGCCCGGGAAAAAATGCGCGAAAGGGCTTTTCGGGACATGTTTTCTGATAGAGGAGGGCAAATAGGATGGCGAAAACTATTTTGACAGTGGATGATTCCGCAAGCATAAGACAGATGGTCAGATTCACGCTTGTGAAAGAGGGTTACGAGGTTATAGAGGCGTGCGACGGAAAGGACGCGTTGAACAGGCTTCAGTCTGGAGCCGCTAACATGGTGGTTACAGACCTCAACATGCCGAATATGGACGGCATAACCCTGATAAAAGAACTGCGGTCGAAACCGCAGTATAAGTTCGTACCGATAATAATGCTGACAACCGAATCGCAGGATTCAAAAAAGGCGGAAGGCAAAGCCGCCGGAGCGACGGGCTGGATCGTAAAGCCTTTTAAACCGGAACAGCTCGTGGCTGTCGTTAAAAAGGTTCTGGGTTAAAGCGATGTCAGCGGATATACACAGCGATGCGTTCGTTCAGGAGGCGCAGGAGCTTTTGCAGGAACTTGAGGCATCCCTGCTGGAGCTTGAGGACGATACTGAAAACGCTGAGCTGATCGCAAGAATATTTCGTGCCATGCACACCATAAAGGGTTCGGGAGCCATGTTCGGTTTCGAGAACATAGCTCACTTCGTGCATGACATAGAGACCGCCTACGACATGGTGCGCAACGGCGAACTGCATGTCTCAAAACAGATGCTGGACTATTCGTTCAAATCCTGTGACGTGATAAAGCAGATGCTCGACGACAGCGGCGTAAAGGCGGAAAGCGGCGAGGCGCTTGAGATACTGACCTTTTTCAGAGGGTGCCGCAAAGACGGCGATGTTCAGCAGGCACAGGCTGAGCATCACAATGCGGAACCCGTAGAGGAGGGTCCCGAAAGAACCTACCGCATCCGGTTTGAGCCTTCGGGGGATATTTTCCTTACAGGGACAAATCCGGCGATGCTCATCGACGAGCTGAAGGAGATGGGCGAAAGTGAAATCATCACGCACATAACCGGAATTCCTGAAATCGCAGAGATGAACCCAGAAAAGTGCTACACCTACTGGGATATAATTCTCACAACTTCAAAGAACGAAAACGACATCAAAGACGTTTTCATGTTTGTTGAAGACGACAGCGTTATCAGGATAGACGTTATTTACGAAAGCGGTCTGGATGAAGACCAGTACCGCAAGCTGGGCGAGATTCTGGTGGAAAAGGGGGATCTCTCCGCAGAGGCGCTTTCGGAAGTGATGAAAGAGAAGAAGATGATAGGCGAGATGCTCATTGAGAAAGGACTCGTTGAGCAGGACGCAGTCGTTTCGGCTCTTGAGGAACAGAAATACATTAAAAATCTGAAAGCGAAAAAAGCGGCGGCTGACAGCAATTCGTCACTGAGGGTTCCCTCTGAAAAGCTGGATTCGCTGGTTGACCTTGTGGGCGAACTGGTGACGGTTCAGGCGAGACTGAACCAGACAGCGGTTTCCATGGGAAACACGGAGCTTTCAAAGATAGCCGAAGACGTGGAACGACTTGTCTGGGAACTGCGCGACAATACAATGAGTATCCGCATGCTCCAGATAGGCACCACATTCAGCAAATACAAAAGACTTGTCAGAGACCTTGCGAAAGATCTGGGCAAGGATATTGAGCTTGTTACCAAAGGCGAAGACACAGAACTTGACAAGACGGTCATAGAAAAACTGGGCGACCCGCTTGTCCACCTTGTCAGAAATTCCGTGGATCACGGTATCGAACAGCCCGAAGACAGGATAGCCGCGGGGAAAAGCCCGAAGGGAAAGATAACCCTTTCCGCGGAACATTCAGGTGATTCGGTTCTTATACGCATCACTGACGACGGCAGGGGGCTGAACAGGGACGTTCTCATAAAAAAAGCGGCGGAAAAGGGGCTGATACCGGAATATGCCGAGCTTTCGGCGAAAGAGGCGTATGAGCTGATTTTCTATCCCGGTTTCTCAACCGCAGATGCAGTTTCAAACATATCCGGCAGAGGCGTCGGCATGGACGTTGTTAAGAGGAATATCGAAGCGCTCAGAGGCACTATAGAGATAGACAGTGTTCTCGGCAAAGGCACGGAGATAACCCTTAAACTGCCTCTGACTCTCGCCATTATCGACGGTTTGCTTGTGCGTATCGGCGGGCAGTTCTTTATCATACCTCTGTCCATGGTCAACGAATGCATCGAATTCAAAGAGGCGCTGCACAGAACTGAATCCGGCAGATGCATACTGAAAGTGCGCGAAGACCTCATACCCTATCTGAAGCTGAGAAACATTTTCTTCATAGAGGAAGAGGTGCCGGAAATCCAGCAGATAGTCATTCTTGAGGTGGAAGGCAACAGGATAGGTTTTGTGGTGGACAGCGTCATCGGCGACCATCAGACAGTCATAAAATCACTGGGCAAATCGTTTAAAAAGGTTGAGTGCGTCTCCGGAGCATCGGTTCTGGGCGACGGTTCCATAGCCCTCATCATTGATGTTATGAAAATTTACAATAGTGTTGGATAACAAAGGTTTATTGGAGGTTGCGATGTTTAAGAATCTTAAAGTCGGCACACAGATAGGACTTGGTTTTGCAATCGTTATGTTCATTTTATTCGTCGTTGCGCTTGTTTCATTTATCGGAATAAGCACCGCGGCAGGCGGTTTCGGCGAATACAGGCGCGTTGCCAGAAGTTCCAATACGGTGAGCAGCTTACAAACCAACATGTTCATGGTGCGCATGAACGTTAAAGACTTCATCGTCGGCGGCAAAAAGGAATCGGCGGACGGTTTTTATAAATACGCCGCAAACGTTGATGAATACCTCAAAAAGAGCAAAGAGGACATAACCGAACCCGAAGCCGCTGCGCTTATTTCAAGCATAGATGAGAACTTCGGAAAATATAAGGATGGGTTTTCAAAGGTTGAGCAGGCTGTCAATGCCAGACAGAACGGTGTAAACAACATGGTGCAGCTCGGCAGCGACATGCGCCACCTTCTCACCGATATGATGACCGCCGCATATCAGTCCGGCGATGCCGAAACGGCCTACTATGCCGGAAGGATACAGGAAAATATCATGCTTGGCAGATACCGTGCGCTCAGTTTCATAAACGGTGCGACAAAAGAGGTTGAGCAGGATATCAGAACATATTTTGAAACAAATATTCCGTCCCTGATGAAATCAATGGACAGAAGCATCAAAAGCGCCGCGCTGCGGTCTGAATATAACAATTTATCCGCAATGCTGGATAAATACAGGGATAATTTTAATGAGGTTTCCGACTACAGTTTTGAAAAAGTGAGACTGGAGAATGAGGTGCTCGCAGTTGTGGGCGCACAGGTGATAAAAGATACCGACGCAGTCACAGCCATTGCTGTTGAAAAGCAAAATGCTCTCGGCGCTGATATCCAGAGCAGCAACACCAGAACGATCGTGCTGGTTGCAATTGTGTCTGTCATCGGTTTTGCGATGGGAATAATTTTCGCCCTTATCATAACTAAGCTGGTGAAGGCACCGCTCGGCGGCGAACCCAGAGATATGGCTGAGATAACCAAACGTATCGCACAGGGCGATCTGGACGTTACGTTTGAAGCCAATAAAGGGAAAGCCCTGACAGGTCTTTACGGCGACCTGAAAAATATGGTTGATCAGCTCAGAACCATCGTTGCGGATGTTAAAAACGCATCGGACAACGTTGCCGCGGGGAGCAATGAATTAAGCTCCGCCGCTCAGGATATGTCGCAGGGCGCAACGGAGCAGGCGGCAAGCGCCGAAGAGGCGTCTTCTTCCATGGAAGAGATGGCTTCCAACATCAACCAGAATGCGGACAACGCTCTTCAGACAGAGAAGATAGCGCTCAAAGCTTCGTCTGATGCAAAAGACGGCGGCGAGGCTGTGGAATCAACCGTAAGGGCGATGAAAGAGATAGCGGGCAAGATATCCATAATAGAAGAGATAGCCAGACAGACAAACCTTCTGGCACTCAACGCGGCTATAGAGGCGGCGAGAGCCGGAGAACACGGCAAAGGCTTCGCCGTGGTGGCATCCGAAGTGCGCAAGCTTGCCGAGCGCAGTCAGGAAGCGGCAGGCGAGATAAGCGAACTGTCTTCCAGCAGTGTCAGCATAGCCGAGCGCGCAGGAGTTCTTCTGGCTCAGATACTTCCCGACATTCAGAAAACCGCGGAGCTTGTTCAGGAGATAACAGCGGCAAGCAGTGAAATGCGCACAGGTTCCGACCAGATAAATACGGCGATTCAGCAGCTGGATCAGGTGATTCAGCGCAACGCGGGTGTTGCAGAGGAGATGGCGGCAACGTCCGAGGAACTTTCAGGACAGGCGCTTTCACTTCAGCAGACCATGTCGTTCTTTAAGATGAACACTCTCAGCAGAAAAAGTATGGCGGTCAAGTCTCTTCCCTCCGCGTCGCATATGCAGCCCAAGCAGACGGTTAAGCCGGTTAATACGGCGTCCGCGTCACATTTTAAAAAGGGCAACGGCAAACCCGCCAACGGCGAAGGGATTGTTCTTGATATGTCCGAAGATTCGTCAAAAGGCGACAAGTACGACAGAGACTTTGAAAGCTATTAAGGAGCTGAACATGGCGGAGAATACTGCAGCGGTTACATATGAAAACTGTCAGGTACTCACCTTCACTCTGGCAGACGAGGTATACGGGGTTGACATAATGTCCGTGCGCGAAGTGCTTGATTACACAAGCGTGACCAAAGTACCCCAGACACCGGATTATATGGTGGGTGTGATAAACCTCAGGGGCAACGTCGTTCCGGTTCTTGACCTCAGGTGCAAGTTCGGTATGGGCAAAACGGTCAAAACCGTAAGCACATGTGTGGTCATCGTTGAGGTGAACATAGAGGACGAGACAATCGTTCTGGGCGCCCTTGCGGATTCCGTTCAGGAGGTTGTGGATTTTGAGGGCGTGAACATAGAAAACGCACCCAAGATCGGAACTCAGCTTAACACTGCATTCATAAAGGGCATGGCTAAGAAAGGCGACAGTTTCGTGATTATACTGAACATTGACGAAGTTTTCGCTACGGAAGACGTAGCCGGACTGACAGGGCAGAAGTCCTTGGAAAAGGATAAGTCTGCCGTTTGATAAAGTTAAATGACCGCTCTGTGTTATCTGCGGGGCGGTCTGTTTTTCGGGTAAGGTGGATATGACATCGGGTATATTTTCTACGAAACTGGAAGAGAAGGATTTTAACAGACTTAAGACCTTCATAGAGAGTTCATGCGGCATAAAGCTGTCGGAAAATAAAAGAAGCATGGTTGAGGGCAGGCTCAGAAAACGCATAAAAGCGCTGGGAATGCGCGGCTATGCCGAATATGTGGATTTCGTTTTCGACGGCGGCAGAGACAGCATCGAGCAGACATACCTTATCGACGTCATAACCACTAATAAAACTGATTTTTTCAGGGAGAACAATCATTTCGAGATGATGAGTTCTAAGATTCTCCCGGTGCTTTCCGCTAAAAAAGGACTTGGACAGGTGAGACCTTTGAAAGTCTGGAGCTGTGCAAGCTCCACAGGCGAGGAACCTTATACCATTGCAATGGTACTTGCGGAGTTTTTCGGCGCGGACGGGAAATTCAGCGTGTATGCCACGGACATAAATACAAGCGTATTAAGTGCGGCGCAAAAAGCAATATACACAGAGGAGAAGGCGAAGGATATTCCTTATGCTTTGAAAAAGAAATATCTCATGCGGTCGAAAAATCCCGACGACAGGCTGGTCAGGTTTCGTCCTGAAATTCGTTCAAAGGTGAAGTTTGCAAGGCTCAACCTGAAATCCCGGTCTTATCTGATACCTGAACCGATGGATATTGTATTTTGCAGAAACGTGCTAATATATTTCGATGTGAAAACACAGGAGGAAATGCTTGGCAGGATATGTTCCCACATTAACCCGGGCGGGTTTCTGTTTATGGGACATTCGGAGTCCATCCACGGGATGCGGCTGCCTGTCAAAAGTTATGCCCCCACCATATACATAAGAGACTGAAAATGATAGATGACGCTTCCTGCAAATATCTTCTTCCGGGTGATCTGTTTTATTTTGACACCCCGACAATGATAAATACCGTACTCGGCTCCTGCGTATCTGTGACCATGTTCGCACGGCATCAGATGCTTGGGCTGATTTGTCACAGTATGCTCCCCGGACCGGACGTGCACCCGGGGGGCATTGTGAATTTCAAATATACCGACAGTGCCATAATGCATATGAACGAGCTGCTGAAAGAACGGGGTATCCACCACGACGAGGTTGAGGTGAAGGTGTTCGGCGGTTCGGATATGTTCGCGGTGTCAAACGCGTCTTTCAGCGTCGGACAGAAGAATATTTCTGCCGCTGTTGAGACACTTGAAAAGCTGCATTTCAAAATCAGCGCACGGGACACCGGAGGGCAGTTCACCAGAAAGCTGTATTTTTCCACCGAAACGGGTATAGTGTACGTCAGAAAAATATCTAAATTACAGGTGCTTTGATGGGTAACAGGCAGATCAGCGTTATGGTTGTGGACGATTCCGCGGTTGTCAGGCAGGCTATGCAGGAGATACTGTCGGGCGATACGGAAATAGGCGAGGTGGTCTGCTGCAGCGACCCGTTTGCCGCCGCCGCAAAACTCCAGACGTTCGTTCCCGATGTTATCATCCTTGACATAGAGATGCCCAGAATGGACGGGCTGTCTTTTCTTAAAAAGCTGATGTCCCAGCATCCGCTTCCGGTTGTGATGTGTTCAAGCCTTGCGGAGAGCAATTCAGAAACCGGGCTTAAGGCGATGGAGTATGGCGCAGTGGAGATAATCTGCAAGCCGAGAATGGGTACAAAGGCTTTCATAGAAGAATCGCGCATATTGATAACCGACACGGTGAAGGCGGCGGCGAACGTTCAGGTGAACAGGATAAGTCCGAAAAGATTCGACGTTCAGCCGAAACTCAGCGCCGATGTGATGCTTTCCGTTCCGAAAGACCATTCCATGATCAAGACCACCGAAAAAGTTATATTGATTGGCGCGTCAACCGGAGGAACGGAAGCGCTTGCCAATCTGCTTCAGGGTTTCGCACCGGATTGCCCGGGCATCGTCATAGTTCAGCATATGCCTGAAAACTTTACTAAATCATTTGCTGACAGGTTGGATTCCATCTGTGCAGTGTCCGTTAAGCAGGCGGATAACGGTGACACGGTTCTGCCGGGCAGGGTGCTTCTCGCTCCGGGAAATAAGCACATGATGATAAAGCGAAGCGGCGCCAGATACTACGTCGAGATAAAAGACGGTCCCCTTGTGAGCCGTCACAGACCTTCGGTGGACGTTCTTTTCCGTTCGGGCGCACGTTATGTGGGCAAGAACGCTGTGGGGGTCATTCTCACTGGCATGGGAGACGACGGCGCAAAGGGTATGCTGGAGCTGAAAGAGACCGGCGCATACAACATTGCTCAGGACGAAAAGAGCAGCGTTGTGTTTGGTATGCCGAAGGTTGCCATAGAGCTTGGAGGGGTACATACAGTTCTGCCGCTTAAGGATATTGCGGCGGATGTTATGGGGCATTGCCGCAGACATTGTTAATAAGCACATCCATTACCCGCTTTTTTGTGTTAATATGCATGAATAAAAGATGGAGCAATACAGTGCCTGCAGAACCCGGCGAATATAAGAAACTGGCTAAGAGAGATCTTATCAAATGTTTGCATGTCATAAACCGGTGCAACAAGGTTAAGGATGCGGACGGTTTTCATGAGATTATAATGGATTTTGCATCATACATAGGTTTTCGCTATGTCATTTACTGCTATTCCACTGCCACTTACGACAGCGGCTATAAAATAAACATAATTAATCTTTCCAACCCCGAAAAATGGATGCAGGAGTATGCCGAGGGGGATTTTCTTGCCTTCGACCCTGTGCGCAAAGAGATGGAGCGCAGGCTGAAACTGAATGCGAGATTATCTTTTATTCTGTGGGATACTTACGAAGCCGGGCTTACCCCGCAGGAACAGGAAGTGATAGACAGACGCAGGTCTTACGGGCTTGAATACGGCTGTTCTGTGTATGACGATTCGGAGAACAGAGATTTTGCTTTTCTTGTGTCTTTTGCAGATAAAAAGCATAAACCGAACGAACAGACGGAGCTGATGTGCCGCCTTGTTATCAACCATTTGATGACAACAAGGAAGAGACTTGATATGCTTGTGTTGTTCAGCAGTCTTACCAGGAAAGAGAAGGATATCTCGGAATGGCTTATGAAAGGCAAGACCAACTGGGAAATCTCAAAAATAATAGGTATCAGTGAGAATACTGTGAAATTTCATATTAAGAATATATTTGCTAAGCTGTGCGTAACAAACCGCCAGCAGGCGGTTAACGTTGTTCTTATCGCAAAATATCTGAGCAACTGAGGGGAATCATGTCAAAGCTGAAACTTGCTGTGCTTCTCTGCACATCTTTAATGCTGTTTTCCTGCGGCGGCGGAGATTCATCATCCGACGGCTCGCTTCATATAGACTATTACCCGACGGAATGCAGCGAGTCGGCACAGATAGAGTTCGTTTATAAGGCTATGCACGATGTATACCTTTGGGCGGACGAAGCGCCTGCCCTGAATTATGAGTCCTACACGTCGCAATACGACCTAATTGACGACCTGAAAGTTTCTCGCGACAAGTTCAGCGCAATATACACCAAACAGGAGCTTGAGGATTATTATGCCGGAGCGAACGTCGGTCTCGGCTTTAACGGCATAACAGATTCAACCGATCTTTATGTCAGAGTTGTTTATCCTGATTCACCTGCTTACAACGCCGGAATCAAACGCGGTGACAGAATAGTCACCATGAACGGATATACAGGATACCAGATAGTTAACGACGATGCGGCATACGAAGCCGTGTACGGAAACGCATCGGAAGAGGGACAGCGTGTCGACGTTGTGTTCGAGGATTCCTCAACCGTTCAGCACAGTGTAACCCTTTACACGGCAAGCTACTATGCGGATTCCGTTCTTGGCTATTCGGTTCTGACCGACACCGCTGACAACAGCAAGGTCGGTTATATTATGTATAACTCATTCAACGAGAACATATCCGACACAAGCGAAGCCTTTGAAGCGTTCCGCGATGCTGATGTCAAAGAGCTTGTCGTGGATCTGCGTTATAACGGCGGCGGGCTTGTCAGTGTCGCTCAGTACATTGCCAGCGTAATAGGCGGCAATAACCTTAACGGATATATCCTGCTCCAGATGATATATAATAATATGCATCAGGATGCCAATAAAACATATAACTTCACCAAGACGAAATACGATCTGGACATAAAAAAGATAGTCTTTCTTGTCACGGGCAACACAGCGTCCGCCAGTGAACTCATCATAAACGGTCTTCTTCCGTTTCAGGACGTTTACGTCATAGGAACCACAACATACGGCAAGGCAGTCGGAACGAATTATATCGACTACTGCGATAAGTACCTTGCGGCAATCACCTTCAAAAACCAGAACGCACTGGGAGCAGGGGACTATGACAGCGGACTTGTACCCGACTGCATAAAAGATGAGGATATTACGAATCTCGGCACGTTCGGGGACAGCAGTGAAAAATATCTCGCCGCCGCTATGACCTATCTGGAGACGGGTTCATGTATTTCCGAGCGTACAGCGGCAACGGAAAAAAAGGTCAACGAGCTTGAAGTTCAGGTACCGTGGAATAAAAAAATAATTAAATAAGGTTTTCAGTTCAAATTTCCTGTATTCAAAAGGCATTTTTTGCAGTATGTAATAATTGTAAGTTTTACTACAATTATTACATACATAAAAGGAGATGCCTATGAAAGGTTCGACACTCAAGATCGAAAAGATTTATCAGCAGGTGGTTGACAGAAACCCCGGCGAGACGGAGTTTCATCAGGCCGTGTGCGAGGTGTTGGACAGTCTTGGTCCGGTCATTCAGAAATACCCCAAATATCTGGATCATAAAATCATTGAACGCATATGCGAGCCTGAGCGTCAGATAATCTTCCGTGTTCCGTGGACGGACGACAAAGGCAACATTCATATCAACAGAGGCTTCAGGGTGGAGTTCAATTCCGCTTTGGGACCCTATAAGGGCGGTCTTCGTTTCCATGAATCCGTTTATCTCGGTATCATAAAATTTCTCGGCTTTGAGCAGATATTCAAGAATGCACTCACTGGCATGCCCATCGGCGGCGGAAAGGGCGGTTCAGACTTTAACCCGAAGGGGAGAAGCGACGCCGAGATAATGAGATTCTGCCAGAGTTTCATGACAGAGCTTTACAGGCACCTCGGAGAATATACAGACGTTCCCGCAGGAGACATAGGGGTCGGCGGGCGCGAGATAGGATATATGTTCGGTCAGTACAAGAGGATAACAAACCGCTATGAAGCGGGCGTTCTGACAGGCAAAGGACTTTCATGGGGCGGGTCGCTGGTGCGTACCGAGGCGACGGGCTACGGCGCTGTATATTTTGTCAATGAGATGCTCAAAGTGAAAAAACAAGGCTTCGAGGACAAAACCTGCGTTGTTTCCGGTTCAGGAAACGTCGCAATCTATACTGTTGAAAAGATAAACCAGCTCGGAGGAAAGGTCGTGGCTATGTCCGATTCAAACGGATATATTTACGACAAACGCGGGATTGATATAAGCCTTGTCAAACAGCTTAAAGAGGTTGAACGCCGCAGAATAAAAGATTACTGCGAATACCATAAAGGCGCTTCATATAAAGACGGCGGAAACATCTGGGAGGTACCATGTCAGGTGGCGATGCCGTCTGCGACACAGAACGAACTGGATGAAAAAGATGCCGAAATGCTTGTGAAGAACGGATGTATGGCTGTCGGCGAAGGCGCTAACATGCCCACTACACCCGAAGGCACAAAGGTATTTCTTAGCGGCGGAGTTCTTTTCGGACCGGGAAAAGCGGCGAATGCAGGCGGTGTCGCAACGTCGGCACTTGAGATGCAGCAGAATGCCAGCCGCGATTCATGGAGCTTTGAATATACTGAAAAACGTCTGCATGAAATAATGATAGGCATCCACAAAGCATGTTATGAACAGGCAGAAGAGTTCGGACAGCCGGGTAACTATATCCTCGGCGCGAATATCGCCTCTTTCCGCAAAGTAGCGGATGCGATGATCTCGCTGGGACTTGTATAAAAAAGAAATAACGGCATCAGACCGCCTCGGACTGATGACAAGGTCAGTAGAATGCGAGATCGCGTCGTCGCATGCGTTCCTCGCGAAGACAAAAAACCGTCGCTGCGAGGAGTTTGCGACACTAGCCGAAGGCTGAACGAACGGCTTGCCGTGAGCTAAAGCAGTCTCATTGGATTTTATCAAAATTGAGTTTATAAATAACCTGAGGCGGTCGAAAGACCGCCCTGTTTTTATAATTTCGCGTATGCTTCGCGCAGCATTTTTTCCGTCGTTTCCCAATCCACACATTTGTCGGTGACTGATACGCCGTATTTCAGGCAAGACAGGTCTTCCGGTATGTTCTGGTTTCCGGCGAAGAGGTTGCTCTCTATCATTACCCCTTTGATATCGGTCTGTTTGTCGCTGCGTATCTGAGATACGATGCTGTCCAGTACCGCCGGCTGCTTCTCGTGATCCTTTTCGGAGTTAGCATGACTGCAGTCAACCATTATTGCGTTGGGCAGGTTGTTCTTTTTCAGGAGGGCGACAGTTTCTTCAATATTCTCTTTGAAATAGTTGGGTGAATCGTTGCCGCCTCGCAGAACTATATGCACGTCGGGGTTGCCTGCTGTCTGTACGATAGCGGTCACACCGTCGTTGTTTATACCGAGGAAACTGTGGGGTCGGCAGGATGAGGACATTGCGTCGGTGGCAATTTTAAGGCATCCGTCGGTTCCGTTCTTAAATCCGACCGGAAATGAAAGACCGCTTGCCATCTCTCTGTGGGTTTGTGATTCGGTTGTTCTCGCGCCTATGGCGCCCCAGCTTATCATGTCGGAAAGATAGTGGGGGGTGATGGGATCGAGCATTTCACATGCAATGGGGAGTTCTTTTTCAGTTATCTGACAGAGGAGCCCCCGTGCGATGCCCAGTCCTTTCGATATCATGTGCGTGCCGTTCAGGTCGGGGTCGTTTATGAGACCTTTCCAGCCGACTGTGGTTCTTGGCTTTTCAAAGTATACCCGCATAATGATGAAGAGCTTGCCGGAAAGTTCGTCTGACAGCTTTTTCAGTCTGTCGGCATATTCCAGAGCCGCTTTTGTGTCGTGTATGGAACAGGGACCCACAACCACCATGAGTTTGTCGCTTTTTCCGTGGAGGATGTCGCGTATGGTGTCTCTGGACTGTTTAACGAATGCTGCACCCTTGACGGGGAGAGGGAAAACCTGTTTCAGGTTGTTCGGTGATATGAGAGGTGTCAGGGCGAGGACGTTTATGTTATAAGTTTTAACCATTTTTACTCCTTGTGTCAGATTTGTTAGCTTTCAAAACTTTTTATATACCTACTCTAGCTTTATTTAGTGGATTAATCAAAAGGTTTTTGGGCTTTTGATTTCATTTTTTTGTCACAAATTTCAGTTACACTTTCAATATATGCAAATCGAAGACAGATTGAAGGATAAGTTTTATTATGTGGTAAAAAAGACGGGTGAGCGGCTCTCACCCGTGGTTATTCTGTTTTGAATTTATTTACGTCTGAATACATTTCATTTGAAAGATGGCTGAGTTCGCCCAGATCAGCGGAAACGGAAAGGATCGACGCCGTACTCCGTTCAACTCCGGAAGTGATACCGTTTATGTTTTCTGAAACTGATGTGATAGCTGAGTTTTGTTCTTTTACTGCAGCTTCAATATTTCGTCCCGCATTATCAATATTCACAACGGCATCAATAATCTGATTAAATATTTCGTTGGTGTTGCTGATTGCGGTCACACCTTTGTTCACGGTTTCTTCGGCATTCTGCATCTCTTTGGAGGCGTTTGCCGTTTCATGTTGAAATGAAGAGACTATATGACTTATCTCTGTTATTGCATTTTGTGTGCGTTCAGCAAGCTTGCGCACTTCGTCCGCAACAACGGCAAAGCCGCGTCCTGCCTCTCCAGCTCTTGCTGCTTCGATTGCGGCATTCAGTGCCAGAAGGTTTGTTTGGTCTGCAATATCATTGATAACATTAAGTATATTTCCTATTTCGACGGACGAGCTGCTCAGTTCGTTTATTGTCTTTGCCAGATACCCGACTCTTGCATTGATTTCTTCAATGCTTTTGATAGCATCTTTAAGAGCTTTCATGCCGTCTTTGGTCTTAAGATCGGCAATGCCTGTTCGTTCAATTGTTTCCGAGGCATTATGCAGAACCATTTCAGATGTCGCACTCATCTCTTCCATCGCCGATGCAATGTCGCTGATGTGTCCCGACTGTTCGGAAAAGCTTGTGGATATTTCAGATGCCACGGAGGCGAGTCCGGAAGTTTTTATATTCACACTGCTCGCTTTCTCTTTAATATCCTTAACAATAAAATGAATATTGCCGATGAACCGGTTAATATACGACGTAAGGAGGACTATTTCGTCTTTGCTTTGCGCGCAATCGCCTGATGCGGAGAGAGAAAGCTTTTTCGTAAGGTCTGCGTCCTGACTGACCAGCTCTTTAACAACGTCAGTAACCTTTCTGAGATTATTCAGAACAACTGAATTGATAACAATATATGTTATTGCCACTGCAATCAGGGTTATTAACAGTGATGCGACTATCAGATAGTTGCGCAGCGAGATAGCCGATTTCATTGCTTCAATCTTATCTATACGAATGATAATGCCCAGCTTTATACCGTATATTTCCAACGCAGAGAAAGAGTTGAATGAATCCTCACCGTTAAGGTCTTTTGTTACGGCAAATCCGGATTCGCCTTTAAGTGCGCGGGATACAGCTTCATCGTCAAATTTGAGTATTCCTATGGTGGTTTTCAGCTTTTGTACAAGCGGGTCTTTAATGTCGTCTATAAATCTGCTGTTATTGCGCATGGTGTGGTCTTCGCCAACAAGAAATGCCTGACCTGTTGCCCCGAGACCTGATTTCTCATAATGCCCGTTAAAGTTCATTACAGCGTCTATCTTATTGACAGGCATTTGAAAGATCAGTACGCCGGTTATTTTGCCGCCTTCATATATAGGAGTTGAGATAAACGATGCGGGCAGATTATAGCTGGGCTCATAAGGTTTAAAATCGTTCATATATATTTTGCCCTTTTCCAGCGTTCTGCTTTTTTTGTAAGCGTCGCCAAGTCCTGTGTCCGCATATGGACCGGAGAGCAGATTCGTAGCAAAATCTTTTTCTTTAAAAACGGTGTAGACAACGTCCCCCTGCATGTTCACAAGGAAGATATCGTAAAGAGAGAATTCTTTAAGTATTGTGTTGAATGTACTGTGATAAGCGGAGTGAAGGCGGGTGTATTCGCTTTCAAACCCTTCGGGGGTGGTCATGTTATTTTTTTCACCAATTTTCTCGCCGTTTTTTTCAATATAGACATATTGGGCGATGAGTCCGTTAGGATTCATTTTCAGGTAATCTTCGGTAGGGCGCTTTTCCGGCACCCCCGGTACATCATAGTTGACCATATTCAAGTATTGGTTTTCATAGTGCATCTTAAGCTGAGTTAATATCTCTTGCGGGTCAGTCTTCAGCTCGTCCTGCAATTTATAATAGCCTTCGCTCAGTTCCGAAAGAGCTTTAGCAGTCATTTGCCCCGATGCTGTTGAAACGAGAAGAGCGCCGATATTGCTGAAATAATCGTTAATGTTGTCTTTTTTGATTTCGCAGATGCTGCTCAGATTTTCCTGCTGCGTTTCCTGAACGGAAAGGCAGGATTTCAGGGCGGCAAGGGTCGTAAGAACAATTCCGAAAAGCGTCAGTCCGAGGATAGTTGCTGTAACCAGACGCAACCTGATTGACGTATTGTTGAACATGATTCACCTCTGTAAATGAACATATTCTGTAGTTAAAAAATAATAATATGGATGCTTACTATCCCCACATGGAACTATATCACAAAATAATTTAAACTAGTACTTGTATAGTGTATAATCTACCCAAAAGAAGGGTATTATGAACAGATTATTTTTAATTAAAAGGTCCGGAACGGTTATTACGGGGGTGGCTGTCTTTGCAGTGCTGATTTATGTTCTTACCGACAGCTATATTGACGCCAGATTCAGGAACGACAATGTGACGAGAGAAATATTTGAAAAGCTGACAGTCGGTTTGCTTTTTCTCATGTTCACCTCAGGTTTGTATGTGATACTGCGTGTTCTGAACAAGCTGGACAGGCAGGCGCGGGAACGTGACGAGAAATATAAGACATATATAAATAACTCGCCCGACCCGATAATCGTTTGCGACAGGACAGGACGTATCGTCGAAACAAATCCGTCAATGTACGATATCTCCGGTTACACGGAGACGGAACTTACTGCCATGACCATTCAGCAGATGTGGGCGGATGAAAGTGTTAAACAGGGCTATGCGGCGCTGGCGAAGATGCTGAACACCGACAGTCTGGATATTACTTTGAAATTTCTCAAAAAAGACGGCGCGGACTATTTCCTCTCCTGCCATGCAGTGCGTGTGGGTGATAACAGATTTCTTGTTATGTGCAGAGATATGACCTCGTATGTCATAATGGACAGCCGTATCAGGCAGATGCACGACGAACTGAAAGAAAAGGTTGAGGAGGAGCTTAAAAAGCGCCACCGGCAGGAAAATCTGATAGAAAATCAGAAGAAGATGGCGGATATGAGCAAGCTTTTAAGCGCCATTGCACACCAGTGGCGGCAGCCGCTCAACATCCTTTCGCTCTACAGCATCGACCTGAATGATACATATAAGGCTGGTGAGCTGAACGATAAATATATGGACGACTACAATACCGTAGTCACAGCCACGATAGACAAAATGTCCGATATAATAGACGATTTCAGGCTTTTCTTCGCGCCGGAAAAAGCGGCGGCTGAATTTTGTGTGGCAGCAGAAATTCTTGATGTCATGAGTATCTTACAGGCGCAGCTCAATTATCTCGGTATAGATATTGAATTGCAATGTAAATGCGGAAAGCAGCATATTGCATGCAGAAACGTAGCCGCATGTCCCGACTGCTCATACAGATGGATGTTTGTTCGCGGCGAACAGGGCAGATTCCGCCATGTGATGCTTAACCTGATATACAACAGCATTGACGCAATAAACGAGAAGAATACCGGTTCTGCCGGACATAAAGGGAAGATAAGTATATCCGTTTCGTGCGTAAAAGACAGCGTGCGCATAAGTGTTGCCGATAACGGAACGGGGCTTTCAGATGAAGTGCGGGAACATGTGTTCGAGCCGTATTTCTCCACAAAAGAGGAGGGCAAAGGCTCCGGTATAGGGCTTTTCATGTCCAGGCTGGTGGTAAAGGATCAGATGCACGGTGATATTGAGCTGCAAAATACGAAAGACGGAGCGGAAGCTGTGATAGTGCTTCCAGTTATAAAGGATCAGTCCTCAAGCACTTTGACAATGTGAACGGTGTTGCCTCTGTCGCTGTAATACAGTCCGTCCACGAGGTTGTCGGTGATGAAGATGCCTCTGCCGTTGTATTTTCTGGTGTCAATTTTAAATAAATTGCCGTCAAAACTGCTGAATTTGAATATTTCGGATACGTTGAACCCGTTTCCGCTGTCGGTTATCTCAACGGTCAGAAGTTTTTGTCCGCCGGTACCTGTCAGCGCGGCACGGCAGCGTATCTTTATCTCTTTGCTGTAATCGGATGTACTCTCTTTTGTGTGTTCAGTGATGAAGTCGTCATACACGCCGCCGCGTATCATGTCCTGTTTCTGGCGGAATGAAAGCCCGAGGCTTCCGTGTTCCAGAGCGTTCATCAGCATTTCGCCCACCGCGAACTCAAAGGTTGAAACTTCAACGCTGTCAACCCCCTGTGCTTCCATAAAGGCACTTATGCGTTCCCCCGCTGCGCTGAGCTGCGCCGCGCCGGAGTTTATCGTGAAGGAGTCCTCTGCTGCTGTTTCCGTTTGTTCGGTGCTTATGAAGAAGAATGTTATGTCGTCTTCGTTCAGGGTTATGTCCTTGTTTACCATCCTGAGCAGGTGTTTTTTTGTCGCCGCCTTGCTGAAACAGTCGGGCAGTTTGTCGTAATAGAGCGAGCCGTCGCTTGTGGTGGATTCCGAAAGTCCGTCGGAATATATCAGTATTTTATCAATATCTTTCAGGCTGAATTCTGTTATCTCCTTAACCGCCATAAAGCGCATGATGGGCATGTTGGGTGTGCGGAGTTTCTGCACTGTGCCGTCTTTCATCTTTGCGAGGATGGGCGGCATGCCGAAGCTGGATACGGATATAGTGTCCGTGTTTGTGTCTATCATGGCAAAAACGGCGCATAACGCCTCGTCCTCCATCAGCCTGTCGCGGATATAGTGCAGGAATGACGAGAGCATCCTGCTCATGTCAAAGTCGTTTTTTATTATGGAAAGTTCAACCGAGTGGTTTATGAATGAGCTTGACTGCAATGCCGTAACGGAAGCTGACAGTCCTTTGCCCATTGCGTCTATGATGTAAAGGAAGTATCTGCCGTCTTTTATGTTCATGTTTCCGTAGATATCGCCGCTCATGACGTCCAGCGGTTTGAAATAGGTCTCGAAAAAGAACCGGCTGCCCTTGGTGCCGGATATCTCATCCTTTATCACGAGCATCTGCTTTTTGAAAGCCGCCGCCTGCTGGGTGGAGTGGTATCTCTCCTGATATTGCAGAAGTTCAAGTTCTTTCTGTCTGTCTATGGCGCGTCCGGAGACCGGATAGAATATCAGTATGCTCCCGCTTTGCCCGCCGTTTTCATGTATTATTGTCAGGGTGCCGGAAAGGAGCAGTTCCCTGCCTTTGCAGGTGGTGTGGGGCTGTTCTTCAAATCGGGTTGTGTCGCCGATGTAAGGGTGTACTGTGAATATTTCGTTCAGTGTCATAAGGTTCATCTCTGAACCAGTCATATCCAGAATATTTTTTGCCGCCTCGTTCATAAAAGTTACGCGCCCGTTGGCATTCATCACCATTATGCCGTGTTCGACACAGTTGGCAAGGTCGCGCAGTCTGTTCACCGCTTTGTGTATGAGCGAGGCATATTTGGTATCTCTGCCCTGCTGAAGCTGTTTTATGCCCTCTGTTACCGTTTGCTTTGTGAAAAAAGTATTGATGCCTATATCTGCAAAACGGGACAGGTTGCTGTCGGATGTGAGAAAAACCGCTGTATTCGGCGCGTCAGGCGTTTTGAGTATTTTTGCCATTTCAAAAAGGCAGGCGTCGTCTGTCCCCTCACTGTCGAAAACAATAGCGTCTGGCTTATCCTCCGCCAGTCTTTTCAACAGGCTGTCTTTTCCGTATACCTGCTCATATTCGGCAATCATGCGGCAGAAAGGATCGGAAATATCACAAAAGTTAATTTTTGAATTATATATTAAAATCTTTTTCATGCTCATTTGTAATTTATATGCACATCGGAAAAAAATACAGGATTATTCCTAACACTCTTTTATAATCACGTAAAATGTATTATGATTATAGCATGAAACTTGAAGAAGCATTTAACACCATCATATCTTTTATACCCGGCGCAAAGCCGGAGGAGGTTCCCCTCATCGCTTCTGCGGGAAGGGTTCTGGCAGAGGATGTCGTTGCCCGGCACGATTATCCGGAAGTTGACATGTCCCGTATGGACGGTTATGCCGTGGGCAAAGGAAGCGAGGGCGTCTGTATTGTCGTACAGGAGCTTTCCGCTGCAGACAGCTATGACAAACCGCTGAAAAAAGGCGAGTGTATCCGCGTTGCCACCGGAGCGAAAGTTCCCACGAACACGGATTTTGTAGTTCCGTTTGAAAACGCCCACAGAAACGGAGAGAATGTTACATACCAGCAGGGTGAGGAGCGTAAAAGACACATCACTCAGGCTGGAAGCGACATAAAAAAAGGGGATGTATTAGCGCGCAAAGGTATGCGGGTGGACATACGGCTCATGGAGGTATTTGCCAGTATGCGCTTTGCCACTTTGCCCTGTGCCAAAGCACCCCTGATAGGCGTTATCTCCACAGGTTCCGAACTGGTGGAGGATTTCACCAGAAAAGGTACCGTTAACAGCAACTATTACCACATGGCGGGACTGCTGCGCATTTTCGATGTGGATATGAAATATTACGGGGTAATACCCGACGACGAGGGTCTGCTTTCAAACGTTATGAAACAGGCGGCTCTTGAGTGCGATATGATAGTTACATTCGGCGGAACGGGCTATTCCAGATATGACCTGCTGAAACTCACGGTTCTTGAGGCCGGCGGCGAGATTCCCGTTGAAGGACTTCGTGTCAGCCCCGGTAAAACGTTCCGTTTCGGACTTCTGGGCGGAAAACCGCTGTTCATGTTCCCCGGTTCCCCTGCGGGCGCCATAGCATGTTCGGAAGTGTTTCTCGTTCAGGCGATACGCAAATGGCACGGGCTTAAAACAGGAAGCATCAAAGGGGTGATAAACTTTCCCGTCAAAAAAAGGAAAGGTTTTGCGAAACTGGTCAGAACATGGCTCACCATCAATGACGAAGGTATGGCTGTCGCTTGCCAGAACGGCGTGGGATTCCCCTGTGTCGCCGCCATCTCGGAAGATGCGGAAGAGGTTCAGAGGGGCGATCTTGTGGACGTATGGCTTGCCAGCAAAATGCTCTGATATGACGAATAAGTTATAATAGACTGCTTCAGAATTAACCCTTCGCAGAAGACATGTCTTCGCGAGGAGTGTTCACGACGAAGCGATCTATTGTATTATGATTTTCTGATATTCCTTTAAAGCCGCGGTCTCTGTTTCTGTCAGCAGCCGCAGCGCTTCGTTAAAATCATCAGCGGACACGGTGAAAACGCCGTGTCCGTATACTGTTACACTGTCACTTATTTTCATCGCCGGCGGCAGAGTGTTCACCATTGCTCTGGGACCGTTGCCCACCTCTCCCGCAACTATCGGAACTTTCCCTATATACCTTTTTTTTGTACAGGCATAATGACATTTTCCTCTGTTTTCGCATTTTTCCGCGCACATCATTGACATTATAACGGAGAAACGCGGGTGCGCGTGGAGAATCACCCTTTTATCCGTGGTCTCATAGATCCTTCTGTGGGATGCCAGCTCGCTTGAAGCGGTAAGTCCCGTACAGGCGGATTCGTCCAGAGGGCAGATATCGGTTTCATTTTCAAGCTCGTCAAGACTGCTGCCTGTTCTGCTTATATATATTTTTCTGCCGTCAAATACTGATATGTTGCCGAAAAAAGAATCAACAAGCCCCAAAGCGACTGTTGTTCTGCCCGCCTGTGCCATAGCTGATAATATGGATTGTTCAGATTGAAAGATAATTTTATCGAGGGGAGGCGTATCGTTTACGGCAAACTTCTTTATGTAGCTGTTCAGAAGTCCGAGCGTCAGTTTTTGGTCGTAAGGTTTTCCAAGGAGTGCCGCTTCTCCCGCGTCCGCAAAGAATTTCACGAACCCGCTGAATATAACTGAGCTGGCAAAAATAAACGCCTGTTCCGCGCCGAAAGGGGCGGCTGTCACTATTCCGTGACCGCGGACGAAGACCGCCTTGCGGCGTTTGAGCGCGTCCGGCACATCCGAAAAGCAGTCGGCGACAGGCACGGTGTGCAGAAAGGTTCTTGTTTCCGAATCGTTTGGTGCGAACTCACCGTTCTTCGCCGCCAGCTCAAGGGCGGACATGAACGGTTCTGAAGGGCGGACAAAAAGAAGCGCGTAGCTCCTGATATGTGAGGCTATTTCCGAAAGCTCTTTATCGGCACTGTCGCCATAGACCGTCACGTTGTCCTCGGTGACGATATAGAGAGCTTTGTCTGCGAGCTTCTGAAGTTTAAGTTTATTCAGGTATTTATCGAAAAGGCTCATGCAAGCCCCCGCATGCGGTGATATTTTTTTAGTTCGGCATCAAGCTCTTTCTGCTGTTGAGGTGTCAGAACTCCTTCCGGCAGCCTGTCCGTTTCTATGCCGAAACCAAGACGGCGGATTATATCTATCTCATTCATAAATATCCCGTTTCCGCAGTCGGCAAGTTGAGCCGCAGTGGTTTCCAGTGCCTTTGCGTATTCCTCCAGCGATGCGGAAAAGAGGACGTACTGACAGACGGGGAGTGAATCCGCCGCTGCTTTTGCGTTTTCATATGCTATATTTATCACGGCTTTGCCCTCCGCAGAGTGTCTGTCTGTGGGGACGGGTTTTCTGAGTATTTCGTGGGTGACTGCCATGGCGGTTGTCCAGTCCGCGCCGTTTGTAGAGGTCGCGTATCCAAGCGCCACGCCCATTGCGCCATCGGGTGCGAAGGCGGGCAGTTCAATGCCTTTTATTGTCAGGCTGTCGGAGCCTTTGTAAAACTTCTGAGGGATGTCGTATAGAAATTTCTCTCCGTCTATGCCGGATTGCGCTATGCAGTGACAGACGGTGATTATGTCTATGCCCTGTTTCAGGCAGTGATTGTAAATATCGGTGATTCTGTCAAAGGGTATCCCCACACTTAAAAGCATGGTGAATTCGTCATATTCCGGTACGCGCAGTCCGTCCTTTTTTTTGCGGCAGGCGATAGGGCATGAACCGCAGGAAACGCTTTCCGTTTTACCGAAGGCGTTTGCGTTATCGTGTGCATCGGGTTTCGGCAGTTTAAAAAAGACGTTGGGGAGGATATCGCGGGCATGGGAAAGGTCATAGAGTGCGGCTGTGCCGAATCTGCCGATCCCCAGTCTTCCGGTGAGCGACGGTGCGGCGTTTATAAGCCTTTCTATGTCTTCATATGCAGATGTCGATGGAATTTCCGGTTCGTTTGCAGGCATAATGCCCACTGACAAAAGGTTCATGTCGTGCATCAGCGTTCCCGTGCCGCCTCTGTGCGTTGTGAAGAACCCGTCGGAAAGGATGCCGCAGTATCTTATATTTTTATCGGCGCCCGCTTCGGTCTTCGCATAGCCGAAAGGTATGCTCCCGAACCGTACGTTTTCGTCAATAATGAGGCTCACGGGGCTTTCCGCCCTTCCTGTAATGATAAGTCCGTCGTATCCCGCTCTTTTAAGTGCCGTCGCAAATCCGCCGCCGAAATCTGAGTGGAACAGACCTCCCGTTCGCGGGTCTATATGCATCACAGCACATCTGGCAGTGGTCTGATATCCTGTACCCGTGAGCGGCCCAGTGCAAAATATAAGAGGATTTTCGCTGAGATGTTCGCCAAGAAGATATCCGCACAGCCCACGACCGCCTATGTATTTGTCATAGATACGCTTTTCAGGTGTTACAATGCTGTGGGAAAGGTCTGTCAGCGAGACTGAGAGTATCTTTCCGGCATACATCAGAATATTGCTTTAAGATTGTTCTCGTACGGTCTTTTCACGATGCCTTTTTCCGTTATGAACCCCGAAATGAGGTATGCCGGAGTAACGTCGAAAGCCGGATTGAGAACGTTTATGTCAACAGGAGCGGTGCGTTTTTCTCCGAAGAAGCAAACTTCGTCGTTTCCGCGCTGTTCTATCTCAATGTCGTATCCGCAGGAAGTTTTCATGTCCAGTGTGGACGTCGGGCAGGCAACATAAAAAGGAATTCCGAAATGTTTAGCCATGATGGCTACGCCCAGCGTTCCTATCTTGTTCGCTGTGTCTCCGTTTGCGGCAACTCTGTCCGCACCCACAATCACAAGCTGTATCCTGCCGGAAGCCATGACAGAGGCCGCCATGTCGTCGCATATGAGCGTAACGTCGAGTCCCGCTCTTTGAAGTTCCCATGCGGTGAGCCTTGAACCCTGACAAAGTGGTCTGGTTTCGTCTGCATAGACCTTGAACCGTTTTTTCTGTTCCTGAGCCAGATACATGGGCGCGGTTGCCGTTCCCAGACGGGAAGTGGCGAGGGAACCTGCATTGCAGTGGGTTAATATGCCGAAACCGTCCTGAATGAGTTCTCTGCCGTGTTCGCCGATCATGCGGCAGGTTCTCAGGTCTTCCTTATGTATTCTGGTCGCCTCGTCCAGTATCTCCGCATACATATCTGCGGTGGATTTCTGTACGCAGGCATAAAGTCTTTTCATTATGCGTTTTATCGCCCAACTGAGGTTCACTGCTGTTGGACGGGAAGAGTTAAGATATTTTGCGTCTTTCCCTAGATTTTCCATGAAAAGGTTGGGTTCTTCGTCAAGGTGTTTCTGTGCGCATATGCAGAGACCGTATGCCCCAGCAACGCCTATTGCCGGCGCACCGCGCACCTGTAAAGTCTTTATTGCGACGTAGACTTCGTCGATATTGCGAAGCGGTACTTCTATGAATATTTCAGGAAGGAGTGTCTGGTCGATGACATAGAGAATGTCCTCCTGCCATCTAAGTGTATATGGAAGCGACTCAAAACTCATTATGCCCCTCAGCTTTCAGCAGCGCCCGTTTCATGCCGAGACCGCTGGAGAATCCCCCGATCTTTCTTCCCGCCGCCAGAACACGGTGGCAGGGTACAATGATAAGGAATCTGTTCTTCGACATTGCCGTGCCGACAGCGCGGAATGCACCCGAATGACCGGAAAGAGCCGCCAGATCGCCGTATGAAACGGTTACTCCGAACGGAACCAGTGCCAGTGTACGGTAAACAGCCATTGAAAAGGGTGTCGTCCACGAAAAATCAAGATCGTCCAGCGCTTCTATAAGCATGGGCTGTCTCGAACAGTCTTTCAGGTATTCTGCCATATAGGTGAACCTTTCCGCAAGAGGCATTTGAATAAGATTTTCGGGACGTGATGACGCAACCTCATAGACCTTTTCGTTGTCAAAGGTGATGAACAGGTCGTAACCCGCAGAGCATCGCACACTGTCCCAGTGCTTCATCTTATTCTCCGTTAAGGAAATATGTGTCCCAGTCTTTCAGAACGGGGTCATAACCGTTCATTCTTACCATATCACAAAATTCATCGACTGTCCTTGTGTCTTCAACCTGAAACTGTTTGCCGTTATGTTCCTTTGCATATCCGCCGGGTTCTGTTTTGGAGCCTGCACTCATGTGGGTGACACCAAGCCTGAGCAGTCTGTCGCGGAACTCTGCGGATTCGCGGGTGGAGACGTTGATGCCCAGATCGTGTCTGAACAGCCTGTGGGCAAGGAGCATCTGAACGTAGTCGATATCTTCAATTATCTGATATGCCTGAAAGTTTCCCGACGCTTTGCGTATGCGCGGGAATGAGATGGAGACATGGGTCTTCCAGAAGTTTTTCATAAGATAGCCTGCGTGGAGACCAAGGAAGAACTGATCGGTTCTGAATTCCTCAAGCCCCATGAGCGTACCGAGACCTATGGTGCGGAAGCCTGCCTGTGCGCCGCGTTCGGGGCCGCCGAGCCTCCAGCCGAAGTCGCGCTTCCTGCCTGCGGGGTGTACGTCGGCATATTTCACGCGGTTATATGTTTCCTGAAACATGGTCAGTCCGTCAACCCCGTGACTGTACATAAGGGTGTAGTCATCAACGGACATGGGATATACCTCTATGCAGACCGAACTGAACTTGTCCTTCATGAGGTTAACCGCGTTTATAAGGTAGTCCGTGCCGACTTTGACAGGTGATTCTCCTGTGACAAGAAGGATATGGCGGATACCCATGTTGTGGATGATGTCCGTTTCCTGTTTTATCTGTTCGTCAGTGAGTGTGACGCGGGGAATTTCATTGTGGCGGTTAAACCCGCAGTATTTGCAGGAGTTCGAGCAGACGTTTGAAAGGTAAATAGGCGCGTAAACTTTTATTGTCTTTCCGAATCTCTGCACAGTTATGCGGTTTGCCTTCTGTGCCATCTCTTCAATGTATGGCGTTGCGGCAGGTGAGAGCAGTGCCGCGAAATCTTCTTCGTCTATGTTTTCTTTGCCGAGGGCAAACTCAACGTCAGCCGCCTTGCGGGAGAAGATGAAATCCTTTGTATCGTTAAAATCGTATTTATCAAGTTCCTGTTCAAAGCTCATTATCAGTTCCTCAGAAATCCTGTAAGGGGGCTTGATGCCTCCGCTCTGTCTCTTGTTCCGGGCATACCTGCCGCGCGTGCCGTAACTGCCGCCTCAACGCCGAGTTTGAATGATCTTGCCATCATAACCGGATCTTTAGCAGTTGCTATGGCGGTGTTCACAAGAACGCTGTCCGCGCCCATTTCAATAGCGAGCGCCGCATGTGACGGTGCGCCTATCCCCGCGTCAACCACAACGGGAATTTTTGCCTGTTCGATGATTATTCGCAGGTTGTCGATTGTTTTAATGCCTTTGTTGCTCCCTATTGGCGCGCCGAGCGGCATGACGGTGACAGTGCCTATCTCTTCGAGACGCTTGCAGAGAACGGGGTCTGCGTTGATATAGGGGAGAACTTTGAATCCCTCTTTAACGAGTATCTCTGCCGCTTTGAACGTTTCGATGGGGTCGGGCAGAAGATAATACGGATCCGGTGTGACTTCCAGTTTGATCCACGGTTCGCAACCCGCAGCCCTTGCTATGCGGGCGAGTCGCACTGCCTCTTCCGCGTCTCTTGCTCCGGATGTGTTTGGGAGCAGGAGATATTTTTTCGGGTCTATCTGTTTCAGGATATCGTCCTGAGGATTGTTTATGTCCACGCGGCGAAGCGCAACGGTGACTATCTCTGCGCCGCTTGCGTCAAGTGCGTCTGCCATAATTTTTGCGTTGGGAAATTTGCCTGTGCCTACCATGAGTCTGCTGCGGAACGTACGTCCGGCGATGACCAGTTCGTTTTTGAACATGACTATACTCCGATTGTTGGAAAAGATTGTAAGACCCTTGCCAGTGGGTCTTAAATTTGGGGTAGGCAGGAATATAATATCCCCTGCGGCGGAAAAGTCAAATTTTTTTCTTTTCAGCGAATGAGAATATCTGTGACCTCTGCTATATAAAGGTCGTGGTAATCTTTGTCCTTGTACCATTCATTGTCTATTGAGCTGTCTATAAAATGTTCGGGTGTGAGCGGCAGACAGAAGAGTTTCCTGCATATAATGACTTTCTCCGCTTCTTCAAAGTAGGGGGTGCCGTTCCGGTGTGCAACGGTCAGGGCGGATTTCGCTATCTTATCCTCGTCCCGTCCGGATACCGTACCCATGTAGCCCAGCATCTTGCCGTATTGTTTCCTGTCGAAGAAAGTGAGCGAAAAGGTGTCGGCGCCGTCAACGAATTCTTTGGTGAATCTGCTTTTGCGAACCACGATAAATGCGACGTTTTTGCCCCACATAACACCGAGTCCGCCCCATGAAGCCGTCATGCTGTTCGCTCTGCCGTCTTTTTCCGCCGTAACGAGCATCCAGTCCTTGCCTATTATTCTGAAGGGACTCTGGTTAAAGTCTTCGGGTTTAATTTGCTGAAATGTCTGCATGGTGTTTCCTCCTGTACCTCTCAGTATTTTATAATGACGACCGAGGAGGAATTAATCAAGAGCTTACAATTTTGTAAGGATGGAATAAAAAAAAAGCCGGAGAAAAACCCCGGCTTTATTTCTTTAATTTCGACAGAACGCCCAATGCGGCGGTCATGCAGCAGACCCTTAGTTCTTGATCTGTTTCATTACCTCTTCCACAAAGTTTTCCTGCTTTTTTTCGATGCCTTCTCCAAGCTCAAAACGGTTATAGGAAACTATTTTGGCTCCTGCGTCGGCAAGAAGTTTTTCGATGGTGACATCGGGGTTTTTAACGAAAGGCTGGCTTACGAGGCATACTTCTTTAAGAAGTTTTGCAACCTGACCTTCAACTATTTTGGGGATCATGTTGTCGGGTTTGCCTTGCTCTTTCAGTTTGGCAGCGTATATCTCTTTCTCTTTGTTAACGAAATCAGCGTCAACAAAGCTGGAATCGAGATATTTGGGGTTGCTTGCGGCTATGTGCAGGCAAAGGTCTTTTGCAAGCTCGGGTGTGCCGCCTTCAAGTTTCACAACGACGCCTATTTTACCGCCGCCGTGGATGTATGTGGCAACTGTGCCGCCTTCAAGACGTGCGAAACGTCTGATGCTCAGTTTTTCGCCTATTTTTGCGATCATGCTGTTAAGGTAGGCTTCAACGGTTTCGCCGTTTTTAGCTGTAACAGTCATAAAAGCCTCGATATCTGCGGGACCGACCTCAGCAACAAGCTCCGCCATTTCTGTCGCATATGCAGTGAAGTTTTCGTTTTTAGCAACGAAGTCTGTTTCGGAGTTTACTTCAACGATAACGCCTATGCCGTCTTTAACGATGGCAGCAACGGTACCTTCCGCTGCGATTCTGTCGGCTTTTTTTGCGGCAGCTGCGAGACCCTTTTTGCGGAGGTATTCAACAGCGCCTTCAAGGTCGCCGTCGGATTCGGCAAGGGCTTTTTTGCAGTCGAGCATTCCTGCTCCGGTTTTTTCGCGAAGTTCTTTAACCAGTGCGGCTGTGATCTCTGCCATTTATTACTCCTCTTCTGCTTTATCAACGGGTACGTCAGCGAGAAGCTGTTCAACGGGGATGTCCTCGCCGCCTTCTTCTTCTGCCTGACCGATGTTTTCTTCGTCAAGTATTTGTCTGCCTTCGATGATGGCGTCTGCTATGCGTCCTGCGATAAGCTGGCAAGCGCGGATAGCGTCGTCGTTACCGGGGATGGGCATATCAACCTGATCGGGGTCGCAGTTTGTATCGACGATTGCGATTATCGGGATATCAAGTTTGTGAGCTTCGGCAACTGCGTTCTGCTCCATTTTGATGTCGATTATGAACATAACATCGGGGATACCCTGCATATCTTTGATACCGCCGAGGTTTTTAGTGAGTTTATCAAGCTCTTTTCTGAGTTTTGAAACTTCTTTTTTGGTATATTTATTAACGAAGCCTGTTTCAAACATCTCTTCAAGTTCTTTCAGTCTTGCCACTCTTGTACGGATGGTTTGAAAGTTTGTAAGGGTACCGCCGAGCCAGCGTTCGTTCATGTAATGAGCATTGCATTTTTCAGCAGCTTGCTTGATAGCTTCCTGAGCCTGTTTCTTAGTACCTACGAAAAGGAAGCTGCTGCCCTGACGAGCTGCATCTCTTGCGAATTCGTAAGCGGTGTTGAAGCACTGAACTGTCTTCTGAAGGTCGAGTATGTAGATACCGTTTCTTGCGCCGAAGACATATTTGGACATTTTCGGGTTCCAGCGTTTTGTCTGGTGACCGAAGTGAACGCCCGCCTCAAGCAGGCTTTTCATTGAAATATAGGACATTAATTTCTCCCGAGGCGTTTTCGCCTCTCAATTTGTTATTCTTGCGCCCCGTAAAACAGCCACCCGAAAGGATTTCAGGCACACGGCAGTTTTAAACGCTATACGGGCGTGCAAAATGGGTGTTCTTTATAGCAAGGGCGATACAAAAAATCAAGGTTTTTTTGATTTGTAAAAAAAGTCTGTACTGTTTATTATGTTTCTGACAGAGACAAGGGGGGAAAATTATGTTTCCGTATCTTTTTAAACTGGGACCTCTGGAACTGAGGGTATACAGCCTTATGTACATTATCGGGCTTATCGTCGGGATGTACATGATAAAGCGAAAGGCAGAAAAGCTTAATCTGAAACCGACGGACATGGAGAACGCTGCAATCGCCTGTTTTCTTGCAGGTATTGTCGGCGCGAGAATGTACTATGTCGCATTCCGCTGGGAATATTACGCCGGAAACGTATTTGAAATGTTTGCCGTGTGGCACGGCGGGCTTGCCATCCACGGCGGTATCATAGGCGCGCTTATTGCGCTCTATATCTTCACAAAGTATAAAAAGACCAGTCTTCTCGGGCTTGCGGATACGATGGTTCCGTGGCTTCTCTTCGGACAGGCGATAGGCAGGATAGGCAACCTTGCAAACGGTGAGGCGCACGGAGTGCCGACCATAGTCCCTCCCTCAATAATATTCGGGGTGGAAAACAGATTTCGTGATTTCTGGTCGGCAGTATGCGACCAGACAGGTCTGAATCCCATGCCTGCCAGCATTTCAAAGCTGATGGACAAACTACCCGTTCAGGTGAGTTTTGAGGGAAAACTCTATGAACTGAAAGAATACGTGCCATGGGGCATGAGCTTCGGGAATTATAAGCGAACTCCCGCCTACAGCGACTTCGGAGCGCTTCCGGTGCACCCGACGTTTATCTATGAAATGGTGCTTAATTTCGCATGTTTCATTATCCTATATTTATTATGGCGAAAGGACGAGAATCTCGGAACGGGGCGTCTTGTTGCGTGGTATCTCATCTTTTACGGCTTTATTCGGGCGTTTGTGACGTTTTTCCGTGCGGATGATCTTATGGTTGGTTACCTCAGAGCGCCGCATTTAGTAAGCATAATAATGGTTGTTGCGGGAATATTAATTTTAAACAGAGAGAAATTATTGAAATACGCTCAACAACGCCAATAATCATGAAAATTAGGGTATAGTATGTTAGTATCTTGTATAGCGTGAAGAGAGGTTTCATTTAGGAGGAGACGTTATGCGTCGTTTTATGTTTTCGGCAGGGCTTCTTATACTGCCGTTGTTAAGCCCTGTTGCCCTGTATGCCTATGACTATCCCGTCATCGGCGAATACAGCGGCGTTTATCAGAAAGTTTTCGATGCCATCAAATCAGGAAAATGCAGGAACATGGAGAGCGAGCTTAAAGCTCTTTCCGCTTCCGAAGGCATTTCCAGCAATATCTACAGATCTATCTGTTTTTTTGAGAATAACCAGCAGCAGGACGGTTTCGTCGCACTGACTCTCATGCTTGAGAATCAGGAATACGACGAGATAGTCTATGTGTGCAACACGCAGATTGAAAAAGGCAACAGCGACCCGAATCTGCTTAAATACAGGGGACTTGCCTTCTTCAACATCGGTGATATGGAAGGCGCTCTTACCGATATCTCAACCTATGCCGACAAAACAGGCGACGATACCATGAGATATACTCTGGTTGATATATACACCGCTATGAACGACTACGAAAAAGCCGGTGAAGAGCTTGAAAAAGTTACAGCCAAAGATGACAGGTACTATATAAGAAAAGGAAAGATAGCCTACAGGCAGGGCGATTTTTACAATGCCGTCGGCTCTCTCAGAAAAGTATCCGCAGGAAAACAGGATCAATACGAACAGGCTCAGATGCTTATTTCGGATATATGCATGATCACGGGCAGGTTTGAGTGCGCTGAGGAATCTCTGGCGAACGTCAAATCATTTGATGCTGAATACATGCAGCTTAAGCGGGAAAAGATGAACCAGTTCAAAAAACCGTTCAGCATCTATTTCTCCGCTATCGAAGAATACGACGACAACGTAAAATCTGAGAACGAGGACATCGGCGCTTCCGGCACCTCAAGCTTCAGGACCGCTTTCGTTCTTGATGCTAAATATAACATGTACCCGCTCTGGTCTGACAAGGCGGCTATCGGACTTATGAACTACAGGTCGTTTAACATGAAAAAAGGCTTGAGTTCATATGATCTTGAAATGCATAAAGCCTACGTTCAGGTTACAAAAAGCACAGACAGGGTTTCATACACCCCAAAATTAACGGCGGGTATCCTTTCACTCGGAAACGAGAAATACTATGAAACATACGGTGCGGAGCTTGGTTCAAATATCAGATTCGACGGTTTCACACTTAGCGTTCCCGTTAAGGTAGAAAAGAGAAGCTATGTATCCTCTCCGGATCCCAGAGCGGACAAAGACGGAATGTACTACGGAATTTCAGGTGAAATATCAAAGATGTTCGCACAGAAGTACAACGTGACATTCGGTGCAGGCGTTAACCTTGAAAATACCGACGGCGCAGACAAGGACAACAGGGCATATTCCGTTTCGTTCGGAACTCTCACCGCCCTGACTCCTAAAGTCACTCTTTCATTCAGCGCCGATTATACATATGCAGATTACTACAACTCCGCCATAGACAAAATGGACAGCTCCGGGCTTGCGACCATCCGCGAGGACAAGATATACAATGTCGGGATCAAATCCATATATAAACTGACGAATTCGGTGTTTTTGAGCGGAGGTGTCACATATACCGATGCCGATTCAAACGTGCCAGAGTACAAATATGACAAGACCGTGTTCGACATCAGTGTAAGCTACGCATATTAAGAATGTGAAAAGGTGTGCCATGAGAATAAAAAGGATTACGGCTTTAACCACAGCGGTCATAATGATCAGCTCGCAGGTTTTCGCATCGTCGGTGGCAGGAACCGTTAAAACGGTAAAAGGCGCCGTTGATGTAGTCAAGGCGCAGGCTGTCATGGGCAAGATCGCAAAAGAGGGGACAAGCCTCTCTTTCGACGATATCCTCAGAACAAAAAGAAAAGGTTACGCGGAAGTCAGCTTTGTTGACGGAAGCAATATAAAAGTCTTTGAAAAATCGCGTCTGCTTCTGCTCGGTTCGGAGAGAACAAAGGACGGCTTTAACGCTGAACTTCAAAAGGGCAAGGTGCTTTTTAAAGTTGAGAAGATGCATGATGTCGCAGGCGATTTCAGAATAAAGACAAGCAATGCCGTTATCGGCGTTAAGGGTACTGTGCTGGGTGCGGAATCCAATAACGGAAATCTGGTAGTGGAAGTCGGTTCAGGTTCAGTGGTCTTAACCCTTATCCCGCCTTTGGCACCTCCCGCACCTCCCGCGCCGAGTGCGCCCCCGTTGCCGCAATTCCAGTCCGGTTCATCGGGCGGGTCTTCAGCTCCTGCTTCAGGCGGTTTGACAGGCGGCGGTACAGGCGGAGCCGGAATCGGATACGGAGCACCTCCCGTTGCACCGCCGAGCATTATACTCGGCACAGGTCAGGGCGTGATTATAGACTCTTCCGGCGGCATACAGCAGTATGATCTTTCAGGCGGTTCCAGACTTTTTTCAGGTTCAGGCGCTCCCTCTGCACAGGGTGAGGGCGGCGGTGCCGGTGACGAAGGCGCTCTCTTTAACAGCACTGGAAGCGAGGAAGAGGCTCAGGCTGGCGATGAGGAGTCCAGTGATACGGCTAATCAGCTTGAATCAGCTTTGCAGGGCGGAAACTCAGGTGACGGTATGACCGGCGCAGTTGCAGCAGGAACAGATTCCGCGGCGCAGGCGGCAGCAGAAGCGGCGGCACAGGCAGCGGCGGCACAGGCGGCGGCACAGGCGGCAGCACAGGCGGCGGCACAGGCGGCGGCACAGGCGGCAGCACAGGCAGCGGCACAGGCTGCTGCACAGGCGGCAGCGCAAGCGGCGGCACAGGCGGCGGCACAGGCTCAGGCGGATGCCATAAGAAGCGAACAGGAGTCTAAGGCGGCAGCGGCTGAACAAGCGGCAGCAGAAGCGGTCATTCAGACAGGAGTATACAGCAGTGAAGCACAGGCGGCATACGATGCCGCAGTAGCGGCGGCACAGGCAGCGAGCGCAGCGGCTGCGGCAGCACTTGTCAAACAAAGTGAAGCCGAGGCGGCTTTTGCGAGAGCGGAAGCAGAGGCGGAAGCGGCAAATGCGGCAGCACAGGCGGCAAGCGAAGCGGCACAGGCATCTCTTGCGGCAGCACAGGCGGCGGCGGCGGAAGCAGTGGCGCAGGCGCAAAAAGCACAGGCGGCGGCGGAAGCGGCTTTGGCTGTTGCTCAGTCAGCACAGGCACAGGCTCAGACAGCGGCTCAATATACAGCAAGTCAGGCTGCAATAGCATCCGCGCAGGCAGCAGCGGCAGCAGCGGCACAGGCGGCGGCAAATGCCAGCGCCGCTCAGTCCATAGCCGATTCTGCGGATACGCCGATTTCTCAGGCGGAGCTTTCAGCGGCAGAGGCAGCAGCAGCGGCGGCAGCGGCGGCGGCAGCAGCACAGGCAGCGGCGGCGGAACTGCAATCCCAGACAACAGCCCTTGCAACTGCGCAGGCGGCTCTTGACGCTGTGAACGATGCAACTTCTCAGATACAGGCTCAGCAAACAATTATAAATCAGTCATATACATCGCTGACCGGACAGACAACGGCAATGTCTGCGGCATCGGCGCAGGGAGCGGCTGCACAGGTTGCGGCATCATCCGCTCTTACAACTGTTCAGGCATACGATCCCAACAGCTCTGCGGCAGAAGGCGCAGCGGCTCTGGCAGCAAAGGAAGCTGCACAGCAGGCGGCAGAACAGGCAGCGGCAGCGGCCGTTGCGGCACAGTCAATCTATGAAGCTGTTGCCGGCATCGCAAGCACTGCGGCGGAAGCTACAAGTGCCGTTGAGGCGGCTGTAACAGCGGCACAGACGGCAGCACAGACAGCGACGGCTGCGGCGGAGTCAGAATCGGTTGCCCAAAGTCTTGCAGATTCCACACAGGCAGCTCTTGAGGCGACTCTTGCGGCGGCACAGGCGGCTATAGAGGCGGGAGAAGATGCGTCCGGTCTGATAGCAACGCTTCAGGCGCAGGCAGAAGCGGCACAGGCGGCAGCTCAGGCAGCGGCGGAAGCGGCGGCGGCGGCGGCGGATGTGAAGATATACGGAAGCGTTAAGATAAACATAACTTTCAAATAAAAAGAAGGCGGGTTCAAAAAAGCCCGCCTTTTTCATTTTCCTTGCAAATATCTGTACCCTTATGTATCTTTTCTCTATGAACTTTACGACAGGAGCGGCATATGGCGCTTCCTAAAAGCCAGGACAAAAGAAAAGCTATTCTTGATGCTGCTGCGACAGCTATCGCCGAAATCGGAACCGATGCCCCCACAAAGCGGATAGCTAAGTTGGCGGGAATTGCAGAAGGCACACTCTTTACCTATTTCCCCAGCAAGGACATTCTTCTTAACAGCCTCTATCTGGACATCAAAAATGAGATGGCGGACAGTATCATGTCGGGTTATCCGTTTGACGGAGACGACAGCGGGAAAATAGAACATTTCTGGTATGGTTATGTGCTTTGGGGATCAGAGAACGTCGTTAAATGTACGGCGATGAAGAAGCTGGTCTTATGTGAGCGAGTCACTGCAGAAAGCAGAGCTGAAGGTCTTGTGCGGTTTTCTGAAATAAACACTTTGCTTGGAAAAATCTCCGGCGAAAAATCTTCCTGCGGGGTCGAACAGCCGTTCGTGAGCGCTATGCTCGCTTCTCTTGCAGACACCACCATTGGATTTATGACTGGTAACCCTGAGAAAAAAGGCAAATACGCCACAATAGGTTATAAAGCTTTCACCAGTTTTTTGCAAAGCATCTGATTTTTAATACTTGACAAATGAGTGAGTAATCACTCATTTTAGATAATAAAATATTGGAGGCTGAAAATGGAAAAAGTCTGGTTTCTGACCGGAAGTGCAGCGGGACTGGGAAGAAGTATTGCAGAGGCAGTGCTGAAAAACGGAGGTTTGCTGGCTGCCACAGCGCGTAACCCTGAGAGGCTTGCTGATCTGAAAGAGCAGTACGGAGAAAGAATTCTGACTCTGGAGCTTGACGTAACAGATGAAAAAGCCGTTTTTGGTGCTGTCGGGCGCACTCTGGAGGTTTTCGGCAGAATCGATGTTCTTGTCAACAATGCCGGATATGGTCATTTTGCACCGTTTGAACAGCAATCATCCGAAACATTCCGCGGGCAGATCGAAACCAATCTGTTCGGTGTTGTCAATACCTCCCGTGCGGTTTTGCCGCACATGCGCAAAAGGCATTCAGGCCACATACTTAACATTTCATCCGTGGGCGGGAGAATATCAAACCCGGGAATAAGTGCATATCAGACTGCAAAATGGGCTGTGGGCGGATTCTCTGAAGCGCTTGCAAAGGAATGTGCCGGATTTGATGTTAAGGTCTGCTGTCTTGAACCTGGTGGGATAAGAACAAACTGGGGTGTCACCGCAATTTCAGAGACACCTGAGATTCTCCCTGACTATGACGGATCTGTTGGCGCTTTATATAGGATGCTGAAGGATTTTGTCGGTTCGGAGATGACATCGCCCGAAAAGTTTGCACAGGTTATCCTTATGCTGGCTGAAAGGGACGAACTTCCTCTGCATCTGCTGATAGGAGCCGACGCAGTTCAGTTCACAAAAATGGCTGATGAAGTTAGAAACAGACAGGCGCAGGAGTATATGGATATCAGTCTGTCAACGGCAACAGACGGGGTGAACGTGCCGGAACTGCCTGTTAAATAGCAGTTATATTGTCAGATCCGGTTCGTATTTTTTTACCTGATAACAGAAGCGGCGAGAACCTTGCTCCGGTGTAGAGCGGCTTATCTGTAGCGGCGCAGAACTGCGCTATATATGAAAACAGTGAGGCGGATTCGGCTATGACCACATCGGCTGATTCCGCTTCTTTGATATCTGCAATGCTGAAACCGTATCTGCATATGAAATTGTCCGTTTCCAGTGGCTTGTGAAAAAATGAGAGGCAGGGTATCTGCTTTTCTGCCAAAGACTTAGATATCTGTTTTTCTGCTATCTCTTTGTAGTTCTCAACATCTTTTTCATATAGGTATCCGGGCAGACAAGCGGATGCGAATCTTGACGACTGCCACCTGCGGAAATTCAGAGTGAACGGAGCGTTTCCGAAAAAGGAGTCGGATACTATATTTTGTATCTCTTTATGTTCAAAGAAGAATATGTCATTTTCATCTGACAGTACGCGGTTTTCCACCTGTTTTTTACCTGTTTCCAGCAGAATGCTGCGAACCTTCATAACAAGCTTTGAAATGGTAAGATAAACTTTGTCTGCATCATCCAGCGCTTTGTGTGCCTTTGAAAGGAGTGAGGCATATTTCCCTTTGGAAAGTATCAGGCGCTTCATGGAGTGAAGCGAGGTGTACATGGTTTCTATCTCAACAATTGGGATATCCATAGCATGAAGCTTTACCGGTTTTGCCGCAGGGTCGAGAACAGGCATTATCTTTCCGTTATACCGGAGCAGACCGCCCTTTCTTGTCTTATATATATGACGCATGGCATCTTCGTGTTCCAGCCCCGACGCTTTCATGAACTCAGTAAACGAAAGCCACATCCCCATGACGGCTATCTGCCATGCCATTACGGACAGAGCGGGTATTTCAAAGAATTCATCGTTAAAAAGCGTTTCCTGCGTGAGGTTCTGAGCAGTTTTTTCGATGTCTTCGACGGTGTTCTCAAGTTCCCCTTCCGCAAGCCGCAGTGCAGACATTTTCGGCACATCCGCAGAAGGTTTTTTGATGGTCTTATATATTGAAGGAAGATAGTTCAGATAAAAGAAGTCCGGCTTGGCATAAAACGCCGAAAGAACCGTTTCAATATTCGCGGAGTTCATCAGAATGCGGTTGAACATCGTTTTTATGGAAGGGGAGAGCGTTTTCATATCCGCGCTCATGAACAGAGGGTTCAGAACATCGGGCATCGCCTCTATGACAGAGAACGCATAGGGACTCAATGTTTCATTGAATACGGAGGCAAAAGGGGACTTTATGAAAAGATGCTTTTCGTTGGTTGAGGTCGACCTGCCGAGGGATTCCTCAACGGGCGTCAGCGGTGCTTTTATCTCAAAATCGCGTGCATCCGCGGGGAGCGGGGTGTAGTTTTCCGCCTCAACCCGACACACATAAAAAGTTTCGTCATTATTGTGTACATAGGTTTTCGCCGGTCTGCGCAGACAGCGTTCCACATCGGAAAGCATCTGTGCCAGCTCGTTCATTTTGCGGTCGCTGAAAGGACATTCTCCGCCTATGTGGCGTATGTTGCCTTTGAACACACCCTTGATTATGACTGTTTCCCAGTTCTCTGCCGTTATGTGGTAAAAACCGAAGTTGCCCCTGTATGAGGGTGCGGCGGTCATGTCCGGCTGTTTTTCAGCATCTGTTTTGATGCCGGCGTTTGATATTGATTGAAGCATGTCTTCCATTAGCAAATTATGAATGTAAATAGTCTAATGTCAATATTATTTGTTGAAACAGCACTATGTTGCGGTTAAAATATAGCGGGGTGCGAATATGAATACTGTTATTATAAACGCCGCCGTTAAAGCGGACGGCAATTCTGCTCTGATTGCGGATGAACTGACTAAGAAATATGAAGGGTGCAGGGTCTTTAATCTAGGCGACATTAAATTTGAAATAGATTATGAGAACAGACACAGAGACAGCGCTTCTTTCCGTCCGGAAATGGTGGAGGAAGGTCTGCGCGACGTGATGTCCGCCGTCGTTGAGAGCGATCTTATCATATTTATATCTCCGAACTACTTCAATTTTATCAGCGGAACAGCAAAACTGTTTCTGGATAAATTCCACGTTCTGCTCAACAAGAGCGGAAGACCCACTTATGAAGGAAGCAAGAAATTCTTTTTCGTCCTGACACAGGGTTCGCCGAACAGAAGCCACGGGCAGTATACGCTGGACTGGATGAAGGGATTCTGCAACATCTTCAATTTCAAATTTTACGGTGTGGTAGTGCCTTCGTGCAGCTATTCAAACACAGACGGCGCACGCATCAAGTTGGAAGAGATCTCAATGTCATTGAGTATGTTTATATAAAGGAGTGAGTAATGGCAGTCAGCTACAAAGAACTTGGACTAGTGAACACCAAAGAAATGTTTGCAAAGGCAATGGCGGGAAAATACGCCGTCCCTGCCTATAACTTTAATAACCTCGAACAGCTTCAGGCAATCATCACTGCATGTGTCCAGACAAAATCACCGGTTATCCTTCAGGTTTCAAAAGGTGCAAGGGACTATGCGAATGCAACCATGCTCCGCTACATGGCTATGGGCGCGGTTGCCTATGCCAAAGAACTGGGCTGCGAGATACCGATTGCGCTCCACCTCGACCACGGCGATACTTTTGAAACATGCAAAAGCTGCGTGGATTTCGGATTTTCAAGCGTAATGATAGACGGTTCCCACCACTCTTTTGAGGACAACATGGCACTTACCAGAGAAGTTGTCGAATATGCCCATCAGTTCGGCGTCACAGTAGAAGGAGAACTCGGCGTTCTCGCAGGTATAGAGGATGACGTTCAGTCCGAACACTCCCATTATACCAACCCTGATCAGGTCGTGGAATTCGTTGAAAAGACAGGCGTGGACTCTCTCGCCATATCTATAGGTACGTCGCACGGAGCATATAAGTTTAAAGTGAAACCCGGCGAATCAGTTCCGCCCCTTCGCTTTGATATCCTTGAAGAGTGTGAACGCAGAATTCCGGGTTTCCCGATAGTTCTGCACGGCGCATCAAGCGTTCTGCCGGAATATGTTGAGATGATCAACAAGTTCGGCGGCAAAATGGACAACGCAGTCGGCATCCCCGAGGAACAGCTTAGAAAAGCGGCGGCAAGCGCTGTTTGTAAGATAAACATCGACTCAGACGGTCGCCTCGCCTTTACTGCAAAAATCAGAGAGTTTATGGCGGAGAATCCCTCTAAATTCGACCCCAGAGAATATCTGAAACCCGCCAGAGCAGAACTTGTTAAGATGTATTCTGCTAAGAACGAGAACGTTCTCGGTTCAGCAGGAAGAGCATAATATATTGAGGGCGGCACTCAGCCGCCCTTATTTTTTGAGTGACAATGATAATAGATATACTTCTTTTCGATGGCTTTGAAACACTTGACGCATTCGGTCCTGCAGAGATTTTCGGGCATGCCGGCGGCGTCGGTCTGAACTATGTGTCTATGGATGGCGGGATGGTCAGAAGCGCACAGGGTGCTGATATTCTCACTGCGAAGGTATCGGACGTGCAGCATAATGATATGCTTCTTGTGCCGGGCGGAATAGGTACGAGAAAGCTTGTCGGCGACAAGACCTTCATTGAGTGTGTAAGAGCGAGGGCGGAATCTGTCAGGTTGTGTGCAAGCGTTTGCACGGGCGCAGTGTTTCTCGCCGCTGCCGGTTTGTTGGATAACAGAAGGGCTACAACAAATAAGCGCGCATTTGACTGGGTAGCGTCCTATGGAGCGGGCGTAAAGTGGGTGCGTAGTGCCAGATGGGTTGTGGACGGCAAGTTTTATACCTCATCGGGAGTGTCGGCAGGAATGGATATGGCGCTCGGTCTGGTGGCAGATGTTTGCGGAGAGTCTGAGGCGAACAGAATAGCCGCAAGGATAGAATACGTCTGGAACAGCGACAGCAGCACTGATCCTTTTTCAATATAATCGTTTATTTATCAATGACTAACCAGTTCTGACGGAAAATAATTAAAAATAATTTAAATAAGTGGTTGACTTATATCTGTGGATTGGATATAACACCCTTCCGCCTGAGAGAGACACCGGAAAGGTGGTTGACCGAAAGACGGAACATGTTGCTGGAAAACTTATTTTTTGTATTTCGTTTTAACGGCGAATTATCGGTTTTGAATAACGGATTAAAAGTTGTTAAAAAGAAATTAAAAAAGATAAAAAAACCGGTTGACAACGGTGAACGGATTTGATAGATTCACCAGCCCGCAGAAAGCCGAAAGGATTTCAGAGGGCGCTGAAAAAAAAGATGTTAGAAACTTTAAAAAAAGAGATTGACAAAGGTGAGTAAGTTTGATAGATTCACCAGCCGCTTGAAAGAGCGGGAAGCTCGAAAGACCAATGCTGACAAGGTGCAGGACGCACCTCGCGGAGACCGAACGAAATGCTTT
>JBFWLW010000012.1:0-65168 GCA_050251945.1 Deferribacterales bacterium | reverse complement strand
AAGGCTCGCTGTCGGGTATCTTTGCTTGCATGTTTCATTCATAATATATCGAACAAATCATAATATACGTTAATTATTTCGTGATATGCTCTAGCCGAAGGCTGAATGAGTCCACTTTAAACTATTTATCGAATAAATCGACGACGCGATCTCGCATCTTCCTGACTTTTTCATCAGTCTGAAAAGGGAGCCTCGGCTCCCTTTTATTTTTGTCCGCTGATATAAAGAATTCTATAGGTAACCGGAACTCTTCCGTTTTCGCCGAAGAGTTCCGGATAGAGTTCAAGGAATTTTTTGTAAGATGCTTTTGAGGTCAGTGTGTCCCTGCCGCTGAACGTTGCGCCTGTTCCTTTCTGTTTTTTCAGGAACTCCGAAACGCTGTCAAAATGCAGAACGTACTCTCTCACTTCTTTGTTAACAGACATGCCGCAGTCTTCAAATATCTTCGCGAATTCATCCTCTTTCGGCAGAGTGTAGACCGAACCGAACCCCGTCATCTGGTTGAGTATCGACATCTCAACAAACGTCCCCTCCACAAATACGGAAAAAGCGAATTTTCCGCCATGTTTAAGGTGTTTCAGCATAACAGGTATGCTTTTTTCAGGATTCTGAAACCATTGAAGGGCGGATGAACCCGTTATAAGTGAAAATTCGCCGCCGATAGGCAGACATTCGCCGTCACCGCAGATAAAATGATTCCCGGGGAAATGTTTTTTTGCTCTGGCAAGAAGAGCATCAGCAATATCCACACAAAAAGCAGCTCCGCACTTCCCGTTCAGCAGTTTCGTAAATATGCCCGTTCCGGTGCCTATCTCAAGTATTCTGTCCTGCATACCTTCCGGCAGAAGTTCCGCAAGGTGTTCAGCCACAATACGCTGTATGTCGCATGAACTGTCGTATGATTCAGAAGACGAACAGAAAGCGTGTTTTATGTGTATCTTCATATCAGATATTCCGAAATTATCTCCGGCGGTACGAAATGTCCGCATTTAACCGATACAAACTTTGCACCTGACCGCTCTGCAACCGCACGACCGGAGGCTGCGTTCACAACGGCATCGTCTGCGCCGTGTATAACTGTCATTTCAGGTCTTTGCAGCTGTATCCCTTCTCCGCTGTCCAGCAGATATTCAAGCCCTTTTCCAAGCGCCTGATAGTCGAGCATCTTTGGCAAATCTATTTCAGGACAGCCACAAGCGGTCAGAAAATCTTTTATAACCGCATCCGGTACAGCACGGAATTTTTTTATCATGAGCTTCAGCACGCGTTCGGGAGTGTAATCCGTAAACCTTATGAAGGGAGAAACCAGTATTATGTTGTCAAAATTCAGATTTCCGGCTTTCAGTGCCAGATTTGCACCCGTTGACCAGCAGACGAGATTCCTTCCGGAAAGTTTTTCAAAGTTTACCTCGTCGCGGAAAGGCACGATAAGCTCGAATCTGTCGGCAAAACTTCCGAACAGCTCTTCAAATCCGCACCAGCCCGAAACAAAAACGTCTTTCATATCCCGCTCGCCCTGAGCGCTCTGAACGCGTCAAGAATACGCTCCTGCTCGTCCATAACGTCGAGCCGCATGGTAAGCCTCAGCCGTGCCGTGTTCACAGGAACGGTTGGCGGGCGTATGGCGCCGACGTATATTCCTTTTTCCATCAGAAACTCTTTCGCCAGAAGAACACGCTCGTTTCCACAGAGGATAACGGGAATTATCTGCGTTACGCTAAGTCCTGTGTCAAACCCCATCGAGCGCAGGGAACTGCGTATGCTGTCAGCAAAATCGAGCAGTCTGTAACCTATGTCGTGGTTATCCCGAACGTAGTCAACAGCCGCCAAATTTGCCGCAACCACAGCCGGCGGAAGTGATGTGGAATATATGAACGAACGTCCTTTGTTCCTCAGATAGTCTATGATATCCGAATCTCCGGCAACGTATGCGCCGAACGATCCGAAAGCTTTACTGAAAGTACCCATATGCACATCGACCGAAGCTTCAAGTCCCGCCTCGTGTGCATAGCCACTGCCGCGACCGAAAATACCGGATGCGTGAGCCTCGTCGATAACAGTCAGCGCTTCATATTTTCGCGCCAGTTCGACTATATCCCGCAGGCGACACACATCGCCATCCATGCTGAACACAGTGTCGGTGGCTATTATTTTGTCTTTTATGTCTTTATGTTTTTCAAGCAGAGCCGCAAGGTCTGCCGTGTCGTTGTGCTTATAACGGATATGCTTTGCGCCGCTTAACTGTATGCCGTCTATTATGCTGGCATGGTTCAGCTTATCGGAAAAAACGGCAGTGTTTCTGTCTGCCAGAGCGGAAAATATCGCGAGGTTAGCCGCATATCCGCTGTTGAAAACAAGCGCCTTCTCAGTCTGTTTGAACAATGCTATCTTATGTTCCAGTTCATCATATATACTGTAGTTCCCTGTGACGATGCGGGATGCGCCGCTGGTGGTGCCAAGCTTCATAACAGCCTCTGCCGAAGCCTCGCGTATCGCCTCAACTTCCGACAGCCCCAGATAGTTGTTTGAAGCCAGATTCAGATATTTCATGCCGTCAATGTTAACGAACTTACCGGCGCCCTCGCTTATGTCGGGCATGGTGCGAAAAAGATTTTGCTCCTTCAGTTCGTTCAGTTTTTTCTTGATTTTATCTCTCATGGGGAAATAATATCAGAGGCACAAGCCCTGTCAATGAATAAGGAAAGATCATGAAAGTTAACACGCCAATATGGCACCCCTGCACACAGATGAAAGATCACGAGACCTACCCTATAATAAAGATTGAAAAGGGTGAAGGCATCTATCTAATAGACGACAAAGGCAAAAAATATATTGATGCCGTGTCGTCGTGGTGGGTGAACCTCTTTGGACATAATAACCCGAGGCTCAAAAAAGCGATATCCGACCAGATGGATAAGATAGAACACGTTATATTCGCCGGCATAACGCACACTCCGGCACAGATACTGGCCGATGAGCTGGTTAAGCTCACTCCGGAAAAGCTGACAAAGGTCTTCTTTGCCGACATAGGCTCTGCGGCGGTGGAATCCGCCATGAAACTGAGTTACGGTTACAGATACAATACAGGAAACTCCAAAAAGAACAGATACATATATCTTGATGCGGGATATCACGGCGAAACTCTGGGAGCGCTGTCCGTTTGCGGCGAAGAGCTTTATACTGAGCTTTTCGGCGATATAATGATAGATAACGTCCGTGTTCAGGGTCCGGACTGCTTCCGGTGTCCGTTCGGCAAGGAGCGCAGCTCATGCGACGCGGAATGTTTCTGTCACATGGAAAAAGCAATGGCGGATAACCATGAACGCATCACAGCCGTCATACTGGAACCACTTCTCCAATGCGCAGGCGGATTTAAAATGTACCCGCCCGTGTATCTGAAAAAACTGGTTCAGGCGGCGGCGCATTACGACATACACACCATATTCGACGAAATAGCCTGCGGGTTCGGCAGAACAGGAACAATGTTCGCTTTGGAACAGGCTGACGTATGTCCCGATTTTCTCTGCCTTTCCAAAGGGATAACATCCGGCTATCTGCCCCTCAGCGTCGTCATGACCCACGATGGCATATACGACGCGTTCTACGACGACTACACCACGCTGAAAGCGTTTCTCCACAGCCACAGCTACACAGGCAACCCCCTCGCCTGTGCCGCCGGAGTGGAAACCATGAAAATATTCCGCGAGGACAGAGTTGTTGAAAACAACGCTAAAAAATTCCCCGTAATGCACGAATACCTTGATAAAAAATTCGGGGGCAAACCCCATGTTGGCGAAGTACGCCACCTCGGATGCGTCTCCGCCGTTGAGCTTGTGAAAGATGTCAAAACAAAAGAAAAATTCGACTGGAAAGCGAGAACCGGATTTCAGATATTCAGAAAATCCATTGAAAAAGGTGCATATCTGCGCAATCTGGGCGATGTGATATACTTTATGACTCCATACGTCATAACTGAGGACGAGATGGTAAAACTTGTCGATATAGCTTACGAATCTGTTTATGAGGTGCTTTAATGAGAAAAATGTTCATATCGGGAACCGACACAGGGATAGGAAAAACACACTACTGCGGACTGTTCTGCAAATATCTGCTGGAAAAAGGGGATTCAGTCTGTTACGTAAAACCGGTACAGACGGGATATCCTGAAGACGACGACAGACAGACCGTTATAAACATGTCCGGTTTAAGACCCGAACACGCATACACGCTCAACACGGCAAAATTCCCTGCGGCGCCATACCTCGCGTTCGACGACTTCCCATACGAGAACACCATAAAAAAGATAAACGAGATAAACGGTTTTGACTGGCTGATAGTTGAAAGCGCCGGCGGTCTCATGGTTCCTCTGGACGAGGGTTACATGAACTTTGACATAGCAAAGGACTGCGGGCTGGAAACGGTGATAGTGGTACCCAACCGGCTCGGATGCATCAACCACGCCATGCTGAACTATTATTTTCTGGATAGAGAGAATCTGGCGTTCGCAGGATTCGCGGTTAACAACCACTTTGCGGCGGCAAAATCGGATAAATTTAACATCTCTATACTGAACGACCTGACAGACAATGCCGTCAGGTCTGTGTTCAGCGATGTTATGGAATTTGCAGAGTTTTAATTTTTAAAGAAGTGACTGTACGCCGTTTCTGGAAGCTACAGCGATGAAACTGCCGGACATCTGCTGGTTTGCCTCTTTCACCTTCTCGTACACGTCCTCAAGCTCTTTGTTGCTGAAAGACTGCATTGCGCCCTGAAGCTCTTCCATGGCGCTTTTGTCGTATGTGCCAAGGAATTTTTCGCGGGCGTTGCCTTTGATGTAGTTAAGAAGAGAATCGCTCTCGCCTGTACCGGAAGACTGAACGTAGTCCTCAAGAACGGAGAGTGCTTTTGCGGAAATATCCACTGTATCGGCTAAACCCGTAGGCTGTGAATCTTCGCTTTCACCAAAGAAGCTTTTAAGTGCAACAATACTGTCGACGTTTGAAGTTTTAGTTGAAGACGTAGAGGATGTTTCATTTTTATTTGTAAGATCCTGCGTCGGGTAATATTTTCCTGAGATTATCATCTTAGCCCCCTGTAAACTTTGTTCTGAGGACTAATAAGCACGTTGCGTGCCAGTTTCAGGAGGAAAAAACTTTCCCCATCTCGTCAAGCACCTCGCGTGTGGAGCGGGTATATTTGAAATCAGGAGATATATCAACGTTTTTACCCTGTATAAACACCTGAAAATTAGTCCCGAAACCACCCTCCGGCATGATGAGCGCTTTAACGGACTGCTTTTGCAGGTCGGTCTTGCATGCGGAAATCTCTTCCAGTATGCCGGACTGAACCAGATAAAGCCATTGGGGAATATATGCAAGCGGCTGAAGCCCTTTCTGAGAGCCGTAAAGGGAAAGTGAGGTAAAATCCACGAACGCGGTGATGTCCTGATAGCCTATGCGCTCGAAAAAGTCGTTGTTCTGCGTGTGACGATAATAGCAGGTGACAGTTCCGTCCCGCCTGTATGACTGATAAAGCATTGGAGCTTCAAATCCGTAGTCGATGGTGACTGCAACCGCCTTGTTCAGCTTTCCGGCGAGTGCCTGTACCCAGCCCATGAGGTCGAGATTTATATCAACTATCTGGGTTTCAACAACTTTCAGATTAATGGCGTCAAGAAATTCTTTCAGCTTAGGAGTTGACAGCTCGTCGGGAAAGAAGCGGAGTTTGCCGTCCACCTCTTTGACATAAAGCTCTTTCAGTTCGTCGTTCATGCGTATAACGCGGTGAACAGGAAATGCATCCACAAGCTCGTTGCTGTAGAACACACCGGAAAAATTGTCCAGTTCTTCAAATGTCTTCCAGACTGCCTTTCCTTTATGTTCTTGTTCGATAAGCTCGCGCTGACGGTTTATGAGATATCCGCTCTTTTCTATTATCGTGTACGACAGTGAGTCATATGTATCTTTTTCATTTTCTTTCAGATAGTTAAGGATGTCGTTGGCAAGCATGCCGCTGCCGGCGCCCATCTCGCAGAATGAATTTTCAAGTCCCAGAGTTTTTATCATGTAAACAAAGGATTTCGCCAGCGTGCGCCCGAAGGATTCGGATGCGTTCACGGACGTGTAAAAGCTCCCCTGCTGTCCGAAAGGGTTCTCTCTCTGATAGTATCCCATCCCCTCTTTATAAAGGGCAATGTCCATAAATTCAGCAAAGGTTATCTGTCCTTTTTCACGGACGAGGTTCTCAACGTAGGTTTGAAGACTTGTATCCACTATCTCACTCTGAAATATAATGTTATTTCCGCAGATTCAGCATCTGCGTTCAGAACGGCATTAAACTTCAATTTGCGCACAAAGTCAATGGCAAGCCTTTCAATATTAGAATCTGTTCTGTTTAACAGAACTATTGAGTATGTGTTTCCGCCGCGGTCAACTTTGAATTCCACGCGGACGTTTGTATTTGATGTAAGTGAAAACGTCGGCTTTTCGGGAGTGAAAACAAGCTTCCTGTTTCCGCCGAGATTTTTAATTTTAAAGAAATCACTGGCGTCCTGACTTCCGGCGGTCTTTCCGGTTGACTGCTCGCCAGCCGACTGCTTTTCGGAGCGGTGATATTTTTCCGCCTCGGACGCTATCTCGCTTTTGAGAGATTCTTCTGCCTGAGAGTTGCCCGACTTGACCTCTGAATTGAAATTCAGCTTAGGCATGGTTATCTTTGTAAGGTCTTCGGTGGACATCTTAGGTATCTCTATTTCAGGGATAGTGGCGCTGGGCGCAGGGATAACGTTACCCGCTATGCTCTGCCCTTCTTCCGCGGCACCCTTGTCCGCCTCTGCGGTCTCAGGTATCTCCGGCTGAATCTCTTCCTCTTGCGGAGCGGGAGGCACTATCTCAACGTCGATTATTTTGCTTTGAGGTTTTTCCGCCTTCGTCATATGAAGCCCGTGCACGTTCACAATGATGAGAATATGCACCAGCAGAGAGAGAAGGAGAAAAAGTGTAAATCTCAAATTTTACTCCTGTTCCTCAACAGCTATTGCAAATTTAGAGTATCCTGCCCTGCGGCTGGCATCCATAACGGTCACAACCTGCCCGTGGGAAACCTCTTTGTCCGCCTCAATTATGACTGTTGCATCAGGAGCGGTCTTCTTGAACTCTTCAAGAAGAGACTCAACGCCTGTAAGCTGGACAGCGTTGTCGTTAACGGTAACAACCCCTTCCTTTGTCATAACGATGCGGATATTCTCAACGAGCGGTTTCTCGTCACCTTTCGCCGCGGGAAGGTTCACATCAATGGAATTTGTAAAGTTAAACGAAGTTGACACCATAAGAAATATCAGCAGTATAAATACGATATCTATCAGCGGCGTAACGTTTATTTCCGGATGTTTCTTTTCGTCTCTGGAGAATTTCATTTAGTCCTCTTTAACGACTGCGTTCATTATCCTGCTTGCGGATTTTTCAAGCTCCCCTGTGATGCGCTCGCTTCTGAAACGAACGAAATAGTAGAACGCCATAGTGGGAATCGCCACGCAAAGACCTGCTGCCGTGGTAATAAGCGCCTCTGCGATACCTTCCGCAAGCGGCTGTGCATTACCTGCGCCGTATGTTGCCAGAGCCATGAAGGTCTTTATCATACCGAACACCGTACCGAGGAAACCCAGCATGGGTGCGATGGTGGATACTGCCTGAAGTGTGGGCAAAAATCGTTCAAGACGTTTCGCCTGAAATCTGCCGGACTCCTCTGCGGTTTCCGCAAGCCTTGCGAAGGGCAGGTTCAGGTTTTTAAGGATATCGGCGGCAATGATGGATATGGACGATTTGTTCTCTGCACACATTGTCTTTGCAGCCTCAATGTCCTTACTGTTAAGCTTTTCCATCAGCCTTTCCATGAAATCTCTGGGGACAAAGTTCGATTCGCGGAGGCTCATAAGCCTTTCAAGAAAGACGGCAAGAGCAATGACCGAGAGCAGAACTATCGGGTACATCAGCACCCCGCCCTTTTGCATCAGCTCCATATTGAACTCGAACATAAATATCCTCCTGTTATTTTGTACCTTTAATTTTTTTACGCATTATCTCCGCCTCGTCCTTTCTGCCAAGATTATCATAGGCATCTGCTGCCTTATCAAGGCTCTTCGCGGCATATTTTGAGTTCGGGTAAAGGTAATAACCTTTAAGCAGTGTTGCGGCGGACGTTTCAAAGTCCTTCGCACCATACTGCGCCATTCCGCTGTAATAGTATGCCAGAGGCAGAACAGCGGGGTTAGCATCCTTTACAAGTCCGTCCAGAAGAGCTTTTTCTCCTGTCAGCTGCGAAGCGGACAGCATTGAGAAATATTTCTCAAGCCCTTTCGCATATATTTCAGTGTCTCTGTTTCTGAAGAACAGGACAGCCGGTTTCAGGTCTTTCGGATCAGTTTCAAGATCGACAAGTTTGGCATAGCTTAGTTCCCTGTACCTGTCGGAACTCTTTGCAAGGTCTTCAAATATGACCTTTGCGTCATCGGGTTTCGATGTCTGGAGGCACTCACCCTTAAGGAAAAGTCCTTCGTCACTGCGTCCGCCCTTCTGCATCATCTGGGCATCCTCAAGACACTGCTCAAGCCTGCCTGTGTCGCGGAAAAGCTGTCCGCGCAGAAGATACGCGTCGCGTTTATATGGTGAAACGTCATAATTATCAAAGAAATGGTTAAGAAGCATGGTGGCGAGTCTGGTATCTTTAGTATCAAGCGCCATTTTTGCCGCCTGCAAAATAAGGAAATCCTTTCTGTCGAACTGCTGGCGGACCTGAGTTATCTCACGCGCCGCGTCGTCAAACCGCTTGTCGTCCTTCATTGCAGAATAGCATGTAAGTATGCCGTACCATGCGTCAAAGCTTTGCTGTCCGCCGTCCACAAGGCTTCTGAATCCTGCAAGCGCTTCCTGATAGCGCCCCAGAGAGAACAGAGCCTTCGAGCGCACAAGTCTGTATCTGTCCTTGTTCCCCTCGGTAAGTTTAAGCACCTGCTGATACTGCCCGGCAAGCATCATGTTATCCAGATAGGCATCCATAAACCGCTCGTCCTTTGAGTGTCTGTTGAAAACGTCCCCCGCGGAGGAGTTGTCTCCAAGTTTCAGATATGTGAGCATCAGCAACAGGTCACTCTGAACGTCTTTCGGCGATACCGGCTTAAGCTGTGCCAGAGCGTCTTTGTAGTTCTTTTTGTTGTACTGAATGGATGCACGGACAAACGCCGCATCGTTTCCTTTAACACCGTCGACACTGCTCCATGCGGAACCGAGGTCTTTTTTGTCTATGAATATCTTGCCCTTAAGCACACTGCAATAATCAGTTTTGCATGGCTGAATAAGCATCAGTGCATCATCCGCGCGACCGTCCAGATAATATATCTGACCCAGCATGTATCTTGTAACCATGAGCTTCTGTTCGTCCTGTGAAAGCTCCATGAACCGCAGAAAATACCTCTGCGCCCTGTCGGTGTCTATGGTGGAATATGCAAGCCCTCTGTAATAGTACGCAGTGTTTATGAGGTCGCGGTTGAAGATGATCCCGTCAATCTGGCGGACAGCGTTCATCCCGTCGCCTTTTGAAAGGTACCAGATACCTCTGTAGAATTTGTTGTAATCGTTGTTTATCTTGCTGTCGAACACGAACTTGTCCATGAAGGCAAGATCGATATCCGGAAAATTTCTGCCTATATAAAAGAAGAAAATATTAAGTCTGTCCTCGTCGGAATCAAGAGCGGCAAGAACCTTCTCAGCCTCTTTATAGTTTCCGTCTGCAACGGCTATCTTGCCGAAAATGACGTTCTTCATATTGTTGTCGGGGATGCTGTTATAGTTGTCTATGGCGCATTTGACATCACCGCGGACAAGGCACGAATCCGCAAGAAGGGCAACTGTGTTGTTTCCTGCATTCTCTCTGTTCTTTATAACTTCGTCAAACTTTCCGAGGCTGTATTCGGCGGTTATAAGGAAATCATAAAACCGCTTGTCTTTGGATATTATCTCGCTGTGGGAATTGAATGTCGCGATGACCCTTTCATATCTCTGGAGCTGTAAAAGGCTGTAAAACCAGCCGTACAGTGAATACGGAGTGACAGTTTTCAGACCGGAGGCAAAAATATCCGCCTCTTCGTAAAGCCTTGTTTCAAGATAATACTGCATTATCCTGTCTGAAGCCACTCCGGCGAATGTGCTGTCGCCGTATGCAACGCCCTTCATAATATCCATCGCCTTGCTTATGGAACCTGTCTCAAGCAGCGCAAACGCATAGACAAGATTGACCTCCTGCTCATACTGCGTTTTCGCTATTTTGGGATAATATTTTTCATATGACTGGATAACGGACAGATACTGTTTGTCCAGATAACCTTTTACGATATTGTTGCGATAGGCCTTTTCGCCCACAAAGACTGAGGACAGAGATGTACCGAAGCTTCCCGAGTACATCCCGCCCGGGTCTGCAGACTGGTATTCTTTGGAATCCACCTGCTTAAGTTCAAAGCTTTCCTGCTTTAAATAGCTGTCAAATCCGGATTGAACGCTGAACGAAACGGACACTTGCTTAAAAGAGGGACGGATCGAAAATCCCGTCAGCTCCTGTCCCGTAAAGGCGAAGTCCGGCAGGCTTACAGCTGCCTGCGCGGCAGAGTTCAACACAAAAAGAGCTATTATCGCAGTAAGTTTTTTCATTTACCCTTGTTTATCAGTTGCTTTGCTGCTGTGACTGATCCGGTGAGGTAGGGTTCGAGTCGGAACAGCCGCCCTCGCATCCTACTATCCCGCTGAAAGCGGAAACCAGAAGCACAGCAAGTATGAATCTTTTAACTGAATTCACCTTCGTCTCCCTTTTCTTTCAAATGTTTATACATCTTATGATCTGTCATGTCAAACATCAGCGGAGTAACGCTGACAAAACCGTTTGAAACAAGGTGATCGTCGGAATTTTCGTCCATGTCGGACTCCTTCTTCTCACCTGTCAGCCAGTAATAGCTGTAGCCTCTCGGGTCCCGTCTTTTCTCGAAGGTGTCAAGGAATTTCGTATTGCCCTGTACAGCAAAGCGCCATCCCTTTATATTCTTCATAGACAAGGCAGGAACGTTTATGTTCAGTACAGTGTTTGCAGGCATATCAGAGTTGTGCAGATATTTCGCGAAATACGCTCCGACCTGCGCGGCATGACTGAAATCAAACTTTTCTTTGGTGGCAAGGCTCACCGCAACTGAGCGTATGCCGAGCATAGCGCCCTCTGTGGCGGCAGACACAGTGCCGGAATATATGACGTTGCTGGCAACGTTCGCACCGTGGTTGATGCCGGAAACAATCAGATCAGGAGCTTCGTCCATTATATTGGTAAGAGCAATCTTAACGCAGTCGGCGGGTGTGCCTTTGATACCGTATCCGAAGAATTCGCCGAATTTAAAGAAATCGGTAACGCGGAGCGGGTCTGCGATAGTTATGGCATGACCGACAGCGGACTGCTCTGTTATAGGAGCCACAACTGTAACATCTGCGAACTCTTTCAGCGCTTTGTACATCTCATAGATGCCGTCAGAATATATACCGTCGTCATTTGCAAGCAGAATCCGCATAGCGCCTCCAACCTATAACAATAATAATTAGCATATATCAATCATGATGATTTATCAAGAAGATAAACGTTTGTTTAGTTAAATTTACCCGAAATTTATATTAATATAACAAAGGTGCCGAAAGGATACAGACAGGCAGAAACTGACGCGGCAGAGCGACGCATACCAACGGCAGAAAAAAAGAGGGGCGCAAAGCCCGTCTACAGGTTGTTGACGAAGTCAATTTTGATGAAACCCGATGAGACTGCTTCGTCGCCATGCTCCTCGCAGAGACGGTTCTTTGTCTTCGCGAGAAGAGCATGCAACTACGCGATCCCGCATTTTCCTGACTTTGTCATTAGTCAGCAGAGGGACACAAAGCCCCTCTGCCGACCTGTCCAACAGTCCGATTATTGTTATCAGCACCCTGACGATAAATTATTTACCATTCCCGTGAGAGCCTGCATCGTTTTCTTTATCGCCTCGCCCACTTCGGCAATATCTGCCGCCAGCATATAAGCCGGATTAGTTATTATATTGTGGTGCGCGTCGATGATTACTTCTTTTACGGGGCTTTCGATATGTTCTGCACCCATGGTGTTTATAGCCTGCGCAGCGGCATCGTCGTTCCCGATGGTCAGCTTAGCCTTGATACCCGAATTTTCCAGCGCCCTCGCCACAACAACAGGGGCGATACATACAGCGGCAAGAGGCTTTTTCGCATCTACTGTCGCCTTGATGAGCCTTTTAACATCCGGGTTGATCGAACATTCCGCCCCGTCGAAAGCGAACGAAACAAGGTTTTTCGCCGCTCCGAAACCGCCGGGAAACAGCAATGCATCAAAGTCGTCCACGGTAACTTTGGCCATATCGGTTATATTTCCTCTGGCTATCCTTGCGGATTCTTCCAGAACATTTCGTTTCTGCCCCTCTTCAACCTTTCCTGTCAGATGGTTGACAACATGGGACTGTTCCACATTCGGAGCCATAATGAGAAGTTCGTTGCCGTACTTTTTAAGATAATACATAGACAGTACAGCCTCATGTATTTCCGCACCGTCATAAACCCCGCATCCGCTCAGCACTATTCCTATTCTGGGCATGGTATCCTCCTATGGTTTATACTGTTAATATTATACTGTAACAAGGTTTTCTCAATAGGACAAGTTCAGTTGGAAAAGCAGATGTCTTTGATATCCTCAAGTGAATTGACAGGTACAAGCACGCGGCTGATAGCCGGATAGTCGGAGGTCATGCGACAGAGCATATCTATCTGTCCGTCGTCAACTTTGCGCATTTTATCGAAAGATGTTATCTGAAGTTTCAGTATTATGCGGCTCTCATCGTCTGTGGCTGCAACGAGGTTTTCCGCCATTTCATAAAGAACCTCAACCGCCTCGTCTGTATCCTTACGCATCTCCACAGCTATCTGGTCGTGATATCCCATCACTGCAAGATAATCGAATCCGGCGGCAAGCATGGACTGTACGCTCTGGGAATACCATGCCAGACCTTTCGCTCTGTCTATCGGTGTTTCGTAATACACGTTGGCGGCAAATTTTATATCCGGATTAACAGCCTTGGCGGAATCCCTCAATTCACCGAAAAAATCCATAAGCTTTCCGTTCTTCCAGCGCACCCACGGCAGAAATGTTTCCGCGCATGCACCCGACACCTTCGTGATTTTATAATCGTTTTTACACCCGAAAAGAGTATCATAAGCCAGCTTATTACCTGTTTCACTCTCGTACATTGTAACAGCTTCATCGGACGCACCCTCTGAATAGCGCATAATGAAATCGTCCTGAAACAGTACGCCGTCTATATCGTATTTCGCGAGGTCGGCAAAAAGTCCCTTAAGGGTTTCGCGCACGCCGCTGTCAAATACAGACGCACCGTAGCCGTCCGCTGTGCCTTCGGGTGCGAAATTTTTTTCCATTTGTTCCGGTGTTTTCAGAAAAGTCAGTGAACGGGTAGCCATCCACGCATATATTTTAAGCCCGTTCTTTCCGGCGGAGGCGACTGCTTCGCCAAGAACGTCGCGCACAACGCAGGCTTTGTCCGTTTTGAAATAAACCCCGCTTTTGCAGTCATGGTTTTCATCATTGAAGTGATATCTGTCTGCACCGTTGTGAAATACGCGCAGAAATACCGTGTCGTATCCTTTTGCCTTGAGACCGCCGAAGAACGCATCGAGGTCGCCGTCGTAGTCTTTGTTAAGCACGAACACCTGAACGCCGTTTATTTTGGGATTTTGTTCGGAAGAAAAAGACAGCCCTGCCGAAAGAAGCAGGGCTGTCACTATCAGAAAGCGTATAAGCATTATTTCTTCATTATGTCTGGATTGTATCCGGTTTTAGCTTTTATATCGTCCGCTCTTGTAAGAGCCTTATTATAAGGGAGCGGAGTGCCGCATCTGAGGCGGTACCATACACCCTTTTCCCCCAGATCCACCTGAACAAGCTGGAGATCGTTCACTTTCGGGCTCATCCTCTGGAACTCCTCTTTCGCAAGGTCGAGGCTTTTGAAAGATGCAAGCTGAACATAATATTCCCCGGGTTTGTTCGCAGCAGATGCCGTTTTCTCGGCGACAGGTGCGGGTTTTGCCGCAGGTTTCGCAGCCGCTGTCTTAACGGCAGGCTTGGGTGTTTCCGCTTTGACCGCAGGTTTTGGAACCTCTGCTTTAACGGCAGGTTTCGCCGCAGGCTTAGGTTCTTCCTTCACAACGGGTTTCGCAGGTTCCGGAGCCTTGACGGGTTCCTCTTTCACAACTGGTTTCGCTGCGGGCTTAGGTTCTTCTTTCACAACAGGTTTCGCCGGTTCCGGCTGTGCGGCGGGTTGTGCGGGTTTAGCTGTATCGACAGGAGGAGAACTTAAAACCGCATCCGGTTTCTCCCCGTCAGGTTTCGGTGCCGCCGGCTGAACAGCGGGAGCTGCTTCCGTCCTGTTTCCTTCTCCGTCAACAGTAAACGATTTACCGTTGTCAGGATTCGTCATATCCTCCGGAGCAACCTGTTCCGTCGTCTTCACGTCTTTGCCGGAGCGCTTAAGCTTATCTGCAAAGAAAGCAACGCCTGTAACAAGCGCTGTGAAGATGATGAAAAAGACGATAAACAATACTATTGTGTTACCAAAACTTTTTTTGCCTTTATCGGCAGCCTGTTCTGTGTTTTTTTCCTGTTCGCTCACTGTCACATCCTGTCAGGAGCATCGGCATCCGCAGATGTCCGCTCTCTGTTTTCATTGTTATAATATAAAATGCGCACCGCGCACACAGTTATAATCGTAAATCATTCTGATTAACTCAAGTTAATCTTTTAAATAATCTGCATCAATGCACAATAAACGAACCTATGCTATAATACAAAGTATACCTTAAACATCGTGCATGCTGCAATGACCCTTTTCAAAGGTCTTTGTTCATTAATAGGTAAGCATAAAATAGTATCAGCTAATCTTTTTTAATTCAATACACCATTATTGGAAAAAAATGATGCAAACATAAGTTAAAAAGAATATACTCCTAAAGGCGAAACATGGACAATTTTAAATATAACAAGAATATGACAAATCTGCTGAAAGATAAATTTCCTGTTCTTTACGCTGTTTCAGAGACAGTGCATGAAATGCTGTTTATTTTAGACCATGAACGCAGAATAGTCTTTTTCAACAGGCAATTTGCAGATTTTGCAAAAAGTAATCAACTTAACCCCGTTACGGGAGTGCGACCGGGCGATGTTTTCAGGTGTGTCAACGCGCTTGAAAATGCGGACGTGTGCGGAGAAACAAAATTCTGCCGTTATTGCGGAGCATATCAGGCGATAACCGCCGCACTGACCGACACAGAGAGACACATTGAAGAGTGCCGCATCACAGCCGAAAACGGAATTGCATACGACCTTAAAGTCAGCACATCAAGAATAAACATCGAAACAGGTGAATTCACTCTCTTCTGCGTGCTGGACACCAGTGCAGAAAACAGAAAACAGGCTCTTGAAAAAATATTCTTTCACGACATAAACAATCTTGCAGGCGGTCTGACGCTCATAGTCGATTTTATCGACAGCTATGCTAAAAAAGACGACCTGACCGCAATAAAAGAGACGACTTCTCTTCTGACAGGCGCTATGAGCAGTCTGAACAATGAACTGCGCTCAAGCTATATGCTGGCACTGGCGGAAAAGGACGAGCTCGATCTTCAGGAAGAACCCTGTGACATAAAAAAAGCTCTGGTATCCGTCGCCGCTTTTTTCAAAGAAACAACTCTGGACAAGAGCATAACCTTCGTTATAGAGACCGACAGAGATGAGACAATCATCGACACCGACGAGAACATCCTCAAACGCATTGTCACAAACATGACAAAGAACGCTGTGGAAGCATCAAGCGACGGCGACAAGGTCATCATGGGAAGCAGAGTGACAAACGACAGACTTATCATCTACGTTCAGAACAATTTTGTCATGAAAGAGGAGACAAAGGCGTCAATTTTCCAGCGTTCATTTACGACGAAAGGCATAGGAAGGGGACTTGGCACATACAGCATGAGACTTCTCACCGAAAGGTATCTGAAAGGAGCCATCTACTTCTGCTCCACGGAGGAAACCGGAACGGTATTTTATATAGAACTGCCTCTCAGCCTTTCAGGTCGATAACGGTTCCGAGCATCTCGTCCTGCGCTTTCAAAGCGGCAACGTTAAACTGGAAGGCACGCTTTTCCACAAGCATATCAGTCATCTCTTTTCCGGCGTCAACACCGGACCACTGAATATCCACCTTGTCCATATTTTCGTCTGCGGCGGCTGTTTCTACGGTCTTATATCCGGGCGTATTTATATTGGCAACGTTGTTCGCCGTTTTGTCCAGAGCATCAACCTGTGTCTTCATGCCGTTAAGGCTGTTATACAATCCTTGTATCATATGTTCCCTTCTGATATAATACGCTCAATTCGGAGGATTTCAATGACCAATCTCACAGACGAACAGCTTAAGGAACTTATTTCAAATGCGAAAACAGTTGCAATCGTAGGCGCATCAAATAAACCTGAACGCGCCAGCAACGGAATAATGAAATTTCTGATGAAAAACGGCTATAAATGCATTCCCGTCAATCCAATAGAAAAAGAGGTTCTGGGCATTCCCACAGTGGACTGTGTTGAGGAACTCGATTTTGAACCGGATATCGTGGATATTTTCCGCCAGAGCGCATTCGCCGCAGAGGTTGTACGCGAGGCCGCCGGAAAGAACGCTAAGCTCATCTGGCTTCAGGAAGGCGTCGAATCGGAAGAGGCTAAAAAAATAGCCGCCTACGCAAATATTCCCTATGTAGAGGATAAATGCATATTCAAAGAATATCTGCGTCTGGGGCTTGCAGGAAAATAATACGGACGGCGGTCATTGCCGCCGCTCTCTTTTTATCTGCGGGTCTGTCATACGCCGAAACACTCAACATCGGCATACTGAAAAACGATTATTTCAAAAATACGGATGAACTGCGCCCGTTTGCAGATTTTATCATGCATAGCGGCAAATACACTGCATATAAAATAATCGAGACGGACAACCCGCAGGAAACAGCGGAAGCTCTCGCCAAAGGGCGTATTGACATGGCTTTCCTGTCTATATACCCGTCGGTTATCATGCATAAAAATCACCGGATTGCGCCCGACATGGCGGTGACGGCAAACAACAGTCTTTACATCAAATCCTGCATATTCGTACTTAAAGAATCACATACGAAATGGATAAACGACCTGAAAAATAAAACCGTCGCTTTCTCTTCGCCCTATTCCACAGGCGGTTATTTCCTCGCTCACTCCCACATGCGTAAAATGTTCTATAACGCGCCTTTCACCAGTCTTTTCGCAGAGGGCTGGAATGACGTTTTCACACAGGTCTTTCTGAAAAAGGCAGACGCGGGAGTAACACAATATACGGATTATGAAAATATACTGCCGCCGCTTTACAAATCGACCTTCCGCACAATTGCCGAAACGGAAAGCGTTCCGGGGCTGTTCCTTTATATCCGCAACGATAAAAACAAGACGTTGCTGGTCCGGTCATGTCTCATGTTCGGAGATGAGGGGAAAAACGGGGAATCAGTAATAAACAGCTTATCGCTCATTGATTTTGACTGGAAAAACCTGTTCAAAAGCGTTCTGGTACTATAAAAAGTACATAATCTTTAACATTTTTAAAAAATTATGGACAAAACCGACCATGCTGTTATAATGCTTATTCATTAAAACAGACAAAGGTTCGTATGAAAAAATATATATTTCCAGCAATAGTTTCCGCATTTCTCATAGTCAATTCCGCATCTGCGGACGAACAGCAGAAAAATAACGTAAGGGGTATTCTCGGACAAACGGGCATTGATCTTAAAGAGACACCCGTAAGCCAGCAGACTCAGGAAACAGCCCCTGTTGCAGACCCTGTCAAATGGCAGGATAATACAAAATTTTCCAAACAACCCCAAAAACAGCAGCAGACAGATAAGGCTCCCTCTTCCGATACAAAATGCTATTATGTAACTTCTCAGGTTACGAATATCAGAAATAATCCCTCTTTTCTTTCCGAAAGGACAGGAATTTACAAAAAGGGCAGCTACATCTGCGAGGAAAACCGCATCGGCGATTGGATAGACACAGGCAAAGGATGGGTCAACACAAAATTTCTCTCCGCGAAAATGCCCGACGATATTGCAAAACCTGAACAGAAAATGGCAGCGGCAGAGGCAGAGACAAAAACCCGCATGACGGAATACAATTACGACAATCCGGTCGGAGATCAGAAAACAGTAAAAAACACTAAAACCATAGAGACCGTCAAACCGAAACAGCAGGCAAAGGTCGAATATAAATATGTTACCGGCGCAAAAGTAAATATCCGTTCTCTGGCAGACATTAGGGCCGACGTTGTCGGACAGTACCAGAAAAACGAAAAAATTGAAGTCCTTGAAAAACAAAAAGGATGGATACGAACAGCCGAGGGCTGGGTGAGTACCGAATACATCTCCGACAAACCGTCAGGGGAAAAAACAGCTCAGAAAGAAGAGCCTAAAGACAAAATAATTAAATGCATGTATGTATCTTACAGCAAAGCGAATATCAGAAAGACCGCATCAAAACGATCCAAGCTTGTTGGAAATTTCGACAGGGGCGAGAAAGTTTGCCTCTATGAGATAAACGACGACTGGGGAAGAAGCGACAAAGGCTGGGTTAACCTTGCCAACCTGAAAGATGTCAAATGCTTCACTGTCGCTTCCAAAACTCTGAAAGCTCGCAAAAAGCCGGATGCAGGCGCAAAAGTTCTTAAAACCTATAACAAAGGCGATACAGTTTGCGAATACGACCGCAAATACGGATGGGTCGACACAGGCAAAGGATGGGTAGCCGCCGAGTATCTGGAACGATAACAATAATATAGCATATTTTACAACCGCCCTTCGGAAACGTTCGGGCGGTTTTTTTATATCTTTTCAAAGTTTTATATTGACAATCAATATCAATAAATTTAAATATACCCCATACCCCTATGGGGTATATTGCAGAACATTTTTCATAGGTTATGTCACATACCGAAATACGAGACTGCTTCACCCCGGGCGGGGTTCGCAGAGACGTGATTTTTATTCCGTCTTCGCGAGAAGCGAAGCGACGACGCGATCTCATTTTGATTTGATTTTGGTATCTACGTTATTCTTTATGAAAAATGCTCCAGCGGAGGACAATATGCGTCAGTGTATCGACATACCTAAGGTTCAGACAAGACTTAAGAAAATTGAAGGGCAGCTCAGAGGCATTTCCGAAATGGTTGAAAAGGACGTCCCGTGCGAGGATATCCTTATCCAGATAAACGCCGCAAAAAGCGCCCTGCACAAGGTTGGCAAGATGGTTCTGGAGGGACACCTTCACCACTGCGTCTACGACGGAATCAAACACGGCGACGCTGAAAAGACAATCGACGATTTTGCTAAGGCGGTGGAACATTTTTCAAGAATGGGGTAACTAACATATGGCATTTATTAAGAATTTTATTGAAGACGACGAAAAAAGGATAATGCTTTTTCTGGCGCTGTCCTTCATTTCTCTTATTCTCAGTTTCTTCAAGATCGTTGACATACGACCTGATATCGCATGGATTGCCATCATCCTTTGCGGTCTGCCTATCATCAAAGGAGCCATCATCGGGCTGGTGAAAGAATTTGATATAAAGGCGGACGTTCTGGTATCGCTTGCTCTTGTGGCAGCGGTTATCATAGGGGAGATTTTTGCAGCCGGGGAGATAGCGTTTATCATGGCTCTTGGAGCTATGCTTGAGGAGCGCACCGTGTCGAAAGCCCGTGCAGGCATCGAAAAACTCGTTCATTTGACACCAAGAACGGCACGAGTTGTAAGAGACGGTCAGGAACACGTCATTCCTGCGGAAGATGTGAATGTCGGTGACACTCTGCGTGTTCTGGCGGGTGAGACCATAGCCGTTGACGGAACTATAATCTCAGGTCAGACATCTGTCGACCAGTCGGTCATGACGGGCGAATCATTACCTGTCGATAAGAGCAGAGGGGATGAGGTTTTCAGCGGTACGGTGAACCAGTTCGGAGCATTTGATATGCTGGCGGTTAAGGTTGGCGAGAACAGTTCTATCCAGAGAATGATAAGGCTGGTGGAATCCGCGGACGCAGGCAAGGCAAAGATCGTGGGCATGGCGGACAGATGGGCGACATGGATAGTTGTAATAGCCCTTGTGTCGGCGGCTGGAACATGGTTTTTCACAGGCGAGATAATCCGCGCAGTCACCATTCTTGTTGTTTTCTGCCCCTGTGCGCTGGTGCTGGCAACGCCAACAGCAATCATGGCGGGTATCGGCAACGCGACAAAATACGGCATACTGATCCGCGAAGGCGATGCGCTTGAAAGATTGGCGAAAGTATCCAAGATAGCTTTTGACAAAACAGGTACTCTGACATTCGGCAAACCGGAAGTGACGTATGCAAAAAGCTATCAGGAAGGGTTGAGCGACGAAGGACTTCTGCGCTTCACAGCGGCGGCGGAACAGCGCTCGGAACACCCGCTTGGCAAGGCTGTCACTGCTCATTACAAAAAAGTCTCCGCTTCAGTCCTTCCCCAGCCTGATGAGTTTCTGCTTAAGGCAGGAAGAGGCGTTAAAGCTGTTATAGAAGGCTCGTACATTCTTGCGGGAAACGTTGATATGATGGCAGATAACGGCATAAAACTGCCGGAAGAGGTGCTTAACGATGCCGCAAAACACAGAAACGAGGGATGCACTGTAATTTATATTGCAAAAGATGGCAAGACGGTGGGTTTTGTAGCGCTTTCAGACGTTATCAGACCTGAAACAAGAGAAATTATACGCAAACTGCGCGGAATCAACATTGAAAGCGTGCTTTTAACAGGCGACCATATGCACGCCGCAAATTTCATAGCGCGGGAAGCGGGCATAAACAACGTAAAATTTGACTGTCTGCCGGAAGATAAAATGGCGGCGATTGATAAATATCAGAAAGATAACGACATGGTGTGCATGGTGGGCGACGGCATAAACGACGCACCAGCCCTTAAAAAGGCGCATGTCGGCGTGGCGATGGGCGGCATAGGAAGTGATATCGCAGTTGATGCGGCGGATATAGCGCTGGTGGGCGACGATATCAAAAACATCCCCCACCTGATGAAGCTTGCAAAGCGTACTATGGGTACTATAAAGCTGAATCTGACGCTCTCAATGCTGTTGAATTTTATTGCGATAATCCTTGCGATGAACGGGACGCTGAACCCCATTATGGGTGCTCTGGTACATAACGTCGGTTCGGTTGCGGTGATACTGAATTCGGCTGTGCTTCTTAAGTTCCGGTCGGCATAAATTTTTATTGTTGATACAAAATAAGTAGCTTGACAAGAATTGCATAAAACGGTATAAACCCCCTTACCGCTGTTTACGGCGGTACAGAGCCGTGGTGGTGGAATTGGTAGACACGCAGGTTTCAGGTACCTGTGGGAGTTAATCCTGTGGGGGTTCGAGTCCCCCCCTCGGCATCAATAACTTATAAGCCCCGCATAACAGCGGGGCTTTTGCATTTTACACTCGTATTACACTTGCTGAGTGTAAATGATGTGATTTACTCATCGAGATAGTCCGTCCACGAAGCCGCCCGTTCGACAGGGTCATAGTTTGTGATCAGCAGTTCCGGCACGGCTTTCTGGGTATCGCCAACACTATACGTTGTTGTAACCTCTTCGATGCGGAAACAGCCGAATATTTCCCGAATCTGCGGCACATCGTTAATACTCATCATAAATTTTGACTTCAACCCCTTCATTATGTCGCGGAGCCTGACAAAATCCTCTTTACTGAATATCCCAGCGCCATAATCGCCCTCACAATCGAAATATGGCGGGTCGAGGTACATAAACGTATCCGCGCTATCATATTTCGCCATACAGACGGAATATGGCAGATTTTCGATGTTTGTACGGGCAAGGCGCACCCATGCCTCGGAAAAATCTTCTTCGACGCGCAAAAGATTAAGACGTGGCGGGGACGTGACCGAATATCCGTAGTTTTGCCCCGTGACTTTCGCACCGAACGACATTTTCATGAGATAGTAAAACCGGACGGCTCTAAGAATATCGGTCATGACTTCCGGCGGTGTGTCCTGGTATTTTTTGTATTGCTCTCTGCTGACAAGCAGAAATTTGAACTGCCGGATGAACTCTTCGAGATGTTCTTTCGCAACCCGATAGAGATTGACCAGTTCGCCGTTTATATCGTTAATTACCTCTACTTTTGAGGGTTGTTTTGTGAAATAAACGTGAGCCCCGCCGCAGAACACCTCAACGTAGCATGTGTGCGGGGGGATTTTTGAAATAATTGTATCGGCAAGACGGCTTTTGCCGCCGAGCCACCCGATTAAAGCGTTCATGGGCGCACCTCCAGTATTTGACAAATCCTGTAGGTCTGCTATGCTACGTTCGCCGTGCATGGCTCGGACATTGGCAGACCTGATCTGTATCATGGGTTAACATGATGAGCCGGAGGTGCGAACTCCGAATCCTCTGTCCGAATTTTATATTTCGGGTTTATCGGGCCAAGTGACAGACAGCGGGAACGTTTCCTGTTTCGTTATGTCCCGCAGCGCCTGACGATACACCGCCAGAGCGTCGAGCGCTTCGCCCGCTATGGGATAATCCGGCATCAACAGATAATCAGTTTCAGCGAGTAACCTGTCGCGCTGTGCGCGGATCGTCGCCGCGAGTTCATCGTCCGTGGCTACGCGGGCGTATTCAACTACCTTTTCTCCGTCCCAGCGGCGTTGCCCCTGATTGTTGATAAATTCTTTCCATTGCTCTTCAGAGATATCAACCCCCCCTTCGGGGATATCGTTATGTATCGCCTCGTTGTAAAAACCTACGGGAACACCATTGATATCAAATTTTGCATATATGCTCATCTCAGCCTCCTTAGTAACCGATTGCGACATAGTTTATTTGTGTAGCATCCTCAGAACAGATAGCATGAAAACCCGACGCGGATGTAAAAGCGATGCTTACTGCGTTACCGTTCACCGCGGAGATGTTTGCATATTCTGCCGAGCCTATAACTCGCAAACACGCTGTAGGAAACGCCAGCGGGAACGTACCGGAAATTTCCGTATTTGCAACGCCTGCTATGTAACCCCACTGAACGAGGAACCCTCCCAGACACGAAGGGAATTTAATATACCCAGAGCTACCAAGGCTGATGGCAAAACCCAGCGCAGACATTATCGTTGCCATTGCAGAGCGTACCCAGCCTGTTGTGGCGATCCGAGTTGAATTTTCAGACACGCTTGCTGTAGGCGCTGTGGGTGTGCCTGTAAACGCGGGGGATGCAATATTCGCCTTCAAGGCATCGCTCGGATGAACATGATCGCCTCTGGCGGCGGTGGCGAGCGAGCCAGCGGACTGCGTACCATCCATTTTTATATTTGATGCTGTTGCCTCGAAAGGGAAATTTCCGGACGTGTACATTATCTGCCACGCCGACCAAGTGCCTGACACGTTTGTGCGCCGGTATACAACCCCAGTGGAGTAAACTATGAATATCTGTGATGCATAGGTATCTACAGTAGCGTGTTGTTGGTGCAACAAAGAGCCACCAAGCACAACAGGGATATTTGCCGCTGCCGAATCGCAATGATAAAAACCCGATTTAACGATTACGTTTGCATCTGTTACAGCGATTGAACCATTAGCAGAATCGCCGTATATCATGCGTGCTGATTCGATACCATCCAGCATATCGGCATCAAGCCATGAACCCGCGCCATCGTTCCCGCTGTGCCACATATAATATATATACCCATCCGACCCCTCAGGAGCTGTTGTTGTAGCATACGAGGTTGGTGTAACCTTCGCCTCATTGTTACTAAGCATGATAGCGCTGACTGTAGCATATGTACTCATCTCGAGCCATACTTCAGCGGCTGTGTTGCCAAGATCGACTATTTTCACACCTCTTATTGCTGGCGATGCCAGACCAATCGTGTTGTATAACGTGGCTGCCCAGAGGCTCGTGTTCAACAGCGTGAGATCAAGTATCGCGTGCCCGTTCCCGCGGGCATCTCCATACGCTCCGACACCGCCGCTGAGCAAAAATGTGATCCGCGACCCGCCACTCATGCCCGCAGAGATGCTGCATAATTTTGCCCACCTCGCCGTACTAGAGGTAGTGGCTACATACCAACGGCGGGTAAAATCTGCCGAATTTAACCCATCCAACAGATCGGCATCAAGCCCTGAACCTGCGCCATCACTATTTGCATCCCAGATTACAGCCCACGCAGTCCATGTGCCATCATTAATGCAAAATCGCCGCCACTTTTTTGTGCTGTTATACACAGCATAAGTTTGCTCCGCCGACATGCCGTTGCCAACTACTGAGAGATATCCGGCAGATATCTCCGGATAGTTATTACTAGTAGCATTTGTGCTGATGGGGTTCATATAAAACCCTGTGGTTTTTAACGTATCTAAATTTATAGCGGATGTAAGCGTCTGCAATTTATCGACTTTTGGTTCAACAAAAGCGGTGGTCGCTATTTTTGTGCTTGCATCCCCGGCCGGGGGCGTGGCGACGTTTGAATAACCGTTTACATCCCTCAACATCATAGCCATAGCGGTCGAGGCGGATGTTGCCCCATGGGCTACGGTTGCGTCCACGTGACTTTTTGTCGACTCCAGCGTGATTGCCGGAGCTGTGCGCCAGTTGGGTTTTCCGGTGATACTCTTGATCGTATTAGCGAGCCATGACCACAGTTTTGTCGGCGTGGCGGTGTTGCCCGTGGGGGCTTCGGTATCAATAATCGTGCGTTGTGATTCATCGGGCAACACCTTTGTAAACGCAAGCGCCGTGGTGCCTATTGTGATGCTGTCGTTTGTCAGCATCCAAAGGCTGTCTTTATGTAGTGTCCCCTCGGATACTGTTATCAGCGCCGTAGGTAGAATATTTTCATCTGTGTTAAAGTCAAGGGCTCTTGTCCACGCATCCGCGGACACTACATAAACGCCGTTCGCAGTGCCTACACTTTGCGCACATACCAGAACACGGTCGCCCACTACAGCGGAAACACCGTCTATCGTCTGCGCGCCGGAAAGCGTGATGTTTCCGGACGTGGCAATCCGGACGTGGCGTATACGCGCATCAACATACTCTTTCGTCGCATAGATCAGCGAAGGGTCGATAATGTGCGTAACTTCAGCGGCGGACGTGACCTCAAAAATAAAACGCACAAGCAGGTCTTTTTCGCTTCCTGAACCCGGCAAAGGTTTAGTAGTCGTGGGGTATCTTGCCAGAGCTATCATTACGCCGTTTTCGTCAAAAACTCCTGCCTCTCGGATATCGAACCCTCCGGCGTCGATGGGGATTCGTGCTTCGCATACGACCCTGTTATCATAGTTTTCATGAATGTATACGCTCTCAACAGAGCCGCGCCAGACTTCATTAACAAGTCCGGTCTGCGTAGCCGACGGAGCGTATGACGTGCCGTTCGCATCCCCCACGGCTATCTGTGTGTAATTGATTTCTGTGCCGTTTGCCCGCGCCGCCGCAATAGCCGCCGCTCCTGTGTTTGTAAGTATCGGACTATATGTTCCCATTTTTACCTCTTACGGTTTTAATGTAATGATTTCTGACGTTTGGAGGCTCACAGCCTCGTAAAAAAGACCATCGAGCGCGAAATTGACTGTGATACCGTCCAGTTTTGACCGGACGTTTTTATACTGATCAATAAACGTATCTATCAGCGCGTATTCCGCGTCCGAGATTTCCTGCCCATAGAGATCCAGCTCTATCTTAAAGTGATACGGCTCTCCGTCGTAATCGAACCATTCGGCGATCGTTATGCCGTATCCGAGCGAATCCAGAGCGGACTGCATCGACGCGGGTGTGCCTTTGTATCTGTGCAGTTGTATAGCCCTGTGAATGAGCGATTCCCGCACTGCGCGGGACAAAGTGGAACTGTAGCCCTCTATGTGTTTTTCATAGCCAAGCTCATCAAGAACCGCGTCGGTCTGCTGTGCCAATGTTGCTTTCAGATTTATGAGCTTAACGGTATTGTTTATCTTCTGAAGATCGGCGGAAATGATATCCGCTACTATGGCGATCTCTTCGTCGCTACGCAGCGGAGCGGGCAAAAGCGCCCGCAGACTTAACGCTGAAAAATCAGTCATGCTCCGTACCTCCGTATAAAACGGATACGGACGTTGCAACCGCCTGCTGATTTGCTTCCAACGCAGTAAACGTAGGCGACGTGAGCGCAACCCGCGAAGCTCCGGCGGCGATAACGCGCCTGATCAGCTCCGAATCGTTGATATTCCGTCCAAGTTTCGATGCCTGCCAGAGCGTATATTCGTTAACCGCAGCCTTAACAGCGGTATCAATTGAAGTTTGTAGCTGTTCGTTTGATTCGGATATGTAGTATGTCAGCGCCACGGTGTATTCAACCTGTTCAGGCACGGCGACAATCACGTTGTCGGTCAGCGGGCGCACGTCCGTTGCGCTGCACGCCGCCGCGACGAGATCAAGTATCTCCGTGGTGGGCAGTATGCCGTCGGTCAGCAGCGGGTAAATCGTAACGGTACCCGCCTCGGTCATAACAACCGACACGTCAGCTATGTCCTGATGTGCGGACTTTGCGTGGTAAATGTACGCACCTTCGGGGCCGGCAACCGTGAAGCTCTCAAGAGCTATGCGGATGCGCTCGCGGTAGTTATCGTCCGACTCCGCGTCGGCACCGCCGGACGTGGCGGACGTGTTTACAACGCTCTGCACATACCCCACCGGATCAACAATGTTATTGATCTGCCCTGCGACAAGCCCGTTCGCAAACGCACCCGAAACGGTGCATGTTGCGGACACCGAACCCGTTACATTCCCAGCGGGTATTGTAAGCGCCTTGTCGGTGGCAAAAACGTAATCATCACCCGCTGTGGCGCGGGTTCCGGAGGGAATCACAACGCTGAACGTCAACGACGCAGACAGCGTGAACTGTAACGTGGTAACGGCGGCGGAAGCCTCAAGACGATCAGTAAGCACATCATATCCGTGATAGTCCAAATTGCCGCCTGTGGCGGTCTGCGAAAACATCTGTGCGGCTATGTTGTTGATAACTGTTTCGTGTGCGGAAACTATCCCCGCCAGCGTTATCAAAAGCAGGCGGATCGGGTCTGCCGTTCCCAGCGTCCGCCCGCTAGCCGCCTCAAACTCATTGATGTACGATGTCTTTTTTGTCTCAACATCCACTGTTATCAAATCAAGATTACTCATCTATCACCTCAAACTGTACAACAGGCATCAATTGCCCACCCATGGTGTCCGCATCCTGCGAAAACTCTATGCTCGTAATCTTCGCGCGCGGCTCATATTTTTCGATTGCATCAAGGATTTCCGCTTCCAGAGCCGCCATAGCCGCTGGCATTGGCAAATCTATCAGCGTGGCGCTGATGCCGAATTCTCTGTCCGTAAGCACAGAGCCTTTCAGCGTGCCCAGAATCATTGCTATGTTCTGTACGACCTCTTCGTAAGTGTCCGATGGCATTATGTTTATGCTCATACATACTCCTGCAATGTTACAGACACGGTGGCGGAGGCTATCTCGCCGCGATTCATGATATCGTCGAACGTATCCGACAGATTCGTGATCATGAATTTCCCGAATCCCTTTTTGCCGATTCGGAGGTTATTAACCTCTCCAGACGTGAACGCCGCATGGAGGCGATCAACGCACTGCATCGGCACTATGCCCATTTGTACTTTAAAAACCATGTCGAACGTGATTTTATAAAGTCCTCGACCGAGAAATTGTGTCTTATCAAGTGAATTTACAAGGCTGTGACTTTTCGTCTTCGCCTCTACATCACGTTTCAGATTCGTGAACGTATGGATGTAATCCGCCGACGTTTCAAAAATTATGCTTGAACCCCAACTGCCTATCATTGTGGCGCTCCTGATGTTTTATCTCCATGCTCAACGCCGCCGTGGACGTGGCTGTCAAGATTGATTCCTTCGTCCGTTGCAACGTCGGTTGCCTGCATGCGTCCGTTAACTTTAACAGCGTTTTCCCCGCCGCCGGAGACCTCAAGACCATTTTCGACTATTACTTTGCCCGTGAACGTGCTGTCCGGACAATCCACTGTAAGCAGATTGCATTTGATCTCCGCGTCTCCGTTTACGTCCGCTGTGAGCTTATGCGCCGCGCGATCGTATTCGATCGTCGTTCCGTCCTCGAAGGCGATATGGAACTTGTCGGCATCGGTAACGGGCGGGGTATCCTCATCGCTGTAAAACGAACCCACTACGAACCCGTTTTCAAGCCCCGAAGCGAGGAAAACACAAAGCACCTGCTCGTCAACGTCCGGCAGGGCATAGGCTTTGTTCTTGTGTGCGAACATCTGAAGAACGGGCAGCCAGTTCGAGACCATGTCGTCGGCATCGTTGAAAACAACCTGCACAGCGGCACGGGTAGCATCCACCGCGGACACAACGCCAACGCGGGTTAAGTTCATCACGACATCCTGTAATTCTTTTACATCGCCATTATCAATCATGGTCTGTGTGCCTCCACCGAGCAGGTATACCCGCCGCTTTTATCCAAGCTGTGAGTAACCTTATCTGTGAAATACGTCCCGCTGAAATGCCCGAAACCGGACAGTGAAAGACGATACGCCGCGCGCAGCGACGGATTGCCCATGCACGATATATTGCATGTTACGCCCTCTTTATTTTTCTTTTTGAGGGCGGCTTTCGCTTTATTTTCAGCATCCGCTTTGTTCTCTGCGCGGACGTTTACATTAAGCTCCTGTCCGCTGGTGTTCGTGCTGTCAGATACTTCGTGGCTCTCGGTTTTTTTTGTTTTCGGATTGTTGTAACGTACCTTTGCTTTGCTGTAGGTACCGTCCGTTTTGTCGCGAAACGAACCTGTTTCGATCGTTTTCGGCGTGTATGTTACAGAGGGGACGATCAGTTTATAATCATCCTCGAAATAGCAAACAAGCGTTTCTTCACTCACTTTCACATGATGTGCGTACACATCAAGCGCCCGTTTCAGGAACGTGAGGTCGGATTCATCGCGCTGATCATAGCGCATGGCACCCATATTCATTGTGCTGTGCCAGAAAAATTTTAACCCATTCGCGGCAGCTATCTGGCTTGCAATGTCTTTCAGCTTCATGCCTTCCCACGCTTTCGTCCTCTTTGTTTTTTTCATACCGGAACCCAGAGGCGCGGATACGCCTTTCATGCTGATTGTGTTCGGGTTAAACGAACACTCGACCTCGTCGATGCGGAACGAACCGCAGTACAGCGAGAGCTTTTCACCGGATTTATTCCAGTTGAATGTGTCGATGTAGGCTTTTACTTTGGCTCCCTTGCCCGGAAACCATGACCCCATGAAATTGAGATTTGTATCTTCAAGCGTTAGATCAATATTATCCATTTCTCCTGCGGCATTATCGGTGAACGTGAACCCGAGAATTTTATCTGATACGTCCGCTGTTATGTTTTTTCCGTTATACATAACGCGGACGCGGGCATATCTCGCTATCATGATTCCGTACTCCACGGCGGCAGGTCAGCAAGCTCTGTGGTGTCGATGTCCGGCAGTGTCAGCACGATTCCGGCGGGGAAAACAACAACAGAGCAATACTCCGGGTTTGCCTCGATGATTTTCGGAAATACCTTTTCAGTGCCGTATTTTTTATAAGCGATCATGTCCCACATGTCGCCGCTGATAGTAGTGTATTTACTCATATGAGACCCTGCTTTTTTCTTCCTGCATTTTTTTGATCTTACGCGCCAGATCGTCGTGGTGTCCTGCAAGAGCCGCTTTCGCCGCGTCAACAGAACCGCCCTGAACAACAATTGTCGGCGAGCTTTTAACGGTGATATTCACCTGTTTCTGCTGTCCGCCGCCCTGTTGTGCTGGCATTTTGTATGGGGTAATGGGGATATTCCGCGGCTGTGCCTGTTGCGCGGGCATCTTGTCTGGAGTTGCTTGACGATTCGGCGCTATCATGCGTGCTGTTCTACCGACCTGAGGCGCCGCTTTCTTTTGTTCTTCAGCTTTATCGCCTTTGCCGAATCCGAACAGCTTGCCGACAAATCCGCCGACTTTTTTGATACCACCACCTACACCATCTATCAATTTTCTGAAAGGTTCCCATTTTTTATAAAGAAATGTACCAAGTCCGGCGATAGGGAACAGCATCCCGACAATACCGCCAAATTGTTTCATTCCGTTCCATATTCTGTTAACCATCAACCTAAACGGTGTCCATTTTTTGTACAACACAACACCAATGGCTATTAACGCGCCCACGCCGACAATGATTGCGCCGATCGGATTTGCAGACATCGCGGCGTTCAAGAGCCATTGCGCTGCTGCCCACGCTTTTGTAGCACCGGATACAACAGCCATGCGCATACCTGTAATGCTGGCGATAGAGCCAAACTTTCCAGTAGCCATACTTGTGCTGATAAGTGCTATTCGGGTATACACAAGTCCAGTACGAATGATATTTATCCCGTATCCGAAGGCGACAACAGCAGTAAGTCCGACACCCAGACCCACAGCAAGACCGACAACTGTTTTAGTAACACGTGGATTTGCGGCGGCAAAATCACCGAACCGGACAGCCAGCGAGCCGATAACACCGAAAACAGTTGCAAGCGGCGGAAGTAAGATATCGCCGATTACATACCCGATCTCTTTCATTGAGTTTTTCATCTTAACAGAAGAGGTTCCGGCAGTACCCATCTTGCGTTCATACTCAGACTGCATAGACCCTGCGTATCTCGTTTTGTCAGCGACAAGACCCATGGTTTTTTCAAACTCTTTCATGTTGCCCATAAGCCCCGCGATGGGGCCGACTGATTCTTTGCCGAACAGTTCTGCCATTGTTGCGCCGCGATCTGCGTCCGAAAGCTGGTTCAGTGCGTCGAACACTTCTTTGATTGCCCCTGTTGCATCTGTCTGCATACGCTCTGCCATATCCTCCGCGGACAGTCCAAGCGCCTTAAAAGAATCGCGCTGTGCGCTCGTTGCGGCGGCTCCGGAAGTCATGGTGAGGATAAAGTTTTTCTGTGCTGTAGCCGCCATTTCCGTGTTCGGGGCGGCGGCATCGAAAGCGGCGGACAATGCCGCTATCTGTGCTGATGCAAGTCCTGTCGTCGATTTTAACAACCCGCCGTTCCGCTGTAGCATATTTGTTATACTTGCGGCGGACGACGCCGTATTATCGCCGACATAGTTTATCGCATCTCCGAGAGAGCTTATCTCTCCCAGAGACAGCCCCATCGTAGCTTTTATTTTAGATATAGATGCGCCCGCTTCATCGGCAGACAAGCCGAAAGCTGTAGCCATTTTTTCAGCAGTCCCGGCAAACTGTATAGCGTCATTTTTCGCCATGCCGATCATACCAGCTTCCGCAACGAGTTTCGCCACGCCTTCAGCCCCCAGCAGAGAGGAACGACCGATCTTGCGGACTTCCATCTCCATTTCGTGCATGTCCGCGGCAGTATCCAACCCTTTAACGTTTTTAGACACATCAAGCATGAAATCTTCTTTTTCCATGCTCAATTTCATGGGGATTGAGAGTGTGCCGACACTTGCCGCCGCACCCAGCACCAGACCGTTTAAGCGGCTCCGCTGATCTGCCAGATTGTCCCTTGTCTCCATCAGAGAGCCGAGCTTTTCTTTCCGCGCTTTCTGCTTTTCAAGTGTCGCCGCAAGTTTTTTCTGTTCTGCGTCAAGATTTGCTGTGTCAACTTTCGCCTTTTTCAGAGCCTCGCCGAGTTCGACTACCGAGCGGGATTCTTTTTTGATAGTGTTCTCAAACATATCAACGTTCGATGTGGCTTTTTTATGAGCCTGATCCAGTTCTTTCATCTCCGGCGTGATGGCGGAGAGTTCCGCTTTTGCCTTCGACATAGCGGTTTTTGATTCATCGAAACGTAATTTGCTCTGTGCAAGCTCACGGTTCGCGGATGCAAGAGCGTTTTTCAGTTCGTCGGTGGAAGTATCTGTATTCTGGAGTTCTATTTTGAGAGAGGAAACGCGGTTGCGCACCTGCTCATAATTCGCTTTTGACGCCGCCATCTCAACGTCGGCGGATTTTACGGCATCCGACAGCGCGGTATATTTACCGCGTATCTCCGCAAGACGCGGCTCAAGCGCCGCAAGATCGGCGCGGGCTTTTTCAAGCCCGCCCTTATTCTTAATGAGTGATTCGTCGAGACTGCGCAGACTATCTATCTGTTTCATCGTCTTGCCAAGGCTCCCGACGTTTCCGTCCAGCGCCTTGACTTTTTCCTCAACGGTGCCTATACTAGTTTTGAAACTACCACCGAGGACGGCACCTATGACAAAACTGATTCCAAATTCTTTCATTTTGCCTCTCTCCTATCTGCTGACATTTGCCCTCGGCTACTATCTTCTCGCCCCCGTGTATGCCCTCGCTGGCAACACACCGGAGGATAGAATCGCAAATATCATCTTCGGGCTTATCATGGGCTTTCTGATCATGCTGCCCGTCAAGTTTGCCGTTAAAGCGGCTTTCAGTCTTTATTCTCGTCTTTCACGACCCTGACAGCCGTTTGATACCATTCGTGGAATTCCTCTTCGTCGAGTTCAAGCCAGAACGATATCGGTGTTTTCGTTACTCTTGAGAGCTGGACGACGCAGTATCTGATGTCTGCGTACTCTCGTCGTCCTCGCGGAAAAAACTGTTATACGCATCTGTAAAGCCCTCGTAATTTGACAGCGGCATTTTCTGAAAATCTTCATGTTTTACCCCGCAGAGTTTAGCCATGAGATAGGTTTCCCGCTCTTCTTTTACCTGAGAAAATTTCGCCGCTTTAACTTCATCGCCGATCAAGGGCTGGCGCATCGCCAGTTCCGTACATTCTTTGCCGTCAAACGCATGCGGTTTTTTAAGTTTTACGATTACTGTTTCGCTCATATCAGTTCATCCCCAGCAACGACCGATAGTTTTCCATATAGTCGGTACCGTTTATTTTATAAATAAAGTTTGCAGGGTCTATCTGTGTGACATCTTCGTCGTCAATAGTTACTTTCAGACTATGAACAGAGAACTCGTATTCGGCGTCCATGTTGTTGCCCGTTGCGAATTTTCCCACGGGCGCTTTTGTATTTTCAGCATTAATGCGGATAACCTGTCCGGTTTCTGTATACTCGGTTTCTCCCTTGTCATAGCTGATTATTACTGCTCTCAGCTCAATTTCCTGATTACCGGGTTCTGCAAGCTCATATGTCAGCCCGTTTGTTGAGCTGAATTTCATTTTTGCAGTCATAGCTTTTAATGATCTTGTCACAAAATCAAGCTCGCCCATTACGCCTGCAAGTTTCTGAGTTTCTTTCATTCTTTCAATATCGGGGCCTGTAAACTCTGCTACACCGAGCATGCTTGTGTCACCTCTGTAAACTATAAACGCGTCAACAGGGCCTGAAAGAAGATTAGTATTTTTTCCCATTACATACCTCCATTAAATCAGCGACTGCGTATACGCAGGGTCATACTCTATATCGAAACATATATCTTCTGCCGCCGCGGCAAAAGACATCCAAACTTTGAACAACATTGCGCCAGACATCAGACTTGTTGTTGAGTTTTGGTCTGAGTTGAACTCAACACGTCCGCCAAGGATTTTCTGGGCAGACGTAAGACCGTCCAGTTTTCTGTTTTCTGTATCAAGGATTCTTGTTACGAGACGTTTTGTCATCGGCTTATCTGCATCTCTCCAGAATCTTCTGATCAGACTTACCTGCTCCCAAAGAAACATTTGTCTGCCGACTATCTGATAATCTTTCACGTCTCCGCTACTGGGGTATGCCGAAGTGTCATTCCCCCAGCAAGTCCATCCGTTTTCAAAATTCAGCGCTGTAACAATGCCGTTGCTGTTTAGATAGTTCGCTTCAGTCAACTCAAGAGAAACCTCTTCATCGTTGATATACATCGAATCCATCTTGTAATTTTTGTTCGACGGAGACTCATGTGGAATACCCTGATTATTGGAAGTGATTGATTGTGTCAGTGAACAGAACTGAGTAGACTGACGATATTTTTTGTCAGACAGTCCAAGTGTGCCGTAGCACAGTATAAGTTCGGGGTCTACAAGATTATTGTCATTTTTGTATGCGACAGCGTCCCTATACTTTGTTACAATCTTGTCAGGGATATCTGCAACAACATAACACTTGAAAACCGTATTGACGCTTGATGCTTTCGCAAGTGCAACTGTAATTACATCGTTTTGATACCACCCCGGAGCCGCAATCATGCCCGGTACAATACGGAATTGAGTATAACAGTTGTCTATCAGTGAAAAGCCTGTCCTTGCATTTGTCCCGGCATCAACACCGCCGATGATATCGTCAGCAGTGACAAGAGTTGGGTCACCGTATACATAAGAAACTGCCACGTTGCCGCTCGCGGGGATAGAACCGCTTGTAAGTCGCGTGATAACCCCGCCAATCCTGTCAACCTCATAGTCAACATCTTTTACATATGTTGTTGTTGCATCGACGGTTTTGACAACAGGATCGGCAAGAATACCGTCATACTTGAGAGAGACTGTGTTTTTTGCAGTAAAAGTTGCCGCTTCCTCGTCAACAGTTGTACGATGCACAGCTGGATTGAATACATTTATCATCAGAACAGGTGCAATAGCATATGCCTGAAACTGAGAATAAATTACTTCTGAGAGCGTGTATTTTGACCAATCCGCATCATAGCCGAAATATTCAATAGCCTCTGAATATGTACGACAGAGCTTGACAGTGTTCACCGCACCAGTCGATCCCTCTTCAATTTTATGAACAGGAGCTGTACCGACAACTACGGGGACACTGGCTTCTAACACAATCGGGGTAGATATCCCTGTGCCGCTTTCATATGTTCTTATGCCGTGGAAATATGCCATATCAAGCCTCCTTATATTTCTTTATGGCTTCTGTGCATTTTCTGATGAAAGACGCAGATTGCACGGTTGATCTGTATTCAGCAATGGGCAAAAACATAAAGTGCATATAGTCGGGAACGCCCGAAGGAATAGACAGATATGTTGTACCCTTGCTAATACCCAGCGGAATGATTGTAGGCCCGCCATAGATTTTTTTTACGACTGCCGCTGTGGGTTCTTCCTGTTTCACATCCTCGCCAGTCTGAGTGATGTTATCACCTTCACTTGAGGACGAAGTCTTTTCCGAATTTTTTGCCATATGCGTTATCCTCCGCTTTTGTTGGTTTTCTTTCGATGTATGATTCAAACGACGCTTCAATCACCGCATAAAAAAAAGGTGACGGTTGAGTGTTATTATCAAAAAGTTTCCATTTCATTTTTCCTGTTCTTCTGAACATATTGCCGACTATCCTGTTTTCCCTTAAAACCTTCTTGACTCTATTCAAAAGTAACATCACAGCAAGATTGCCCTCTGAGAGCTGTTCAAAAGAACCTGTTTTGTCCATTGCCAAGTGTATGCAACAGCTTATCGCGATATGAGTAACTTCTTTTTCGCTGCTGTCATCGTCCTCGCCGTCAAGTGGGAAAAAAACTATAAAAGGGAGTTTCTCTCCCGCGGCATCTCGCCTCGGCAGGGCGTATTCGTAAAAAGACAACGGCTTGTACTCCCCTTTATTGTCCTCTTCAAAGCAATCATTCAGTGTGTTCTGAAAGAGTTCTTTGAGTGCTTTTGTCAGTTCTGCGTTCATTTGCCGAATCCTATACGTCCTTGATGCCCCTGTCCCGTGGACAGAGACAAGCTTTGATAAAACCTGCGGTGAATGTAGTCCTCAACGTATGATACGTTTGACGATTCAACGACCATTTGCGGGATTCTCGGGCCCGTCAGGTGCGTAACCTGTCCGCCCTCTTTTCCCACCCGCTTATAAACACCCATCCCGCGAGAGGGCATATCAGCGATGAAAGACCCGGCAAACATGGTACGGGCTTCGCCGCGCTTGATCTGTGCAGACACGCCGATTTCGGGTCGGTCGGCTATGCGTTTGTAGCGTGTGCTTGGGTCGGGTGCAAAATCGAACAGCGGGATATGTCCGCCATACACAGAAACAGCCCCACGAGGGCGGCTTTTGGATGCCTTTTTAATTGTCATTGCCGAGCGGACATCTTTTGCAGATACGTTGTATTCGCTTGTTACCCTGTCTTTAAGCTCTGTCCGCAGGTCGTCCAGCGACTTATTTACAAGTTCAGGAACGACGATATCAAGCTCGTGTGTGTACAATTTCAGAGCCGCTATCATCTCACCGATATCTGATTCAGCCGTGAAACTGAGGCTCCGTGTTTGCGCTTTGTATCTGCCGCCGATTCGTTTCATACGTTCATCTCCAGCGTGACGATGTGTTCGCCCATGGCGTAATCGGTTTCTTTTACCGTCCACGCCTCGTCCCCGACATACATGATGCTCTCGGGGACAGGTGCGGCCGGCATATCTGTTTCTCTGATGTGCAGTGTCCTGGTCTTTGTGTTAGCCTGATGCATAGCATAATTACCGTATTCGCTTTCTGCGCGCTTGCCTCCGGTGCGAAGATCAATTACGATCATCTCAACGTTGTTGATACGCAGCGTCACCGCGTTTTCGTCGGTGCTGAATATTGCGTTAAGGTCTTCCCGCATCTGCTCTTTAACGTTCATCTTATTCGCCCAGTGCCTTTTCCACCTCGACAACGAGTTCATCGTCGAGGGTGTTTGTCGTTCTTGTCGCAAGGATTTTCAAAATGCCAATGATCACTTTTGTAAGTACTTTCTCTGCGAGAAACGCCGACAGGACTTTAGTAAGTCCTGCGATAATGGCTTTGGATACGAGACCTGTCATGCCGACCTCCAATCTGTGATCGTGAGTTCAAATTTGTTTTCGCCTTTCATGAGAGCCATGAAATCAGCGACTGCCAGCTTGCTGTTCATCACAGCGCGCTCCCCGTTCATCATGCCTGTGTTTCGCCCGAGCAGGATACAGCCCTCGGTATCGTCGTCCGTGTTGCCAGCATGTATCAGTATCAGCGAACGGTTCGGCACGTTCTCAACCATGAAACATTCACCGTATTTCGGCGACTGATGGCGTACCACAGTGTAGGTACCTGTCGGTATGCAGGAAACCGACTTTTTGTTGTCTGCCCACTCATCTTCCATTGTGAACCCCAAGGCAACCCCATCTATCAGCATCACGCCGATAGTGTGTTCCTTCCCGTGTTCAACTCTTATCAATTCAGCTTTTTTCATTTGCATGTTCCTCCGTGCCTTGTTCCGCAAAGCACTTCCTGTTTATTCATCCGCTTGAAAAGGTCGTCGTTCACCTTTTCCTGTGTTGCGTGATCTCTGTTGTAAGTCTCTTTAGATACAAACTTTTCATGCGTTTTATCGTCCTTGTCACGCAGGTCTTTTATATCTCCGCGCATGGGCATAAGCACAAACCCGCCGATTACAGTAACCCCAAGCTGCACTAAACCGATTACAATTCCTGCGTCCATGTTTTACCTCTGTACGGCGTTATCCGAAGCCCCCGGACGTGCCGGGGACAACGGGCAAAACCTACTCTTCGGGGGAAAGAAGGGCTTCTATATAGTCAGCCTTTTTACTGCACTCGCTGTGCCCAACGCCGCGCGCGTCGCAAAGCTTTACAAGCTCGTCGTTTGTCAGTTTTTTAAGCAGTGCCTCGGTAAGCGCCGTTTCATCTGTTATTGTTTCAAAAACAGATTTCTTTTCAGTAGTTGCTGAGACTGTTGCTTCAGCGACTTCCTTGATCGCCTTGTGTCCCTTCAGACGATCAATATCCTCCGCTGACATCTCAGGCAGAGCCGCACCGGGTTGATATTTTTTACCGTCGTGGTTGATATGTTTAATTGCGATATACATGTTACACCTCCATATATCCGGTCGTGTCGGGCTCACCCAGAACAAGCAGGGGGGAACTGTTAACATCGAGGAATTCCGTGATGGGAGGGCGTTTTGTAACGTTGTGATATACAACGCGGCGCCCGCGTTGAATAATGATAGTATCGTTTACGTTTACAGCGATACCGCCATAGTACGTTCTGTTGTCGGCGGCATCTGAGAACATTGCGACACCGTTGTCGGGGATGTACTTGTGAAAACCATCATCATCTGCATATCCTGCGGTGTATTTATAGATGTGTCCGATTGTGCGAACAAAGCCCATGTAAGTTACATCACCGTCCAACTCGTCGGGCATCAGCTGACCCATGTTCATACCTCTGTTGTCAAGAAGTTTCTGAACATCATCGTCAAGAAGAAATAGCTCCATTGCTGTTTCGCCCATGAAAAAATGATTCGGGTTAAGTCCGCCCTTTGTCTGGACAAGACTTCTGTGAGCCGACAGAGATTTGTACGCACTGACACCGCTCTGACCCCAACGGCTTGTGCCGGAAAGAACTACCGTCAGTTCGGGATCTCTCAAAAAGTCAAACGCGACTTCGATAGTTCCTCCGGAACCGTCAAGACCTTCGAGTGTATACCCGCCTGTTTTAAGGGCTTCTGCCGCCATGTACTCTTCTGTCCGGGTGATCGCATCGTCGATTTCAGCCGAATCGTCAAGAATCCGATTGTAAACATCTATGTATTCAGACGTAGTAACTTCCGCTTTACCCGCATAAGCTTTGAACAGCTCTTCTGCTGTTGTTTCCGTGGCTCCGCCGAGAACAGGCAGCTCGATTTCAATTCTGTCAACGTTTGTACGGTCTATTATCGGATTACCCGTCAGCGGTGTAACCAGCGGCGCACGTTTGCGTCCGGACTTTTTAATGTCAATACGGACTTTTCTTGTCCCCTCAAGACGAGGGGTGTCGTACTTAAAAGCTTTTCTGGAAAGGATGGTGCTTCTGCGTTTTCTCGCGGAAACAACATCTGATATTCTTGTAATTGTAGGAAACGGCATTAAAGCACCTCGATGATATAAATTGAGTTTGCGGCGAGAGATTCCCACACTGTTTCCTGTGTGTGTCCTTCGCCGTATATGAGTGCGTCAGCTACAACAGAGGCAGTTATCAGCACGATAGCGTCGGTGTCTGCCGACGTTGCGTCAACGTCTTCTGCGAGTATTACAACTGCTGTCTGGCTTCCATCTGTCGCCGCCGAGGCGGACAGTTTATACTTGCCCGATGCAGTCACTTTTCCGAGAACTGCCCCGCGGGAAAGATTCTGTCCGGATTCGACCGTTACAACATGAGAGTGGTAGGGAAAACGTCCGCTGATCAGCTGGACATCTTCAAAAGTTTCTCTTCTTATTCCGCTCATCATTTACCTCCGGTCATAAAGGCATAGGCACCGTCTTCGGCTTTCGCATCAGCAACAGCTTTTGCATTGGGTTCCTCTGCGGCGGGGTCGGTTTCAACAGCCAGTACAGCATCTTCACTTTTCTGTTTCAGAGTTTTAAGCACGTCTTTGCCCTTTGTTTTCTGTCGCTGTATCATCTCCACAGAAACCGCCGCAGCGGTCTGCTTCGTATCGTTCAGTGCCGCTTCTATCAGGTCTTCGTATCCCGGCAGAGACAGCGCCCTGATATCGCTCTGTCTTTTCTTTTCAGCTTCTACGCCGTCGGCAGCGGCCTGGGCATAAACCGACTTGTGTTTTTCTTTCAGTTCGTTGATATCCATGATGTTGTTGTCCTCCGTATTCTTTATGTTCAGCAACTCGTTCAGAGTGGATATTCTATCAGCAAGTCCGTTTTCAACGGCTTTTGATGCTATAAGCACGTTCCCGCTATCACCCGCTTTGATAACCTCCTCTGCCTTCATTTTTCTGTATTCAGCAACTGCATTTATGAAAATGTCGGCAAGATCATCGGCTCTCTGTTGATAGAGCTTTTTTCCCTCATCGGTTTCGAGAGTCAGGCTCTTGTTCGGGCTCTGCTTTGATGTTACCGTTGCGATGAAATCACCCATCTTAAACATGCTGATAACAACGCCGATGCTCCCGAGCTGCCCGGTGCGTGTTGCCACTATCTCAGAGCATGCGCATGCCAGCCAATAGGCAGCACTGGCACACACTCCCGACACAAAAGCAGTGACCTTTTTTGTTTCTGATATTTTGCGGATATATGCGGCAGTTTCGTCTATGCCCACAGCCGCCCCGCCGGGGGAATCAATTTCAAGAACGATTTCACGAACATCCGGAGAGTTGGCAGCGTATTGCAGTTTAGCTCTCAGAAAGTTCATCCCAGTATACATAGTGCTTTCCCAGTATCTGTAAGGGGTCAGAAGTCCGGCGACACGGATAACCGCTACTCCGTTGATGATGTCGAGGTCTTCGACTGTCACCCCATCCGTAACGGTTACTTCTGTATGTGTTGATAACAGCTTATGCACTGCTTCGGCAGCGGCATTATCACTTGTAAGATAAAGATTCATTTTTGATAGCCTCCAGATCTCTTTCTTTTTCGGCTTCACGTTTGCGCTGTGCGTAAACATCTTCATAGTTGCTACCGTCAAACGCTGCGGCTTCTTTTTTCAGTGTGCTGTATCCGGTTCCTATACGGGTCTTGGCGGCAGACGCTTCTTTGTTTTCGTCCAGCGCGCTTTTCGGGGGGCCTACCCAACGGGCAGCAGACCAGAGACGCCGAAGGAAGGCATCAGTAAGATACCCCGGCGCAACAACGCGCCCTTCAGCTACCTCTTCAAAGAGCCAGCGCTCGTAAATCGGTTGGACAAACTCACTGGCAAACTGGTCGCGCATTGCCAGAAAGTATTTGTATGCTTCATGTATTGCTCCGCGAGATGCGGAATAGGATTTACCGAATTGTTTTGTAAGGATTTCATATGGGACGTTCAACGCTATTGATATCTCTTTCCATACCGATTCTACAAATGTGCCGTACCCGCTGTTCGGGCGGTCGGATTTTACTGTCTGTATCTTCTCACCGGGTTCAAGATCAATCTGCATCCCCTCTGTCATATGTATATCACGCCCTTTTTGCTCTTTTCCGTCGCCAGATTTACCCGTAAGTAGTTCTTTGAATGCGTCCGCAGCCCCGCCGTTTGACGGGGCTTTCTCGAACGCGAGCACAAGGAGGGAAGTTATTACAGCGGCACCGAGTTCAGCCTCGGAATATTTTTCAAGTTTGCGCATGCGGGAGATGATCGACTGTATAAACGGCAAACCGCGGCTCTGACCGATAAGCACATCAATATAACTGTGGACTATGTTTCTAAGTCCTAGTTCGTGATAAATATTAACTGTGCGGATAGTGTTATCTGTGGGATTCTGTACAACCATTTTTACTGGCATGCCGTTTGAATCTTTTATGATGCCCGATGCGCTAACCGACGACTGTACGCGCGCCGCATCGATGGTGTTTACGCGGAGAGAGGAAATACTCCCCATGCGCTCTATATTTGTCAGCAATGCGATTGCATCACCATCGATTAGCATTGAACGGAAACCGTTTCTCTGAATCGTATAAAAAGACCTTTTGTTTTCGATATCGGGTTCGGGGCTTGATGCCCAGACCTGAAAACGACGCTCAACATTGCGGCTCCATGTCGCCGCGTCTGCTTCGGATATCCCCAGCAACTCGTTGTCGAGCGTGATATCGAGACGCAACCCTGTGCCGACAACGTTCGTTACAAGGTTTTCGATCATCCCTCCGGATACATCGTTTTTACAGAGATAGCGGCTCCGCGCCCTTAACATTTCGAGACTTGAAAGAACCTCTTCATCAGCTGTTGCTGTGTATGTAAGCCACATCTTGCCGAAAGATTCAGCTATAGATGCACCCTTGAACGGCGAAATATCTTTGTGTGTTGGGGGAAAATCTACAAGAACGCCCATCAGTACACCACCCTGCTGACCCTTGAGCGTTTTGGGGTATAACTGTCGACTATATCTGAGTAGTATGTGATTTTTTCGGTGATAACATCGGCATCGGCGCGGGTGTATGTCCTGTCGCCGATTTTGTACTCCTGATTCAGTGCGACGGCTTTATCAGCTTTCAACCAGAGATCAAGCATTTCCTGTGCTGTTGCTTTTGATATTGCCATGTTTGCCGCTCCTTATAGCGCAAACATACAATAATTTGCGGAACCGACCAGCGAACATGGTGAACATGGAGAATACGGAGAATATAGTTAAATATGGCGAATTATTTTATCAGATTTTCAGGCGCGGGAACAGGGGGATGGCGGGGGTGTTTCCCCCGCCACGCGGGGGAAAGCGGAGTTAAAGCCCCTCATCTTCGTAAAATTCGTTTATAAGCTCATCAGGATCAAGCCCTTTCTCTTTTATCTTATATCGTAAGATCAACAATCTCTTATCAGCTTCGGGCATATCTCTGTTGTTTTGGGATGTTGCTTTTGAAAAATACATTTCGATTGCTCTCTCGCTCTTGCCCAGAGCCTCTGCAATCTCTTTATTTGTAAGCTCAAGGATTTTTTTTAACTCTGTTGCTGAAACTTTTATTTCCATTTCTCCACCTGTGTGTTATTATTTAAGAAAGTCAGGGGCGATTGCGGTCGCCCCTGTGAGTTGAAACGAACTAGAAAAGTTCTTTAAAAAGGTGGCTTAAACAGCCGCCTTTTTTATTTAATATAATCTAAGAGCTTGCCATTAACGCGGATGTTCTCTCTCCCGTGTTCATTTATTGCATCTTCCAGCTTTTTAAGCCCATCTTTCGAAACATTCTCAAGCACAAGCGAGTGGTAAATGTGTGACGATATATCGCCACACTTGATAGAGAAAAGATCGGTTGTTTCTGTTTCCATTCTCATTTCATTTTCGTTGATCGTGTTCGTTTCTTTTGTTACTTTCACTACTCTCATTTTTTTCTCCTTTCTGCGGTGTTCCGCTCTTGATAAAGTGAATATACCGAATATTATTCGGTATGTCAAGGGGTAAAATGAAAAAAGTTTAAAAAAATGTTGTAATCAATACCCCGCTCTGGTTTCCAAATCTTTTTTCGCGGCGGCATATCCGGCGGGATTTATCGCGCGCATCATTATAGCAGAATGGCTTATCGCACACGGAGCCGGAAGTTCAGGCAATGTCAAACTGCCCGACAATTCGGGCAACCCCAGCGGAAAGGGTGCGGCTTCGGGGTCAGTTTCCGGCAATGTTACGACTTGACCCTTAAATTCCTTGCCATCAATGAATAACGTATATTTATCTGTTTCGCCCACCATTATCCTCCTTATCCAAATCGTCCATGATTTCCAGCATTTTTTCAAAAGCGTCTTCACCCGGTTCGAGAATCAATCCAGCGGCTTTAAGATGATCATCATCGTTGCGCAAGATACCGTATGCGAGATGATCTCCTTTTTTATCCGAAACAAAACCATAGTGCTTACATCTATCTGATAATCTACGAATATATTCTCTCATCATTTTAAGTTTATCTATGTTTTCCTGCATTTTTTCAAAAGTGTCTTCACCCGGTTCGAGAATCAATCCAGCGGCTTTAAGGTGATCTTCGTCATTACGCAAGATACCGATAGCGAGATGATATCCTTCTCTATCCGCAACAACACTATAGCGCTCGCAAGTTGTCGCTGATAATTGATAAATATATTCTCTCATGATTCTAAGTTTATCTGTAGTAAAGCCCTTGTCTGACAAGAGCAAAAGATATTCTTCTTCAATAATCATGATCCCGTCTATCTCTTCTGGGATCTTCTCTTGGAAAAAACCTTTATTTATTCCGTGCATTTTCTTTTCTCCCGTTAAACTCTGATACAATCTCCTGCATTTTCCTGAAAGGGTCTTCACCGTTCCTGATAATCAAACCAACTTCGTCAAGAAGATGAGTGCCATTTCTTATTGATAACCCGTTCAGAAGATACCCTCCTTTTCTGTCTAACACAACGCTATAGCTATCAATAGTCGTCATTGCCAAATGGCGCATATAGTCTCTGATAACTTTTCTTTCTTCTTCGTTAAAGCCGTATTCGGCGGCGAGTATAAGAAACCGTTCTTCCTCAATCAACGCTTGCTGAACAGCTTTTTGCATTAGCATAATTACACCTCTTCGGTTTCGACGGAAACGGCTTGCTCCAGCGACGACAAAATGTCTGTTACAAATTCGCTATAAGATGGAATAGTCACCTTTTTTATACCACGGAAGCCCTGCATTGTCTCACCGTTTTCGATTGCAACATAGCCGGAGATATCGCACCCGATGTATCGCCCCGGCGAGAGACAACGACCTGTTGTCCGGCACTCTGCATAGTCCTCGACAACGTAGTTCCAAAGGACAGTCATGTAGCCCCTGACACGTCCATGAAACACAACATACATACGGTCGCCGGGTTGCACGTTTTTGATGTGCGGCGGAACTCTGAACCGCTTTGTCAGCGGCTCACGTTTGCCATCCTCCACCTCGCGAAGAAAATCCCCCGCGAGTGGGCGCGGAACTGTGATCATCCAGTTATTCAGCATGTTCGCCCTCACCATTCACGGAATCGCTTATCTCTTGCAAACGAGCGGAGATGTATAGCAGTTCGTCAACAGAGACCCAGTCGGGGGTGGCGTATGACTTGTTAATCCCTTCTGTAATTTTATTTGCAAGCATTAAAGCTCTTTCTTTAACTTCGTTGAATTCTGCTTCCATTTTTTCATTATTCATTGTTGTTACTCCGTTTTTTATTATATCCGACACTAACTCTGGTGCGGCACGGTATCAAGTCCTTTCTGCTCATTTTCTATCTTTTCAACGAGCCAGTAGCTCGGTTCCAGGCCCGCTTTTTCGTCTCCATCTGCTTTTACGACGCAATAGTCTGAGTTCTTTTCGTACACACGTCCGAATGTTCCCGTGTATTCGTATACGGGTTCATCGACACCCTTCGCATAGCACCTGAATATAAAGCGTTCGCCTGCGTTCAGCGTCCGCAGTTTCACAAGCTCAGGATTGTTCACGACTGTACCTCCAGAGGCTTTTTATAGCGTTTAAGTTGCTCAAAAATCAGGTCGCATGGCAATAAGCCACGGCAGAAGTAAGCGCAGGCAAACGGTGTATTTTCAACTGTTTTATCAATGCTAACTGGGTTATGAAATCCGCACCGAGAATCAAAGACAAGCATCTGAGCCCCCCCCTGTTTGAAGATCTCAAAACGACCCTTTCCCTGTAAACTGTTCAGCGGAAGTAAAACGGCAAACGGTTTATTAAGTTCGTAAAGCCGCTTCAACACGGCATCTTTTTTAGAAAAGGGCGGGTTGCTGATAATCACATCATAGTGCTCAGGCTCATATGTGAAAAAGTCCTGCCCGTCGTCAATGTGGGTAGCTATCACTTGATTACCGTTCTTGCTAAACATGCGGACGTATGCGCTCCATTCTTTGTCAAATGGGCACCAAACTGTCAGTGCCGGATTGATATACTTGACGATCGGCTCTGCCGCATAATACGGCGTATACATTTCATCAGACTGAGTATCTCTATTTGCTGTCAAATGACCTTTATTCAAGCTCATCGCTGCACCTCTGACATGTAGTGTTCAATTGTGAGCTGTCCGCCGACCATCGGTTGAAAGTTTGTTATCAGCAGTTCCGTTGACCTCGGCTTTGTTTCCGAGCCGTCGCCGCCGTGGCTGTGCCACACCTTGACGACAGATTCTTTCGTCAGGAAATGAGAACCAGGATAAAGCGACCTGACATAGGCGCCGTCGTAATAGCTGAGAACGAACTTGCCTTTTATGTTACGGAGAACGCCAGCAAGCCGTTCATGGTCTGCTGATTTCCAGTTCACACAGTAGTAATAGTCGGACTTGATGTATGGCGGGTCAAGATAGTAAAGCGTGTCCGGACTGTCGTACCGCATAACGAGGTCGGCATAATCAAGGCTCTCGATGATAACGGGGCGCAGTCTGTTTCTTGTCTCGACTATGCGCCGGAGAAAACTTTGCCAGCTGGCGGGTGCGGTAGCGTTGTCGGACTTGTTGAGCTTAAAGCTCATGCCCTTGCGTTTGCCGCTTCGAGAGCATGTCATGTAGTACGCAAATGCCAGAGCCTTATCAATGTCGTCTTTTGCGGTGTCGTCCTGGTATATTTTTCTCATGGTCAGTTGTTCCGCGCGAGAGTGGAGCATCCATTTTGCCCGCCGCAGAAACTCTTTTGACTTTTGAGTGTCGCGAACAACACGGAACAGGTTGATGAGCGCATCGTCTATGTCGTTGTACACCTCGACATCGGACGGAGACTTTGCCAGAGTGACCCAGCCAGCGCCGCCGAAAACCTCGACAAATGCGCGGTGCTCCGGGAACGTCCCGATTATCCAGTCTGTAAGCGCGGACTTGCCGCCGACGTATGGAATCATACTTCACCTCTCATAACGCTTTCGACAAACTCGATGCGGCGACCGAGCCAGCGGACAACATATGTGTTTTTGCTGTTGCCTAAAGCCGCATAACGGTGGCTGTCGCACGCGTACTTTGTCCACGTTCCGTCCGGGTTTTCGCCGTACATGTCTGGGAATCGCTCGAAATGCTTTGTTCGTGGCTTCGATGCCAGCACCTTTTCGGGGATCCTCGTGTATCCGTCGGGGAATCCCTGCAAGCGCTCACATTCCAGCGGCGTGAGGCGGCGGACAGTGAACCCATGCCGAATATACGTCTGTTGTTTCGCTCCGACTCCGGAACAGAGAGTGCCTACAGTCTGCCCATCGCCGCCGATATACCGTACCTCGTCCCGCGTGTTCTGTGCGAAAGCCTGCGGTGCATCGCAGATAGCAACTGCGTGCTGATCTTTTCTAGTGAGAGTGAACATCGTTCCATCCTCACTGTATCCTTTGCCGTTTGGACCAGCTTTATCAGAGCGGTTTATCATGTTCGCCTGAATCGCGACGATAACAGGCGTGTAATCTGTCGGTCGTCCGGCGTGGTCACCCGTGAGCGTGTTAACTGTATTCCCGTCGCCGTTGCACCGCGCATCGAAACATAACACATTTTCCTGTCCGTTGTTGCGTCCGAGCGGAAATGCTGTTTCCGTGGCAGTTATTGGGTCTTGAGTACCATGCACTACGAGCGTTTCCGAGCCATCGCCCTGCGTACCGCCTTTTCTTCGTAATGTTCCGCATCCTTCACTATACATTCCAAAGCGGCTTTCAGTGTATGCGGCAACTCTCTCTCGCGGTTTTTTGCGCGGAGCAAAATCCCCCGACATGCCTTCGGGCTCAAATAGAACCGCGGCGGCAGGTCGCCAATCTCCAAGATGTCCGACAACAAAGACTCTTCTGCGGCGCTGTGGTACTCCGAAAAACTGTGCGTCCAGCACTCGGTATGCGTACCCATACCCGCACTCGCCCAACGTGCTGAGAAAGATCCCGAAATCACGTCCTCCGCCAGACAATAACAGGCCGGGGACGTTTTCATAGAGTACCCAGCGAGGTCTTGCGGCATCAACGATCCGCAAAAACTCAAGAGCGAGGTTGCCGCGAGGATCGTTGATGCCGTTTCTAAGTCCGGCGACACTGAAGGATTGACAGGGACTGCCTCCAACAACAACGTCAGGTCTAACGCGTAATCCATTTATAGTTTCCTCCGTAATTTTAGTTACGTCGCCGAGGTTCGGCACGGCTGGGTAATGGTGTTGTAAAACTCTGCTCGGATAGTCCAAGCCCTTGCTGTAGTCGTGTTCGGGGTCGTACTGCGCAAATGCAACGGGTTGCCACCCGAGGACACCCCAAGCCACGCTTGCCGCTTCGATACCAGAAAAGAGTGATAAGTAGTTCATGTTTGCCTCGCCGTTCCTCTTCTGTTAAAACGGGATATCGTCTTCGTCCACACCGCCGCCGCTCGCGGAATCCGGCGCATCGTCCGCGGGTTTGCCGCCTTTGTCCTTGCGGCTCACGAATTGGATGTTCTCGGCAACCACCTCATGTTTTGAACGCTTCTGACCTTCGTGTTCCCATGTGCTATATTGAAGTCTGCCTTCGATGAGCAGGGGCATACCCTTTGTGATGTACTCACCACACATTTCTGCGGTCTTGCCGAAAGTCACTATGCCGATGAAACAAGTCTCTTCTCTGTCTTTTGTTTTCCTTGTGACTGCCAATCCGAATTTGGCAACAGGCAGGTCGCGTCCGGGTATGAACCGCACCTCGGGGTTGCGTGTGACATTGCCGAGCAGTATGACTTTATTTAAGAATCCCATCACTCACCGCCCTTGTTTTATCGAATCAAGATGGTCTGCGAAATCATTACAGGTTTTTGCTATCAGTCTCAGCTTGTCTACAAAATCCTGACTCGGTTTGCCGTAAGTCTCATGAATACGAATGGTTTTTGAGCAATCCGAAATGCGTAAAGATTTTTCAACGTAATATTTCGTCTCACCTTCGGAAGTTTCATATGGAACTTCACCATAAAATGCTGTTATTTGAGAAGTTGCCAAATTTCCTTCTTTATTTAAAAAATGCCGAATATGATATGTTTCCATCTCCGTCACCCCTCGCCCTTGAGGGCTTCTATTTCTTTATAAAGTTCTGTTTCCGTCATTTCATTCCTCCTTGTTTTAACTCTTCCCAACCTGTTCTCGTTTCGCTGGCGGGACTGAAAAACAGTAACACTCCGTCCCGTTCGTTCCCCTTTTCGGGGATAAAACGAATAGGCCGGACGCTATGTTCGTTGTAATAGAAACACCCATCAAACGCCGGGTGAACAACAGCGCCACCATTTACTATGCGTTTCAGCGCGGTTTTCTTTGTCATGCCCGCCTCCACTTGATCAGCCCCCACAGAGAGAGGGCGAAATATAAAACAAACAAAGCCGCTTGCTGATACAGTCCCGCGCGATAATCTATGATTGCCCAGCCCGCATTGGTACCGCACCAGACAGCAAAGCACCACTGGCTTTTGTGGATATTCAAAACCACACCGACAACCGACAAAATCGTCAGCGCCCACATAATCACGTCAAGATTCATCATTCGCCCGCTCTCCGGCACTCTGCCAAAAATGCATGTACACTGCTGTCGGGGATCAGCCAGCTACCGTTCCGCCCCGGTCTTTTGAATGCCGAGAGGTGTCCCTCGGCTATATATCTGTAAACGGTAGACACAGAACAATTAATGATGTCCGCCGCTTCTTTCGGTGTTAGATTTACATTTTTTTTCACTCCGTTCACGCTGCCCCTCCTTTGATTCTGATCAGTTCAGCCATTTCATTTATGTTCACCTCGGATATGTGAAGCGCAGCTTCGTTGTATCCGGTCATATCCAATATTTCATTGCGCCGACCCGGTATAAGTTCGTAATGAGCTTGTTTGCCGGAGCCTATTAGTTTTTCGGATGTCAATTGTTCAAAATAGCGCTGATCGCACTGCTCGTTGTAATGCATGAAACCGATTACACCAGCCGCCGCTTTTCCGGTGTGAAATTCGGCAGTGTCGCGCAAGTTATCAAAGATGTTTGTTTTAAGCTGGTGTACGTTTACGATATACAGTTTTGTTTTCTGATTTCCTGCGAGCGTGTGTTTGCCCACAATGGGGCCCTCAGTTGTACTTGCACCCTTGACAGAGAATATATTGAGCTTTTCGCGCGGCTTAGTGTATTTATAGACGTACTCTGTAAATGCGGACGAATCTACGACAGTGCAGAGAACCGGAAACGCAATACCGCACGGATGCGGGTATCTATGAGCCAGCAGCCTGTCAAGCCCGTCCCACGGTATATTTGATCTATATGAGCCGCTGATAACTTCATGGCGTATGTGCCAGTTTTCGTAATTTCTGCCCCAGCCTTTTATCAGCACCTCAAGCCTGTTCGCTTGAACGTCCACCGCCGCCGTCAACACGCAAACGCCCGACGGCAAAAGCTCGTAAGTGTAGTCTTCTCGACGGTCAAAAATAATTGTTATACTGTCTTCGTCAAATGCCGAGATACTGTCATAGTTGATACCGAGCCAACCTTCATAGAACACGCGGAGCTTTGCAGACCCCAATGATTTTGCTGTCAGGTATGTTTTCAGCATTTCGTCAAAGCTGATGAACGGAGCATAAAAAGAACTTATATGAAAAGATATTGTAAGCCTTTCACCGTTTTCCAAAACATCTTCCAGCAGGTCGCCCTCATTTGTTCGCCACACACCTTCGGAAAGCATAGCCCTGCGGTCTCTCTCTGTTATGCGATCTTCGCAATGGGGGCAAACATAGTAAGCGTTGCCCTTAAATTGCGACAACGGAATATTGCGGGGTTGCAAACCCTCCAGTTCAAACACAAATTCCCCGCCGCAATGCGGGCATGGGACGTAACGAAGAAACATATAATCGGCGGCTCTTGCCGCCGCGATTATTCCCGTGGAACTCATGGGCTTGCCGACCCTGATCAATATTCCGTTTGGTGATGCTTTAAGACGCTCACGAACCAGATCAACAGGGTGTCCATAGTCCTTTAGAGGCTTCATTTCGTCTTCTTCATCAATGATCGCAACTTCAATGGGGCGGGTCGAAAGTGTCGACGCGGACGTTGCCCACGACAGATAAAAGTTTCCGTTTACATAGCTAAGATCACGGTCTCCCGCGAAGATACAGAGTTTGTTGAGTATGCCGTCTTTTGCATTGCGTATCATCGGATACAGTCGATCGTCGAAAAGCTCCTTCGCTTTGTCTTCTGTCGGCATCGTAAGCATGATTGAGACCGGGTGTTTGTGTATACGATAGCCGCAATAATTATTATAGACTTCGGTCTTCGACAACTGCGTACCGCCGACAATCATACATTCCGCGACTGCACCGGACGACAACGCGTCCATGATACCTGCTGTGTGCGGGTACAGATCGTTTGACCACGGGCCTGAAACGGCGCTGGTACCGCTTGCAACTATGCGGTATCTCTCTGCCCATTCGGAACATGTCATGTCGTCGCCGGGGAGAGCTGAGATATATTCCGCCTCGAAATATTCCTCAATCTCATGATCGGCCTGTTCGATATGATGATATTCAACCCTCAGGGCATCTATCAGAGATATCATTTCACACTCTCCAGCTTTTGAGCGTATTTACTCATTACGTGCATATGTTGTTCTCTGATTATTTTTCTTACCTCTGCCGAGCTTTTGCCCACTATCAGCAAAGATATAACATCCGCGCTACGATCAAGATCAGCAGCAAGAGTGGCTATTCTAGCCGCAAACTCCTGACCGACTTTATCGCGCTCAACCAGCAGCCCACGTTTTTGATCAAGTTCTATTTTGATCAACTCAGTCCTTACATTTTTCTGTTCGATTTCCGCCTGAATTTTCTGTTCCGCATAGCCGCCGCTGCCTTCTTTGAGTGTGAGATGATTTTCCGCGTATGCGTCCACATCTGATTTCAGATATTTTCCCGACATAAGCTTTAAAGCTCCGCTATCGATGTGATTATAAAGCGAGCGTTTACTCACCTTGTAACCCATATCAACCAGATATTTATGCACGGCGGCTGTGTTTTTAAACGATTCCATATTCGTATGCTTTTCAAGAAGCCGTTGCAATTGGCGGGTAGCAGCTTCCAAAGCCTTCACATTTGCCGTTTTGCCGTTTTCTTTTGCCCCCGTGCGCGCGTTCTGATACGCAATGAGAGCGGTTGAAAGCAATTCGGCTTCATGTTCTTTCAGCTCATCGATGAGTTTTAACGCCTGCTCTTCGATGCTCATACGTTTTCCCTCCGGCGAACACGCCACAACCTGATAGTTTCAAGAGATATCCCAAGCAAACGGCTTATCGTTTCGTCGGCGACCCCCTCGTCCAGCATTATCAGCAGAGACATCAGCACTGCGGGGCTCATTTTAACGCCGGAAAGAAACGTTCCGGTTGCATAGTTGAACCATTTTCCACAACGAACGCAATTCACTTTCTTTCCCGCTTTAAACCGTTGTATGTTTCCGAGAAGCTCTCCGCAATCGGGGCATTTGCACTTTCCGCCATGGAGTTCGCCGATGAAAATCTCACGCGCAGCGGCATCATCAAGAATTTGTTTGAAATGGTCGCCAAGCATCATTCTTCACCCCATGGAAACGTTAGCCATTTGCCGCCGTTACTGCTCTGAAACTTTTCTTTCGCAAATATAACGGGCTCAAGCATACGCATATTTTCCATTACTTTTTTACTGCTGTGATCAACGTCGTGAAGCTCTTTATAAGCTTTAATCAGGTCGTCTTGCTTAAGCTTCCCTTTCGTGATTTGCTCTGTGAAACGTTTGTGTAGTTCCTTGTTATTCTCTCTTTCCGATTCCGTATTGCCGATGTCCGCCAGCTCCGCAAAATAGAGGATATCTTTGCCGAGCAGCGCTTGAATAAAGAGTGAAAGTTTACTGTTTGTACCGCTCTGAATTGCTCTTTTTTCCGGTGTATCAAGTGCTGTGTTGTACATCTCCCAATCTACACGCATCGTCTTCAGCAATTTCGCAAAATTCACAAGCTCCGATTGGATGTTTGTTACAAGTTCCGCCGTGTTCCAGCCCATTTTTCTGAGCGATCCTCCGGTCTGGAATACCGTGAAACGCCTGTCGGACGGCTCTATCTCAACAGGAAGCGCCTCGTTTGATGTGATGTATATATTGCCGTATATCGGGACAACAGCGGCATCTTTGTGTTTAAGTTCAGCTTGAACAGTGGTATCTGTTACAAGCTGTTTCAGAAAGTTTTTCAGATATTTTCTGCCTTTCATATCCACAGCGACTTCGTTCAGATTGTAAAACAGTACATTCTGTATCCAGTTTTTAAACTGGGATTCGATACGGGCCTGATCAACAACAACACAATGCTTTTCGCCGAATAACGGCATCAATACATGTTCAAAAAACATTGATTTACCGGAACCCTGATCACCGCGCATAACGACCGCAACGTGGGATTTTTGAAGAGTTTGAAAGAAACCAGCAAGCCAGTTCATAAACCACGCGTAATAATCAGCGTTGTTGTTACATAAGTTCTGGATCAGCTTGTCTATGTTCTCTGGATACGGAAATTTTGTAGGCTTGTTAATCAGCATAAAAGATGTGGGGCGGAAACTTGTACGCTTCCAGAGGCCATCTTTCACATAAAACTCAGAAGCCGCGAACGGTGTAAATTCATCTGAGACTACAAGAAGCTCCTGCGCTTGAATATCTGCTTTATGATGTACGCCGTCCTTGTCGGTGAACCCTTTGAACAGCTTGATATTTTTCTCTTTCATCATCGAACAGAAAACGCGTTTCGCACGTTCATCACTGCTTAATTCTATAGGGTCTGCATCAACCGATGGGCGATAAACTATGTTGCCTTCGGGAGACAACCAGATCGCCGCTCCATGTTTGAAAATACGCCTCAACACTAGATTTTCGACTTCTTCCAAATCTTCAATGTCGCGGTCTATCATCTCCCGAAGCCAGTTATTTACAACAAACTTGCTGAAAGACTGTTTCCGCTTTATATCCAGAAGATACTTTTTCCCTTGTTCAAGAGGGAGCATCTCGTGATTGAACGGTTTTTTCTTTCCCTGCTTTTTTTCGTCCGACATTACCACTCCCGCGTAAACGTGTTTATTATCACCGCCGCAGGTTGTTCGCCCGTGGCTTTGCAATAGGCCAGAAAATCATCAATATTTACGAGATCAAGTTCAGGAAAAAGCTCCGCATATGTAATCAATTCCAGTACCCTCGCGCCGGGTTTACATATGCCTATTTCTTCGCCAATGCTATCTATGCAATATCCCTGATATTGTTCAAAAAAAGCTGTAACGTACATTATTTCGCTCCCATAAATTTGGCGTATCCGCAGCTCAAACACTTCACAAACAGACCGCCGGAACTTTTTGACCGACCGACAAATGCGGACGGGTTGCGGTCAGCATGCGCAGGGTCAGGGCATCGGCAGGGGGCTGTTTCATCTCCCCGTAAATACTCGAAATGTTCAAAGCTGAAAGTGCCTTTCTTTGTTTCTATGGGATGGGATTTCGGAAGTTCGTTTTCTTTAAGTCCGCCCGCAGAACTGTTATTTGGTTTCCAGTTCTTTTTCTGTTTTTTCTGTTCTGTCTGTTTGATTTCCTTTTGTTGTGAACTATATACAGCCCAATTGTCGCGCAGAAGAGGGAAATCAAGAACTTGTCCGGTATTTACGAGGTGCGTCTGCTGATCGGGGTTCGGGAAGAAAAAGCGTACGGGATCTTGTGTCGCGTGATCGTTCAGCTCATCAAGCCCCAAGAGAGCGGCGATATACATATAGAAACTCTGGTACTCCCCGAAGGGCAGAGCAATTGACTGATTGAAAGGGATAAAAAGGCGGTAACGGTCGCAAGCGGGTTTTGTCTCGCTTTTGATCTTTTGGTGGTTTCGGCTTGTCGCGAAAAAAGCGGTGATGTCTACGCTCTCGAAAAATGCGATACACTCGTCAAGTGGATATCCATCATCAAAGTCATACATGAGCAAGCTGGACATCCCAACAAGATTGTCTCTGTGGCGGTGTCCGTTGCTGTACAGACCAACAGAATAATTATACCGAGACGTAACCTCCACGAGACGCAGGAACGGCACATCAACAGTGCGGTAGCCGTATGTCATGTCTCCGTTCGAAATTGACATTTTCATGCGAACACCGACGGCTGGGATTTGAGATGTTCTACAACATCAAGATAACTGTCGTCGTGGGAGTATGAGCGCGGGATGTCGTTTGTGCTGACGCATCTTAAATACGTTCTTAAACATACAAATTCATCAGCGCCAAACTCTATAATGCCCAAATAGTCAGCCCAGTCGCCTATGATTTCAACATCGGCAATAGAACGGCAATATTGCCTTTCCCTCAAATAAGTTATGTTTTTACAATGCGGAAAAGCAAGACCGAGGCATATAATAAAATCATAAAAGAGATACTGATTATCAATTATATTAAGCTTGCAAACTTTACGGTTTTGTATTGAACATGCAGACCAATAAATAAACCACATAACCAAAGCGGAGGTCGGGACACTATGAGGGACACGTATCGCTGGCGAACAGCTACTCACGTATCTTGGTGTCAGGACGCTATGCGGGTCACGCATCACACGTGCCAAGGCTTCTACAATCCCCTTAAACTTTGCAAAATCCACAGGATAGTCAGCTATGTTGAATGCGTGCTGTGTCATGCCACACCCCTTGTGCTATAAATTGTCATATCTGTTTCGTATGATTGCAGAAACTCTTTGAACGCCGTAAGTTCGTCGTGGAGGCACTCAATAAACGCGAGCGTGAAAGCAGGGCAGCGGAGAACATTGAAAACCTGAATCGGTTTGCGTATGCCATTTATCTGCTCATCGTACCACTGCTCTACAATGATCACGTTCTGACGGCGCTTATGTGCGATATATGTTATCTGCTGTTCGTGCAGCCGCAGGACGTTGATTCCGCGTCCAAAAACTTCCCCCAGCAGCATTTCAAGGATTGCTGAAAGCGCGCCGCCGTCGTCTCCGGTAATTTTTACAACCACATCCGACAGTTCGTCGGTCTGGTATCTCACTGCCAGCCAGTTCATGAGCCAGTAATATTCAGTTTCCGTAGGTGCTATCAATCTGAAAAGGTCTTCTGTACATCTCATCGTCAACCCCTCACTCGCCCTTTTTCGTCAACAATTTTCATCGTTGATCTGTCGAGATATGCGCGGATATCTTTAGCTCTGTAACGTGCAGACGAACCGAGTTTTACAAAAGGCACCTCGCGTTTTTCAGAGCGCCACATTCTGAGTGTCTGAACGGGTACTTTCAACAGTTCCGACGCTTCTATGTCTGTGTACAACCTATCAGGGTTGTACGTCTCCGAAATGGGCGCGGACTGGATCAGCTTTAACTGATTCCGAACATCCTCAATCATGGGGCGCACTGCCGCCGCCACTGCGTCCGCTATCTGTGTTTCGATTGTCATAACACCCTCGGATTGTTTTTCTCTGGGACGTGTACATAAGCCCCCTGATGCAGGGACTTAGCCTTGCGGATCGCCGCTTTAACAGCTCCGGCGGCATCATCAGCCGAAACTTTTATCCCGCCTTTCCACACAAGCTTCTTGTCCCTGAAAACAAGGACGAAACAGCTATATCTTATTGCGCCCATTGATAACCTCTTTCAACGCCTCGCTCAACGAGAGCGCCTTTTCAACAACCTGATTAACCTCTGCCAACAGGTCTTTTGCTTCGCCGACCGTGATCTCACTTCCGCCGTCGCTGGCGGGACTGATAGCCTTGCTTACACTTGAAACTACATCGGAGAACTCTGTCCCGAGTGCGGAAAGACCCTCAAGAATCTTTGATACCTGCCCGCCGCTTTCGGGCAGCATGACGTATAACCCGCCGCCCTGCTTCGCTAAATACTTCATGGTTTCAACGGGGCGGAAATGCCTGATCCAAGCAACTACTGTCTGCATTGTCGGGCAGCCTTCCGCCGGGTATTTCTCAACGGTTTTTGGAGATAAACCCGCCGCCTCTGCTATTTCCGCGATAGTGAAACCCTTCTTTTCCTTCAGCTCCCACATTAACAACCTCGTGAGTTCGTACGTTGCTCTTGTATCTGCCTCTTTCATCACATGCTCTCCACCCGACAACCGTCGAGAATTACCAGTTTTCCGTCGATATATCTGGGTCTTGTGTCGATTTTCCGCTGTCTTCTGCGGAAAAAACGACGATACAGACGTTCAATCCATTTCATACCGCGACTCCCCGACTGCTGATCAGCCGCTTAACACAATTATCCATGTCCTCGGAATCAAGCCGCCCAGCAAAATAATTGCTGACAGCCGACTTATTTTCACCAAGTGCGTTCACGATGTCGGTTTGCGTCAGACCCAACGACGTGTATTGTTCTAACAGCACGGTACGGGCGGACAACATCTCCACCCGCCGACGCAAATTTTTGACCGCTCTGTTCGGTTTCATCATATCTGTATGTACCTCGCTCCGTTACTGCTCACAGCCTCGCCGATTTTTGCGTTTTCGCGCAGTTCGACCATTGCCGCTTTTGAGCTCTGTCCATAGTTTTTCGTGTATTCTCTATAGATTGATATCAAAAAGTTTTGAGCGATCCTCCCGACAGCAAACGCATGTTTTACCATCACGCGTTCGTCATCGTTGAGGTAATCAAAAAACATAAGGTCATGTCCGCAGATTGCAGACATAAAAGTTTTTGCCGGACGATCCGGCAGCGGCTCGACCGCAGGAAACACTGAGTACCCCAGCTCACGCGTAGTGAGCGCATCTATCATCGCGATTTTCTCAGACTTGCTCAACTCAAGGTCTTTCGATGCTCTCGAAAGCCGAGCGATGCATACCGAAATATTGTCCAGCCGTTTTTCAGGATTCGCTAGCCTTGCTGTCCGGACTTCGGACAAAAGCACGTCTTCTGCCCAATCGCGGAAACGCTTTGCGCGGTCGCTCTTGATGAACATACCGAGGCGCATGATGCCGCGCGGTGTCCAGTAGGTTTTCTGATGTGGGATTCCTGCCTTCGGATTACTGTCGCAATTTGCAACAGTAATAAAATGCTTGCCGTCGATGATTTCGTCAGCATGACGTGACAGGTGGCTTCTGATAGCTCCCTCTTTGCATCCGTAGCCCTTTGCTACGTCCGCAGTGCTGAGAACTTTGCCGTGTTCAGGTGACGGGTGCGCCATCATCTCCGCACCCTCAAATTTCATTATCTCTACTACTTCGCCCATATCATACCCCTCTGTTTCCCCGCCTCGCGGGGGTTGCGGGTGGGTAATCCCCCTGTGCCGTGCCGCTCGTATGTGATACTTTATGATTGCCGCACCCGCTGTTTCTGTGTTACAGTTTTAAAAGTTGCAAAACTTATACTTGAAATTACGCTTAATTTTAAGCGTTGTCAAGCGTGATATTGCGCTTATTTTGGTGGTTAAGCATGGATTTTAAAGACAGATTAAAATTAGTCAGAAATAACAGTGGTTTAACTCAACAAGATTTTGGGGATAAACTCGGAAAATCTTACAGCACGATACAATCATGGGAACGCGGCAGTGTAACGCCGCCTTCAAAAACAATAAAAAGAATAGCTGAAACTTTTGAAATACGGAAAGAATGGCTTGAAAACGGCACCGGAGAGATGAAAAACACATCAAACGTACAAGTAGCAACCGGAAATAATAACATCCTCAACAACAGCGGAAGCGTCAGCACCGCACATCAAGATCATGAAATTGCTGAAATATTCGAACTGCTTACACGCTACGCATCACCGGAGTTTCGTAAAAACCTACGCGAACGCCTCATTAAAATGAAATCCGACAGTCAAATATAGTTGCAAAACTTTTCAATCCAGTGCTACTATTAACGTATTATTAACATTGGAGGTTTCTAATTATGCCTGATTTAAAAAAATGCAAAAAATGTGGGCAGGAAGTTGAAAATAATATTAAAAAATGCCCGCATTGCGACACTGAATATCCAACCGTTTCTAACAAATCTGTTGCAATTTTCTTCATAGTTATCATAGCAATAGCTGTCGGTATCGGAAGCATTTTCTTTGGCGCACCGACTAAAGAAGAGGAGCAAGCAAATTTCACTGCTTATTATAATAAGATGGTTGCAATCACTACTGAGATAGATTCCATATACGAACCCATAATGAAACAAATTGCGGATGGCAACATGATAGAAGCCGTTAGGCTTTCTCAGAATGCTGAGCGGGCGTTTGTTGAATTAAATGGCGAACTTTCAAGATTAAAAATACCTGAACTAATCAGTGAAGATAACAACAAGGCTATCAAAAAAGCACACGATGATTTATCATATGCTTTCCTCTTGAAAGCTGGGATCTCTAGCAAACTCATTGAATATGCAGATACAAAGAAACCAAGTATTGTTGCTGAGATGCAAAATGACCAAGCTACATCACAAGAATTGTTGATTTCAAGCGTTGGGACGATATCAACGATAGGCATCAATGTCGGAGCTATAAAACAATAATCACTTCTTAATTGTCCAGACCTTCAAATTCGAGTATTCACCGGAGCGTTTCGCACGATTAACGAACCGCTCCTCTCCCTTCTCAACTATCAGCAACAGACCGGGTTTTCGGCGGGTTTCACGTGCATAATATTGCGCCTGTCCCACGCCTTCCGCCCACTTATGCGCCCAGTCCACCTCTACAGCGTATTCACTCGTCAGGCAATCAACGCGGGTGCTATCATCCAGAACATATTCCATTTTCCCACGCTGTTGATCACACCAGATCGACTGATAGTAGTGTTCGTTTTTAGGGCCTGTATACTTGCCAGCACATCCCGATATACATGTACATATCAATAGTATAATAGTTACTCTTGTAAATGAAACTCGTCTAAAAGCTTGCATATTTCAAACAACTCCGTTATATCAACACTCTGTAACGTATCATAACGCATTTCAAGCTCTTTAACAACAATAGCACGCAACCATTCTTCAGAGCGTTGAAGCTCTGCGAGCTTATTATCTACAAACACCAACAAAACCCCTTTGAATCCCTTTTTCTCATAATCATTTACATCGCTTAAAGCAACAGAGTGCTTATCAATCATTATTACTACTCGGCTGTCTTTGATGTCGCGGAACGTGAAATTCTGCTGTCCATTGTTTTTCTGATCATTTCGCTGCACACGACTCTCCCAGATCCCCATGACCTCTTGCTTAAATTTTTACTACATTAATAGTTAGCCTTATTATTATTATGCCATTTATTTTTTTAAAGCATCATATACTTAACTATAAGTTTTGAAACTTTTCTTTTCAAAAATAAATATTAAAATGCATTTTTATACTAAAAAACAACAATGAAAAACTGAATAAAATAACTATTGATTAAATTATAATATCTATAATATTGATATAATTAATATTTAATATTAATAAAATGTAACTGAAAAACTTATATAGCACTTTTCAAAAAGAATAACGCTATACGCAAATAGTTTATAATATACATTAAAATTTGTATCAGAACTCAACACAGCACTTATTATAAGCAAGTTTACATACTAATATTTAACCATCAAACACTTTTATATCAATATGTTACGAGCTAAAAAAAGACGAATATCACCATTTTTTTAATTTTAAAAAACCGAACTCAACGATTTTCTTTTTCTGTGTGCAGTGCGGTAGAGAAATAATATTGTGCCTGAGTTCTGTATGGAATAGAAAGCTTAAACCATTGAAAATAATACTACTATTTACGGAACTCTTTTCAGTGCTGAAAAGTTAGCATTGAGTTTCATATGAAAAATATCAGTATGTTAGCTAAAACCTTGATCAGCAAAAGCGTGCGACTTCGATAAGAATTGAGGTTGAAACAGGTGGTTTTTTTGCCTCTTTTCAGTTTGAAGTGGAATGTCGCGCAAAATGCCAAAAATCAGGCAGTGGAAACAAGCATCATGCACCCCCACGCACGCGGATTGTGCGCCTAAAGGCAAGCGGCATCTAAAGCCTAATTGACTGATAAACCTGATTTTTATGCTGTGCAAGTGAAAATCTGTGAAAAAATCCGTCACCTTTCGCGAGCTAGCGACTCGCAAGAGGGGATACCCCCCTCCAGAGGACCCGCGACCGTAATTTCGCTGTGTGTGAGGGAGTTTCTAGGTCGTTTGTTTACGATTGCCTTATTTTATTATGCGCGGACATCTAACTTCGACAGAAAAAGCGCGGGTGCGGTGTGGTGCGGCAGAGCCGGAAGAGAAAGCGGAGTGCCGCCGAAGTCGGAACTGACGTCATGCGTGTCCACGACTCCGGACTAGACCGACGTATTAATGTGATGATAGCGGCACATATCAAGAATTGATTATGTGGCTCTGCTGGGCTCTAACGGTGTCATATCTTAATCACCTTCGCCGTCGTTGTCGAAGGTGGTGTCCGCCGCCTTCTGCGTATCTGCACGAGAGCCAACGTCTTCAGAACCCCAGCGAGAGAACATTGCGTCTACAGATTGAGCCGCCGACTGTAATCGACGGTCTTTGATGTGCGCATACCGCTGTGTGACTGTGACAGAGCTGTGCGAAAGCATCTTGCTTACCACGTCCAAATCGACCCCCTCCTCTCTCAGCATTGTTGCGAAATTATGCCGGAGGTCGTGGAACCGGAAATGCTGACGTATTCCTGCGTCTTTCTTAACACGCGCCCACAATGTATCAATGTTCACTCGTTCCCTACCGTTTAGTCCGGGGAAAATGAGTGCGTCATACTGATACGGACGTGTCAGTCTTTGTAGTATTTCAACAGCTTTGGTTGACATATAAATTGTTGTAATTTTGCCGTTTTTCTGGTTTTTAAGCGTATACGTCTGTTTTACTAAATCAACGTCACACCATTTCATGCGAAACACTGAGCTACGGCGAAGGCCGGTATAGAGAGCGAATAACATCAACTCCCCGCCGTGCATTTTGTATTTTCCGGAACTGCATACTTTAATAAACCGCTCCAGTTCTTCAGGTATAAGCCATTCAACGATAGTGTTATCGTATTTCTTAATTTTGACCGCTTTCGCCGGGTTCACTCTATCGTACATTTCCAACTCTGTTAGATAGCTAAACATCCTTTTGACAATAGTAAGATAGTGTTTAACTGTACATTCAGTGATAAAGACTTCAGACACGTTCCCCGTGCCCTTGTCCTTCTTTTTGATTTTCTTTTGTCGCAGTGTATTAAGATAACTATCAATATGGTTCGGTCTTATTTCCGAGAGATACATCGTGCCGAACATCTGATCAAAAGATGCTACACGTTGCCAGTCCTCTTCCCAACTTTTGTTGTGTGTCTTTGTGTATTCTTTATATTTTTCAACCGCCGCAGAAACGGACATGTCGTGCGTTCCGTCAGCGTGACCTCTTGATACGGATAAGCGTTCATTCCTGATCTGAGCGGCAAAGGCGACGGAACAGCCTTCTGAAGCCCATCCAACCTTTTCTTGCTTTTGCTGATTATTTTTGTTGTAATACTTGATATAGAAGCATCTGTCCGGTTTTCCGCGATACCGCTTTGATGATGATTCGTAATAATAGACACCAGTCGACGATGTACTATACAACTTCATTTCCTGCCTCTTACACTTGATTTACACTTATCAAAAGATAAACAGAGATAAACAGAGATAAACGGCATTGTCAAGACGGTTAAGTTAAAGCATTGCAAATATGCTATTTTATAAACAGTGATAAACAGAGATAAAACGGGAGAATATAGCCGCGACGGTTTCAGGTACCTGTGGGAGTTAATCCTGTGGGGGTTCGAGTCCCCCCCTCGGCATACAAAAAGACCCATGTCTTATGACATGGGTCTTTTTGTATTTGGGGGACTCGAACGGATGCGAACGCCGACCGAGTAGGGAGGATGAGCCGACAGGATGTCGGCGGAAGTGAGCAGACTGGTTTTTTGGGCTGACTGCACGACGCAGGCAGACAAAAAGCGAGTCCCCCACCGAAGGCATTAAAAACTTAGAAGCGCTGCACAATGAACTTGTAAAACGAAAGTTTGAATAGGGTCGTAACGTTACAACTGTTCAAGGATCTCTAAACACGGGAAGGATGTCAAAATAATAAACTAATTATTTTCTTGTAAACGTTCAATTCTATCTTTTATTACATCACAGATATTACCAATTAATTCATTTGCAGGGGTAACATAAATCTCTGACCGCAAAATTGCAGAAATAATTTCATTAGAATACCTATGAAACACCTTATATTTAATATCTAAGACATCGCAAAATTCTGACCAATGTTGTGAAAAAACTTTAGATGGTTCAAATTCTCCTCTCACTGACATCGCCATTTTACTGGAAATACCTCTGTATATTGAGGTGCAGACTAAATCATAAAATGGCGTCAGCACAGGTCGCCCTTTCATATTCTCCGGATAGATAAGAGATATATTTTTAGCATGTGCATCTGCGTTGCCAATAAGGTAATTGAATATAAACCAACGAACCAGCAACATTTTGTCTGCGGCAGGCTGAGCAGATTGCTTAACGACCAAGTCTACGCAATCTGAGAAGCTGGGACCTCCCTCTAATTCGTATTTTACAGCATATGAATAACCCAACGCCTGACAAAAGTCTTCTTGATGCAAACGGCATATTTTGTCGCCATTTATATACCTGTCATATCTTTCAATAAACAGTGCTGACTGCTTGCCTACTTTCCTAATTTCTGTATTACAGACTGGTAAGCCACATTCTTTTGCGAGCTGATTACAAAACAGTTCATTAGCAGGCAGACCACTAAATAATCTATTGAATGGTTTTATAATATGAGTACTTGGCGAGTTACCGTACGGGAGGTAAATTTTATCATTTTCTATTTTGACAGATGTCTTTGCCTGTGCGCCGGCAAGTGACAGGCGGTACATATCATTATCTTCAGCTGGTGTTGTTTGATCCAATTTTTCAATCAGAGAAAGAATGTCATCCTTTTTAAGAAGCTTATATTTATTATCAGTACCGCTAAGGTCATCTTCCTGAGTTATCACAACAGCTCCGGCACATTCACCGCCAAAGCGTTTGAGCAAGCCAAATACATTTTCAGATGATATTTTCGTAGCTCTCGATATGATTTGTCTCTGCTCACCCTCAGGAAGGAGGTTTTCAAAGAATATGCGAGCCTCAGTGCCTTCAAACAGTCTTTCTTCTACAGGCAGGATAAGCGACAGACCATTAAGGCTATATTTTTCGTCATACTCAAATAGCATATCAACGCCAGTGCTTATAAGGTTTCCGGCTTTAATATACTCCCCTTTAACTTCGATGAATACATTAACGGATTCCATTATTCATCACCAATATATACTGTAAGCCCTGCATATTTAAGCAATTTCAGTACTTTATCAATCTGCGCAGTCGGCTTACCACGCTCAACTTCGGAAACTATGCGGTTTCCCACACCAGCAGCCTCAGCAAATTCTTTCTGATTTAGCCCCTGTTCTTCCCTCTTCTGCCTGAGCAGTTGCCCTATTTCCACAATATCTGATATTCTCTTCATATTAGTTACCTTACAGTAACTATAACATCACAATTTTTAAAAATCAATAAATTAATTACCGTAAGGTAACTATTGACAACAAAGAATCAAGATTATATTATTTCAAAACGAATACTACTATTCAATAAGCCACTCACGGAGATGAATATGTCTTTAATTGATACATACAGAAGAGACGTCGAAAGAAAACAAAAAGAAATATCTAAATTGAATGAAGACAGAGCAAAAGAAATAAATAAACTTGCTGCAAATACAAAAAAAATTAATGATGCAAATAGAGCTATACGTTCAACAACATCTAACGCAACAATAAAATCAAAACAAAGTCAAATAGCATCAATCCAAAATGATTCGGCAAACATAGGAAAAAAAATCGCACAGATCGAAAGTGATATTGCAAAAAAAAATACAGAATTACTAAATTATCAACAAAAACTGCAAAAGGAAGAAATTAAAGAACAAAAGAAAAACAGCGATGCTATAAAAAGAAGGAACTTTGAATTTAACACTAAATTTAATAACTACGACATACAACAACAACAAATCCGCACAGAAATACAAGACCTAAAAAAACTACCAGAACAAATAAATGTATTATTTTTAGCTTCTAATCCTATAGATTCTGAAAAGCTCAGGCTTGATCAAGAAGCACGAGAAATTGAAGATTTTATAAAAAGGTCAAAACATAGAGATTCTATAAAATTTATATCAAAATGGGCTGTTCGTTCATCGGATATACTACAAGCTATAAATGAAGTTAATCCTACAATAATTCATTTTAGTGGTCATGGTTCTTCAGATGGATGCCTTGTCCTTCAAAAAACTGATGGAAATAGTCTTTTTGTACCAAAAGAAGCAATAGTTAAAACAATTAAAACAGCTTCTGATGAAGTTAGACTCATATTTTTTAATGCTTGCTTCTCTGAAGTACAAGCAGAAGCAGTTACACAAGACATTGAAGTTGCCATAGGAATGAGTTCTTCAATAGAAGATACTGCAGCCATTAAATTCGCAGCACAATTTTACTCATCAATAGGGTTTGGTTTATCAGTACAAAAAGCATTTGATCAATCTGTAGCATTATTAATGCTTGAAGACATGCATGAAGAAGATACACCTAAATTATTTCACAATGA
>JBFWLW010000011.1:0-65400 GCA_050251945.1 Deferribacterales bacterium | reverse complement strand
ATCGGAAAAGCTCTCGAAAAAGTGACTTACTCTGATTTATATGGATGGTTTAAGCATGCCGGATATACGACATAAATTTCGTGAAATGCTCTAGCCGAAGGCTGAATGAGTCCACTTTAAACTATTTATCGAATAAATGCGACGACGCGATCTCGCATTTTTCTGACTTTCTCATCAGTCTGAAGGCGGTAACTCTACCGCCTTTGATTATAACATCATACCACCTGACACCTCAATTCTGATGCCGTTTATCCATTTTGATTCCGGAGACAGCAGAGCAACAACCGCACCGCCGATATCATCGGGCAGTCCGACGCGACCAAGCGCCGTGATTGATGCTATATGATCGTTTACATTTTTATTGTCGCGAACCACTCCGCCGCCGAAATCCGTCTCAATTGCTCCGGGAGCAAGGACAACAACGCTGATGCCTCTTGCACCAAGTTCTTTTGCCATGTAGCGCGTCAATGTCTCAACACCGCCCTTCACAGCACCGTATGCGCTGTACCCGGGCATACAGAACCTTGCCAGACCGGACGAAATATTCATGATGCGTCCGCCGTCCTTTATGAGCGGCAGAAGTTTCTGGGTCAGGAAGAACGGGGCTTTAAGGTGTATGTTCACGAGCAGGTCGAACTGTTCCTCCGTGGTGTCTGCAAAGGGGGCATTGATGCCTATACCTGCGTTGTTCACCAGATTGTCGAATGATTCAGAACCGAAAACGTCTGACAGTACCTTTTTAACTGAATCGGCGAATCCGGCAAACGTTCCGCTCTTTGAAACGTCCAGCTGGAGTGCCGCCGCTTTTCTACCGAATTTGTTCACTTCGGCGACGACCGCCTCCGCTTCGTCCTTTTTGCTGTTATATGTGAGAATTATGTTATGTCCGCGCTCTGCAAGTTTGAGCGCCATGTTTTTTCCAAGTCCGCGGCTTCCGCCTGTTATGAGTGTTATCATGAGAAGTACCTCGCAATGAATTTTATATATAATAATCCCTGCGAAGGCAGATTTGAAGGCACATAGATGCTAAATGCTTGCCTGTTTCTGCAAATGGCAAAAAAAAGGCGGATATTTCTATCCGCCATAGGTTGTTGACAAAGTCATAATTTGCATTTTCCTCCCTCCTTTAGCAAAAGGAGGGCTGGGGTGGATTTGACTGATATTTAATCAAAATCCCCCTTAATCCCCCTTTTCTAAAGGGGGAGATAGGAACGTAAAATCCAATTTGCCATCAGTTTGAGGCGGATATTTCTATCCGCCTGCTGTTATCTTAAAACTGCGCCAAAATCTTTGGTCAGATTATCTATCATTTTTTGGAGCTGTGCATTTGTCTCCTCATCCGTCAGAGTTCTGTCGGATGCAGTGAAATACACTCGGTATGTGCGGCTCTCCCTGCCCTCTTCTATGCCCTTTCCGGCATAAACGTCGAACAAAAATGCGTCTTCCGCAAGCTTGCTGGTGCCTTTTATACAATTTATCATGTCAACGGAAGCGGTCGAACGGTCAACCACAACGGAAATATCCTTGTAAACTGACGGGAACTTGCTGAATTCCGCAAATTTGTACTGGAATGTTGCACTATCAATCATTTCTTCCACATCTACCTCGAACAGCACAACGCTCTCACGAATGTCAGCTTCGTCGGCAACTGCGGGGTGAAGCTCACCTATGAAACCGACGGACTTACCGCCCACGAGTATCTCAGCCGCTTTGCCGGGGTGAAGGAAATGTCTTTCGCTTCTGGCATATTCAGCCTTGATCTTGTATGCGTTCAGCACGTTTTCAAGCACGCCTTTAAGAGCGAAGAAAGGCTCTATCGCTTTCGGTGCCGCCCAGCTCATTGACCAGAAATCGCCTGCTACAGCCGCCGCAAACTTCATGCGCTGTTCCGGCAGTTTGTCAGTCTTTATGAAAGACGAAGCGAACTCGAAGAAGCGAGCCTGCTTGAAACCATTGTTAAGGTTATATTTTATCGCAGCCAGAAGACCGGGGAACACAAGAGTTCGCAGGGTGTTCATGTCCTCTGATATGGGGTTCAGAAGTATCACGAACTTGGCTTCATCATCGAACAGTTTAAGGAAATCATCCTTCATGAACGAGTAGTTTATAGCCTCGTTAAAGCCCATTGTCTTCATCTGATAACCGATGTCGCGTCTTGCGCTGAGCAGTCTGCTCATGGGTTTTGAATCGGCATCTATGCGGGGAAGCGTTGTGGGGATATTGTCGTAACCGTACATCCTCGCAACCTCTTCCGCGATATCCTGATCGGACACTATATCCACTCTGTAGGAAGGTGCTGTGACAGTCACTGAAGTACCGTCAACAACTGGTTTCAGGTGCAGATCGGACAGTATTCTTATTATCTGTTCGCCGGAAATTGACGTTCCCAGATAACCGTTGATCCATTTAGTGTCCACTGTGACTTTTTTCTCTGCAGGTTCGGCATATTCGCCAAGCTTTCCTTTACAAACTTTCCCGCCAGCAACCTCCTGAAGAAGATACGCGGCGTAGTCAACCATCTTAACGGGGTTCGCAGGGTCTGCGCCCCTTTCATATCTGTATGCTGCATCGGAAGTCATTCCGAGTTTTCTTGCTGTTTTTCTTGTCTGTTTCGGCTCGAAATATGCACACTCAAGGAACACGTCTTTGGTATCATTGCTGATACCTGAGTGTTCACCGCCCATAACGCCTGCCAGAGCAAGAATCTTCTTTTCGTCGGTGATAAGGAGCATCTCTTCATTGAAAGTGCGCTCTTTTTCATCCAGCAGGAGTAGTTTTTCGCCTGCTTTTGCATTGCGGATGATTATCTTGCCGTCAATTTCGCGCAGGTCGAACGTATGGAGCGGCTGACCGTACTCGAACATAACATAGTTGGTAACGTCAACGACGTTGCTGATGGGGCGTACACCCACTGCGCGCAGACGGTTCTGCATCCACACGGGCGACGGACCTATTTTAACGTCTTTTATCACCCTGCCCATGTATGTCGGGCAAGCCTCTTTATTCTCAATTACAACTCCGCCGTAGTTTTCGGCTTTGTCGTCTGTTTCCGTGAGGTTCCAGCTTCTCTCTTTCAGTTTAAGACCGTAAAGAGCCGCAATCTCCCTTGCATAACCCGCCATACAGAGGCAGTCCGCCCTGTTAGGAGTTATACCGATCTCCATTACGGTGTCGGGAAGACCAAGGTAATCGTTAACATCCATACCGGCTTCAAGATGGTCGGGAAGTATCATAATGCCGTCGTGGTCGTCGGAAATGCCTATTTCGTCTTCCGCGCATATCATTCCTGACGATTCAGTACCGCGTATTTTGGCTTTCTTTATCTTAAATCCGCCCGGCAGTTCAGCGCCGATCATGGCGAAAACAACCGTCTGTCCTGCTTTTACGTTCGGTGCGCCGCATACAACCTGATACTCGGCATCGCCTGTTGAAACAACGCAGAGTGACAGCTTGTCCGCATCGGGGTGTTTTTCGCATTTCAGGACTTTAGCAACGACAACGTTCTCAAGTCTGCTTTTCGTTTCAACGGATTCAACCTCAAGACCTGCCATGGTAAGTTTGGCGGCGAGCTCCTGCATGTCGATTCCGGTTGTATCTACAAATTCGTTTATCCAATTTATGCTTATCTTCATTTTGTTCCTCCGCCTTAAAACTGCCTTAAAAATTTCAGGTTGTTTTCAAAGAATGAGCGAAGGTCGCCTATGCCGTATTTAAGCATGGTTATGCGCTCTATGCCCATTCCGAAGGCGAAGCCGCTGTATACGTCGGTATCGTATCCTGCGTGTTTGAAAACTTCGTTGTTCACCATTCCGCAGCCCAGAATCTCAAGCCAGCCTGTGCCTTTGCACACACGACAGCCTTTCTGTCCGCAGATAACACAACCCATGTCCACTTCTGCGCTGGGTTCAGTGAACGGGAAGAAGCTGGGGCGGAAACGCACGGGAATATCCTTTCCGAACATGCGCTGAATGAATTCCGTAAGCGTGCCCTTCAGGTCGCCGAAAGTTATTCCTTTATCCACCAGAAGCCCTTCCACCTGATGAAACATCGGTGTATGGGTCAGGTCATAATCGCATCTGTAAACTTTGCCGGGGGCGATGATCTTCACAGGAGGTTCCTGAGACTGCATCGTTCTCGCCTGAACAGGGGAAGTATGGGTACGCAGAAGGATATCTTCGGATATGTAAAACGTATCCTGCATGTCCCTCGCGGGGTGTTCTTTGGGGATGTTGAGCATTTCAAAGTTGAACTGATCAGATTCCGCCTCGGGACCGACAGCCACTTCAAAGCCCATGGATGTGAATATATTAACTATTTCATAGTAAACGGACATAATGGGGTGAATGCTTCCGCTGACCAGAGGAAGTCCCGACATGGTTATATCCAGTGATTCGCCCGTAAGTTTTGCGGAAAGTTCCGCCTGCGCAAGTTTTTTCTCCTGCGCTTCGTGCTGAGCCTCAAAAGAATTGCGAAGCTCGCCTATCATCATGCCGAACTCTTTTTTCTGTTCGTTGGGAACGTCTTTGAGCTGTTTGCTGAGTTCGCTTATGATACCTTTTTTGCCGAGGTACTTGACTTTAACCTCATAAAGCTGCTGTGTGGAGGTTGCCTGTGCAATCTCCGTTTCAAATAGTCTGATAGAGTTCAAATCGACTTGCATGTATTTTCTCCCTTAGGGATTGTAGGCAGATGGATTAGACCGCTTCGCAGATGCTCGCGGAGACGAATAGATGTCTTTGCGAGGAAGGTATACCTGACGAAGCAATCTCTCTTTAATTTTTTACACAGCTCCAAGCCCTCTTGAGGCTGTATAAAAAAGGGGAGCTTTTGGCTCCCCTCTGTTTTAGCTTAATCAGGCTTTAACCTGCTTGCAAAGCTGTTCAAATTCGGCGGGGCTTTTAACCGCCATATCGGCGAGGACTTTTCTGTCCAGCTCGATACCGAGTTTTTTCAGACCGCCCATGAATGCACTGTAGCTGAGTCCGTGCTGGCGAACTGCGGCATTGATACGGATGATCCACAGTTTTCTGAAATCACGTTTTTTCTGTTTTCTGCCTGCGAATGCGAAGTTAAGCGCACGCTCAACCGCCTCGCGGCTCTTTTTGTAGACGTTATTAATCTGTCCTCTGAAACCTTTGGAGCGTTTCAGCCACTCTTTTCTTCTTCTGCGGGTTTTAAAACCGCCTTTTGCTCTTGGCACTGTTAACCTCCTTAATCCTTACATATAGGGCAGCAAAATTTTAATATTCTGCGCATCTTTGCCCTCAAGGATGGTGGATTGGCGCAGCGCACGCTTACGTTTCGTAGTCTTTTTTGTCAGAATGTGTCTGAGACTACATTTCTTTGCTTTAACTTTGCCGCTTCCGGTAATTTTAAACCTTTTTGCGGCGCCCTTATGGGTCTTCATTTTCGGCATTTAGAAAACTCCTCTAAATTAGTTTCCAGCCGGAGATGCAGTAGGTGAAATCATCATGATTTGCTGTTTACCCATCATCTCTGGTTTCTGGTCAACGATACCGACATCTGCGACGTCGGCCTTGACTTTATTAAGTAATTCCATTCCGGCTTCCTGAAACATCATCTCGCGTCCTCTGTATCGAAGGATTACCTTGACTTTGTCTCCGGCCTCAAGGAACTTGCGTACCGCCTTCAGCTTGACGTTATAATCGTGTTCCTCAATTTTCGGACGGAATTTAACTTCCTTTGTGTCCACCTGATTCTGGCGCTGTTTTTTTCTGGCTTCCCTGTCTTTTTTCTCTTTTTCAAATTTGAATTTGCCGTAGTCCATGACACGGCAGACAGGAGGTTTTGCCGTGGGAGCAACCTCAACAAGGTCAAGCCCCGCTTTATCAGCCAGCTTTAAAGCCTCGTCTATGGAACACACGCCATACTGTGTCCCGTCATCCAAAACAAGCCTTACCTCTTTATGGGGAATAGCTTCGTTAATCCGTTCTTTGTCCACACTGGGACCGAATTTGCCGCCGACCTTTATATATCACCTCCAGAGGTTCAATGTCTTATTTTGGTCAAGCTCTTTTAATACACTAATGTACTCTGAAAAAGCAAGCTCATTTTTTGTTTCACCGTTGCGCAAACGTATAGAAACAAGATTTTCATCCATCTCTTTCTGACCGATGATTATCATGTGGGGTATCTTCTCAAGCTGCGCCTCGCGGATTTTGAATCCGACCTTCTCGTTGCGGAGGTCTGAATCCACACGGAATCCTTCTTCTTTCAGCTTTGCCACCAGTCCTTTGCAATAATCAAACTGCGCATCCGTGATGTTTATCACGCGCACCTGCACAGGCGATATCCAGAGAGGAAAGTTACCTGCAAAGTGTTCTGTAAGAACGCCTATAAATCTGTCCACAGAACCGAGAATTACTCTGTGGAGCATAACGGGTCTGTGTTTCTGTCCGTCTTCACCTATATAGTTAAGGTCAAAACGTTCGGGCAGGTTGAAGTCAACCTGAATTGTTGCACACTGCCAGAAGCGTCCGATGGCATCTTTAAGCTTGATATCAATCTTGGGACCATAGAAGGCGCCGTCGCCTTCGTTTATCTCATATGGCAGTCCCTTGACCTTCAGAGCGTTGAAAAGAGCGTTGGTCGCTTTTTCCCAGTTCTCGGTGGAGCCGATGAATTTTTCGGGACGGGTTGAAACCTCTATCTCAAACTCGAAACCGAAGATACTCATCACGTCGTTCACGAAATCTATGATACCGATGATCTCGTCGTTGAGTTGTTCCGGTGTGCAGAGGATATGTGCATCGTCCTGTGTGAACGCACGCACACGCATAAGCCCGTGAAGAACGCCGGATTTTTCATGACGGTGAACTGTGCCAAGCTCGAAATATCTCTGGGGCAGATCGCGATAGCTTCTCATCTCAGACTTGAACACCATCATGTGAGCAAGGCAGTTCATAGGCTTAACGCCAAACGCCACGTCGTCTATCGTTGTGAAATACATGTTCTCGCGGTAGTTGTCGTAGTGACCGGAAAGCTTCCAAAGATCCTGTTTGAGTATCTGGGGACCGTACACTATATCATATCCGCGTTTAATGTGTTCCTTACGTTCGAATTCCTCCAGAACGGCACGCAGTGCGCCGCCGCGGGGGAGGTATATGGGAAATCCTGCGCCCACTTCATCCTCTATGGTGAACAGCTTAAGCTGTTTGCCAAGTTTGCGGTGGTCACGTTTTTTCGCCTCTTCCAGCATGTTCAGATATGCGTCAAGCTCGTCCTTTTTGAACCAGCTTGTTCCATAAATACGCTGGAGCATTTTGTTCTTTTCGTCGCCGCGCCAGTATGCACCCGCAACTGAAAGCAGTTTGAAGTGCTTTATGCGTTTGGTATTGTCAAGGTGCGGTCCGCGGCAGAGGTCTGTAAAATTTCCCTGAGTGTAGAGCGAAACGTGATCCTCACCGATTATGTCGATAAGTTCAAGTTTATAACTTTCGTTTGCGAACTCTTTTCTTGCCTCGTCGGCTGAAACGTCACGGCGGCGGCAGGGCAGAGCCTCTGCGGCTATTTTCGCCATCTCTTTTTCAATGGCTTCGAGGTCTTCGGGGGTGAATTTTTTGTCGCCCATGTCAAAGTCATAATAAAATCCGTCTTTGATAACGGGACCAATTGTCACTTTCGCTTCTTTAAAGATCCTCTGAACAGCCTGCGCCATGAGGTGTGCTGTTGAGTGACGGAGAATTTCCAGAGCTTCCGTATCTTTTTCCGTTATGATTCTAACTTTATCGTTATCGCCGACAGGGGCGTAGATATCAACAAGTTTGCCGTTCACCTCTGCGGCGAGAGCGTTTTTTGCCAGTCCTTTGCTGATGGTGTTTGCCACGTCGAAAGCGGTTGAGCCGTCTTCGAGTTCAAGCTTTGCGCCATCGGGAAGATAAATATTCATAATGGTCTCCCTATGGGTATTTGAGCGATAAAGTATAAATATTATCGCTATCTTTGTCAATATATTAGGTCTGAGTATAATAAGGAATAAAAATAAAAAAAGTAAAAAAAGTTTCTTGACATTTATTTGGTGTTCATGTAATTTCTGTTTCTCGCAACGCCGAGGTGGTGGAACTGGTAGACACGCAGGACTAAGGATCCTGTGGGCGTCAAAGCCTGTGGGGGTTCAAGTCCCCCTCTCGGCATACGAAAGAAGGGTGTACCCGAAAGGTGCGCCTTTTTTTTTGCATGCTGGGGATAAGCTCAAGCGCAAATTGCTTATATAAAATGCTACAAGCTCAAACGCAAATTGCAACTTTTTACAGCATAAATTGCAACCTTCTAACATAAAACGCAACCATTCCCGTTGTGCTACCAGCCCAAAACCACCAGATAGTCCTCGGCTCCTTCAACATCAGCAAGAAAACGCTCTTTATCATCGGCGCTATATGCACACCTGCGGTTATTTTCTGATAGAATCGTAAGCCTCCCTTCAAAAGAGCCAAGTTAACATAGAGTTTTCTACTTTTATTTGGTACGATTTATAGGGAAGACGTCACACCCAGCGCAAGGCACAAAATAATAAAAATCTATCTTTTGTTGTATCTGAAAAGAACTATGATATAAACAAGAAATCTGTCTACTAATTAAGTGGCGATTCATAGGTCTGATATTCGTCAGATCTAAAACAATCTTTGTCGGCGTTCGCTAAGAAGCTTCAAATATTTATCTTGCATATTGCCGGATAGGAAACTCACCTTAATCAGCTTTTCCCACTCTGATGAAGCAGATTTTAGCTGAGAGACAGCTTTATTGATTACCTTGTCATTTAAGCCAAGTCTTTCCGCTGCAAAATAATCGATAAGGTCTGACTTCGTTATTTTGTTTTTCTTGGCTCTGAGCGGCAATGCAAGCTCCTCTATCGGGTTAGGGATGGCTATTGTCGTATTCAGAAGATCATAAACTGGTGAAAGCAGAACTTTTTCTTCTTCATAAATCAGTGAGAAGTTTTTGAGGTGCATGTCTTCATTACCTGTAATGAAAGAAAATAATGTAAGCCTGAAAAGCTTTTCTTTTTCAACCTGTGGGAAGGTACAATATTTTTCTATTATTTTCACAACCTGCTCCATGCTGGAGCGATATTTGGTATCTCTTGTTGCTCCTGACAACTGAGCAAAATCTTCCACGGACAGTTTTTGATTCTTTCCTCTGCGGTCAAATCTCTTTATCACATATGTCAAAGAGCCGTCTTTTCCATAAATCATAAAATGGAGCGGAACTTCAAGACCATATGTCTTTGCCAGCCGCATCGTTAAATCTTCATTTTCAGGCAGTTCATGGTAATCAACGGACTGGGGTTTGAGAATATACTGCCCACCTCTATCGCAAAGTTCCAACATGCCTTCTTTCACGTTTAATCTTGCTGATAACTTCGGTTGAACGCCCTGTATAGACATTTTTTCAGATCTTGCAGCCGCCTCAAAACGCAGCTCATCTTTTGTATAGGGTAAATCATGCAATTCTCTGAGGTTTCGGTTAATCGCCTTCAATCCGTCTGTGCTGTATCTGCTGTCAGTTTCCGTATAGGTGATAGGGCATCTCATTCTGTCACCTCCTCGACAGTGACAGAACCCACAAGATCAGCCCCCACAGCAATCAATTGTGAGAATGAATCTGTGCGGTCAATCTTTAGTCTTCTGAGCAAAGATTCCAGTTGATAACCTTCAGGCAGAAGCCCGTCGAAGAAAGGTGGAAACTCATTAAAAATATAAGGCACATCAGATACTGGCATTGTCAAAGAAATTACAGAGCCTGAGTAATCAGGCAAATACAGAAATTCATAACCGTGGTTGGTTTCGGTGAGGTATCCTGCCGGTATGCCTTGTTGATAAACCATAGCCTTACGCATTTCTATTACCTAAAGGCGAGATGTATTCAATCTTGATATTAAGAACATCCAGCACTTTAAGGATATTTTCATACCTGACAGTCATCTTTCCTTTCTCAAGGTCATAGACAAGGTTCTTTGCAACTCCGGCATGGTCGGCAAGCTCTTTCTGCGTAAGCCCTGCCGCCTTCCTTGTATCTTTGATAATCTCAGCCAGCTCCATTACAAATACCCTCCATAAAGGGAATATCTTCTGCTTATAGATATAATTCCCCTAAGAGGTGAAAAAAGCAAGCATTTTTCCCTTTTTAGAGGAAAATACGAGTAATATTATTAGTAATAAAAGCAAGCAGTGTCAATCTTACATATTTTTCCCATCATAGAGGGAAATTGCCAGTATTAACAAGTATTCTGCAATATTCGAGGTAGTACAGGTTCGCTCGCTTTGAGTTCATAATAGTTTTCATTTCAGTGGCTTTAAAATAGTCTATAAGCAATAATCTCGTCCTCGCAATACTAACATATTTTCACTGGGATTATTAAAATATGATACTGTTAATATGAGTCAGTTTCTGTCGTCAGATTCGGTTATGCTAAGAAAAATAAAAAAAAACCAGTTTTAAAACATTTCAGACTACTCCGGTTATATTTTCCGGCATGTTACGTGGAAAATATCTAAGGCATACATATTAATAAGTGGTATAATTATTTAACAAATCCATAATAAAGGAACTCTATGCGCATCTCTGAAACCCAACTTGAAGATTTTCTGTCAATATCGCCTGCCAACAAATCCATCACAATATTCGGAGAAAGAATGCTTATCTTCGATGCAGTTGCATTAGGGTTGCTGAGAAAAGAACTTATAGAAACTTTCGGTGTGTCCGGTGCCAGAAATGTTCTGACAAGGTTTGGATACGCTCACGGATACAGAACAGCAGAAATGCTCAAAACCAAATATCCTGATTTTTTTTCCAATCTGAATGCCGGTGCCACTCTGCACACTCTTCTTGGACTTGTGTGCGCACTGGACGTTTCCGAAGCGGAGATAAACGGACAAAAAGCTTTTCTTGCGGTGATAGAAAATTCATACGAATCAGAACAACACGTCATGAACTTCGGTTTATCCAATAAGTGCGTCTGCTGGACATTAACCGGCTTTGCAAGCGGATTTGAAACCTTCAAAAGGAACAGGGAATTCTATTTTGTCGAAGTTGAATGTACCGGTAAAGGGGATAAATGCTGCACAATGCGCGGAATGAATAAGGAAGACTGGGGAAGTGAACTTGATGACCACCTCCCTTTTTACGGCATGGCATCTTCAAATGCCATATTGAAAGATATGGCTCAAAAATTACAACAGGCACAGGAAAGCCTGAAAAGCTGCCAGAAAAAACTGTCCTCCGTAAGTACAACCGCCGAAATCATCGCAAGAAGTACAGCAATGCAAGGCGTTCTTGAGATGGCGTCGATTACATCCAGATTCAGTTCTTCCGTGGTTATCAGCGGTGAAAGCGGCACTGGTAAAGAGGTTATCGCACGTTTTATTCATAATAATTCATCAAGAAGCAAAAAACCATTCATAGTGGTTAACTGCGGTGCTTTCACTGAAAATCTGCTGGAAAGCGAGCTTTTCGGGCATATGAAGGGAGCATTCACCGGAGCGACCAGAGATCACAAAGGGTTGTTTGAAGAAGCGGATCCGGGTACTGTCTTTCTGGATGAAATAGGCGAAATGTCACTTTCCATGCAGGTTAAATTGCTAAGAGTTTTACAGGAAATGGAGATAAGACGTGTCGGTGAAAGCCACAGCAGACATATCGACGTCCGCATAATCGCCGCAACAAACAAGAAACTTGCAGATGAAGTGGAAAAAGGAAACTTCCGCAGAGACCTGTATTACAGACTGAAAGTCATTGAAATAACAATTCCGCCTCTCCGCGACCGAAAAGAAGATATTTTGCCGCTGGCTTACCTTTTTTTAAAAAGAACATCGTGCAAGCTGAAAAAAAATGTTACGGGAATTTCCAGTCTGGCAGCAAACTGTCTGCTGCACTACTCGTGGCCCGGCAATGTAAGAGAGCTTCAGAATATTATTGAAAGATCAGTTGTTGTAACACCGACTAATTTTGTGGAATCAGAGAGCCTTCCGAACGATATCAGAGAATTTCCCAATGTTCCGACCGGAGAAAATGAAATAACACCACTTGAGCGTGTCATTAAGAATTATATTTTATACGCGCTGGAAATTTCCTGTGGTGACAAAAATCTGGCGGCTGAAAAACTGAACATAGGTATTTCAACGCTGTATAAAAAACTTAAAGAATATAACAAATGAGCGTTAAAGGCTTCTTTCTGAACCGAGAGCATCCGGTTCAACAAAATAATGCATATTATATACGTTCAAAAATACAAAAAGTGACAGTAAGCCTACAATCGATGCAAAAAAGAAAAGATACCGGAATCCGAAATGATAAAATACAAACGACCCGGACACAGATCCCACAGCAAACCCTAAATTCATAAAAAAATTAAACTTTCCTGAACAGGCTCCCAAACCTGACTTCGCCCCCTCTTCCATCAGCATGGCAGAACATGCGGGTTGCGATAGCCCACCTGCGACCCCAGCAAGAGAAAAAACAAATAACAGCCCCGAATAAGAACTTACAAGCGGTACAATCGCATACATGAGAGACCCGATAACCATACCTGCCGCCATCATCTTTTTCCCATGGTATCTGACTGCCAGCCGACCGGACGGATATAACGCCAGAACGGTACAAATAGTTGAAACGGAGGACAGCAGACCGGCTGACGGATAGTCAAGTTTCATTATATTAATGATATAAACAGGAGTGAGCGCCAGTATCATGGAGATAACAGATGCCCTCCCGAATATGAAAATGTAAAGTGCTGAAAGTCTGTTACTGCATCTGTTTTTCCCGTAAGTCTCACATACCGGACCACGGAATTCAAACTTTTCAGAGCGGGCGCAAAAAACCGCAAGAACAGCAACACACAGACATAAAGCCGCGGCAGCAAATGTTATCCCCATCATACCGACCGACAGACCGATAATTCCTGCAAAAAACGGGGCAATACCGGCGGCGGCATAAAATGAGGAATCGAAAATCCCCAGAAGAACAGGTTTATTGTTTTCAGGCACTGAATCATTTACAAGTGAAACAACGACAGGGCGAAAAACTGCACAGGCTGCGCCATGCAGAATTCTGGAAAAAATAAATAAGAGAGTCGTTTTTGAAAAAAAACATAAAAATGCCGCGAATATGTATATAAAAACTGCGGCAGCCAGCAGCACGAACCTGTTGTTCAAATCCGCTAATCTGCCCATTGCCGGACTGAGAAGCGTTTTGGACAAAGAATATGCACCAAGGGTTATGCCCAGCATAAGCCCAACCGTGCCTTTATCAGCAAAAAAAACAGGCAGAAATGTGTCGAACATGCCGAATGCCAGCGTAGCCAGAAAATTTATACCGAACATCAGCATAAATGACCTGTTATTCCGCCCCGAATTAATGATTATCGGCATGCCCGACCTCCGGATATCAAATTAAGGTACCATGACCTCAAACTGGGGGTGGCACTGTTTGCACATCAGCTCTGATGGTTTGTGAACTTTATGGCACAAAACACAGCGGAGTGGTCCTGTGTGTGCATTGTGGACTGGAAGCTTGTAAACGTAATGCTCAACACTGGTTTCCACAATAACGTCGGGTCCCTTGTCGTGGCAGCCTATACAGACCGATGTTTTTGCAGGTTTATCAGGCGAGGATGTTTCGTGACAGTCCACGCATTTAAGATTCGCCTGCAAGTGCTTCCCTCTAAGAGAGTTTTCAGAAGCGTATAATGAGAAGGCGAAAGACAAAACCAGTAAAATAACAAATGTAATCAACGCTTTCATAATAATACCCCGAAATAATGGATTGAAGGGGCGGCTGACCCGCCCCAATGTTAAGAATATCGAAGGCTATTTAAGTGTTGCCGCAATATGTTGGGCAGCGAATCTTCCTGAATTCAGAGCAAATGAGCTGGCAGCGCCTTCGAGAATGAGGTGATAATCCATTCCGTAAACACCGCCGGTTGCACATCCTGCCACATAGAGACCTTTAATGGGTTTACCTGTGGAATCGCTCAGAACCTGCATCTCTTCATTGGTCAGCGGACCGCTGAGAGTTATGAGTGTACCGCTAAGTCCCTTAATGGCATAAAACGGTGCTTTTTCAATGGGTTTCAGGTATTTTCTTGGTTTAAGAAATTCCTCGTCATATCCCTGTCTTGAATACTGATTGGATTTTCTGACTGTTTCAAGAAATGTCTTTTTATCTATTCCCATTTTATCGGCGAGTTCTTCAAGGGAATTTGCTTTGTACACATAGCCCTCTTTTTCACCGGCTTTCAAGCCTTCTTCAAGCTTGTCGAGTTTTGCGCCGATTCTCGCCCAGTCGCTGTGTGAAACGTCAATACCTTCCTCGATCATATATTTTTTGATGTTTTCATCAAACACTCCGAAATACATTCCGCCGTTGAGTTCAACAGCATTGTTGCTGAAGCTCCAGTTGTTCGACTGGCTTTCATCAAAAAATCTTTTCCCGTTTTCATTAACCCAGAGATAGGGCTGGCGGAGAACAGCTGTAAGCTGAGTGTACATCCCCATAATAGGCAGCTGAGTATTGGGGTCCTTGCCGGGAAGCCATGTACCGATGGCAAGATGAATTCCCATGTTGTTATCCATTTTAGCTCCTATGGACTCAAACATTTTCATATCATCCCCGCCATGTCCTTCTTTCGGTCCTATGATAAGGTAATCGGGTCTGATGCCGTATTTTTTCATCATTTCCTTGTTGTCTATAAAACCGCCGGTGGCTATAACGACACCGCCTTTGGCATTAAACCTGATTTTATCTCCCTCAGCGGTTTCAGCCATTATTCCGGTAACGTTGCCTTTTTTATCTGTGATAAGTTCTTTGCCGGCGGTTTCCGTATAGATATCTCCCCCCGCGTTCCTTATGCTCTTCACCATAGTTTCAATAAACTGAACACCTTTACCGTCTTTAAAGATGTGCCATGTTCTGTTGCCGTCCATCATGAGCGTCCTTGGTTCTTCAATTATCACTCCATGGTCATGGATCCAGCCGAGTGTGGACGCTGAATTTTTTATCCATTTCCTCGCTAGAGGTGCATTGGTGCGCCAGTGGTTATAAGCCATAACCTGCTTGAACATTTCGTCCGGATCAGCGGCATTTCCGATATATTCGGATTTCTGCCAGGGTGTTCCGGCAGCAAACGTTCCCTCGATAAATAGCGATGAACCTCCGAGAGCGGCCCTCTTTTCAATAAGTGCCGTTTTAAGACCGTCCTCGGCAGCTTCAAGAGCAGCTGCAAGTCCGGCCGCACCTGAACCGACCACTACAACATCATAGTTGTAAACTGTCTCTTTTGCATAAGCACCGGGTATCATTCCCACCATGCAAAGCAACGCCAATACAAAAGACTTGAGAAAAGTACTCATAAAACCTCCTAAAAACATATAAAGTACATGTGCAGACAAACAGCCCGCATCAGTAACCTGTTATATGCAACGGATATGCCAGAAGTTCATCTCGATAGTTAAGATATTGGTATAGAAACATATATCACGCAAATGACTCATAGCTTTTTCTATATTATAGAATTGTGGGATATCAGAACAAAGCAGATAAAGATAAAAAAGAATTACTGACGAACTTGCATACAAATTCACAACCGACTGTAAATAAAGACATAATTCAAAACAGACAATATATCGGTTAATTACTCATATTCTGAGTGTTGATAAAAGCTGAAAATTATCTGCTCATCAATAGAATTACATAAAATGTAAATGTTACAGACCGGAAGTATGACTGCCGCTACAAATCAGGAACCACAAGACTCTTCCACCATTTTTTTCATGGGGAGCATCACCTCTTCTTTAAACTTCTCAATCTCTTCCATGTCTGTCACGATCTCGGAGTTTCTATTTCCGAAGGCGTCCACCCTGCTTTTAAGAAGCGTCGCAGTAACACGGGTGGAGTCACCGACAGTGGTGAATCTGCACTCAACTTCATAGTAGTTTTTAGACGGGTTCGCCGGATTGACAGCTTTGGACATCATATTCGACATCGAAACCCCGAACCCCTCTTCCGGCTTTCTGAAAAGAATAAGGTCATATCTGTCCTTTACCAGAAAGTATCCGCTCTCCGCTATCCAAAGTTTAACGGCGATACGCACCTTCTTCTCGTCAGCACATTTCACCAGAGCCTCCGGGCTTCCGCTTGATGAAGCCAGCCTCTCTTTGTCCGCACACCCGAACAGCGTCAGTAAAATCAGGACAGCAATAATATACTTCATACATATCTCCTCATTTTATATATTATCGGTACATACCCGTGGAAGAATATAACAACCCGAATAACAACATAATCTCACTTAAACTTCTCCACACCGTTATTTTTGCTTCACCAATGCTTCACCTGTTTGCATTTAAAATTATGGAGATTATACTTGATACTAACATTCTTATGCCTATATTGAGCAGGGGGAAATTTGGTTTTATCATGAATATAATAAGTAAATCGTTACGGTTTCGCATTGTTCTGGTGTTCTGCGGATTCAGCATACTGCTTGGTACTGCTATGTTTGCAGGCATCCTTATTTCCACCAAATATACCGAACAATACGCATTGAAAAAGAGACTTCAGCTTGAAACTGAAAGATATATAGAATCAATCTCCCGTTCCCCTATATCCCCTGTCGCTTTCAGCTCTGAAATACCCGTGCCGGATTCGCCCTATATGACAAGCTATCTGGGCGAGGATCTCATGCCGGAATGGGCTGTGAAAGAGCTATCGCATCTGAAAGAAGGTAATTATGAAAAGCAGAATGACAAACAAAACTACTATATAAATATCAGAGATTTACAGGACGGACAGCGATTTTATCTGCTGTTTAACGTAACAACCCTGCTGAACGACCACAGCATGATGAACATCATCAGGGAATATCTTATGATAACCCTGCTGCCGACCTTCATATTGGGTCTGATGCTGGGCGTTATAACAGCATACAAAGCCGTATCGCCCGTTGTGCGTCTCACAAAGATGGTCAAATCCAAGGATGAAACAGGATATCTTCCAAAAGATATGGCGCAGAAGTTTGAGAGCGACGAAGTGGGATTCCTCGCCACCACCCTTGAACACGCCATCCGCGAGATGCAGTCGGCGATAGACAGGGAAAAGGCTTTCGCAAGGGATGCAAGCCACGAACTGCGCACTCCCCTGACAGTTATGCAGGGCGCAATAAAGATACTTTCCGACGATGTGCGCGACGATGATTTTAAGAAACAGAATGTCCTTTCCCGCCTTAAACGCGCCGCAATGAACATGGAACACCTCATAAACTCGTTCCTCTGGCTTTCAAGACAGGAACGCAGAGACACCAACGGCACCAGCAGGGTTGCAGAAGTTGCCAGAGAATGTATAGACAACAACAGTTATCTTATGCGCAACAAGCAGATAAAAGTAACCCTGAACGAATATGAACAGTCTGTTCTTCCGGTTGCGCCGGAGATACTTGCCATTATTTTAGGCAACCTCATACGCAACGCCATGACATACACCCAGCATGGCGAAATAGTAGTATCAATTTATGGTCCATGCATCTCCGTGCAGGACTCGGGACCGGGCATACCGAAGCACGTTCTGGACAATATAAATGTTGTCGGCGGTGTTTCAAAGGCAGACGGATTCGGATTCGGACTTTCGATAGTACATAGAATGTGTTCCCAGCTCGACTGGAGGCTGAATATCAAATCCGAAGAAGGCAAGGGAAGTAAAATAATATTATGCTGCAGCAGCAAAGGCAAACCGGAGTTTAACTGCCCCGGAATATGCAAACCTGCGGCGGTATCAAACGGGGTAATTGCATGAACATAGACCGCAGAGAATTTCTGCGAATGGCGGGAGCTTTTGCAGCAATGCTGACCTGCAATCCGGAGGCGCTGGCAGCCGGAGACAGAGTTATAACCCATGCGACACACATGGGACCTCTAAAAGCCTATGTCAGAAACGGAAAGATAGTCCGTATTGAGGCAATGGACATAGACCTTGACCCTGTGGATCTTCTTTTTGCTCATAAAGACGCGGTGCATGCGCGCAACAGAGTAAAATATCCCTGCGTAAGAAAGAGTTATCTGGACGGAAGCGACCGCAGACACATGCGCGGCGCGGAAGAGTTTGTCCGTGTGGACTGGGGAACCGCTCTTGACCTCGTAGCAGAGGCGCTTGCCAAAACTAAAGGCGAATACGGCAACGAATCCATTTTCAAAACAACATACGCAAGGTGGGCGCACCCCGGACGCATACATCAGGCTGCATCGCTTCAGGCAAGAATGCTGGGACTTTTCGGAGGCTTTACGGACATAGTCGGCGATTATTCCGCAGGAGCCGCCACACAGATACTGCCTCACGTCATGGGTGATATAGAGGTATACAGCCAGCAGACATCAAGGGAAGTTGTTCTTGACAAGACCGAACTCATACTTATGTGGGGCGCGGACCCGTTTAAAACCAATAAGATAGACTATCATGTCCCCATACACTCCGACGGCGCATGGCTGCACAAAATGAGAGATAAGGGAGTCAAGTTCGTGACTGTCGACCCGACCAAAAACATGTCGGTTGACGAGCTTGGAAGCGAATGGGTGCCGATCAAAGCGGCAAGCGACGTACCGATGATACTTGCAATGTGCTATACGCTTTACGAAGAGAAGCTATACAATAAAAAATTCATAGACAAGTACACTGTAGGTTTCGGCGTATTTCTGAAATATCTCCGCGGCGAAAAAGACGGCAAGGTCAAAAACGCAAAATGGGCGGAAAAGATATGCGGCGTTCCGGCACATAAAATAAAGGAACTTGCGCGCATGGCAGTGAAACACAGAACACTTGTGACAGGAAGCTGGGCTCCTCAGCGGACACAATACGGTGAACAGTTCCACTGGAGCCTTGTTGCTCTTGCCAGCATGATAGGTCAGATAGGGCTGGCAGGCGGCGGCATATACTTCAATATTCATTATTGCAGTGCAGGCGCTCCCTACACAGGTGTCGGCGCACCTCTGATGCTTTCACAGGGGCGCAACCCGGTGAATATACTTATTCCTGCATCACGAATGGGTGAAATGCTGCTGAATCCCGGCAAGACAATAGACTATAACGGCAAAAAGCTGACGTACCCGAACATAAAGCTGATATATTCCGCAGGCGTGACGCCTATCGGACACCAGCCGAACGTAAACAAGCTTGTGGAAGGATTCCGCAAAGTGGACACCGTGATCACTCACGAACCTTGGTGGACACCGACCGCAAGATATTCGGACATTGTGCTTCCCGCAACGACAAGCTTTGAGCGCAACGATATATCCTTCGGTTCGTCATACGGCACAGAATACGCATTTGCCATGAAGCAGGTGATATCGCCTCTTTTCGAGGCAAGAAACGATTACGACATCTTTCTTGAGCTTTCAAAACGGTTCGGCTTTGAAAGAGCATATACCGGCGGCAAATCCATCGACGAATGGATAAGGTGGAGTTACAGTAAAATGCGCACAAAGGTCAGCTTCAATGATTTCTGGAAAAAAGGCTATGTCCATTTCATTGCACCGAAATCCAGCAGGGAATACGTACGCCATGCCGATTTCCGCAAAGATCCTGTTGCGAACTACCTGCGCACCCCGTCCGGCAAGATAGAGCTTTTCTCAGAAAAGGTCGCTTCGTTCGGTTACAACGACTGCCCGGGATACCCCGCGTGGATAGAACCCACAGAAGGTCCGGCATCGTACATGGCGAAGAAATATCCTTTCCAGCTTATAACACCACACCCCATTCACAGGCTGCACTCGCAGCTTGATAACACATCGCTTGGGGCAAAACACAAGGTCGCCGGACGCGAACCTGTATACATGAACAAGTTTGACGCGCGCCGCCTCGGACTGAAACAGGGTGACACAGTCGAAGTGTACAACTCACGCGGGACTATTCTCGCCGGATTGATGCCGACGGAAAGGATCACAAGAGGCGTGCTTGCAATCGAAGAAGGCGCATGGTATGCGGCGGAAAATCCGTCAAAAGATAACTCCCGCTGCGTATCGGGTCAGGTGAACATCCTGACATCCGACCGTCCTTCGTCCAGACTGGCGCAGGCAATATCCGCCAACACCTGCCTCGTGGCGATACGTAAGGTCAGCGGCAAACTGCCGCGCAATACAGCATATGACAGCCCGCCTGTCAGGGAGAGACTATAATAAAAGTATTGATAATAATCGTGCTTTGCTGTGCTGCATTCTATGCGGGAACAACCTCGCAGGTGCATACGATGTATCTGAGCAAACCTTTAAACATGAAAAACGGCAGCCTTTCTGCCATTGTATATACAGGAACGTCAGTGCAGAGTGAAAAGCTCGGTAAAAACTGGATAATAAGAAGACAATTCTGGATATCAAACGAAGGGGAGCTGTTTGAAAGCAGCGCGTCGGAAGCTCCCATTGGCAATATAAAATCGGGGTCTGTCGAAAACGGCGGTTCATACGCCACATTCAGCGCCGCCGTCAAAGAAGGTCATCTGGTCTGCAACCTCAAGGATGCCATAACTGAAATGGACGTCCTGTATTACGAGCGATGCGGCACGTGCCACAGAGCATACGACCCTGAGATGTACACAGCGGCACACTGGAAAAAAATACTGGAGTCAATGAAAACACTCTCGGGCATATCCAGACAGGAAGAGATACAGATAATGCGTTATCTGAGCCTGCTTGCAAAGAGCGAAGATTGACTGGTGAACTGCACATAGTTATAAACGATTAGATATTTTACAAAACTTCACCATAATTTGACCGTAATTTCGTTATTATTATGTATAAAGACACATGGAGCATCCTAAATGAAATTTCTGCTTGTTGAAGACGATCTGGACATAGCGGAGAACATTATTGAGTTTATGGAGGGGCGCGGGTTTGACATGGATTACGCTATGTCAGGCGAAATGGCGCTTGAGCTTTTGAAAGACAACGCCTATGACGCAGTGATACTTGACATAAACCTCCACGGCATAAGCGGTTTCGAGGTCTGCTCGAACATACGCAAGGTCATGAGGCTCAAAATCCCCGTACTGATGCTGACGGCAAGAATTCTGCTGGACGACAAAATCAACGGTTTTGAGTGCGGCGCAGACGACTACCTCACCAAACCATTCGACCTCGAAGAACTGCTCATCCGCCTGAAAGCCCTGTCAAGAAGATTCAGACAATGCGTGACAAACGCCTTTTCAGTTGCCGACCTCAGTCTCGACCCTGAAAAAGGCACAGTTGAAAGAGCTGGTGATTCCATTATCCTGCCCCACGTGTGTTTCCGTATTCTCTTAAGACTTATGGAAAAATATCCGGGCATCGTCTCTAAAGAAGAGCTGGAATACGACATATGGAAAGACCAGCCTCCCGTTAGCAACTCGCTCAAGTCCCACTTTTACATACTCCGCCAGCTTGTGGACAGACCATATGAACAACAGCTTCTCCACAGTATACGGGGACGCGGATATAAAATAGACGACGAACATGTCGAAACGCAGGGGGAACTTGAGTAGTATTTGATTTACGAATAGATATTCAAACCCGCGCCAGCAGCGCTATTCTTTTTATATATAACGATTTTTTTCTTTAATATTTCTTTAACTTTTTTGAGCGTTTGACCAATGCTTCACTCTATCATTGATAACCTCTATTAAGAATAAGTTCTTCTTGTTCTATTAAAGGAGGAAGCAACGATGAGAAAAATACTTTCATGTATTTTTATGCTGGCTTTGGGTGCCGGCAGCGTTTGTGCCTCCGGACTTGAGGATGCGGACTACACAACTCCCGAGAGCTGGCAGGTTCATACGACGCCACAGGGGATAACAAAGACCGCAAACGGGCACAAGTTCGGTGACGGCACTCTAAACGTTTCTCTCACATCGCGGTACAAGCTGCTGGACAATGATTATCAGTCTGATCAGAACTTTTATCAGTATCTGAAAGCTGACATATCAAGCGTTACAGTCGGTCAGGGTACCATGTCCGGCGTTTTATTCATGCGTGCCGGAAAAGATATTGACGGCGACGGCGGATACAAGCAGTCCGGACGCTACTATTTCAGAGACGATATCCTCGATGCGGAAGACAGCGGATGGGCTGTCAGAATGTATCAGGGATTCCTGAAATTCTCCGGTGTGGTAAAAAACACCAACGTGACAATCGGCAACCAGTATGTGACCCATCTGGACACCATCCACATGAACGGTGTTGACGGGGATGTAACACTGTTGAACAAAAAGCTGACGGTCTACGCTTTCGGCGGGCAGCCGGACACGTTCTATCTGGACGACAGCGATGCCAAAGCGGCAGGCACCGGCTTTGTGGCAAAGCTGACAGATAAGCTTAAACTCTCTTCCGGCTACACCTATGTGGACATGGACGAAGAGACGTCCGACATCTATAAACTGCGTGCCGACTATACCTATGCAAAAGGCAGGGTATCAGGCGAATACGGCAATACGGACGGAAACGGATTCTACACTGTTGACGGGGTGTACAGAAACAGCCCCACAAAAACAACACTCACCCTGTCATTCCAGCAGCTTCTGGATGAGATAGGAAAAGGCGAAGGCACTTATATTTCAAACCCCATAACCTACTCGCTCTCACCCTACGGCAAATACACCAAAGTGAAGGCGAAGGTTTATCAGGGGCTCGGAAAATACATGGCGGCAGGGCTTGGCGCAGAGGTCAAGAACAGAACCGGAGAAGATACTCTGGATAACAGAAGCTATGTAAAATATTCCGGCAACCTCGATTTCATAGGTCTTTTCACGCCCGATACCTTCCTGTCCATCACTGCTGACTACTGGAACGTAGCGGAGAGCATAGACACTGAAGAGAACTCACAGGTCGCTTTCGGCGGCGAACTGACACAGGTCATTTCAGACAAAACGAACGTCTGGCTTGGTTCCAGATTTAACAGGTTCGAGTATGACCTTGACGACGGCACTGAAAAGAACTGGGTTCGCGAGGTATATCTCGGCGGAGAGCACAAATTCAGCGAAAGAGCCGCTCTGTCTGTTGATGTGAGCTATGAGAACAGCCAGGTACTCAAAGACCTGAACACCGACCTTGAACAGAACTACAGCGTTGAGCTGTGGCTCAGTCTGGCGATATAAGGCGGGCATCATGAAATATGTAATATCTATAATGTTCTGCCTGATATGCATGACAGTCTTCGCATATCAGACATCAAAACCGGAAACACACGACAACATGTGGATCAAACAGCACGGCGCAGAGAGCAAAGCGGATCCCGACTCCTGTCTGGACTGCCACGAAAACCGCACGTCCTGCATAAAATGCCACGCGGACACGTCGCCCAGAGACCACAACGCGTCATTTAAACGCAAAACACACGGTCTCAGAGCGCAGTGGGACAGAGACACATGTCTCGCATGTCACACGGAGGCAAGCTGTTTCGCATGTCACCAAACGGCTGCACCCATTTCCCACAGAGGAGACTGGGGCGGAAAAATCAGCACCAACGACAAGAATCTGCACTGCAGAAGCGGATGCCACTATCCTGTTCAGGAAACAACATGCGGAACGTGTCACATGACATCACACGGACCCAGAGAACTGTTGAGTAATTAAGGAGGGCAAACATGTCAGTAATGGATAAACAACGTATTGATAAAGCTCTGGATATTTCCAGAAGAACTTTTGTTAAATGGAGTGCGCTTCTCGGCGCAGCAGCAACAGTGGGCTGCGGTTCCATGGGCGGCTCAGACAAAATAGACGACGACTATGACAGCTCCGACACCGTGATCGAACCAAAAACATTCGATTACGATAAAGCTGTATGGTCTGCATGCAACGTTAACTGCGGAAGCAACTGCCCCCTTAAGCTCTATGTTAAGGACGGCGTGGTTGTCCGCGTAAGCTCCGACAACGAATCCGACGACACATACGGCTCATACGGCGCAAGCTATCAGATGCGTTCATGCGTTCGCGGACGTTCCGTGCGCCAGAGAATATACAACGCGGACAGGCTGAAATACCCGATGAAGAGAGTTTCAGGCACTCCCAGAGGCGCCGGACAATACGAGCGTATCACATGGGATCAGGCTATCAGCGAAATAGCCGCGAGCATGCAGTCGGTTAAATCCAACTACGGTCCCGGCTCATTTTACATTCAATATGCAACAGGCACCATCTGCGGAAAATTTTCATGCTCATGGCCGCCTGCATCAACCCCTATGGCAAGACTGCACAATCTCTGGGGCGGCTGGCTGAATCACTATTCAGACTATTCAACCTCGCAGATCACAGCAGAGCTTTGCCTTCTGGAAGGAACAAGCTGGAGCAACAACACCATCACGGATGCAGTGAACAGCAACCTTGTGGTTCTCTGGGGCAACAACCCTGCGAACACCAGAATGGGTTCTGCAAAACACTTCACATATCACCTGCAAAAAGCAAAAGAGGCGAACCCCGACCTTAAGTTTCTTATTGTCGACCCATACTACACCGACACGGCTATCGCCCTTGAAGCGGACTGGATAGCTATCCGCCCGGGAACGGATTCCGCTCTCGTTGCAGGTATGGCTAACTATCTGCTCAGTGAAGGTCTGCTCGACGAAACATGGATAGACGAACGCAGCGTGGGCTGGAGCGAAACCTCCCTTACCGGCGTGGTAGAGGTTACGGCAGGTTCCGAAAGCTACTATGAACCCGCATACGACAAAGCATGGGGCAACACCGACTCGACAGAACCAGTTATCCCGGCAAACAGCTCATACAGATCGTATATCCTCGGTCTGGGAACCGATGCCACAGCGAAAACACCCGCATGGGCGTCCGCTATCACCGGCATCCCCGAAGCGACTATAAAATCTTTCGCAAAACAGCTCGTCAACCAGTCCCCCGCGATGGTCATTCAGGGCTGGGGTCTTCAGAGACACTCTCTCGGCGGTGCAAACTCCAGAGCTGTGGGACTGATAACCATCCTTACCAAAAACATCGGTATCGTCGGCGGCGGTTCAGCAGCAAGGGAAGCAGCGGCTTCAGTATCCATAAGCATGGACGACTGGTCGAGCACCTTCCCCGCAAACCCTGTGACATATACCATATCCAACTTTGCATGGCCGCAGGCTATCAAAGACAACACCGTTATGACAGGAAGAAACTGGGGAGTAAGAGGTCTTGCGACTCAGGATACGGCTCTTCCTCTGCCCATCAAGTTCATATGGAACTATGCAGGCAACTGCATGCTGAACCAGCACGCGGACATTAACAGCACCATGACGATGTATAAAGACGAAACTCTTGTTGAAACCATCGTCACAATAGACAACTATTTCACCCCGTCGGCTATGATATCCGACTACATCCTGCCCGACTGTACCAACTTCGAGCAGAACGACATGTCTACAAACGAAGGCGGAAACACTTGCGACATCAAGTTCCAGAACAAAGCTGTGGAGCCTATGTTCGAGTGCAAAACCATCTATGAAATGATGAGCCTTATATCAGCAAAACTCGGTATCGAATCTGCATACACAGAGGGCAGAACTCAGGACGAATGGCTTGAGTACCTGTTCAACCAGTCAATGACAAGCTATGGCGATCAGAGCGTATTCACATCGGCTCTCGGTCAGGATACCTATGCAAAATGCCACGCAAAAGGTCTGATCAAACATGTGAGCACAACAGCCACACCCTCTGTAGCATTTAAAAGCTATGTCAGCAACCCGACATCCAACAGAGTATCCACTCCGTCAGGCAAATTCGAGATATTCTCAAAACGCCTCTACAACCTTCAGCATCAATGGGAATTTCCCGCTGTTTATAATGACGGAATGGACAAGATAACCCCTCTGCCCGAATACTATGCTGCATGGAACGGTTACGAAGACCCTGCAAGAAGCACATACCCGTTTCAGGTTGTGGGCTTCCACTATAAACAGAGAACCCACTCTACTTACTACAACTGTGAATGGAACAGGGAAGCAAGCATACAGACGGCGTGGATCAATACAGACGATGCACAGGATCTCGGCATCGCCCACGGAGACACAGTTGAAATCTACAATGATCACGGCAAAGTGCGCATCAAAGCGAAAGTAACGTCAAGGGTTATGCCCGGCGTTATCGGTCTGCCACAAGGCGCATGGTATAACCCCGGCGGCAAATGGTACAGCAGCGACATAGTACACTCCGGCACTCTCGCAACTTCTGAGATAGGCAACACGGACGTTGTTGACTACGGCGGATGTATGAACGTCCTCACCAGCCTGCGCCCCGGACCCGTATCAAAAGGCAACTGTCAGCATAGCGTTCTCGCTGCCGTCAAAAGAGTAGGCTAAGGAGGATAACATGAGCAAACAGTACGGATTTTACATAGACACCAAACACTGTACAGGATGCAAAGCGTGCTTTGTCGCCTGTAAGGACAGACAGAACCTCAACTCCGGAGAAAAATTCAGAAAGGTTTACGAATACTCCGGCGGCACATGGAGCAGCACGGACACGGACGCTTTCAGCAAGAACGTGTTCGCCTTTTATGTCTCCATGTCATGCAACCAGTGCGATAATCCGGCATGCCTTAACGTATGCCCAGTTGGCGCATACACTAAAAGAGATGCAGACGGAATCGTCGTTTACGATGCATCCAAATGTATCTCCTGTTTCGGATGCCAGAAAGTATGCCCCTACACCGCTCCGGTGTACGACTATGAAGCAGAGCATATGAAAAAATGTATCATGTGTTCCGATGAGAAAGATTCCAGCGGCATCCCCGATCCCGCATGTGTCAAAGCATGCCCCTCAAGGGCACTCGACTTCGGCGAGATTGAGGAGCTGAAAGCAAAATACGGTGATGCAAACACCGTGGCATCCTTCCCGACAACAACCAAACCCAATGCCGTCTTTAAGCTCCATAAAGACGCGTCATCCGGCACTGTTGTCATGAACAAGGAAGAAGTATTCTAAAACGCATCAGGCAGGGGCTTCAAAACCCCTGCCCTCCCAACACCTAAAGGATAGAACTATGAACACTACAGAAAACAGAGCATTTGCAGACAGCGAAAAATATCTGGAAGCGATGGCGGCTTTCAGTTTTTTCAACAAAGTTCTGCTGGATGCACCCGAAAGGGAATATATCAACACAGTTAAAGAGAATGCGGCGCTCTTTGACGAATGGTGCTTTTCCGGCAGCGAAGAGTCAAAAAAAGGACTTGAACTGCTGAAAAGCTATCTTAAAAACTATAAGGATGAAGATTTCACCGAACTTCTTGGAAATTTCAACAGACTTTTCATCGGTCCCGGACACCTGTTCGCGCCTCCTTGGGAATCCGTTTACAAAGAGCAGGATAAAACAATATTCGGCGAAGCTACGCTGAAAGTCCGCGGAAGATACAGAAAATTCGGACTTGAAATAAATAATCTCCACAAGGAACCCGACGACCATATCGCGTTCGAGTGCGCATACCTGAACTATCTCTGCGCGGCAGCCGCGGCAACGGAAGATTTCACCGCTGAAAAAGAGGAGATAGTCTCATTTCTTAAAGAACACCCTTCGGCATGGGTGGAGGAATTTACTGACAATATGATTGAAAGCTCCGTTACGGATTTTTATAAAGGAATTGCACAAATGCTGCGAGGCGCCGTTAAAGAAGCGCTGACCGGTTTGTCCTGTAGGTGATGGAATAAAGGGCGGTTCGCATGCCGCCCTTTAAAAAAACTACTGTAAATCATGTAGTTCATTACCTTCGCTTTACCTAGCAAATGTTAAAAATGTTTTAGTACGTCATACCTGAGAGTCAGCATCAGGATTATCAGCGGCGCCGCTAAGGGGACTAGCCTTTGGGGGGAAACGGTTGCCGCTGATACTTTATCATTTACTCTTAAGAATATCTCTGATCTCCGTGAGGAGAACTTCCTCTTTTCCGGGTGCCGGCGGCGCAGCAGGTGCTTCCTCTTCTTTCTTTTTCATGCTGTTCATCGCCTTTACAAGCATAAACACAGCAAAAGCCATTATCACAAAATCAAGCACCGTCTGAATAAAAGCTCCGTAATTAAGCGTTACGGCCGCCTGTTCGCCGGCGGCTTCTTTCAGCGTTATTGCAAGTTCGCTGAAACTGGCATTGCCGAGAAGAAGCCCGATGGGCGGCATAAGCACATCCGCAACAAAGCTGGAAACTATCTTACCGAAAGCCCCGCCGATGATAATACCGACTGCCATATCAACGACGTTGCCGCGCATGGCAAATTTTCTGAATTCCTGCATGATCGACATAATACAACTCCTGAATGATATATTATCTTATTGTACCATATGGAAAAGTATCTGATCAAACCTCAAAAATGGTTATTGTGACTAATCGCACTGAGCCGCATTGCCGACAGTCTGTCCACTGCTCAGAATGAAATAGATGGAAGATGTGAGACCTAAAAGACCTGAAATGACAAAGATATTCCCCACTCCGACAAGTTTAAGTAATATCCCGTTCACAAGTGGGCTGATGGAAAAACCAAGCCCCATCACAGTGTTAAAAAGACATATGGTCCGTCCTGTGCGCCCCTCCGGCGAACTTTCAAGAAGAAGAGCTGATCCGGCAGGCTGAGATATTGCGCCTGCAATGCCGCTGGCGGTTATTACAACCAGTATCGAAGCCATATCGGACGCGAGCGGCAGGCAAAGATATGCCAGAGAAGCCGCGGCTCCGCCTGCGAATATCATATTATGCTTTCTGAAAACGTCCGCAAGCCTGCCTGTGAATATCAGGAATGAAGCCATGATAAGCGGCGGTATCCCCACGATAAAACCGATATGCGACGCGGAGAAGCCTTCCGCATGCATAAACAGAGGCAGATACATGCATATTGCCGATATGCCCCATGCCTTAAAGAATATGTACACAAGCAGCCCGTTCAGGGAGGGGTTGGCGGCGGGCGATTCGTCAGTGATCCTGTGCTGTTTTGCAACATTACACGTATCATGGCATTTTGCGGACAGGAGGAACAAAACCAAAGACAATGCACAACACGCGGCTATTGCGGCAAAAACACCGGCATTCCCCGACAGATCAAGCAGAAAACCTCCGGCAAGAGGTCCCGCCGCCAGTGCCAGATAGAAAGAGATGTCGAACTGTCCGATACGTCTGCCGAGTTTTGAATATCCGGCTTCAGAAGATATGAGGCAGAGCAGAACCGGACGAAAAAAGGCGCATGCCCCGCCCTGCACTATGCGCGCGGCGAGGATGACCGTTTTATTATCTGAAAAAATGAAAAGGGCGGAAACCAGTGAGTACAAAACCAGAGAGAACAGCAATATTCTTTCTGATCCCGCTCTGTCCAGCATCCGCCCGGCAAAAGGAGAAAATATGATTTTGGAGGCGGAATAGAAAACGAAGGCAAGGCTTAAAAATATACCGCTACCTATAGTGTCCTTAAAAATAACTGAAAAAAGACCGTCGCTGACGGAAAAACCGAACGTTATTAAAAAATTGATAAGAAAAAGCATGACCGCCTTCATACAATCTCCATTGAAAGGGCGGATGAGCTGTATCCGCCCCGTAAAGAGTTCCCTCCTCCCCTATTTGGAGGCTTATTTACTTGCCAAAGCAAATGAGTATTTCAGGTATATCCTTGTATCTGTGTAATCATCCGAATCTTTGTTATCTATAACTGCGTATCTGGCTCTGACACTGAATCCGTCCAGAATTCCGCCGAAGTTTTTACCGAAATCGTATTGAACGTTATAGTCTATCTCGTCTGCATCTGTGGATTTTCCGCTTATTTCGGGAGCATTGTAAACACCGTAGAAAACATATGCGGAAAGTCCTTTAACACCAAGCTGTCCGAAGTCATACCCCAGCATAGCGGCAATAGCCTCTTCTTTGGCATACTGAGATGCGAGCACCTGCTGATTTATGACGCGGCTGTCACCCCACGGAGTTAAAAGGTCTGTGTCGCCTGTTTTGGCATAAAAAGCGTTAAGTGAAACGCCGTATGCGGAAGCACCTGCAACCAAACCAAGCTGGTCACTGTCAAGCTCGCCGCCCAGTTCGTCGCCTTTGGATTTCTGTTTAAAATAAGTGGGGGTAACGCTGAATTTATAGTTGCCGAGCTGTTTTGCCGCCGTAAATTTATAGTAGGTCATGTCCATAACGTCGGACATACTGTAGACCCAGCCCTCGACAGACGCATCAAGTGCACTGACGGGGAGTTTATATTTCGCACCGCCTATCAGCATCGGATTATTATCGTCCGCAGCAGTGTTTACAGATTCAGACATATCCATATAGTCGTCGTCTGCCCAGCCCATATATCCGGTCACATAATAACCCTGAAGCTCAAGATTATTTATGCTCTTATTGATAACTGATGCTCCTTTATATGATTTAGGAAGAAGACGGATATCGTTTCCGTTCATAAACGGGGTGTTGAGCATCTGACCGCCGTATTTTATAGTGGTGTCAAACCACTGACCCTGAACGTATGCTTCCTGAATCCTTGTCACACTGTCGTGGTTCCCGCTGCCGTCCTTTGCCAGAAGACCGTAAACCGCTTTGCTGTCGCTGCTTCCGGTATCGTTCGCCGTTGCGAATGTCAATCCGAAGCTGACGCCTTTAAGCGCGGCGGATTTGTAGCCGAACAGTCCGCCCGTGGCATAGTCTTCCCTTTCCGTCTGATCACCGTCAAAATCCCTGTCATAATAGAATGACCTGAGTTCCCCGCTGACACTGCCCTGACTGAACATATCTTTAAGATTATCAGCCGCGAAGCACGTGGAGGTTGTCAGGATCGCAAGAGAACCGATTAAAACCGGTATTTTTCTAAAGTACATGGCACTCTCCTTAAGTAAGAAATATGTAAAGTCTATACTCAAGAAGCGTGCCATCATTATCTTCAACGATAAGGCACTGTAAATAAAGACAATATCAAATGAGACACACGATTATCCCTTGTTTTGACGATACAGGATGTCTCACACGAAGTGTCTTAATACTCGATATTGTATTCCTGCAATTTTCTGTAAAGCGTTGCTCTGCCCATTTTCAGGATACGCGCCGCTTTGGCTTTATACCCTTTCGCTTCATCAAGGGCTTTAATTATCATATCCCTCTCTTCATCGGACGTTTGCGGTCTGCTTCCGGTGAAATCGGCAGGCAGATTGCTTCTCGTCAGAAAAGACGTTCCCGCCATGAGGCAGGCGTATTCTATAATATGTTCAAGCTCACGGACGTTGCCCGGCCAGTCGTGTTCCGTCAGCATCTTTTTAACATCGTCCGTCATATCCACTATACTCTTTCCGAGCTTACGGTTAAATCGTTCAACGAACGATGATGCCAAAGGAATTATATCCTCTTTTCTCTCCCGCAGCGGCGGAACGTTAACGGTGACAACTTTAAGCCTGTAATACAGGTCTTCGCGAAACTGTCCTTTTGAAACCATATCCCTGAGATCTCTGTTTGTGGCTGCAATAACCCGCACGTCAACCTTAACGGGGTCGTTCTTTCCTATGACCTCTATCTCCTTTTCCTGCAAAACCCGGAGAAGCCGCACCTGAACGTTGGGTGAGATATCACCTATCTCGTCAAGAAATATTGTTCCTCCGTCTGCCGCTTCAAATTTTCCGGATTTGTCCTTATACGCCCCTGTGAACGCCCCTTTGACATGCCCGAAAAGCTCGCTCTCAAGAAGGTTTTCAGGTATTGCCGAGCAGTTGAGCTTTATAAAGGGTTTGTCCTTGCGATTGCCTGCCTCGTGGATTCCGCAGGCTACAAGCTCTTTACCGGTGCCGCTCTCACCCAATATCAGCACGGTTGAGTCGACATCAGCCAGAGAGTGCATCATTCCGAACAGATTCATCATATTTGCGCTCTTTCCTATCATATTTTCAAAACTGCTGCTCAAAGAACCTGCAGAGGAAACGGTCTCGTCCGACACGACGACAAGAATACCGAAATTCTTTCCATCGTTATCAAGCAGAGGGGTTATGTTCAGCCGGAGCTGGCGAGTATGCTCATCTTTTGAATATTCAGCCATCACGGTATTCATGGGAGCGCCTGTTCTGGATGCTTTTTTAACCGGATGGATAAGGGTTGATGCGAAAAATTCGTTTATATTCTCCATCGGCTTCCCGATGTCCTCGTTTTCCAGTCCGAAAAGCTCTCCTGCACTGCTGTTGAAACATGTCATGCATCCGTTTTTGTCAAACGAAAGGATGCCTTCCGAAACGCTTTTTATGATTGCCTCCATGTGCCTGACATATTTGGTAATCTCCGTTTTTATCGCCATACGGCTGAGCTCTTCGTTCCTTTTCATTTTGCCGGTGATATCGGTTCCGACTATCATGTAACCGGACACACCGTGTTCCTTGTATGACAGAATATTGATATGCCAGAGATAATGATATATGTTGCCGAAAATTATCATATCCGATTCCGCCTCAACCCTTTGTTCCTTCGGGTTAGCCTTTAACTGCTCGGCAACGCGCTCTTTACTGACGTTGAGATGACTGAATACAGACGAACCGCATGCACAGGTCAGAAGAGAATAGGCTTTTTCGTTATACTCAGTGATATTAAATTCCTCATCGGTAAGCACTATCGGTGCGTTGGAATTTTTGATAAGCACCCTGTATTTCCGCTCGTTTGAAATAAGTTTCTCCTCGGCGGTTCTGGCGTTGGTTATGTCGGTATACGCACCGCGCATACCGATGAATCTGCCGTTATCAAATATCCCTTTGCAGTTATTGCTCAGCCATCTGATACAACCGTCTTTACAGATTATCCTGATATCGGTTTTGACCGCCTCATGGGACAATCTGGCGGATTGCTCGGTCTTCAGCCATTTTTCATAATCGTCGGGATGGATAAGCTTTTCATAGAAAGACGGATAATCAGAAAGCTCCTCTTTCGTGTAGCCTGTTATCTCTTCGGCGGCGGGAGAAATGTATATGAGCTGTCCGTGATCGTTAACCCAATAGACCCAGTCGGTTGAAAAGTCACAAACGGTCTGCAGCAGGTCATTACTGCTTTTAAGCTCCTGTTTGCTGCTGTTTATCTGCATCAGCAGTCTGTTAATGGCATTGGCGGTCTCCATAACCTCGTCGTTGGAGTCCACTTTTATAAGCCCGCCAGCCTCCGGGTCATGGAGGAGGCTGTCAACCTGCTGTTTCAAAGATACGAGAGGGTTCACCAGATTCCTTATAACGAACGAGAGCATGAAAAAAACTATGAAAGCCCCCGCTATGACAAAAAAGACGAGGGTGGACTCCGCCATGTATATATGCTTAAAAATGTTATCCGACTTGTAATTCGCTATAACTGTCCATCCGGCAACCGGAATTCTGCTGAATGAAGCCTGAATGATCTGTTTTTTTCCATCCTTATATTCTATGCTCCCCGAACCAAGTTTGATCATGTCCCAGATAAGCGGGTTTTCTATGGTGTCCGCCTTACCCGATATTTTACTCCTGTCGGGGTGCATTATTACGTTTGAATTCGCATCAACCAGATATATCCAGCCGTCATTGTTGAGATGACTGAACTCGTTGTTATTGAATATGTTTTTCCTGTACAGGTTCACAGAACCGGTTATGAATCCTTTCAGTTCCCCGTCAATGATGACCGGAGCGGCAATCACAACCATGGGATCCGTAAGCTTTGTGCTGGCAGTGGCTCTGAGCGGGGCGGAGATATAAAGTTTACGTGTTTCTTTCGGCACTTTAATGTAATCGCGCCAGAGAAAACTCATCATTATCCTTTCGGGGCTGTTGTCGCCCGATTCAGAAAGCAGCTGCCCGTTCGCGTTGAACAGCATAATATTATCGTCAAACACCGCGTTCAGCGAGATATGCTTTTTAATATAATTGTCGGCAGACGCGTGATCTTTGAACGTATCTTCCGTTATATTGTCCGCCGAACTTTTCAGAACCCTTGTCAGAATTATAAGCTTCGTGTTTATCTCGTCGGCAAGTTTTGCCACAAGCTCATACTGCTGAGCCTGAACAGATTTTTTCGCATTATATTTGAAATACCAGATACCCATATAAGTAAACGCGGGAAAAATAAGAAAAAATATGAGTAATACACTAAAAATAAACTTTGTTTTGAGGCTTCTCATTTGCATGGCATACTATCCTCTATAAGAATTGAGCTTCAACACGTCCTGCCGGACTACTTTGTTTTGATGAGTAAAGTATACCACACCCCACTATTCTATTCCACTACATTAATCCGCTTAAATCATTATTGATAAAGCTGAATTGTATCATAATACTTAGCATCCGGTCGTTTTGAAACACAATTCATGAGACACAGTGTCTCACGAAACCTCACGAAACAGCCGCCGCAACATGTCCCGAAAACATAACAATCTAATAACAATCAAAAATCGTGTATCTGAATTATATGGCACGCTAATTGAGTAATAGAAGTTATGACAGACTGCGGATTCAATACTTTTCCGTAAGGTCTCGTATTAATTTTTTAAGGAGGAAGCAATGAGATTGCTTAACAAAGTTATCATGGTGTGCGCTCTGCTCGCATTCGCAGTTCCAAATGCGTTTGCAGTGCAAAAGCTGACGGCTGACATCGTTGTTGTCGGAGGCGGTTTTTCCGGTCTCTCCGCCGCATTGACAGCTGTGCGCGGAGGCGCTTCGGTCATCGTTTTTGAAAAACTGCCCGGTCTTGGCGGCGCAGGCAACTACCCCGAAGGTTCAACAGGGGTCGGAACGAAAATGCAGGCAAGAGCAGGGTATGACACAAGCGTAGATAAGGTATTCAGCGCCGCGATAGATTTTCACCACTGGCGTGCAAACGCGGCGGTTATCAGAACCCTGCTTGAAAACTCAGGCGAAACCATAGACCGCATCGAGGATATGGGGGTTGAGTTCAAAGGTATCAAAACAACTTTCCCTGAAGAAAAATCACTCCACGTATGGCACTGCTATAAACATAACGGCGCAAGCGTTGTAAGAGCCATGCAAAAAGAAATTTATGCAAAAGGCGGCAAGATATTCCTTGAAACTCCCGTAACAAAACTTATGACTGATAAATCAGGACGCGTCATAGGTGTATACGCCACTGACACCGCATACGGCGACAAATATGAAGTTAAAGCCAAAGGCGGCGTAATCCTTGCAACAGGCGGTTTTGAAAGCAACAAAAAAATGCTCGCGCAGTATGTAACAGACAGCAGCGGCGAAGGCATGTATGAACCTATCTTCTATAGAGGCCCCGTTCTTGACGGACGTGAAGGCGACGGTATCAACATGGCAAAAACTGTTGGCGCAGGACTTGCAGGCATGCAGACTGTTGCAGGAAACAGTCCTTATCTTGATGACAAACACCTTCCGCTGATATTCCAGTTTAACGGTTCAGACTCCCTGAAACAGACAAGAGCGGCTCTCAGCCAGCCTTTCCTCTGGGTTAACCAGACAGGCGACCGCTTCTATAACGAATCTCAAGGTTCAAGTTTCACAAACGTTTATAACGCCATGACATCAAACGGCGGCGTTATGTACAGCGTATTTGACGAGAGCATGAAACAGAGAATGATCAACAGCGGTCCGTTGATACCTTTCAACGCTATCGTAGTTGTCGGTCAGAAAATGACAGAACTGGATCAAGGCATACAAACCGGTATCGAACAGGGTTATGCCTTCAAAGCCAATACTCTTGAAGAACTCGCCAAAAAAATCGGCGTAGATGTCAGCCACCTTAAAAAGAGCGTTGCCAGTGTAAACAAATACGCCTCTGAGAAAAAAGACCCTGAATGGGGACGCAAGCCTGAACATATCGTCGCTTTTCAGGATCAAGGTCCCTACTATGCCCTGAAAGGTATCCGTGCATTCTTCCTTACTCTCGGCGGTGTTAAGATCAATACCGAGTTTCAGGCTCTCACAACTCACGGTCAACCCGTTAAAGGTCTGTATGTCACAGGTCAGGACATGGGCGGACTTTACGACAGCTCATATGACCTGCTCGTTGAAGGTTCTGCAAGCGGTTTCGCACTCACATCAGGCAGACTGGCAGCACAGAACATAATTAAAAACGAATTAGGAAGATAAGGAGCAGCATGATGTCCAGAAAATTTTACATACTCACAACAGCAGTTTTTGCTGTGTGCATGTTCTTCGCTTTCGCAGGAGTTTCATCTGCTGCCGGCAAAGAGATAGTGTCCACCCTCAAACACAAAGAGGCAGGGCTTAAATGTATCGACTGTCACGGGACGGACAAACCCACAAAAATGCCCCGTCACAGCGCATGCATCAAATGCCACGATTCCGGCAACGGAAACTATACAGGTGAAATGCGCACCTATATCAACTCAGGCAAAGAGCGCGAATTCAACATGCACGATTCCCACCAGGGACCCGTCAGATGTACAGTGTGCCACACCGTACACAAAGCACCCAAAGCAAAAATGCACTGCAACTGGTGCCACCAGATAGAAGTTAAGGTAAAATAGACAGCTTCGTCGCCACGCTTCCCGCGAAGACGTAAGTTGCTGTCATTGCGAGGAAGCCTCAGGCTGACGCGGCAATCTCATTGATTTTAACCAGTTTATCTACAACCAGAGCGGGACGATCTGTCCCGCTTTTGTTTTAATCACACCCGCACGTCGGACTCAAAGTTCCGTCGCAGCAAAGCGCACGTCCGCCGGAACATCCGCATACGCCACCATGATGCGAACAGCAACCGCGTCTGGAATCTTCATCCTTCTTCTTTTGAAGCAATATATTTTCTTTTTGATAGTTAAAGGCAAAGAGCGGCTTTTCACATTCCGCTTCCTTTTCTTGAGCAAAAACAGTCAATGAAAACGCAATACAAAATATAACAAGTAAGATACGCACTGCTCACCTCGTGTTGTAATATTGTTAATATTATCACGATAAGATGATTAATGGATTATATCAGAATAAGATTGATATAGCTCAAAAGGATATATCAGACGTCGGCTTCCACCGGGGAAAACGATATCATGAGATAAGAACTGACAAGCATGGCGAGCATAGCGGAAACACCCGCGAAGTAGAATACGAACCGGATACCAAGAAAAGTATGCACCAGAGAACCGGCAAAAGGCGCAACGGCAAACCCCAGATTAAGTGCGCCGTTAAAAACTCCCGCAGTTTTACCAAGCCCAATACGTTCACCCTCCTCTATCAGAAGCGCAGAACAGGCTGGCTGTGACATGGCACTGAAAACACCCACCAGACCGCATATCAGAAGAATCCCGTAATAACTTTCAACCAACGGCAGAAAAACCAGCAGCATACCCGTATAAAGACCGCCGGAAATTATCATTAGATTTTTAGGGTATCTGTCCGCCAGAACACCCATAGGGCGAAGAAAAACTATCATCACAACCGTGGACAGCGACATCACCATCCCTATGCGGAAAGGGGAAAAACCCATTGTCTGTTCAAGATAGATGGGCAGAAAGATGCACAGAGCCGATATCGTGAAAGCCCTTCCGAAGATGAACGCCAGAAGCGCCGCCACTACAGGATTTTTTATCACATCGGAGAAAGCCGTGCCATCTTCATCCGTACGAACCCGCTCGACTGCATGCATGGCATACAGAACAGACGCAGCAAATGCCGACAGGCAGAGAGCAGACAGGAAGAGAAAAAGTCCACTGAACCCGAAAGCATCCCTTACGATGCCTCCGAGAAGAGGTCCGGCGGCGGTTGCCGCATAAAAAGACATGTCGAACGCGCCCATTGAAGCAGCCCTGCGCATACGGGGAGCAATACTCCCCGCAGCGGCAAGCATTACAGGTCTGAACATAGCGGCTGCCAGACCCTGCAGGATGCGCAGAGCTGTTACTATAAGGAGGTCGTCGAAAAAAACGTATGATAAAGCAATGACAGAATAGACAGCAGTCGCCGCCATCAGTATTCTTCCGCTTCCTATTTTATCGCAAAGCATCCCCGTAAAAGGGCTGAAAAATATCTTCGCCGCAAAATATCCCCCTACGGCAAAGGCAAACATCAACCCTCTTGCGCCGATACTTCCGGCATAGAGTGAGAAATATGCATCGGAAACAGCAAATCCCAGAGAAACAGCAAGATTTATAATAAACAGAATTTTAAGTCTGTAGTCCATTTCCGCCTCCGGTAAATGGAAAGGCGGGGTTCGGGGTTCCCCGCCTTAGCCAGTGGTTCTTTCGCGTGTACTACATTGGAGGATAAAGGAAAAACTCTCTCTACTTATTTGCCCCGCCGAAAGCAAATTTATACGTTACATAAAAACGGGTGTCATCATAGTCTTCGCCGCCGTCGACATCGACCATGGCATATCTGGTTCTAAGTCCCAGACCGTCAAGAGCGCCGGAAAAAGCATACTGGATGCTGAAATCCGTCTCTTTCATATCCGCCGAAGCGTTACTTCCTGAATCAGGCGTATCGTAGACCGCATGGAACACATACGCACTGAGACCTTTAACGCCGAGCGTACCGAAGTCATAATTGATCTTGCCCGCATAAGCTTTTTCTTCTGCTCTGCCGGATGCGAGTATCTGTTGAATTATGACCTTTGTATCACCCCACGGAACAAGCAGATCGTCGTCACCGGTTTTTGCATAGAAGCCTGTGATATCAAATCCTTTGAACTTTACACCTGCGTTGAAACCGTACTGGTCTGTATCAAGGTCTCCGGCAAGCTCGTCGCCCTGAGATCTCTGATCAAGTACAGTAGGTGACACATACACTGTCACTCCGCCGAGGTCTTTTGATATGGAAGCGTTCAGATAAGTTTCATTAAAGATGTCGGGCATATTGTAATGCCAAGCCTGAACGCTGGATTTAACGGAATCCACGGGAATGTTGTACTGCGCACCGAAAACAAGAACGGGTTTGTCGTCGTCAATAGAAGAAGAAATAGATTCGGACATTGAGATGAACTCATCGTCAGCCCAGCCCATATAATCTGTTATGTAATAAGCCGAAAGGGTCAGGTTATCCACTGATTTGTTCTCAATAGTCAGCCCTTTGTAAGTTTTCGGAAGCATGCGGATGTCGTGTTTGTTCATGAATGGAGTGTTAAGCTCCTGTGCGCCGTATTTAATCTTTGTGTTGAACCAGTCGCCCTGAATATAATACTCCTGCATACGGGTGAAGCCCTCATGGTCTCCGTCCGCTCCTCTTTGGAGCAGTCCGTATACGGTATCGTCGTCATCGCTGTACATATCGCGCGCGGTGGCGAATGTCACACCAAAGCTGACGCCTTTCAGGTCGCCTGTATGCAGATAAAGGAGACCGCCGATAGCATTATCCTTTCTGGTGTCTGTGCTATCATCAAAATCCCTTGTGAAATCAAGCATTCTGATCTCGCCATTGCCGTAACTCCGGGCAAACATATCCTTAAGGTTGTCCGCCGCGAAAGAAGTTGATGTAAGACCAAGTGCGAGAGCAGCTGCCATAGCTATTTTGCGTTTCATGTTTCCTCCTGACAAAGTCGTGATAGAAAGGGTGTCCGGCTTTTTAACCGGACACCTTTGACATTATTTACCTTTAACGTATTTGGCAGCGTTTTCAGCAGCGATACGTCCTGAGTTGATTGCAAAACCGAAGGTTCCGCCACCGAGTTTCAGGTCATAGCTGTCACCATACATACCGCCTGCGTCAAGACCGCCCGCATAAAGACCGGAGATGATCTCGCCGTCAACATCAACAACTTCTGCTTTTTCGTTGATCTTGATACCGCCGAGTGTTCCCAGCGCTCTGGGGTGGAGCTTTGTCACATAGAAAGGAGCTTTTGAAACGGGACGCAGATATCTTGCGTCTTTATGATAGAGGTCGTCTTTGTGCATATCAGCCGCTTTGTTGATATCCGCAACTGTCTTTTTCAGGATTTCGGGGTCAGCTCCGATAGCTTTTGCAGCCTCTTCAATTGTGTTGCATTTGAAAACGTTGCCGTTCTTTTTGGCGAGTTCTTTATTGAATTCGTCATCAAGTTTGTCAAGTTTTGTTCCGTAAATTACCCATTCGCCAAGGGGCATGTCTATACCCTGATTGATAAACATCTGTCTGGAGTTATCGTCATAGATAGAGTAAGCGGTTCCGCCTATTCTCTCCAGAGAGTTACCTGACTGAGGCCACTCTGTGATGTTTGACTCGTCAGTATATCTGTGACCTTTGGGGTCTACGAAAAGATAGGGCTGAACTGCCGCGGCGATAAGGTGCGATGCGGGGTGAAAGCCTGCCAGACCGGGTCTGTATGACTGCATAACGTCAACGCCCTCTTCTGCTGCGCCAGCTTTCCATGCCATCCGGATACCGTCGCCCATTTTACCTATCTGACCGATGAAGATCATTTCAGGATATCTGGAATATTTCTTCATCATCTCTTTGTTGTTCGCATAACCGCCGCTTGATATAAGAACCGCTTTTGCGTTTACGATTACTTTTTCGCCATCTTTTGTTGAACCGATGATGCCTGCAACTTTACCGTCTTTTTTAATAACATCGTTTGCAGGGGTTTCAAGGAGAAGCGTACCCCCATTGTCCACAAAAGTTTTTGTGAGAGCCATCATAACGGCTTTTCCGTGGTGGTATGTTTTTCCATCCTGTTCATAGTCACCGACAACGTGCCATGTAAGGGGACCGCCGAAACCGCCGACACCGATATATTCATATTTGATGCCGAACTGTTTCAGCCATTCGATGGTTTCAGCGGATTTGTTCACAAATGCGCTGACCAGAGGAGCGTTAGCCCTCCAGTGGCTGTAATCCATGATTGTTTTGAAAGCGAATTCTTTAGAAACGTCGATACCCTGCCTGATCTGAAGGCTGCTTTCAGCCGCGAAAAGACCTTCGGCAAAGTTGCCTGTTCCGCCTGTTATTGCCTGTTTTTCCATGACAACAACTTTAAGACCGAGCTGCTGAGCCTGAACAGCAGAGCTGAGACCTGTTGCGCCGCCGCCGACGATTACGTAGTCTGCATTGTAGACCTTGTCGGCATACGCGGGCATACACAAAAACAGTGCAATGAAGAAAGTTAAGATTGCTTTGATTGATAAAAGACGGTTCATTGTGTTACCTCACTTTATATTTTGTGTCCTTTGACACAAGCTCACGTGATAAACTGCCGGAAAAACAAAGGCTCCCCCTTGTTGTCCTTACCGGACGGCTGTCATGGTACGATCAGCTCAAAGTTGTGGCATGAAGCACAAACGAGCTGTGATTCGGAGTGAATTTTGTGGCAGTCTCTGCAATCCACTTCGCCAAGGTGCGAATCGTGCGGATTGACCTCATCCCCTTTGGTAAGCTCCTTCACCTCCGCGTAGCCTCCGTGGCACTCTTTGCAGGATGATACAGGCGCGGGTTTATCCGGAGCGTCTGTTTTGTGGCAGTCGGCGCATGCCACGGCAGCCTCTTTGTGCCTGCCTTTCAGCTCGTTTGCGTTTGCTGTAAAAACCAGCGCCAGAGCTGCCGTTAAGATAAAAACAAAAATGAATAAGCTAGATGATCTCATTTCGTTACTCCATTAAGATGAAATATATAACTATCATATGTCAAATGTATAACATTTAAAAAATGAACCGTCAATTCAAATATCATACATTTTATGTAATACATTTAAATATTAATAATTGATCAATTTCGCTTGCAAAGCTCTTGAACTTATTTTAAAATTGTTGTTCTCATAATCAGTAATATGTATTATTAATATGATTATCCTATTTATTGGAGATTGAAGTGCCGACATTTACTCCCATTAAACAAATAAAGGCTTCAGACGAAGTTTATAACCAATTGAAAGAAGCTATTTTGACCGAACAGTATAAAGCCGGAGACAAGCTCCCTTCCGAAAGGGAACTGATTGAAATGTTTCAGGTTAGCCGTACCGTTGTCCGTGAAGCTATAAAAGTCCTCGAGGCAAACTCTTTCGTCGAAATCAAGCAGGGTTCAACCGGAGGCGCTTTCGTCCGTCACATTACATTTGAAAGGCTCAGTAACGCATGTTTCGACCTTTTCATGTCCGGCAAGATGTCTCTTCCGGAAATAGCACAGGCAAGAATTCTCATTGAACCGGCGGCAGCAAAGCTAGCCGTTCACAACTGTACGGATGCCGACCTTGAGAAGATTAAACAGATAGTAGAATCGGAACACATCTTATCCGGCGAAAACGACGACATGGTTTACAACCGCTCGCATCTTCACTATCTCATTGCAGAACTCACAGGCAACAGATTCCTTGAGGCAATTATAAAATCCCTCGCTATCCTTGTTCGCGAAGTGACAAAAGACCTCCAGCCGTCTTTCCATCCCGATAAAGTTCACCCGGCAGGCATGCACGATGAACTTCTGAAAGCTTTTATGTCGAAGGACGAAGAAGCTGTCTTTAAAGCCATGCACGATCACCTGCATGATTTCAGAGACAGGCTCATTGCAGCAGAAGAAAATTTCAGAACCCACCACTCAGAAAAGTGACAGCTATGCCGGTTGAAAAACTATTCTGGAAAGACCCTTATCTGACAAAATGCACAGGACGGATCACGTCCATTAATGCCGACCGCATAACTCTCAGCCATACTGTCGCTTATGCTTTCGAGGGCGGGCAGCAGTCCGACATCGGCACCATAGGGGAATTTGAGATATTGCAGGCGGAACGGGACGGTTTTGAGATATTTTATACACTTCCGCAAAACCATACACTCTGCCTTGGCGACAACGTTGAAGTGTGCATAGACTGGGAAAAACGATACAGGATCATGAAACTGCACTTTGCTGCGGAACTGGTTCTTGAGCTTGTATATCAGAACTTCGGACACCCTGAAAAAATAGGCGCAAACATCACAGAGGATAAGGCGCGGGTGGATTTTATGTGGGACGGGAATATTTCGTCAACCTTCGATTTTCTGAACGCAGAACTGGCAAAGACGATCGCGGCGGATCATAAGATAATCTGCGATTTTGACGACGTTGAGAACGAACACCGGTTCTGGCGTATCGAGGGCTTTGCACAGGTTCCATGCGGCGGCACACATATCAGAAGCACAAAGGAGATAGGAGGGCTGACCCTTAAACGTGTCAACCCCGGCAAAGGCAAGGAACGTATCGAAATATATCTTACAGATTAATTGCCTTTAGGAGCCTCTTCTTTATCTTTAGCGGTGCTGTTCATCATCTTTTTCATATTATCCATCAGACCGACTACGACCTGTTTGTAGTCCCTGAACATCCCAACCAGCGTGTCGTAACTTTCGCCGAGCTGTTTGGACTGCCTTTGTGAGCGTTCAAGCGCCTCTTTAGTCTCGCTGAGTTCTTTTTCAAGCCTGGCAATACGTTCAGAGTCACTCTTCTGCTGAATCTCCAGCGCTTCCAGTCTGGTCTGGTCAGCAGGGGCAACAGAAGCGGTCTGAGCGCCGCATCCGGTCATAAGCGCGGCAAATATCACTGCCGCTATATATTTTTTCATATCAATATCTCCGTATATGGTTTAAGGTAATCTATCACTGTGAAAAATGTATATCAAGCGCAAGTTTGAATATGTTTAGTTATTGACATCAGAAAGTCTTTCTGATAGTCTTATCCGCTCATAAGAATAAATAGAGGTGAATGACGTGGCTCATACAATTTCTGCACTGAAAAGAATCCGTCAGAGCGAAAAAAGAAATCTTAGAAACAAGTCATACAAGTCTAAAATGAAAACTATGGTTAAAAAGTTTACTACCGCCACTCAAACCGGCGACGTAGAAACTTCTGAAGCAGCTTTCAAAGCCGCTGCAGCAACTATAGCTTCTATCGGATCTAAAGGCGTTATCCACAAAAACCAAGTGGCTCGCCGTCAGTCCAGACTTGCTAAGAAGCTTAACGCTCTTAAAACTGCTTAATAGCTTTATCAAACAAGTTATGCAAAGCCGAAGTTCTGTGAAGGATTTCGGCTTTTTTGCATCACACCCATGAAAATTGCCGCTGTTAAAACGGGAGCCATCGGCGACCTTATCCAGGTAACCCCTGCCCTCTCAGCCATCCGCAAAAAACACCCCGAAAGCGAGATAACACTTATCTGCGGCGTAGAGTATGCCCACGTTCTGAAAAACCATAAGGCGCTCGACAAAATACTCACGTTCAGATCCAAAAGACTTTACAGCCCGTTGATGCCGTTTGAAGCCATAAATATCGCCAGCCTGCTCCGCGGATTCGATACGGCATACGTATTCCACACAGACCCGAAATGGCACACTCTGGCTAAAATATCGGGCGCAAACTGCATCTGTTCCGTGAAAGAATCCGGCATATCAAGGCATATGTGGCATCTTAAAACTGTTGGTGCGGGATATGGTTTCGGGTATTCATTCCACCCAGAAGAGTCCGCAATGAACCTGCCGGATAGCCCATACATAGCTATTTCAGCAGGCGGCGGAAGAAACTTCCGCAGACATACCCCTCAAAAGATATGGGACAAACAGGCTGAACTCGCCATTAAGATTGTTGAGCAAACGGATTACTTCGTGGCTATTTTAGGAATTGAAGAGGAAAAGCTGAACGTAAACCATCCAAAGATTTTTGATTATACAGGAAAAACAAGTCTTTCGGACTGTTATCATATCATCAAAGGAGCCGCCGGATATATAGGTTGCGACAGCGGGTTAACGCACCTTGCCGCATGCACGGATATACCCGTCACCGCTGTTTTCGGCGCAACCGACCCAAACGAGTGCGCCCCGCCTTCCGTTTCGGATATAATAATGTCAAAGCGCCCATGCGCCCCCTGCGAAAACAACGGAAAGCACGCCTGCAAAGAAAATCTATGCATGCAGGAAATCAGCGTTGAAAAAGTATTTTCAAATATACTAACCACCCTGCTCCAATCAACACAGTCGCGACATAATTAATCCCTAATTCGCTGACACATCACTCAGATCAGACACAGTATTATACTTTTTGAACTTTATCATCATGATTTTGCATCAATTAGCATAACAATAATTTATACAAATGTAATTCACCGCTGAAACATAATATGACGGCATTATGTTAAATTTTTGTCCGCTAAATTTTCATTAATAGTTATCCCGCCTGAAGGGTTATACTATCCGCGAAGATTTAACAAAAGCTATTATTACTAATCTGTTATGAAAACTATATATTTGTTTTGATTCATAATAACGGCATAAATTCACAGTCTTCAAATCATCTGAGTTAATAAATTAAAATTGGTGAATTAAATGCATTTATCCGGCAAATCAACTCTGGTCAACATCCTGATAATTTCCTCTATTTCTGTTTTGTGGATACTCTTCTTTTACTACGGTAATAAAGAAATCAGGCTCAAAGATTATAAAAACGTGGGAGCAATACAGAAGTCAAAGAAAAATGTAAGTAAGAACATCTCTGATTTCACAATAAATTTTGACTTTTATATCAATAAAACAACGGATAGCCACAATAACGTCATATATGAAGACATCTTTCAAACTGCAAATTACAACGACGGTTTCAGACTTGAATTCATAAGATCTAATAATAATATATCAGAACTGGCGCTTGTATACACTGATACAAAAAATATCATGCACGGTCTGAATCTGGGTGTTGTTCCGGATTTGGCAAAATGGCACAATTTAGGCATAAGTTACTCAACAGCAAGCAATAATCTCTCAATATCATATGATTATGATAGGATTAAATCGCTGAATACCGGTGACATTAAATTAAATTTTTCTAAGGTTATATCCGGCAGAGGTTTTGACAAGAAAAGGGTCTTCAACGGCAGTATCAGGCATTTTGTTATTACAAATAATGATGGAAAGATCCTCTTGATAAAATATCTGCTTTATGTCTTGTCATTTTCAGGATTATTTCTTATTTTCAAAAAATACACTTTCCCATTTATCAGAAAAATTGGACTTTTCTTTAAAAACACTGAAGAATACAATATTTTTCTCTTGGTTTCCCTGCTTTTTCTGGTCATTTTTGCTTTAAAATACTTCTCGCAATACACTCTTCCCGATTATACCGATTACAATCAAACAAAGTCGCTTGAACATAAGCTGTCTATAAAAAAGGATTTTTCAATAAAGTTTGATATGTTGATTGATCCGGTTAAAGAAAGGTTTGAAGGGATAAGATACGAAAATATTTTTCAAACAGCAAACTGGAATGACGGCATCAGAATTGAACTGGCAAGAAAGTCGGAAAACGACACGTTATGGGGACTGATATATACCAACAAGCTTGGGACGCTTAAAAGCGTTGATCTAGGGACTATACCCAGTGAATCAAAATGGCACCATGTCGCAGTGAACTATATGCATGACAAAAACAGAATAGATGTATTTGTCAACGGGATATGTCTCAGCAGTCTGAATGATGTAAATATGCAGCCTAAATTCAGCAGGGTTATTGCCGGAAAAGCTTTTGAAGATAGGGTTTTTCATGGAAAAATCAAAAATTTTACCATTCAAAAAGGAAGTATCCCGATATTTCTATATCTTATATTTCTCGTAATATCCATGTTTGGATTCGTTTCCATCAGCAGAAAAAACGCGACAAATTACAAACCGATTATGAAAAGGGTGTATGTTTTTTTCTTATTCACGTTAGTCATATCCCTCCTAATATTTACTGCGGAATCCTTTCTTGTGGGCGAAAATGCGTTCTTCCGGTTCAGCAACATACTGCTTACGGTACTGTTATTTATTTTTCTGATCGCTTTTATGCGTAAAATACGCAGCAAAGCAATCTCAGTCACAGGGCAAACAGTTATATATGCCGCTTTCTGCGGTTATTTATCGATGTACTTATCTTCTGCCTTGTACATGCTGGGAAAAATATCAAACCAGGTCAGAAGTCCTTACGGGTTAAGTCTTGACGAAATTGCCGCAATATACCAGAGTTCCGTGACTGAAAGCTCACAATTTATAATTACAAATCTTGGGTATTCCGCTCTCGCTGTTATGATTATCATCCCCTTTGCAGGTACGGTAATTTTATTTGCAGCGGAACGGTTCATCACCCCTTTGTGGAAACGCAACTACCTGCTGATATATTCTTTTGTAATAATTATCGCTTTTTATTTTCTTATTCCTACCGTCCCGACATATCCGAAAGCAATCTACGCAGGGTTTGAAAGATACTCCCAGATTGTGAGCGAAATGAAAAAAATGTCAGCAAAAAGAAGACAGATCAATTTTGACCTGTCGGTCACGAACAACATGAAAGGCACTCACATAATAGTTATAGGAGAATCCGAAAACAGAGATCATATGGGAGCCTATGGATATTTCCGCAATACAACACCGTGGCTTTCAAAAGAATCAGCGGATGATGCTGACAATATAGTATTGTTAACCAATACCTACGCACCCTACTGCCATACTATTCCTTCAATTATGAAAACCCTGACGGAAGCTAACCAGTATAATAAGTACAAACAGAATCAAGCTATATCAATAATTGATATAGCAAATAAGGCAGGGTTCAATACCTATTGGATAAGCGAACAGCATGGAGCTATGATAGACACCCCGTTAAGTATGATCATTAATGAAAGCCGGAAAGTTAAATACGTCGAAGAGGGCGGGCATATAATCAAAACAGTACAAAATCTTATGAAAGATATTGATAGATCGAAAAATAACCTTATCGTGATACATCTTATGGGGTCACACGCCGACTATAACCAAAGACTGAAATATGAGAAATTCAGATATAAGGACAAAGAGCAGAGCAGTATAGGCAATTTGGCTGATGACAAAGCTTTTACTGATAATATTCTTAACCCCTACGACTCAACAATAAGGCAAACCGACTATATACTGCAAAATCTTCATAACGCCACCATTGAAAAATATGATTTTGTCGACAGTTTCGTATATTTTTCAGATCATGGCGAAGATGTATTCGGACAAAAATTTCATAACTCCGCCAATTTTTCATATCCCATGGTAAGGATCCCTCTTTTCATGACTTTTTCAGACAGGTTTAAAAACAATGTAATGAAATCCGATTACGACACTTTAAAAAGCAGAGAGAGTTTCGTTTTCACAAACGACCTTTTATTCAATACCCTGCTTGATATTTATCAGATCAAATCCAGTCATTTTGAAAAAGGGTACAGTCTGCTTAAACAGAATTACAAAATAAACGAAAATAATGCACTGACAATGCAGAAGTCTCCGGACGAAGATACCACTTACTATACGATGACAACGGCAAAATATGTTAAAAACGACCCAGAGTATATATCTAAAAAAAATCTGGAATACCTTAACAGTCATTTCCCGGATAAGATACTGTCATCGAACAATGATATTTCTGCTAAAACATACCAGTCATATATTTTGGGATTTCAGGGAATTGAGTTCAACGTTGCACTCGAAAATATGCACATAGGTCATTATCCTGAATATGTATTTGATACTTCTGTTGAGAGTTTCCTTAATATAAAACCTGTTAAACAATTTAAGAGACTTTGGTTTGATATAAAGTCGCCTGAAAATAAAGATATCGGCTATTCTTTAAATACGTTTGAAAAATTGGATATAAAATATCATATAAAACATAGAGCATTAATAGAATCGTGGGAAAACGGACTGGATAAGTTCAGCAAGAACGGCTGGAATACTTCATACTACATAAAAACTAAATCCGCTTCGGATCAGCCCCGTGATGAAAAATATGCCTCTGTAATAGCCGGCAAAATTAAATCATCTCATGCTGAAGGCGTAAGTTTTGCCTATGAAGATTATGACTTTGTAAAAAAATATGTTGAGCCTGATCTGCCGGAAGATATTTCCTACCATGTATTCGGACTGCCGGAAAATGTCCAGATATCAAATCCGAATATGAAAAACGAGATTAAAAATTATCCTGTATTCAAAGACCCCAAGGTTAAAACCATCTTACTTGAAGCAGCGACTGCTTTAAAATACTGGCCAACCAATTAAATTGATGAAAGTTTAAGGCTCCGCCGAAACGGAGCCTTCTTTTTGTCCTATGGTCGCCCGCTGCCGGAAGAACTTCCTACCGTTGTCACATTCGAGCTTATTGTGAACGATGTTGCTGAAGTACCGCCGGAATATGCCTCTGCAGTATAAAGCCCGTGAAACGACGACGAACCGGAAGATGTCCCGCCTGTATAAATATTATAAGTTGTTCCTGTTGCAAGCCCCGGCGCACTGAATAATATCACTGAGCTGCCGGAATATGAACGCGGCATTTTATATGAAAGAATGTCCGTTCCACCCGAACTCTGCACATGAATAGTTGTGTTCTGCGACACCTGCGCAGTGTATACCACTGAATTCTGATAGGATGAACCTGTTGTCGGTGTGCTGGTCGAGCCTCCCGTGCCTATAAGTATGCCGCCTGTTATTATAAAAGATGAGTTGTCGCAGTCAAATCCAGCCTCAGGAGCAGCACTGCCGGATGCAACTATAACCCCCCCGGTGATTGCCATGGTTCCGTTTGAATCTATGGCGTCGTTAACCGTGCTGTATGCATAAACACTGCCACCGTTTATCTCAACGCTGTTTGAGGCGTTAATGGCATCATCGTACGCGGTAATTTCAACAGTTCCTCCGTTTATTATGAGAGTATCCTTACTTTCAAGTCCTTCAGCCTCGGTCGTACTGGTTTCTATTGTAAGCTGACCTCCACTTATAGTCACATTACTGTCACTTTTGACACCTTTTGCGGCTGTGTCTACAGTCGATGAATATATATACTGACTTCCGGAAGTGGTAACGGTTACAGTTCCATCAGTCATAACTATATCACCGTCGGCGCTGATGCCTTTACCGCCAGTGCCTGTGCTGGAAATAGTTATTGTCCCGCCGTTAACAGTAAAGATGCCGTCAGCTTTTATCCCAGCCGATGAGGTGGTATCCTGATCATCAGTATCGAAATATGCGTCACCGCTTGTGCTGAGCGTAAGCTCTCCGCCGTTTATTGTGGTATCGCCGTCGCTTTTCACTGCTTTTGACGCATCTCCTGTAGCAGAAACGGTTAAGGTTCCGGAATCTATCAGAATATAGCCTTCGCTGTCTATCCCGTCTCCTTCGGATGTGATATTCAACGTGCCTCCTGTCATTTCAAAATAATCGTTAGCATGGATGCCGTCTTTTCCCGCGCCAGAAACAGTAATGGTTCCGCTCTCAATCTTTACATAATCATCGCTGACTATCGCATGCTTGGTGCCGCTTTTTACCCTTAAGGTCCCGTCTCCCGTAAAAAAAAGCTGACCTTCGCTGAAAAGAGTACCCTTCATATCTTCATCGCCATATGCGGTATATGTATCGCTGTCTATAAGACGATTGGATGTCCCGTCAACAAGCTCCACAGTGGTTTTTTTACTCGACTGAATGTTAACGGCTGAACCGTCTTCACTGGTTATATCGACGCCGTTAAGAACAAGATTGAACTTGTAATCGCTGTATATTTTAAGAGAAGCGTTATCAGATGTGCCCGAAACAACATAATTGATCTCGGTTGAACTGACCGTGGAATTTATCTCAACAACAGCACCGGATTTTGATACTGTAACACCGGATGATTCAAAAGGATTGTTGATGGTAACACTGCCATCGTTGTATTCTATAGTAACCGCATCGCTCCTGACCAGACTTGTATCCGTGTTGGTTTCAAAGTCCTCACTTTCCGTATCTGACGTTGTGGAACTGTTTGAAGAACCCGAAACAGAACTGCTGTCGGTGTCTGTAGTTGTGCTGCTGCCTCCTCCCCCGCCGCAAGAAACAAGCAAAGCAGATACACAAAGTATAAAAATGATATTTCGCATGATCCAACCTCTGTACAGAAAATGTCAGATAATTGTAAACCGCAGAGGTGTGCAAATTAAGAAACCTTTATGTAATTATTGATCCGCAAGGTTATTTGTACATACAATCGTATCAGTGCGTTTATTTCACCTCAATATGGTCTTTGTGGTACACAACGTTAGTACGTATCCAGTACACGTTGCCTCCGGTATATCCACAGCCGCCGCCAGCAGTTGAGTCGGTAAGATTCTGATATGATTCCTGTGCGCGTGGTCCCGGGCAGATGAGTATGACGATTTTATCCTTAGGTATCATGGACAATGCCTTTTCGCAGCCGCCATCCTCATAAAAAATATCGGGGTCAAGATAACCTATCGTATCAGTATGCTGTTTGGTATAGAAATTCATAGGTCTGGCATCCATAAAGACGACATTGTCAACGCTGCCCTTCTCCAGAATATCCATGACCCATCTTTTTGATACAGAGCCTTCTTTTTCCCCTTTCTCAACATTCTGAACTGTATCCGCGTAAACACCTAACGACAAAAGGAACAGAAGAAAGATAGTGATATACTTCATAACGGCACCTGCCAATAAATATTTGATTATATTATAATGAATATATTCATTGAGCATTTCAATCAGAAAATAAGGTGATTGATTTTATTCCGAATAAATTGCACCAGCCCCTCAGATGCAATTTTTGAAACTTTTCCGCCTGAAATATGACATTTTTCTTTCATCATCGGTCACATAAATCTCCTTCCAGCCGTCAAAGTGAAATAGTTTATTATGCAGCTTTTTAATTAAGTTGGAAACTGGTCATACTCATAAAGCACACGAATCAAGCCAATTATGCAAATTGCATAAAGCAGATTGCGTAATTTGAATTTTGTCGTCTTTCATTATAAATACGTAATAGAATGTTGCATCACTCCCGTTTTGGAGTATAATATAAATATACTTTCTAAATGGAGAATAACATGGCAACAGCTAACCTGACACAGCAAAGCACAATCTCTGAGGCAGATATGGCGAATGCCGGTTTTAAAGCATTCCTGAATATAACCGAGAAATGGGGACTTAACGTCCAGCAACAGAGAATACTTCTGGGAGACGTTCCCGAATCCACCTTTCATAAATGGAAAAAAGAAGGGAACGTTAAACTGGACAAAGATAAACTTGAGAGAATTTCATATATTCTGGGGATACATAAAAGCCTCAGAATACTGCATCGCAACGATTCCGTGTATAATGTCGTCACTCGCAATATACAAAATGGTCTGTTCAAAGGGAAATCTCCCTTGGAGATAATGCTTAACGGCAGAGTAATGGATTTGTACCATGTCAGACAGTTCTTTGATGGTCAAAGAGGATGGTAGCACATTCATTTGTTGAGTTCAGTCCGGGGTACCGCATTATTCCGTCCTGCTACCCGTCCATTTTTCTCTTTGAGGATGTTGCAGATCCTGAAGATTTTGATGCATTATATGAACTTGAATCTCTAACCAATCCAAGATTATCAGACGTGGGAGATATGGGCTTACTGCCAAAAGAGGAGTGGGTGCTTGGCGAAGGCTCAACTCCAATCATGGCTGCATTCACCCATATCAAACAGGAAGGCGACAGATTTACGGATGGGACGTTCGGTGCCTTCTACGCCGCTGATTCGCTTGAATGTGCCATATACGAAACAGCATACCATAAAGCTAAATATTATGAATCTGTCCAAGAGCCGCCGTGTGAGATAGAAATGCGTGTCTACACAGTAGAGATATCAGGTAACTTCATTGATATAAGAGATATGAATCAATATAAAGACTACTACTCTTTAAACTCATACACTGAATCTCAGGTATTCGGACATTACCAAAAAGATGCCGGAGAATACGGAATAGTCTATTCCAGTGTCAGGTATACCGGAGGAACAAACGTTGCTGTTTTCAGACCTAAAGGAGTTATAAGCAACTGCAACGAATCAAAATATCTCAAATACAAATGGGATGGAGAAAAGATAAAAGAAGTATACGAAATATCAGGCGCAAGAATAATAAATTATAGAAGCTGAAATCCCTAGCTATTGCTGAAGCTATTTTATGGGAGGGTTACAGTTCAGCTATCTGTAATTGGGCAATGGCCAACAAATGCCTCCATCAAGATTACTCATGCCCTTACAAAAAGAGTTATTGTCAATATCATACGGAATCGCACCTAGCAGGCCGTTATCAAAGCGACGAACAATGTGATTCTCAAGTTTTTCATGTAAATCCGTATATATTGACATAGTATTAACATTACCCAAAAAAATAACGTTAAGTTTGATATAGTTTCTTGGGTATTGCTTACTTTCATACGATATTGTCAATGATACGCTATGTCCATAATCAACAACCATATTGTGTAGCTTATCATTTATTTCAAGTTTAAAATTGCTCAATAAAAATATTAAACAGAAAACAAAATCTCTAAAGGGGAGATAATTTCTATCTTTGGCAACATCAGTCAACCCCACTAAAGCAAAAACATCACATAAACTAGCATGAATTTCTTCAGTAAGACCTAATCCTTTTGGAGGCTTCATATTAATTTCATCATGCCTTTCATCGAAAAATATTTCAGCCTCTTGGTCGAAAAGTTTTATCACTTCGCTATAGCTGTCAATTACTATGCCACGATCTTTCTTATCTGGATGTCCAAGAAAATCGCCCAACTCTCGAAATATGGAACCTTTCGGTGTATAATCACGAGCTAGTACGATGAATAAAGCAACGTCGTCTTGGTCAAAAGAACGACTCTCATATTTTTTATAAAATTTTAAAATGTGATGTTTTGTGTAGCTATTCATATTCACTAAATTGAGGTTGTCCTTAAGAAAGATCAGTCATGTGACCACCTAGAGAGAATTTTACCATAGTATAACACCCACAAAATTAAATGTCGAACTAATTAGAAAAATGTCGAACTAAATAGAAAATTGCCAGACTAATTAGAAAAGTGTCGAACTTAATTAGAAAACTACAACAACCCTAAAAATAGGACGGGGGTGCATCATCACACCCCCAGGACAGTATTTCGTGAACAAGTCACGCTTTCGACGCCGTGTTTAAAGACTCAGGCGAGGTCAAACGACAGTGAATCTCCAGAGGAGCTGCCTGATACGCTCGCAAAACCGTCTGTCATAGCCGTTTGCAGACAAATGGCTCAGCCGGTTCAGTCTGTATCGAACATAATCTTTGAAACTGCACTTGTTTTCTGCGAGGAACCTTTGCTTCTGGTCTGCGAACATTCCTGAAGCCGCCATCATCGGCAGTGTGATTATCTGGAAGTAAATGAAATCCATCTCTCTGTTTGAAATGGAATCGTCGCTTGCCAGATCAACCAGCATATCCATCGCTTTTTCGGGCAGAGCTTCGGGGAAGTCATAAACCCTGTCTAAAATTCTTTCCTCGGGCGCAGCCACATGAATATCGAATCCGTATTCAACTCCGTGACCGCCTGCCTTTGTTGCTGCAAGTTGTGCCATTTTCTTGCCCCCGATATTTGTTACGAATAATACATATCAAAACGCGTGCCAAAAAAATGGTCAAAAAACAGGCAAAATATGGAGTAAATTACCCCCTTTTATAAACGGAAGGAAAAAACTGCCGGAAAAATTTTCTTTTGATTTTTTAAATTAAAGAGGATATAAACTTTAACACACACAGAACGGGAAACGGAAGACGGTGAAAATCCGTCGCGGACGCGCCGCTGTAACCGGCATTTATCCCGCCTCTGTCCACTGATAACATCGGGAAGGACAAGGCACAGAGGGAGCCGGAAGCCAGAAGACGACCCGGATCTGTAAGGAGCCGGACTGTCTCGCGTTACAGACAGATACGCAGAAAACTACATAACGTTTTCTGCCGTTCTTCATATGCGGCACAATTTGTCCTGCTCTTTTTCAAAATATTTTGAAAGGAGCTTTTCAAATGCAATCACACATCCTCGGTTTCCCGTCAATCGGTTCCGAAAGAGAACTGAAATTCGCCCTCGAAGATTTCTGGGCAGGCAAAAAATCACTAACTGAACTTGAAAAAACCGCTGAAACTCTGAAACTGGAATCATTCCGTGTCCAGAAAGAAGCCGGACTGTCATATGTCACGGCAGGAGATTTTTCATTTTACGATCGCATGCTGGACACAATGTTCATGCTGGGGCTGCTACCCGGTCGTTACATGTTCAACGGCATGAGCAAAACGGAAACATATTTCGCAATGGCTCGCGGAGATGCTCTGCGAAACCTCCACGCGCTCCCAATGAAAAAATGGTTCAACACAAACTATCATTATATCGTTCCGGAACCGGACATCAAATTCCGTCAGGAGCCTGATTTTTCCCGGATAACATCCGACACGTCATTGGCTCTTAAGCACGGATATGCCCCGAAAGCTGTATTTATAGGTCCTGCGACATTTCTGGCGCTTTCAAATCCGTTATGGGTAAAGAACAAATGGGAGCTGATGGATGAGCTGGCAGAAGTTTACAGCGTCGCAATAAAACAGCTGCCTGCAGAGTGCAGATTTATCCAGATTGATGAACCCATCCTCTGTACAGAACTGGAAAAGGATGCATGGCTGTCTTTCATTCCTGCCCACAGAAAAATAAAAGATGCGGCATCGGACAGAAAACTGATGCTGACAACATACTTCGGCGACCCCCTCTTAAATTCGACACCGATATATGAATCAGGGTATGATGTTATCCATCTGGACATAACGAGCTTAAAACATGACCTTAAGGAACACATCAGCGAGCTGCCCGCTCATATGTCGGTGTCCGCCGGAGTTGTAAACGGACGCAATATATGGAAAACGGACATGGGCAGAGCAAAGGGCATACTGGACATGCTGACAAACAGACTGGGTGAAAACAGGGTTCTCTGTGCATCGTCCTGTTCGCTCCTTCATTGTCCTGTGGATATAAGGAACGAGCATAAACTGGACAGCAAACTGAAAAACCAAATGGCTTTCGCCGTTCAAAAATGCAGGGAGATTGCTTCATTGCCCGCACATATGGCAGGCGACATAGGTTTTACGGCGTCAATCCTTCCCGTCAAAACTGAAATAACATCCGACAGAAGTCCTTATAGTGTCAGAAAGAGAATTCAGGCGGAAAAACTTAAACTCCCGCTTCTGCCGACAACCACAATAGGCTCTTTTCCCCAGACACAGCATATAAGGAGCCTGCGGAAAAAATTAAAAAGCGGCGAAATAGGCGAAGAAAATTATGAAAGCGCAATAAAACAAGAGATATACTCAAACATCCGTCACCAGCTTAAACTCGGGCTGGACGTACTGGTTCACGGTGAGCCGGAACGAAGTGATATGGCAGAATACTTCGGAGAAAATCTTGAGGGTTTCTGTTTTCTGGAAAACGGATGGGTACAGAGCTACGGCAGCAGATGTGTTAAGCCTCCTGTAATACACAGCGATGTTAAGCGCGTAAAGCCCATAACACTGAAATGGATAAAATATGCCGCATCGCTTACCAACAAGCCTGTAAAAGCCATACTGACAGGTCCTGTCACCATAGCCAAATGGAGCTATATGCGCGAAGACCTGCCGCAGGAGACCGTTTGGGAACAGATAGCTATGGCATTGCGGGAGGAAGCGCTTGAGCTTGAAAAGGCGGGGATACCAATAATTCAGATAGATGAACCTGCGTTTATGGAAGCCATGCCGCTTGATAAAAATCTTCATGACCAATATTTTGATGATGCTGTGCGATGTTTCCGTCTGATAACCTCCGTATTAAAGGACAGTACGCAGGTGCATACACACATGTGTTACAGTGAATTCAGCCATACAATGCCCTATATAAAGAGACTTGATGCAGACGTAATAAGCGTTGAAGCAGGCAGAAGCGGCATGACCGTTTTGGAAAGTTTCAAATACAGCGGTTATGAAAGCGGTATCGGAGCCGGTTTGTACGACATACACAGCAGCCGCATTCCAACAGCAACAGAACTTTCAGGCAGAATAAACCTTATATTGAAATATATCCCCGCGGAACAGGTTTGGGTCAACCCCGACTGCGGGCTGAAAACTAGAGGCTGGGGAGAAACCGTTTCGGCTTTGCAGAATATGGTGACCGCCGCCATCCTCGTGCGCGGGCAGATAAAGCAAAGAGATGAAAAAGCGATAGGATAAAATCAGAAAAGCCGTCGGCAACGGCGACCTCAGTTTGTTGACAAACTCAATTTTGATGAAATCCAATGAGACTGCTTCGTCGCCATGCTTCTCGCAGAGACGGTTTTGTCTTCGCGAGGAGCGCATGCGACGACGCGATCTCGCATTTTACTGACTTTGTCATCAGTATAAAGCCGCCGGCAACGGCGGCTTTATATTATAATCTGTCAGAGATACCGCCGCCCATATCGGCAACGTGAAAGCCTTTCTGTTCCAGATGAGCCATATATATCATATTAATGAACAGGTAACCGCTCCGGTTCACCATATCCCTGAAAAAGCTGTTTACATGGCGGTGTTCAAAACAGTCGAACATATCAAGCTGACTGTGGCTGCACCCGCAGATGCTGTTCAGCGCGCGTACCAGACCTGACTTATACTTTGCGTTGGGTTTAATATAAGTTTCAAAAGCATCCGCAAGATGCTCGAAGCAGGCCTTCTGGGTTTCGTTCAGTTCTTCACTGCTGTTTCTGAGAATACAGATAGAGTCGGCAAGCAGAAGGCATTTCTGTTTGATACGCCTGTTCTCAAGCAATATACCGACAACAAACCACACCCCGAAAAGAAGAAGTGTCGCCCCTATCCCCGCCAATGTACAGACCATACTGAACTGCATCAGATCTTTGCTCCGCCGCCGAAAGAAAGGGATTTTTTCATAATTTCTTCCATCCCTTTAACGACCTTTTTCAGCCTTCCCACATGCTCATCCGCCTGAACGCCGTGGCGCTCACAACTTTTAATAACAAGATGCAGTTCTCTGATACGATCCTGAAAGTCAGTAAAGTTTTCCGTTCCTTCTTTCACGGCCATCTGATCCTCTCCGAATATTTGCTGATAGAGTATAATTCGGAAGCAGACGGCATTACTTTAACGTTTTACTTAAGCTTCTTCATCACGGAATCAACTTTTGTGTTAAGCCCCAAAGACTTATTTTTTCTGTAATCTATCTTCACGGAAATTGATATTCTCTCGCAATCTTTCTGAGCCTCAACCGCCCTGTTTATAACGGCAAGCACCTCGTCAAGTTTTTCGCCTTCAATAATTGTTCCCATAGGGGTCAGCTGCCAGCTAAGCCCGCTGTCTTTGATAACCTGCACAGACTTTGCGACAAATTCAGAAACACTCTCGCCCTCGCCCAGCGGGGTGATTGAAACGAACGCCATAGCACTCATCGTCTCTCTCCTTATTGACTGTTCTGTAACTTAGTATAAGATGGCAATACTTAAACTCAAGGAAATTGCAATGGCTGAAAGAAAAAACGTAACGGTGAATTTTTACAGGCTGGAATCCGCAGTGGACACCTTTTATCAGGATATGGATTTCAAGCTGGAAGCTCTGTCCGCAGGCGGTATGGACTTCGGCTTTTTCGACGGAAAAAGCTGTGAATTGATGTTCAAGATATTTGAACCGATAGCCCTGTCCGACCGCAAGCTTTATATAGTAAGTCTCATAAAGGAAAAGATATTTCTCCCAGTGTGGTTCAACCGCGAAGGTATAATTCAGGAAGCACCCACAGAGGGCGGCAGTCTCGGAGACGTCAGTTATGCACTGGTTGACCCTGAAAAACAGGCACTTCTGACGCTTTCCGGCGGTTTCGGTCCTTCCGCATCAGCTTTCTCCGACTTTGCCCGCTGGCTCACAGGCGACAGCGCCGCAGGCGCAAGCCCCATCTTTATCAACAGCGCTTACGATCAGGTGACGAACTGGGAAATATTCCGCAAGCTGAACCTCTCCATAGAGGCACCCGCATCGGATTTCGTCGGCAACGTGCTCGACAGTGAAATAGGCGAAAATTTCAAAATGCTCGAAACGCTTTCAGGGCTAAAAATAGATATCTCCGTATCCATGGGACACGGTAAGGGCAGTCTGCACAAAGATGCTGTAAAGAACTTTATCCGCTCCGTCATGGAAGAAAATTATGCAGGCAAGCTCAAAATAATGGGAAAAAGTTTCGAGGAACAGCAGACCGCCGAACTCGACCTCTACAATGCGCGGTTAAAGCATAAAACGGAGATTGTCATAGCTGGGACGCATATTGCACCTGACGAAGCCAGAGCAACTCTTTACGAAGCGTACCAGCTTCATCTGGACGACATCGACGCCGCCTATAAAGATTTCTCCGACGAAGAATAATACTTTATGATCTTCATAAACGCCTGCGAAACAATGCGGGCGTTCTCTTTTTCTGTCGCAAGCGGGTTCATATCCGCAGAATCCACGCAACCTTCGTATGAATTCGCCGTAATATCCGCCAGAAACTCCGCCAGAGCCTGTTCGTCATGCCTTACAGATATTGCCTCAGCAAGAATGTATTTCAGCTCTTCCGTGCTTCTGCATCTGAAAACGGTTGGCAGTTCACTGAAAAAAACATCAGAAAATACAACTGAACCTACGCCTGCAAAAGCCGCTTCATAACAAGCCGAACCGGACACCGAAACAACAGCTTTCGCATTCATTATAAGTTCCATACCGTCTGCAAACGGAGAAATATTTACGACGTTCGGTAGTTTTCGGGTCTCGCGAAAGAAGCTGTAATGCCGCCGCCCCACACCTGCCGGATGTTCGCGAACCGCAACGACCATACCGTGGGGCAGTGAACGCGCGACATTCCGCACCAGCTCAAGCTGGTTCTGCCATAATCCCCCCAAGACATCCAGAGACGCTTCGGGAGAAATATGCAGAGGCATATACACATAATCCGATTCTGGAACGGTTTGCATAGCGTAAAACCCGGACATTTTCATGTTCACGGCTCTTTTAACACGCTCCGCCGTCAGATCGAAAACGCTCTGCTCGGTCTCGTCCTCTGCGGTTCTGCGCAGGAACCTGCCCATATGCTTGATAAAACCGATAAAATTGCGATTTGAAAATAACCTGCACTGAACCGGAGCCTGCAAGACAAAGAGTTCTGAAGTTTTCGGCAAAGTTTTTTCCGCATTGTTCAGCCTGACCAGATTATCCTGAAAGATGCCGCTGAAAAATCCGAACCTGCCGTTCGGTATCCGAACGCCGTGAGGTACGATAAACTTCGCCCCTGTATGTTCACACGCGGAGCAGACCGCAAGCTCATACGCCCATGTCGCTTCGGAAAAAACGATATCTATCCTGTTGTCGGTTATAAACTTTGAAACGCTTTTGAAAACCCCGCCAAGGTAGCCGTATGCCTCTTTTCCCTGCTTTTTGCAAAGCAGCCTGTCATTCATTATCATATGGGCAGCAGTCACCCGGCTGCAGCTCTCCATAATAGAGAGCGCATCGGCGTCATATGACTTGTCCGCCTCTGCAAGATCAAGGATCCTGCTTCGGTCAAACCCCATATCCGTAAGATATTTTATGCGGTATTTCGCGCCCGGCATAATAAAGTAAACGTCAGCGCCCTGTTCCGCAAGGTTTTTGGCAATATGCGCAAAGGTAGCGGAACGGGAGTGGCTGCCCGTAAAAGCGACACGGAAAGAAGCCATCAAACATTTTGAGTAAATGAGAGAAGCTATCAGATCCCCATGTTGGATTTCACTATGTCCACGATGTTATCTGTAACGGATGCAAGCTCTGCTTCATCATCCTCCGGAACGGCACATACAAAAATGCTGAACCCCAGATTGTTGTTAAGATACATTTTTATATCAGAAAGCCCGGGCAAGGCTCCGGATTCGTCACCGTACGAAGGAACGATAAGAACGTCGCTTTTGCTGTATTTATCAAGCTGAGCAACATCTTTTAAGGATTTCTGCAATATCCCCGATACAAAAGTGAGTTTCCCGTCTTCGGTGAACATCACTCTGGTTCTCTTGGTTTGCCCCAGTTTGTTCTTTATCTGCGCCATCGCCTTAAGTGCTGCTGCTGTTGACGGCACAGACATAACTACGGCAAGCTTCTTCATCACTGTCTCCTCTAATTTCGGGAGACTTTACCCCCGAAACCCGTGTTAATATATCCACTATTCGTGTGCATCACGGATGCCCCTTAAAATAACGAAGCCCGATGTTCAAAAGCTTCTGGATATGCCCCAGCGCCTTCTTCAGTCTTTCCCTGTTATAAAGGGAAAGCTCATCGGGATTTATATACTTATTTACATGAACGCCCGTTGCGGCTTTCTCCACCTGACTCTTCAGAATGATGTCAACAACCGTTTCATACGCTTCCAGCGTATGCAGATAAAGCTCCTCGCTGATGACATTCATACGGCGCAGGGTCTTCATCCTTTCCACGGTGTTCAGATCGTTCAATCCGTGCTTGAGCGTGAAAGCTCTAATCACATCAACTATAAACGCAGACGCGGAGGATTTCAAGTTTATTTCTCCCTTGTGTTTTCCGTCTTTTTCACCTATAAACTTTCCAAACATGGAAAGCGGTATCCTGAGACCGCTGTCACGCTCAAGCATCTGTATAAGAAACACAGGGCTGTTGCTGATATTCTGGTTAATATGATTGCGAAGTTCCCAGACAAGTTTCTCGTCTCCGGCGAATCCGTCGAAGTCAAAAATAATCGACGACCACATTATTCCCATAGAACCGGGGTTCGATACCCATCGGGATATCTTCAGTTTCCAGTCGGAGATGCGCAGCGACATTTCCGGATTGGTCACCATAACTTTCCCGCGGCACTTTTCATAGCCGACATACTCCAGCGCATCTGAATATTTCTCACCGAACCTGATAAACATAGCTATCTCTTCATCGGTCACTGAGTCGTCAAATATAAACCCGTTGTCCTGATCCGGATCGAGCGTCATCTCTCTTCGCCCGCCCGAACCCATTATCATGAGCGTGTGGCGCACTTTCATCAGGTCAAATCCGGTCTCTTTATAATACTCCGCACCGCAAAGCCTGTATATCTTGCGCTGGATATTAAGGTGTACGGAAGAGAGAACAGGCAGTATATCGTAGCTTACGCGAGAATTTTCCATAAGGGACGCGGCAACGGAATACATATCCGAATAGGCTTTTTTAAGCTCGTCAAGAGTGTCCAGCTTATCCACATATGTAACGAACACATTTATATTATGAAAGAGCATCTTAGAAATGTCATTATTGGAAAGTATCCCCACGGGTTCGCTACCGCTGATAACGACAACGTAATCCGCCCGGGTGTGCTGCATCTGCGCGAGCGCTTCAACCAGCGGATATTCGGCGGGAAGTGCAACAGGGTTGCGCTCCATATATTTTCCGGCGGAAATGTCCGCAGGCTTGTTCTGCATATCAGGAATGAATCTCTGTACTATATGTTTTGAGGTCAGAAGTCCTCTAAGAATATTTTCGTCATCCACAACGACTATCGCACCGACGTTTGCATCCGCCATAAGTTTTGACGCTTCAAGTACGGACGCGGAAGCGTTAACCGCAAGCACCGGCGAGGACATATAGCTTCCAAGCGGTTTATAGGTTGTGGATGCAACAGACCAGCTCGCCCTGCCCTCAAGTTCTGCATTGCGCTCGGAAACCAGACTGTGGAATGAACTGCGAAACTCAGGGATATCCTCCATCAGCTTATATACATAAAGCTCCGGCATAAAAAGCATGAGACAGGCAGTATCGGCATACGCAGTCACCCTGTATGTTGATTTCCCCACGAAAGTGGATACACCGATAACCCCTCCGCTGTCTATTATCACTTCGCGGCTGCCGCCGTCTGTCATGCGTACTCTTCCGCTTAAAAGGATATAAAGTCCTTTATGATAAGATTCACCTTTTTTAAACAGGGCTTCCGAAGCATCAGCCGTAACAGACTCACATTTCATTATCGCGTTTTTTAGTCTTTCTTTCGGAACAGAAGAAAAAAACGGCAATTTTGCCGCTGTATCAACTATTTCCTGAATTGATGAAATTTCTGAATATTGCATGTTTCCCCCACAGAGACCCATGTTAAACATATGAATATCCGCATGAGCTGATTATACATCATTTCAACAGGAAGTAAAATAAATATTGTTTCACTATTATCAAACAACGTACTACTTTAGTTTGGCATTTATTGATATTTATAAGCTATGATTAACCTGTTGCTGAAATACAAGGATTTTTCCTGCTAATGAATACTGTATACAATCCACAGGGGCTGATTATGGCTTTTTTCAGGCCTTGACGCACTGTCTCTAAATATAACACAGATAATTATCCGCAAACACAGGTTTTATAGATATTTATCAATTATTTGTAGCCCAAATTACAAAATAGCTTCATCTCTGAAATTTATCACCACAAAACCATTTAAAAAATTATTTTAATTTCGCTTCATTTTTATTGTTGATTATAATTAAAAAGTGTTTTATATTCGTGCCATGGTTAACAAGGTAAAAAACAAGTTAACCATGTTTTCTATTGCTTAACACTTTTGCAGATTTTTATCAGGAGGAGCAAAAATGACTGCTAGAGACTTTACGAACTCTGAAAAGTTCAAAGACTTAGTCAGAACACGCTGGACATTCAGCTTTATAATGCTGGCGATCCTGTTCGTGATCTACTACGGCTACATTTTCCTTGTAGCATTGCACCGTGATTTTCTTGCCGTTATGGTCGGCAAAAACATCACTGTAGGTCTCGTTCTCTGTACAGCCGTTATCATCGGTTCGTGGCTGCTTACGCTTATATATGTTGCGTGGGCGAACAAAGTGTATGACAAAAAAGTTGAGTCTTTGAAACAAGACCTGCAGTAACAGAACAAGGAGAACACTATGCAATCAACACTCGGTCAACCTAACGGCACCGCCATTCTCTTCTTTGTTCTGGTGGTTATCTTCACTCTGATCATAACCTATTTCGCGGCAAAGAAGACAAAAACTACCAGTGAGTTTTATGCTGCCGGACGCAGCGTAACAGGTTTCCAGAACGGTCTGGCTCTCGCGGGCGATTATATGTCTGCGGCGTCTTTCCTCGGTATCTCCGGCATGGTCGCTCTCAGCGGTTATGATGGCGCTATATACGCAGTGGGCTGGCTTGTCGGATGGCCCGCGCTTATGTTCCTCATCGCAGAACCCCTGCGTAACCTCGGAAAATTCACCTTTGCAGACGTTGTGGCATCCAGACTTAAGTCAGGTCCCATCCGTATAGCTTCTGCTATCGGCGGTCTGCTCGTTGTCCTTTGCTACACCATCGCGCAGATGGTCGGTTCAGGCAAACTTATCCAGCTCATGTTCGGCATGCCTTATGAAATGGCAGAGATCATCGTGGGCGTGGTTATGCTTCTTTATGTTCTTTTCGGCGGTATGCTTGCGACAACATGGGTACAGATCATCAAAGCCGTACTTCTTGTTTTCGGTGTAACCGTCCTTACAGTGCTTGCTCTGGCTAAGTTTGATTTCAGCCTCAGCAACCTTTATACAGAAGTTGTCACAATGTATCCCGCGGACAACATGCTTAACCCCGGCGGACTTGTCACAAGTCCTCTGGACGCTCTCTCACTGGGTCTCGCGCTGATGTTCGGTCTGCTCGGTCTGCCGCACATCCTTATGAGATTCTTCACAGTGCCGGATGCTAAAGAAGCAAGAAAATCCGTTGCCTACGCAACAACTTTCATAGGCTATTTCTATCTGGTTATCCCGATCGTCGGATTCTCTGCCGCTGTTCTCATCGGAAAAGATGCGATAAAAGGCATTGACGCAGGCGGTAACATGGCTGCCCCCGCTCTGGCTGAACTGCTCGGCGGAACGCCCTTTCTCGGTTTCATCGCGGCGGTTGCATTCGCTACCATTCTGGCGGTTGTTGCCGGTCTGACACTGGCGGCATCTTCGGCAATGAGCCACGACATATATGTCAGTGTGTTCAAGAAAGGACAGGCAACAGAAGAGGAGCAGGTTAAGGTTGCGAGAATATCCGTTGTTATCTTCGGTCTCTTGGCTGTCGGTCTGGGTATACTTTTCAAAGACCAGAACGTTGCGTTCCTTGTGGGTCTTGCATTCGCCATCGCAGCAAGTGCAAACTTCCCCGCGCTGTTTCTTTCCATACTCTGGAAAAAGATGTCAACACAGGGCGCAGTATGGTCGATTCTTGTGGGTGGTATAACAGCGACAACGCTTATTATCCTCAGCCCCACGGTATGGGTTAAAGTTCTCCATAACGAAGCCGCCATCTTCCCAATGAAGAACCCCGCAGTATTCTCTATGACAGCGGCATTCATTGTGGCAATCGTGGTTTCACTTCTCACTCCCGAGCCTGAAGCTCAGGAAAAATTTGAAGATGACAAGATCAGAACATATCTTGGAATCGGCGCAGAATAAGACAATAATTTCACTGCAATCATAAAAAAGGGAGCTTCGGCTCCCTTTTATTTTTGTTAACAAACTAAATTTACACAGACTCAAATTAGACTGCTTCGGGTTAAAACCCTCGCAGAGACTTTTTTTGTCTTCGCGAGGAGCACTAGAGCGTTTCACGAAATTTATGTCGTATATCCGGCATGCTTAAACCATCCATATAAATCAGAGTAAGTCACTTTTTCGAGAGCTTTTCCGATGGCATTGCATAGTTCGTCTTTAGTTCTTGCT
>JBFWLW010000010.1:0-76652 GCA_050251945.1 Deferribacterales bacterium | reverse complement strand
TGAATCTTATTCGTGAGTCCATAGGGCTTTGCTCCTGCCAAGGCATAGACACCTCCTGAGAGTTATCTATAACATGTTACCTATGTCCTCGGTTTATTCTGTTACCTATCTATGCAGTCAGTACACCTTTAACAAAGGGGGATTAAGGGGGATTTTCATTTGAAATTAATCAAAATCCACCCCGACCCTCCTTTGCCAAAGGAGGGAGAGCAAAACAACCTATCTCATATCGAGTATCTGGAAAAATCTTTCCCTGTTGCGCAGGTTGATATCTATCTTGGTATAGATGGTATCCTGCTTCATATCGTCAGTAAGCTTAACATAATCCTTTTCTGTGGTCACAAGGCAGTCAAGCTCAAGGTCTTTTGCCTTTTTCATCATGTTGTAGCCCTCGCGGTCGAGGTATATATGATGGTCTCCGAATATCTTTTTACTGGCGACATTCACACCAATCTTTTTGAGAAATGAAAAAAACTTATACGGTGAAGCTATTCCCGCGAATGCGAGAACGTTTTTACCCTTCATATCCTCTTCAATCTTTCCGTCTTCGTTGTAAAACCCTACAAACTCTATATCGCTGAAAAATACCGGCTTGTCCTTAACATACTTCGCAGTCTTCTCAGGTATAGTGTCGTTCTCTGCGCGGGTGAAGACGACTATATCCGCACGGGAAATTGCGGATGCCGGCTCACGCAGATATCCGAACGGGAACATCCATCCGGTTGAAACCGGACGTTTATGGTCGAGCAGACAGATATCTATATCCCTCTTCATCCGCTTGTGCTGAAACCCGTCGTCCAATATATATATGTCGGGCGAAAATTCGCGCTCCGCATATTCATATGATTTTATGCGTTCCTTTCCGGTTATAACTATCGCTCCAGGGCAGTTCACCGCTATCATATAGGGTTCGTCCGCCGCAAGCTCCGCACCGATAAGAACCTCTTCTCCGTTGCTTATCACATGCGTGTCGTAACCGATCTTTCCTCTGTAACCTCTGGAAAGCACGCAGACTTTTTTGCCCTGCGCAAGAAAATGTTTCGCTATCATTATGGTGAAAGGCGTTTTTCCCGTACCGCCCAAAGAGATGTTGCCTACGGATATTATCTTAGCCATTTTTATTTTTTCCATCCTGAATTTCTTTTAAAAACAAATATTTGAGATAAACGTATATGAACGAGCTGACCGCCACCGCAAACCCTGCGAATCCGTCAAGAAAGCCCGCCTTGACAAAATATTTCTTTACGAAGGCGAACAGAGGCTTGGTGAAAAGGTCGAAATAGCTGAACCTTTTACCGTTCTTGTTATATGATTCCGCGGCGATCTTTGAATATTTTACCAGACGCTGATAGTGGTCGAACGTATCCTTATATGAATAGTGCAGGAGATATCCGCCTTTAAGTCTGCCGGTTCTGCCCTTGATGGTCAGAACGTCGTGGGGGTCGTACCCCGCCCAGACAGGTTCCGCAGAACGTTTCACCAGTCTGAGTTTCCAGTCCGGCTGCCATGAATGTTTCAGAAATCTGCCCATATAATGCGTCATGCGGTTTACAGAGTAACCGTCCAGTCCGCCTGCCAGCACAGCGTTTTCAATTTCGCGGCGCAGGCTGTCGTCAATAACCTCGTCGCAGTCAAGACAAAGCACCCATGGCATAGTGCATTTCGCGAGTGCCGAATTCTTCTGTGCTATGTGTCCTTTCCAATCCTCATCATAAACCTGTGCGCCAAGTCCGCGGGCTATCTCCGCCGTGCGGTCTGTGGAGTGCGAATCCACTATTATAACTTCCGAAACAAACGGAAGCACAGCGTTCAGTGTCCTCTCTATGTTCTTCTCCTCGTTAAAGGAGATAAGCGCCGCCGAAACGGGCAGTTTTTCCTCTTTCATATGTCCTCTCATCCTGCGGATTATATCAACATAGGAGCGGATTATACAAGAAATTGTTTGAATATGTAATTTTCACCATTTTTTTTAAATTTCACTTTCTTAATTTACAAAACTGTGGTTTACTCTTGCTAAAGACACAGCCAAATATTATAACGATTTTCTAATTTATTCGCGAACTAGGATAAAAGGAGCGTTCTATGGGATATAAGCCGGATGTAAAACCTGTCCAGTCAGTTTACCACGCGTTACAGCTGTTCGAGGTTTTCCGCAATGCTGAGAATAAAGATGAATTCGGGGTGACTGAACTCAGCAAATCGCTCGGTCTGCACAAAAACAATGTGTTCAGACTTCTGGCGACACTCGCATCAAGAGGATATATTGAACAAAATCTCAACACAGAGAACTACCGTCTTGGTATAGGCATTTTCAATCTCGGACAAAAATTCGTGAACAAACTCGGAATTTTAAAACTCTCTCGTCCGTTTATGGAAAAAATAGTTTCTGATGTAAATGAATCCGTTTACATCGGTATCCTGCGCGAAGGCAACGTGATTTATCTTGATATAGCCGAAACAAGTCTTCCGGTTCGCGTGGTTTCCCGCGTGGGCAAGGATGTTCCGGCGTACTGCACTGCAATCGGCAAGGTACAGCTCGCATTCTCTTCCGAAGAGGAAATAAATAAGATATATATGGGCGCAAGGCTCAAAAGATATACAGACAACACCGTCACCTCACTTCCGGTTCTTAAAAAAGAGCTGAAAAAAGTGGCTGTTGACAACTATGCGTTCGACAACGAGGAATTTGAGTCGCGCGTGCGCTGCATCGCGGTTCCGGTTAAAGATTATCTGGGCGTTCCCGTTGCGGCACTGTCCGTGACAGGTCCTGCGTGCCGTATGTCCGAACAGAGAATGGAAAAAGAGATACTGCCCATCGCACGGAAATATGCGAGGGAGATTTCAAAACGCCTCGGCTACCACGAAATCTAAGCTGTAAGGAATAACTTACTACAAGGCTCTGCTCCGGCAGGGCCTCAGGTTGTTGACAAACTAAATTTACATAGACTCGCATTAGACTGCTTCGGGTTAAAACCCTCGCAGAGACTTTTTTGTCTTCGCGAGGAGTGCATGCGACGACGCGATCTCCCATTTTACTGACTTTGTCATCAGTCTGAGACTCTGCTTCGTCAGGGTCTTTTTTTGCTCATATATTACACTTGACCAAACGGACAACATACTTTAACTTCTACATATGTCATATGTCGCGCTTGCCCGCAAATTAAGACCGCAAAATTTTGACGAGCTCTCAGGACAGGGATTCGTTGTCACAACCCTGAAAAACTCCATTGAGATGGGACGCATCGTCCACGCATACCTTTTTACAGGTCCCCGCGGCGTGGGTAAAACCAGTGCGGCGCGTATTCTGGCAAAAGCTGTCAACTGCCTCGACCCTGACGGGTGCAACCCCTGCAACAAATGCGAAAACTGCCTTGAGATAACAAGCGGAACATCCATGGACGTTGCAGAGATCGACGGCGCGTCAAACCGCGGTATCGACGAGATACGGGATCTGCGCGAAGCTGTCCGCTTTCTCCCCATGAAGTGCAGATACAAAGTATATATAATAGATGAAGTGCACATGCTCACAGAACACGCATTCAACGCGCTTCTGAAAACCCTTGAGGAGCCGCCGGAATACGTCATCTTCATTCTGGCGACAACCGACCCCCACCGTATTCCAGCGACGATAATTTCCCGCTGTCAGAAATACGATTTCAACAAAATACCTTACGACATAATGTATAAAAGCCTTGCGAAAGCTCTGGACAGCGAAGGGATAACATATGAACCCGACGCGCTGAGCCTCGTCGTGCGCAATTCCGACGGATGCATGCGCGATTCTCTCTCGCTTCTCGACCAGATAATCGCTTTCACGGGCGGTTCCCTTGACGAACAGAACACGTCGTTTCTGCTCGGATATTCGGACAAAAGCATACTGAACAGGCTTTTTGAGGCTGTTATCAAAGAGAACACGCAGGATATCCCGCAGATATGTACGGAACTCACAGCAAAGGGTATCAACTACACCTTTGCGGCGGAAACTCTCATTGAGCATACCCGCAACCTTATGATGCGCATAATCACAAAGAAAGAGAATCCGGAACTCACGGCAAAAGAGAACGAATTTTACGGCTCTCTGGCACAGACCACAAGCGAACAGCGCCTTTTCGCACTGTTTCAGGTTTTTCAGAAGCTCCTGAACGATATAAAGTTTTTCAGTTTCAGCCAGTACGTTTTCGAGTTTGGAATGTACAAGGCGGCGAGCATATCGGCACTTATCCCCACAACGGGTATGGCTCCCGCAGTGCCGCTGGGCAACGCGTCCGCACCTGTCGGCACGCCAAAGACATCCACACCGCAGTCCATCATTCAGAAACCGCAGGCGGAAACATCCACACAGCCTGTACTGTCGTCCACCGACGTACAGCTGCAAAACATAATGAATGCTCTGGATGACGGCAAACAACCCCTGATAGCGTCCAACCTGAGCCACGGGTACATCATTCAGCAGACCGGCGGCGTTCTCTCCATCGGTTTCAGCACAGACAAGAAGTTCCATTACGACTATATTGCCCGCAAGCAGAATCTGGATATCCTGAACCAGCTTGTTCCAAAGGCGTTTCCTACAATCTCCGAAGTTTCGGTGATCCTCGAGCAGGATTCCAAAAAAAAAAGCATAATTGAAAAAAAAGAGCATATCGAAACCATCCATGATATCCGTATAAAAAAAGAGGCGGAACAGGATAGCATCGTGAAGCTGCTTCTCAACGAGTTCGACGGTAAACTGCGCGATATCGACGTTTTACAGCGCCCCAGTTTCGACTCTGAAGAGGACGAAGAACACGAGAACGAAGACTGACAGCCCATTTCTGACAACTATCTGAATACATCTTTCCTTTTTTTAATGTATCATCGCCTTAATACAATTTTTTTTAAGGCTGTGCTTAATGCCCAAATATCGGTTGCTTCTGGCTTTTCTTTTTCTGCTCCCTATTTTTTCCGCCAATGCCGCTATAGAAAATATAAATTTCTCGGTTTCGCCTGAACTATTGCGAAACAGCTCTGTCTATCTAACAATGGCAGACGCCGGAACGCTTTTGAAACAATGCTTTCCTCATACAACAGTTTCAGTTAACAAGGCATCCGGCAAAGTGAATATTCGGCTCAGAGAGCGAGCCGATATAAATAAATTGCTTCATAAACCTCCTTTTAAAGTTCTTACCAAGCTACATGGCTACCGAATAACATCCGCTCCCACAGCCGAAGGAGCGGGTGTTACGGTGACCGTGGAAGCCGACACCCCGCAGGGCATCGTAAACGGAATCTACGGACTTTTACAGCACAAGCTTGGTTTCAGATTTTTTCATCCCAAAGAAACATACGTCCCCATATACGAAGACTGGCCTCTCGCTCCACGTTTTGAGTTTGAGGGCGAGCCTCTGTTCTCAAACATGGGGTTCCATATGCACACCATGCATCCGGTTGAACTCACCGAACCCCTTTTCAATCCCGACATTCCTTTCGGCAGGGATGATGTTAAGCAGTACATAGACTGGCTGGTGCGAAACGGTCAGAACACTTTCCAGTTCTGGATACTGCGCACCGCAGACAGACGCATCTGGCCTGCATACGCTGTGGATTACATAAAATACGCAAAACGGCGCGGACTGCAGACAGGAGCGGTGATAAGCCTTTCAACCCTTCAGCAGAAGGCGTTTCAGGCGATGGAGCTTCTGCGTCCCGAGAGCTATGAACAGCAGATTGACCGCAATATCCGCTGGCTTATGCAGGTTCCGTTCGATTACGTCTGCATCGACTTCACCATGGGCGAGTTTCTGCCCGACCTGGCACAGCTTCTCCCCGATAAAAAAAGATATATCCTCGACCTCATCGCACACAAATATAAGCGCAGGGTTTATGAGAACACCCATGTGATAAAGCGAAAACACTCCGACACCCCGCCGTATGCGGGGCTGCTCATACATTCCGTAATGTTTTACAGCCTGTCGGAAAAGAACGCTCCGGTATACGGCAACAGCAATCTGCATTTCATGTATAACATGCTTATGGAAAACAAGGACAGGCGCGAGACGTGGTACTGGCCTGAATCATCCTACTGGGTGACGTTCGACACGTCGGTTCCGCTGTTCCTTCTGCCATATCTGAAAAGCAGATACGACGATATCCAGCTTTTGAAAGACGACGGAATAGCCGGACACGTCACGTTCACAAGCGGCTGGGAATGGGGTTACTGGCTGATAGATTACAGCATAACCCGTTTCTCGTGGCGGCTGTACGACAACGGCAAAGAACGCATGGTCAAGGAAGATTCCATACTTACGGAGCTTTTCGGCAAAAAATCTGAAAAACTCTGGCACGAGGCATTCCTTCTGCAGGAAAAATATCTGAAAGATGACAACCTTATAAGTCTTATGGCGGCAAAAACGCCTTTTGAGGAACTTCCATATCCTTTCAATCGCAGTTTCCAGCCTTCGGACAGCGCATCCGTATTCAAAGCAGCTATACCCTTTATGGGCGAAAGCCACCGCGAAAAGATGCAGAAGCAGGCGGATATGCTGGACGAGTTCTACAGGCGATTCTACGCCGTCACACAGCAGCTTGAACAGCACCACGGTGACACGGTCTTCATGAAAGACACGCTCAGAACCGAGATAATTAATGCCATGTACATCACCGCACTTCGCGCAAAGCACCGCCAGCTCACGCTTACGGCGGCGGCACACCGCAACACATACCTGAGCGATTCGTCCGAATATTATGTCCGGACACTTCTGGACGAAGCGAAACGCGTACGCGAAAGAGCCGAGGGGATAGTCCGCTGTCAGGAGCTCATCTACCGCTACCCCATTTCCCTCATAGCGCGCCGCACCAGCACACATACTTCATATAGTTTTGGGTATCTTTACCCCGTAAGCGGGCTGTATTTCTGGGAAAGAGAGGAGGAACAGGTCACTAAATCCCGATTTGACGCCTTCTTCATGAACATTTGGGACTTTACGAAGACACTCGGGCTTGATGGACTTTTTTAATCCATAATTATTCATTCTTTGTTGCAATCTGAATTTTCATACTTTAACATTAAATATTAAACTATATCAGGTTTCCATGACCGAAGACAACAGCCATGCAGAAAATCACATTCTGAACAGGATACAGTCTGAAAACGCGGCTCTGCGCGAGCTTATCAGGCGCTCTTCCCTCGGTTATCAGTCAATTGACCTCAACGGCATACTGCTGGACGTCAATCAGGTCTGGCTCGACACCCTCGGTTATTCCCGCGAAGAGGTCGCCGGAAAATGGTTCGGCAACTTCATCCACGAAACTTATCTTGAAAAATTCAAAAAAGGATTCGCGCATCTCAGGGAAAAAGGAATAATCGAAGATTTCACATTTATCCTGAAGCATAAAGCAGGGCATGCCATTGAGCTTGTTTTCAACGGCACAATAGAACGCACGCCCGACGGAGCTTTCCTGCGGAGTCATTCTGCATTCCGCCGCGGCGAAGCGGAAATGATTAAAGAGGAGAACAGGGTCTACGTCGGCATAGAGGAACGTATATTCAGCAAGACCCGTCTGGAGCTTATGGGCGAAATGCTCGGTGCAATAGCACATCAGTGGCGCCAGCCGCTGAACGCGCTTGCGCTCATCGTGCAGGACACTCAGGAGGCGGTGGAGCTTTCGGGTATCGACTCGGAAGAGATACAGGGCAACACAGAAATGGCAATGGAACTCATAATGAAGATGTCGTCAACAATAGACAGCTTCCGCAGTTTTTTCAGCGACAGGCACGAAGAAGATCTTATCTCTGTTCCGGCGGTGCTTACGGAATGCATCTCGCTGGTTTTCAGCCAACTGCAGCAGTCAGGAATAGATTTCTCATTCATATGCGAATCCAGCACGGATTATTTCAAATGTACCAACGAAATAAAAGGCACACCCTGCCAGTCGCCTGATAAGCTGATAAAATGCAGCGGCATAGAGATGAAGCATATCTTTCTGAACATCATCTCAAACGCGCGTTATGCTATCCAAAAAACCACGAAGAACGGTCTGAGCGGGCGGGGAAAACTGGAATTTCATATCAAATTCATCGACGGATGTGTGGTGATAACTGTCACAAATAACGGTGAACGCATCACGGAAGAAGCCCTTTCACGCATTTTCGAGCCTTATTTCACCACCAAAAACGAAGGCGAAGGCATAGGTCTGGGGCTTTTCATCAGCAAAACCGTCATAGAAAAATATATGCACGGCACAATAGATATCTTCAACACCGACAGCGGAGTCGCGGTACGCATCGTTCTTCCCCTTGCCGCATGTGACAAAAGCGGCGAACATATCCACCTGAAAACGCTTTGATCTATTCATTATAATCAGTTAATTTCGCCAATATTCCTGTTGATATATTTTCCAAATGTGATTTAATTCAGCATGAAGTATATTATTGCCGTTTTGACAATTTTCTTATCTTGCCCGGTATACACCGCGACCTATGGGGACGTGAAGTGCATCCTTGTGGAAGTCATTGACGGTGATACCATTAAGTGCGACATAGACGGCTATCCGGATATAATAGGTCGTGGAATATCCGTGCGTTTCCGTGGAATAAACACTCCGGAAATACGCGGCGAACAGAGACCTCTCGGGCTGATTTCAAAAAAGAAGCTCGAAAAACTGCTTGGTGAAACAAAAACAGTCACATTAAAGGACATCTCGCGGGATAAGTATTTCAGAATAGACGCAGATATCTATGTCGGCGAACTGCGGATAAATAAAGACGAACTGCTCCAGCCGTAAAAAAGGACTGCCTTTGAGGGGCGGTCTGTGGTTGTTGAAAGCGAGACTGCTTCACCCGCAAGGGGTTCGCAGAGACGAGAGAGAAAATGTCTTCGCGAGGGCTTTATGCCCGAAGCGATCTCATTGTAAATGAAATTGCCGCGTCAGCCTGCGGCTTCCTCGCAATGACAGTAACTTATGTCTTCGCGAGGGCTTTATGCCCGAAGCGATCTCATTGTAAATGAGATTGCCGCGTCAGCCTGCGGCTTCCTCGCAATGACAGTAACTTACGTCTTCGCGAGGGCTTTATGCCCGAAACGATCTCATTGTAAATGAGATTGCCGCGTCAGCCTGCGGCTTCCTCGCAATGACAGTAACTTATGTCTTCGCGAGGGCTTTATGCCCGAAGCGATCTCATTGTAAATGAGATTGCCGCGTCACCCTGCGGCTTCCTCGCAATGACAGTAACTTACGTCTTCGCGAGGGCTTTATGCCCGAAGCGATCTCATTGTAAATGAGATTGCCGCGTCACCCTGCGGCTTCCTCGCAATGACAGTAACTTATGTCTTCGCGAGGGCTTTATGCCCGAAACGATCTCATTGTAAATGAGATTGCCGCGTCACCCTGCGGCTTCCTCGCAATGACAGTAACTTATGTCTTCGCGAGGGCTTTATGCCCGAAACGATCTCATTGTAAATGAGATTGCCGCGTCACCCTGCGGCTTCCTCGCAATGACAGTAACTTACGTCTTCGCGAGGGCTTTATGCCCGAAGCGATCTCATTTTATCTGATTTTATCGGCTTTTCATAAATTAAGTCATTAATTACGTTAAATGCTCTGATCTTCCTGTCTGATTATCACCGAATTTCTGTGTGCAATAAGCTCTTCGGATTCCGCAAGAACCCTTATGTCGTCCATATCAGCCATAAGCTGTTCCTTTGAATAGTAAATTATGCTGGACTTCTTCTGGAAGTCGTACGTTCCGAGCGGGCTGAAAAACTTTGCCGTGCCGCCTGTGGGCAGAACGTGGTTGGGACCTGCGAAGTAATCGCCAACAGGCTCCGGTGTGTTCTGTCCGAGGAAAATTGCCCCCGCGTTGCGGATCTTCAGCATAAACTCCATGGGGTGCGCCACGCAAAGCTCAAGGTGTTCCACAGCTATTTCGTTTACTATATCCGCCGCCTCGTCGAGGTTGTCGGTAACTATTATAGCACCGAAGCGTTCCAGCGATTTTGAAGCTATCTCTTTTTTAGGCAGTTCGGCAAGCTGTGCATAAACGCTGTTCTCGATCTCCTTCGCAAGCTCCATGTCGTCCGTTACGACCATGGCACTGGCAAGCTCGTCGTGTTCCGCCTGTGAAAGCATATCGGCGGCAACATAGTCAGGGTCGGCTGAGCTGTCTGCAACGATAAGAACCTCGCTGGGACCCGCTATCATGTCGATATCCACCCTGCCGAAGACCATTTTTTTGGCGAGCGCCACATATATATTTCCGGGACCCGTTATCTTGCAGACCCTCGGTATGCTCTCTGTTCCGTATGCGAGCGCCGCAACAGCCTGTGCGCCGCCTACTTTGAATCCCCTGTCAACTCCGGCAAGATAAGCCGCGGCAAGAACAACAGGGTTCACCTGTCCGCCGGTGGCTGGGGTGACCATTATTATCTCGTCCACACCTGCAACTTTTGCAGGAAGAACGTTCATAAGCACGCTGGAAGGATATACAGCTTTTCCGCCCGGCACATACACGCCGACGCTTTCAAGCGCCGTCACTTTCTGACCGAGGAAGGTTCCTTTGGATTTTTCATACATCCATGTCACTTCAAGCTGTTTTTCATGGAACTCAACAACGTTCTTTTTCGCATTTTCAAGCGCTGTCTTAAGGCGTTCGGGGAGAGCATCCCACGCCGCCTTCATCTCTTCTTTAGTTATTTCTATGCCGTGTTTCTTTATGTCGTATTTATCAAATTTCAGCGAATATTCAGCCAGTGCCACGTCGCCGTTTTTGCGCACGTTCTCTATAATGTCCAGCACAGTGCGGAGGTATTCACCCTCCATGATGCCGCCTCTGTTCAGAATATCCTGAAGCTTCTTGTCGTTCTTTCTGATTATCATCTACACACCTGTAAAAAATCCCTTTCCGTTCTTTTTGCTGTAATACAGCCTTCCGTCCGCTATGCGCACAACGTCCTCGGCAGTGTCGTCCTTCGCTATATCCCCGGGAATAGCAACCACGCCGCCGGAAAGACTTGCAAACTCGAACCCGTAGGCGTTGAACACTTTTTTGCCTATATCCTGAAGCCTCTCCACAAAGGTGAACATATCGGAAGTTTCATGGTTTGGCAGAATAAGGAAAAATTCATCGCCGCCGAACCTGCCCAGCATGTCGCTGGTACGCAGTCCCGCCTTTATCTCGTCCGATATCTCCCTTATAACATTGTCCCCTGTGAGGTGACCGCATGTATCGTTTATCTGCTTGAAATTGTCGATGTCAAGCAGGACAAAGTAAAATCCCGTTCCGTAGCGCTTATATTCCGACATGAGTTTTTCCAGAAACTCTCCCATGGCAAGCTTGTTATAAGTCCCGGTCATAAAATCCGTACGGGTCTGACGGAATATCAGCTCTGTATTGTACATCTTCTGCAAAGAGACGGACGCAACAGCGGAAAGATCTTTTATGAAATCTGTGGAAACGTCGTCGCCGTATTTTTCCTCTTCTCTGCTGTAAAGGTTTATGCTCCCGATAATATTGTCCCCGTGGAACAAAGGTGCAATGAGATATGACCCCATATCCTCATACACGTCGAACTCATGTATCAGATTTATCCTGTTGTCTCCGGTGTACGGACGTTTTTCAAGGAAGAACGTCTTAAATACTCCCGCAGGCATAAAATATATTCTGTGATCAAGATTGTTGCTCTCACGGTCAAAATCCATAATATCCGCGTTGATGAACATCACCGCGCGGTCAACATCGAATATATCCTCGATGTAATGAAGCGGCTTATCAATCATCTCCCTGAGGCTCTCCGCCAGCAAAAACGAAAACTCCACAGTGCGAAACCCCTCGTGTTTCACCTGATTTCGCTTCACCAGCTCAACCAGTCTGCTCATCTCCTCTTTCAGCTCGGCATTCTCACGGATAATATTGTTCAGCTTATTCATTATTTCAACTCTCCAAGGTTATTTCCCACGGCGCCGTTCACAACCAGAGGCACGTCGAGCTTTACAACACTCTCCATTATCCTCTGCATAACAGGCGCAAACTCTTCCGCCATTTCGGCTTTCACCTCAAACACCAGTTCATCATGCACCTGAAGCACCATGCGTGCATCGTACTTATTATCGTCCATAACCCGTCGGCACTCAACCATTGCCAGCTTAATAATATCGGCGGCGGAACCCTGCATCGGCACATTGACTGCAATGCGTTCGCCCCTCATGGCTATGGTTTTGTTCCGGCTGTTTATCTCTTTTATGTATCTTTTTCGCCCGAGAATAGTCTCTGCGTATCCTTTGGTGCGTGTTTCCTGTTTAACCTTCTCAATAAAGGTCTGAACCGAAGGGTAAGCGGCAAAATATCTTTCGATAAATGTTTTCGCCTCTTTCTGGGCAATGCCTGTGTCTCTGGACAGCCCGAACGCGGACAGCCCGTAAAGTATCCCGAAGTTCACAGCCTTTGCCAGCCTGCGCATGTGGCTTGTCACCTGATCTGGCGCGACATGGAATATCCCCGCCGCTGTTTTGGTGTGGATATCCTCGTTGTTTCTGTAAGCCTCGCGCAGATTCGCATCACCTGTGAGGTGGGCGAGGATGCGCAGTTCTATCTGGGAATAGTCGAAGGAAACGAATTTATACCCCTGCGCAGGCACGAACGCACTGCGAAGCAGCACACCGTAGTCACCTTTCATAGGAATGTTCTGCATATTGGGGTTAACGGACGAAAGCCTCCCTGTGGCGGTTCCCGTCTGTTTGAACGACGTATGTATTCTGCCGTCGGCTCCGGCATAATCGCAAAGCGGCAGTGCATAGGTTGACAGCAGTTTTGTAAGTTCACGGTATTTCAGTATATTTTCCAGATCGCCCGCGTACATTGGGTTAAGCGCGATAAGCGCTTTTATCGCTTCTTCGTCAGTGGAGTTGCCCGTTTTTGTCTTTTTGGGCGGCACCAGCGAAAGCTCTTCAAACAGGAACGACTGCAGTTGTTTGGGCGAGTTCAGGTTTATATCGTGACCAATGAAGTTTTTTATGGTATCGCTGACAGCACCCACCTCGTCGCGCAGCCTGTCCGCAACACTCTCCATCACGCCCCTGTCAAGAGCTATCCCCGCAGTCTCCATGTCCGCAAGGACGTATGCGCACGGAAGCTCCATGTTGAAGTAGATGTCTTCAAGCCTGTTATCGGCAAGCGCCTGAACCTCAGCTTCGGCTTTTGCCAGAAGACGCGCGATGAAAGCGGGAAGTTCCTCTGTTTTCGCACGTTCCAGCCCGCCTGTGTCGGCATCGTTCAGCCAGCTGACCAGCATCAGGTCGTATATCTTTCCAGACCTGAACCCCGTAAGCTTGTATATGTGTTTTATATCATAAAAGTATTTGACATCGTCAAGAGGCTGTCCGGCATATTCGTAAAAACAGCCGTCTCCGGCGGTGTATAGTTTCCCGCTGTCGAAAAGCACCAGAGTGACCTTAGACGGCGTACACTCTTTTATCTCTATCGCTTCGTGCTGCGGTTCCTCTTCGTCTGCGGTATCTGATCGCTCCGCCATGGAATTCAGCTTCACGATGACGCTTTTAAGCTCGTATTCCTGAAGTTTTTCCATCAGAAGCGCCATGTCTTCACGGTCTTCGGGTTCAGGCTCCTTTTCCAGAATATCAAGCTCCACAAGCTGTCTGCTCAGATATGCCTGATCTTTATTATTCTCAAGGTTTTCCTTCACCTTGCCCTTTATCTTGTCCAGATTGGCGTAAATGCCGTCAAGACTGCCGAATTCGTCCAGCAGCTTTGCCGCCGTTACAACGCCCACTTTCGGAACGCCGGGGATGTTGTCGGATGTGTCCCCAGTAAGCGCCAGCAGGTCGCCCATCTTATCGGGAACAACCTTATACTTCTCAAACACAAGCTCTTTTCCGAAAAATTCATTTGTCTGTGAATCGTATATTTTAACTCTGTCGTCAACTATCTGAAAGATGTCCTTGTCGCGGGTGAGCATACCCACCTCGCCCTCTGCGTGCGCGGCGAGGGTTGCCATTATGTCGTCTCCCTCGTAGCCTTCTATGCGGTAATAGGCTATTCCTGTCAGCGGGATAAGCTCGTCCAGTATCTGAAACTGAATATTTAAATCTTCCGGAGTTGCGTCCCTCGTGGCTTTATATTCAGGGTGCTGTTCATGGCGGCGGTTTTTTCCCTTGTGGTCAAAAACTATGGCAACGTTCTCCTTCCTGAACCTGTTTGAAAGGGTCAGAAGTACGTTCAGAACACCATGGATGACACCTGTCGGTATACCTTTGGAGTTTGTCAGCGGCGGCGATTTGTGAAACGTTCTGAAAGCTATGTAGCTGCCGTCTATGATTATTTTCATATGCTTTCACTCTTCAGCGGTCTTTTCATAAGGTCTGTGACCGAATCCAGCGGTTTTTTATCGTTATAAAGTATGTCGTAAACCTCGTTTATTATCGGGGTATCAACACCGAGACGTTTTGCAAGCAGGTATGCGGCTTTTGTGGTGTAAACACCCTCCGCTACGTTGTTTGTTGAGGCTATGACCTCTTTCAGCGTCATGCCGGAAGCCACCTTAAGCCCCGCCTGTCTGTTTCTGGAAAGATCCCCCGTACAGGTCAGCACAAGGTCGCCCATACCCGAAAGCCCCATAAAGGTCTCGGGTTTGCCGCCAAGCGCCACGCCCATGCGCGCCATCTCCGTCAACCCGCGGGTGATAAGCCCTGCTCTGGCGTTGTAACCGAAGCCAAGCCCGTCGGATATGCCTGTGGCTATCGCCATAACGTTCTTAATGGCACCGCCTACCTCCACTCCGACAATATCACTGGAGTAGTAACAGCGGAAATAGCCTGTGGAAAGAAGATTCTGCCACCATTTGGCATGCTCTTCATCCTTCGCGGCTATGCTCACCGCCGTGGGCATCTTCTGCGCCACCTCTTTTGCGAAAGAGGGACCGGATATTACGGCAAAATCCCCTTTGAATTCCCTTTCAAGCACATGGATCATCAAATCGCCCGTATCTATCTCAATTCCTTTTGTGGCTATAAGCAGTTTTCTGCCCGAAAGTGCCTCTGCATACTGTTTCGCAGTTCTGCCGGAAAACTGAGTGGGAACCGTCCAGATGATCCTGTCAGTGTCAATATTTTGTATTTCGGAGAACGGTTTTGAGACAATGTTCTCCGGAAGTTTTATGCCTTTCATGAAAACTGCGTTCTCATGTTCGTTGTTTATGCTTCTTACGACTTCATCTTCAAGTGCGTAAATCACTACCTCTTTTGAAGATTGCGCGGCAAGCGCTGCCAGAGCCGAACCCCAGTTGCCGCCGCCGATAACAGCCGTTTTCCCTTGCATAGAACCCCCCGCAGTGTTATATTTCAATGTGTCACAGTAAAAATTGTAGGTGCTTTTATGCTTAAAATCAATCAATATGACATAGAATTGCTGAAAAACGTCAACGAACAGAGAGCATGGGAGATTTTCCCCATTTTTCTCGAACATAATCCTGACGTCTGCACCTGCTCAAGCTGCATTCTGGACACTATGGCCATAACTCTAAACTCACTGCCCACCTGTTACCAGACCAACGAACACAACGTAAACGCCGCACGCAACAAGGTTTCAGATGAAGAAATTTACAGGAAGATGAAAGAAGCGTCGCTCGTTGTTAAGAAACGTCCGAGACACAGCAGATAATAAAATATAGACTGCTTCGTCCTTACAGACCTCGCAGAGACGGGATTCGTCTTCAATGGGTGCGACTCAATCTAAATAATCACTGTTTCTCGAAGTAATAGTAGATATCCTGACCGATTATCCTTTTCAGCATGACTGCCTTCACAGAGCGGTTCACAGGCTTTGCAAACTCATATATTATCTTGCCGTCGGCAGAACGCACGGCACCGTCTTTGAAATTGAATACATAATCACATGATTCAGGCTTCACCGCCGGAACAGATTCAACTCCGTCCGCAGTGAAATATTTTATCTTGAGGTCAAGGTCGAGGAAATAGCCCCTGCCGTCTTTAACGCAAACCTGATTCTGCGTGGCTGATCCAAGCGTAACGCTCTGTCTGTAAATCTTTTCCGAATCAACAAACGACAACACACCGTCCTTTTTCAGAAACAGCATATTTTCGGAATACAGACCGGAATCACCTTCCGAAGGAGCCTTTTCCGCCGTGTCCAAATCAGTTATGTATCCGTCGCAGTACATTTTTCCGCTTCGTTTCAGAAAGAAACAGCCGTCTTTGCCCTGCATCTCGCCGATGTTCTTTATCGTTCCGTCGGTAAAATCCGGCTGGAGCATCAGCAGTTTGTTCTCTTTGGTATAGATGTATATGTCGTTATCCACATACCTTATGTCTTTTATGTTGTAGTTGCCGGGTGACAGCGCATTGAACCTGCCGTCTTTCATGTTCATAAGCGCCACTTTTCCGGTATTGGTTGCGAAAAGCATATGGGTCGTTCCCAGCGCGCCGTATATTACTGCGCCGGTAAAATCGCTTTCACTGTAAACTTTGATTTTCAGTCTGTCCGAAAGGACATAATGCTTCGGGCCGGTTTCAAGCAGAGCCGATCCGCTGAGATAATAGGCCTTGCCCTCTCCTTTGAATTCACGGACAATGCCACACTGCTGGAGGTCTACAATAACGGTCTCTTTTTCACCGGAAAGAAGAACAAGCCCCCCGCTCAACTGCACAGCGTTAAAACTGCCGTTAAGATTTATGTTTACGCATTTTGCGTAGTTGCTCTCAAGTTTACCTTTTTTAAGGATGACAAGGATTCCGTGTTCATAATCAAAATCAATTGCGTCCTGCGCTATCGTAAGAATGGTGGGTTCTTTGGAATATTTATAAACGGAAGCGAGTGAGATATCCGATTCCGGCATTGAAAGCTCAAATGCCGCAGGTTCGTCCGGTTTTGTGATACCGTTTCTGATGGACATTGACACAAGGTTGGGCTGGCTGTTTTCTGCATGCGCCGCAGGCATAGTTGAAGCTGACTGCTGAACAGGCGCATCAACGGCTGCACATGCTGCGCACAGTATCAGCATCACCGCAGACACAGAGAACCTCAGCAGTCTGAAAATAGGATGCTTTTTACGGCTCTTAAGCGCAGGGAAAACCTTACCTGCAAGCTCCAGCTTCTCCTGCTGTGTGAGTTCCGCGTTCTTATTCTTCAAAACCAATGAATCTGACCTCTTTTTCAAGCCTGACTCCTGTCTGTTTCTCAACAGTGTCCTGCACGTGCTTTATCAGCCTGTATATGTCATCTGCGGTGGCACCGCCAGTGTTCAGTATGAAGTTTGCGTGTTTTTCCGCAACCTGCGCTCCGCCTATCCGGTATCCTTTCAGCCCGCACTTTTCAATGAGAGTTCCGGCATAATTGCCTTCCGGTCTTTTAAAGACCGACCCGCAGGAGGGAAGATGCAGCGGCTGTTTCTCCTCTCTTCTTGCAAGTATCTCAGCACGTTTGTTTTTAAGTTCCTCCGCATCAGCTTTTTTCAGCCCGAACATAGCGCCGAGGACTATACCGTGAAGCCCGTCAGCCTTTCTGTATCCGAACCCTGCGTCCGCGTTTGAAACCCTGTATGTTCTGCCGTCAAAGTCCATCATGTCCACATAGACGGCGATATCTTTTATCTCTGTTGAAAATGCTCCGGCGTTCATTTTGACCGCACCGCCAACACAGCCGGGAATTCCCGACATGTCTTCCATGCCGCCCAGCCCTCGTGAAACGGTCTCTGCCGCCAGCTCGTCGATAACAAAGCCGGCTCCGGCATATACTGCCGTACCGTTTATCACCGTATGGCAGTTAAGTCCGGCGGTGTTTATCACCAGCCCCTTAACGCCCTTATCGTTTATCAGCACGTTGTATCCGCCGCCGATAACCGTTATCTCAAGTTTTTTTTCTGCGGCAAATTCAAGCGCTTGCGCAAGGTCGCCGTCCGTCTGCACTGCGGCATAAAACTCCGCCGCACCGCCTGTTCTGTAACTGCAATGATCTCTTAAAACAACATCGGTCTGTATCGTCATTTGCTTATCTTCGTGCCTTCAAGTGCGTTAACGCATCCGCATGTGCGTTCACCGGTATAGCTCGCGGGCAGATTTCTCATCAGTCTTTTAAGCTTTTCTCCTGCCTTGCCCATTTCAGCAACAACCTCGTCGGACGTGAGCTTCTGTGTTGTCGTTCCCGCCGCAAAGTTTGTTATCACACTGATATTTGCATAGCATATCTCTTTTTCCCGCGCCAGTGAACACTCCGGAAAAAGCGTCATTCCCACAAGGTCTGCTCCCATCCTGTCAAAAGCGCGTATCTCCGCCGCCGTTTCAAGCCGGGGTCCGTTTGTACAGATGTATGTTCCTGTTCTGCATACGGGAACGTTTGCACGCTCCGCCGCATCAAACATAATTTTGCGCAGGTCAATGCAGAAAGGCTCCGTAAAATCTATGTGATGTACATTATTCTCTTCAAAATATGTATGTTTCCGACCGTTAGTAAAGTCTATCCCGTTGTCGGGAATAATAATATCCCCCGGTCTGAAGTCTTTGCTTATGCCGCCTGTGGCTGTGAAACCGAATATTGCTTTAACGCCTATCTGCGAAAAACCGTCGATGTTAGCTCTGTAATTCACCAGATGGGGAGGATATGAATGGTTTCTGCCATGTCTGTTAAGAAAAAAGAGTTCAAGCTCACCGTATCTGAAAAATCTGTAGCTGTCGGACGGATCACCGTATTCAGTGGATACCTTCACTTCTTCAATAAATTCAAAGCCTTCGATCTCATAAAGTCCGCTTCCGCCGATTATGCCGATCTTTGTCATGCCTTCTCCATTTTCACAATACGGTCGCACGATTTTGCAATTTCATCATCGTGAGTAACTATTAATACAGTAATACCATCATTTTTCAGAGAATCAAACATTGATAACACTTCCTCGCTGTTTTTTTTGTCCAGACTGCCTGTCGGTTCGTCCGCCAGTATCATCGAAGGTCTGTTCATCAGCGCCCTTGCCAGTGCGGTTCTCTGCTGCTCACCGCCTGAAAGCTGTGAAGGAAAATGTGTCTCCCTGTCTGAAAGCCCGAAACGTGCGAGAAGCGACTTAGCGTATCCTCTGTTCTCCGCAGTGTCCTCACCCGCGATCAGAGCAGGCATCATAACGTTTTCCAGTGCGGTGAAATCATCCAGAAGGTAATGAAACTGGAACACGAACCCGACCTCACGATTGCGGTATCTGTCCAGCTCTTTGCCCTTTTTATCGAATATGTTCTCATTCTTAAAGCTTATTATTCCGCTGTCGGCTGCATCAAGCCCGCCGATAATTTGAAGAAGAGTGGATTTCCCTGCGCCGGACTGTCCGACAATTGCCACGCGTTCGCCCTGTGCAACGGTCATATTAAAGCAGTTCAGAACATGTATAGCCGATTCACCCTTACCAAATGTTTTATTGAGATTAATTATTTCAAGCATGGCATAAGATAGCATAATCAAGAGATTACGTCACTTTGTTTCTTGGGTTGCTGTTTAGCTCGTATCCCACAAATAATGATGCATTTTAGAGCTAAGCCTCCCTTTAGACAAAGGGAGGTTTGGAGGGATTTGATTTCCTACAGCACTGTAAAACAAAATCCACCCCAACCCTCCTTTGTTAAAGGAGGGGGAGAAGATGAGACTGCCGCGTCGCTCCGCTCCTCGCAGAGACTGTTTGCTTTCGTTTTCACGGTTGAGACAACGCAGAAGTGCGAAGGTTAAAACAGCAAAAAGCGCAAAAAAAAGGCTCGTCGCATTGACGAGCCTTTCTATTTGAATCACGTTAGTGATTAGAAGCTAAGGATCAGACCGTGTTTAACAAGGATAAGATCGTCGGGATCTTCAGATGCATCAAGGTCAACCATAGCGTAACCTACGTTGAAGTAGTAGCTAAGTTCTTTTGTGATTGCGTAAGTAGCAGCACCGTCAATTTCCCATGCAGATGCATCTTCAAGGGCGTTGTCTTCCCAGTTAGAAGTTGCATAAGCAATTTTACCCATCAGGTTAAGTTTTTCGTTAACATCGTAAGTTGCGTACAGAGCGTTTGCCCAGAAACCAGTAAGGTCATCGCCGCCGCCAAGACCAAGATCATCACCAAGGATGAAAGTTGAGTCGAAGTCGTCGTCAAAGTCGAAACCTTTCTGAGCGTCTTTGTCAGCTGAACCGTAAGCAGTCAGGAAACCTACAACGCCTGCGCCGTAGTTATAGTTAACGTTAGCGTAGATACCGAAAAGGTCATAGTCTTGCTGAGTTGTGCTTGCAACTTCATCAGCATAAGTGATGTTGCTGTATTTGAACTCAGTTTCAAGGTTGATAGCACCGAATTTGCCGCCGGCTGCTACGTCAAGGTCAAGAACTTTTGTGTCTTTTCCATCGAAGCCGCCGTCAACATCAGAGTTTGATTTGATGTCATAGTCAAGTTTAGGAGCAACAAGGATTCCGCCGAAAGTGCCTTTGTAGCCGATAGAGTATTTATCGGAGTCATCTTTGTTGGAATCTTTAGTTCCGTCGCTCAGCTCAGCAGATTTCTGAGTGAGGATGGAAAGTTTGCCGCCGGCTACGTCGAAAGTAGCTTTAACTCTGTAGTTGCCTTCAGCGTCGTCAGCGAAAGCATAACCCCATGTACCGGAGTTCATAAGACCAGCTTCAACAAGTACGCCGTCGAATTTGTGACCGAGCCAAGCTCTCTGTACAGAGAACTGAGTGTGGTCGCTGTCTTGGTAAACAGAGTCTTTGCCGCCGGCAGAAGAAACCCAGTCACCATCGAGCAGTTCAAGTTTTGTTTTGAAGAATGTGTCTTTGTCAGTCTGAACATTCATCCAAAGGTCGAAGTCATGCTCATAGTACTGGCTTGTGCCTACATCTTCACTTGCAAGATTGTAGTTCTTCTCGTATTTACCGTCAACTTCATAAGAACCGCTGAATGTAATATCAGCTGCGAAAGCTGTAGCTGCGAAAGCTACCATCATGAGAGCCACTAAAAGTTTCCTCATATCATTTCCTCCTGTAGGTTTTACTTTAAAGGTCTTTGGTAACCTTTTGTTCTCTTAGCCTGCGGGGTTACCGCTACTATTATAATCGTTTAGATGCTACCACGCAAAAATTGCCGTGTCAACATCAAAACAACTTTTTTTTTACTTTAACCAGCACATAGTTAACCGGAAAAGTGTTCTCTGTCAACTGTCGAAACATCCGCGAAAGCATATTTAAACCCAAAACGACTTAAACGCAAGTCAAAAAAATGTGCGTTTTTTGTCAATCACTTCCGCATATTTCTCGTACAAAGCATTAACTATTGGGTTAAACCGGAAATAAACCGTTAAATTGTCAAACATCCGAACTGTTTTTACACAATCGCCTATATCTATATAAACTTTAGAAAAATCCATTTCTCTTATTTTGTTTCTATATATATAAGTTCCGACCTGTCGCCGCTGAATATACCGTCTGAATAGTTTCTGAGCATGAACAGATAGGTTCTGCCGAACTCCTCGTACATGAAATAGTCAACTATGACGGGCTGGAACACATCGGAAGACCATACCTGACGCAGTCTTCTGCCGTCCCATCCAAAGATGGTGAAGTATGAAGAACCGTAGACCTTCATCTTATTCAGCATCTTATATTTTTCAGAGTTTTTCACAACGTATATATTGCCGTCGGAGTTAACAAAGACCCTTCCCTTGATGTATTTTTTGTTCTTTTCAGTAATGAACGGGTCGTCGTTTTCAGTTGTTTTAAACTGATCCTCTTTCTCCATTTCCATGGTGAAGTAATAAGGCGTCTGTCCGAACTCCTCAACAGAGGTGTATTTTCTGGCAGAACCGTTGTAAACGTCAATTTTGTAATCTTCGTTTATATTAAAGACCTCGTCGGTTCCGTCACCGTCAATATCCGCGTATCCGAAGCCATAAATATTAATGCCTTTAGCGGGAGAAACAACCTGACCTCTTTCATATTTTCCGTCGCGCCACACAAGCTCCTGAACGTTGCCGAGATAGGTTCCGTCCTGTCCGATGCGCTGTGCAACTATTTTCTTTACACCTTTCACATATGCAGTACGCAGGATGAAGGGAATATTGTCTTCGGTCTCTTTGAATTTATTACCGTCAAACTCAAAAACTTTAGTTTTCACATATTGATCGTCAACTACAGTAACAACGAATATCTCTTCAATACCGTTACCGTTCAGGTCAGCAACCTCAACGTGCTGGATGTCTCTGAGTTTCGCATCAATAGAACCCGCAGGCTTGAAACCTTTGCCGTCGAAGGTATAAAAGTCAACTGCCTTTTCTGTTGCAGTCACTATGTATATTTTGTCGTCTTTTTTGATATGTCCGACTGCCATGCTTTTGTATGCTTTGTCGATAGGATTGCCGGTGACGATATCCTTTGCGGCGTTCATGTTCTGCCCTTCCTGCGTATCAACGTCAGAGAAGTATTTTGAATAGATTACCGTCTTGTTCACAGAATCGGTTATCTTATATTCGATACCGCCTTCTTCCTTCTGGGTAAAGGTGATTCCAAGTCTTGCCTTATCTTTTACAACGATATTGTTCGCCTTGCTGAGATCCTCGCGCAGAAGCACGTCGAGACGTTTAGGCATCTCCTCTATGCTGACAGTAACATCCACCGGAGGAGTGACTATTGCTATATCGCCTTTCTGCGGCGCTCTCTGCTGAACAGTCATGACACCGGAAGAGAATTTTTCCTGAACGTCGGTTATCTTAAGGTCGCCGACGTAAAGTTTCTTATTGCCCAGAACCTCACCTGTGATGGGATGGATAATGGGTTCGTTCTCTCTGTATACTTTCAGGGTCATACCGTTATAAACGCCCTTGTCCCTGCCAAGGTCTGTGTAAACGGCATCTCCTTCGGAGCTGACAACGTATCCGGACATCTTGGCAAACATAACATCTATGTCGCTGACCAGTTTTTCAAATCTGGCAAAAGCCGCCAGAGGAATCATCAGAACCAGAATAAATATCAGTTTCTTCATTAATTTATACCTCGGTGTTAGTTAGCTATTATAAGAAAATCCACCCCAACCCTCCTTTGTCAAAGGAGGGAGCATTTAAGCCTCCCTTTATAAAAGGGAGGTTTGGAGGGATTTTATATTAAAAATTACAGCACATATCTGCTGAGATCTCTGTCCTTAACTATTTCCGCAAGATGCCCGTCAACGTATGCCGCATCCACGGTAATCTTCCTGCACTCAATCTCCGGAGCTTCGTAGGAAACTTCCTCAAGCAATTTTTCAACTATGGTATAAAGTCTTCTTGCACCGATGTTTTCCAGAGAGCGGTTAAGTTCGTCCGCCATCTGCGCTATGCGTTCGATGCCGTCTTCGGTAAACTCCACATCAACGCCGTCTGCGCCGAGAAGCGAGCTGTACTGCTTTGTGAGGCTGTTCTGCGGTTCTTTCAGTATGCGGATGAAATCTTCCGCTGTCAGCGGTTCAAGCTCAACCCTGATAGGGAAACGTCCCTGAAGCTCGGGGATAAGGTCTGTAGGTTTTGCGGTGTGGAAAGCACCTGCCGCTATAAAAAGTATATGATCCGTACGCACCATGCCGTATTTCGTGTTCACGTTGGAACCTTCGACGATGGGCAGAAGGTCGCGCTGCACCCCTTCGCGGGAGATGTCGCCGCCCTTTGCACCGGACGAAGCAGATGCGCATATCTTATCAATCTCGTCCAGAAAAATAATGCCGCTCTGCTGCACCCTCTGTCTGGCGACGTCTTTAACGTCATCCATATCTATAAGGCGCGCCGATTCCTGCATTTCAAGTATACCGCGAGCCTCGCTGATCTTCATCTTTCTTTTACGTTTTTTCACAGGAAAGATGTTTTTCATCATGTCCGAAATGCCGGAGGACATATCCTCCATGCCGATATTCGTAAATACCTCAACATTTGGAGCCGCGTCCTCAACATCCACTTCGACTATACGGTCTTCAAGGTCGCCGTCTCGAAGTTTCACGCGGAATTTTTCACGCGTTCCCGTCTCCTGTTCCGCAAAGCCTGTCGTGGGCGGAATGAGCAGATCGAGAAGTCTCTCCTCTGCGTTCAGCTTCGCTTTGTCCATGACAGACGTTTTCTTTTCGTCGCGAACCATGCCGACGGCTATCTCCATCAGGTCGCGCACCATGCTTTCAACGTCGCGCCCGACGTATCCCACTTCGGTGTATTTACTCGCCTCAACCTTTATGAACGGGGATTTTGCCAGCTTGGCAAGTCTTCGCGCCACTTCTGTCTTTCCGACGCCGGTGGGTCCGATGAGAATTATGTTTTTCGGAGCTATCTCTTCCTGAATTGCCTTCGGCAGCTGCATTCTTCTGTATCTGTTTCTCAGGGCGATGGCGACCGCCTTTTTGGCATTATGCTGCCCCACCACATACTTATCGAGTTCTTCAACTATCTTTTTTGGGGTGTAGTCTTCCACTAGATCTCCTCAATGGTCAGGTTGTCGTTCGTATATATGCAGATATCCGCAGCTATACGCAGTGCCTTTTCGACAATCTGCAATGCGGAAAGTTCGGTATTTTCGGAGAGAGCCGTTGCAGCCGCCTGCGCGTAGGGTCCGCCGGAACCTATTGCCGCCACTCCTTTCTGCGGTTCAACAACGTCTCCGTTGCCTGTAATAATATAAAGTTCTTTGCCGTCGGCCACCACCATCATTGCTTCCAGTTTGCGCAGATATCTGTCGGTGCGCCAGTCCTTGGCAAGTTCCACCGCCGCGCGCAGAAGCTGCCCGCCGTGCTGTTCAAGCTTTGCCTCGAACCGCTCCATAAGGGTGAAAGCGTCCGCAGTTGACCCCGCGAACCCGCAGAGAACCTTGTTGTTGTAAACCTTCCTGACCTTCTTCGCATTGTGCTTAAGCACAGTGTTTCCGAATGTCACCTGTCCGTCCGCACCAATGGCGGTCTTTCCGTCTTTTTTTACCGCTATAACGGTTGTGCCTCTGATTTCCATAACATGGTTTTTACCATTTCCCACTGAACAGGTGCAACAGAAAAATTGTATTTGCATAGCCGTGTGCATTCATATATTGTGCGGATATGATAAAAGTATTTCTTGTTAAAATACTTGTTAAGATGTACCTGTCCACTTTCAGATACAGTTGCAAAGGACTCAAAGAGTTCGATAAGCTGACAGAAAACAAAAGAGCTGTTTTTCTGGTGTGGCACAATCAGCTTATAGGAATAGTCGGTTTTAAAAACAAAAAATATAAATTTGTTACGATGATATCCAGAAGCAAAGACGGAGATCTCTTCGCACCTGTGGCGGAGGCGATGGGCAATAACAAAGTTGTGCGCGCATCATCTTCAAAGGGTGCGGCGGCAGGCACTCTTGAAATGCTCAGGTGGATGGAAAAAGGGTGGCACGGGGCTATGGCTGCGGACGGTCCGAAAGGTCCGAAATATCAGGTGAAAGCAGGCGGGCTGTATCTGGCAAAAAAATCGGACAGAATTATTGTCCCGATCATGATGGACTGCAAAAGATTCTGGCGGACACGAAGCTGGGACAATCTTATCATACCCAAACCTTTTTCGCGCATAACCCTGACGTTTGCCGAACCGATTTACGTTTCAGACTCTCTTGACAAAGAGACCACTGACGCGGAACTTTCCGAAGTGCAGAAAAAAATGATGGAAGCAACAAGTGCTGATTGTAAAAATATTTTATAACATAATACTTTTCATCCTTATCCCCTTTCTGATGCCGATAGGGTATCTCATTGCCCTTAAGAAAAAAGAGGACGGCGATTTCTTTGAACGGCTGGGATTTGTCACATTTCCCGAACCGACCTCAAAAAGCATCTGGTTCCACTGCGCAAGCGTCGGCGAAGTGCGCAGTCTCAAACTGATCACAGATATGATAAAGTCGGATTTCCCCGACCTCAGAATAATAGTAAGCACCACAACAGCCACAGGCAAACAGGAGGCACAGCGGATCATTCTGCCTTATCACGCCTTTCTTCTGCCCATCGAAAACTCGCTGGCAGTGGCGCACATTATCCATTACATGAACGTACGGGCGCTCATAATCATCGACACTGAACTGTGGTACAATCTGATAAACTCCGCGGCAAAACACACGAAACTGTTCATGCTTAACGCCAGAATGTCAGACCGGAGCGCAAAAAGCTACGTCCGCTTCCGCTTCGTGTTCGCACCGCTTCTCAGGAAATTTCAGACCATCTATACGAAAAGCCCTGAAGACACAATCAGATTCACCGCCGTTACAGGCACAGAGGAAAACATAGAGACACTGGGCAATATAAAATTTCAGACGCGCAAACCGAAACCGGAACCGAAAGAATACGCGTATCTCCGAGGATATAAGATATTTTCCGCAGCAAGCACCCACAGAGGCGAAGAGGATATCATAATCGAAGCCTTTAAAAAGAGCGGCTACGACGGCAGGCTCGTCATCGCGCCCCGACACATGAACCGCGTGGGCGACGTTGTTATCCTTGCGGAAAAAGCGGGACTGACCGTCAGCAGGCTGACAGAACAAAATCCCGATACTCTGGTCATAGTTTCAGACAGATTCGGAACGCTGGACGAGCTTTACGCAATGTCCGACAGAATATTCGTAGGCGGCTCGCTGGACAATACCGGCGGACACAATATTTACGAGGCGGCAATGTTTGAAAAACAGGTCTGCGTGGGTTCCAATATGGCAAATTTCAGAGAGATTTTTTCAATGGCGGCAAAATACAATGCTGCTGTAACAGTCGGCAACGCTGACGATATATCCCTCTATATCACGTCACCGCTGGACGAAGCGGACTTCAAAGGCTTTTTCAGCGAAATCGACACACAGCAGAAAGGCATAATGGCGAAAATAAAAGAGGTGGTGACAAGTGTATCCGCTGGTTAGACTTCTTTTCGCACTGTCATCCCTGCTGTCCTTCAGAAACCTGCGCCGGATAGGCATGGCATTCGGAACGCTTTATTATTATGCCAGCCCGTCACGCCGGAAAGTTGCGGAAAAGAACGCTGAAGTTATCGGAGCCAAAGACCCGAAAGCGGTCGCAAAAAGCTCCTTCAGGCACAGTTTCGCAACATTTGCAGAATCAATGTACAGCCACAGGATAAAACCCGGGATGGCTGACGAAATAGAGGTCGAATATGTCGGCGGCGCATCAATCAACACTGCCAAAAGCTATTTCCTGATCGGTGCCCACATAGGCTGCTGGGAGCTTTCCGCTATTTTCTTCACTATCCTGTTCGATACAAAGTGCGGCGTAATCGGACGGAAGATGAAAGACAGCAGAATAAACGATTTCCTTGTAAGACAGAGAGAGAACGACCGTCTCATCCACATAGGTCACAGATACGTCGCAGAAATGGTGCCGGAACTGCTGGGAAAGGGCATAAACGTCGGCTCACTGCTGGATCATTCTGCTGTACAGAAGGACAGCATCTTCGTTCCCTTTTTCGGACTGAACACAACATTCATAAAGGGCATCCCCATGCTCTCCGTCCGCAGAAACACCGACATTCAGCCCGTATTTCTGATACGCACGGAAAAGTCATACAAGATGGTTATATATCCGAGAATATCCCCCGACATGAACCTTAAGCCCAAGGAGCGAATATACGACGTTGCGCGCAGGGTGAACGGGGTATACGAGGATATCATAAGCAAATATCCCGACCAGTGGTATCTGCTTCATAAAAGATTCAAAAAGATAATGGACGAAAACGGAAACGTCACTGATACTTTTTACCGATAAAAAAGTTCACAACCGCACCCGTCAGCAGATAATACAGACCGAAACACCCAAGCGCCGTCAGCAGAAAAAGCCCCCACAGAAAAAAATACATTGAGGGGTAAGGCACGACCAGCGAAAGAAGACCTCTGCCATCGCGGAACAACAGTTCAAAACCGCTTCCGAAGATAATTTTCTGTATAAAATTCAAAAGCCTGTCGAACCCGTAAACGTAAAAAACCGCCGTGAAGGCGGTAAAAATATAAGACAATGTGCGGTCTGTCTGTCTCCATGCGTAAGGGCGCACTTTTACTACCGCCATATACCCGCAGACAAGAACCAGAAGCAGAAAAAAAGGACGGAACATGCTCCTGAGAAGTGCAAGCATATCGGCGATACCGTTAAGGCTCTCCGCCTCGGCGGAATTCAGAAACCTGCGGCGTATTCCGCCGCTGTCTGTATAGGACAATTCATTAAGACCTTCTCCGTTTTTCTCGATACATTTCAGGAGGCGATGGAAAAGACCTATGCTTTGCCCCGCGTCCGCCGAAGCGAAGGCCGCATATTTTTCATCTGACTGCACGCTCTCCTGTATCTTTTCGCCCATGTCCGCTGTTACATACGCGATGGGATAACAGAAGTCGTTGGAATAGCATACGTACCACGACGAAAGTATTGCAAAGTAGAAAATCGAGAGGAACAGCAATAAGTTCACCGCAGCCTGCTTCATCCGTTATCTTTTCTTGCCAAAAGTCAGATACACAGCCAGACACACGCCCGCAGAAATGCAGGCAAGCAAAAGTACCATTAAAGGCGACATAGTGGATATCATGCATAGCTCCTCGCCGCCGGATCAGCACCGTACGGCTTCAAAAGAAATAATCGGGACACATGTTTTTATGTTTAATTATAACACCAAAATTTAAAATCTTGTTATTTTTATACAGGCATACTTAACAACAGGGAAAAATCCTTGAATTACCATTACAAATGTGCTTTTAATAGAGCTTTCCCGAACAGCGTTCGGCTAAGTAATCTTCAGCCTCATAATTAATGAGACTGTTTCGGGACAAGCCCTCGCAGAGACGTATTTTCGTCTTCGCGAGAAGCGTAGCGACGCGGCGATCTCACCACTGCGCTGATACGCCGGACAATGTTCAGAACTCATCTTTTAGGAGTAAAAAATGTCCGCAATTTTTCAGAACTACGCACGGTATCCTCTGACCTTTGTAAAAGGTGAAGGAGCAAGGCTTACCGAAGCAGACGGCAGATCATTTCTGGATTTCGGGTGCGGAATTTCCGTGGTGAACCTCGGACACTGCCACCCGCATGTAACACAAGCCATTCAGAAACAGGCGGAGACGCTGATACACACGTCAAACCTGTATCACAACCCCATTCAGGAACAGCTCGCGGACAGGCTGAGCCGATGCGGTTTCGGTGGTGATGTTTTCTTCTGTAACTCAGGCGCCGAGGCAAACGAAGCGGCGCTTAAAATAGCAAGGATATACGGCAACAAAAAATACGAAGGAAAGAGACGCAGAGTGATAACACTGCACAACTCATTCCACGGCAGAACATACATGACCCTTTCCGCCACAGGGCAGGAAAAGGTCAAAAATGGCTTCGAGCCTACGATGGACTGCTTTGTCCACATCAGACAGAACGACTTCGGCGAATTTCTGAGCGAAGTCAAAAAGGGCGACGTGGCGGCTGTCATGCTTGAGCTTATACAGGGCGAAGGCGGGCTGGAACCTATCTCCAGAGATTTTCTTGTGGAGGTTTCCGAGTACTGTGCAAAATACGATATCCTGCTTATTCTCGACGAGATACAGACAGGATTCGGACGCACCGGAGACATCTTCGCATATAAGCATTTCGGTATCACGCCGGACATCATAACAATGGCGAAGGGCATAGCCAACGGGATCCCCATGGGCGCCGTTATGGCGAAGCACGAAATCGCGGAATACCTTTCCGCAGGTACACACGGAAGCACCTTCGGCGGCGGCTATCTGGCATGTGCCGCGGCAATGGCTGTTCTTGACGTTATGACGGAAAAAGGCTTCATGCAGGATGTGCGCGAGAAGGGCGACTATTTCCTCGGCAAACTGAACGAAATATTCTATCAGACCGAGGTAACCGTTCACGGACTCGCCCTTATGTCAGGCATAAAGGTTCCCGGCAGGCAGAAGGAATTCATTGAAAAATGCATGAGCAACGGACTTATCGTCATTCCGGCAGGAAACGACGTAATCAGGATATATCCTCCCCTTACGGTCACATACGAAGAGCTTGACGAAGGTCTCGCACTTATCAGAAAGTCTGCGTCCGAAATGGGTATAGGTGAATGATATGAAAAGAGACTTTTTAACGCTCAGAGACTGGAGCGCAGAAGACCTTAAAGAGATGATACAGACCGCTGTCAGACTTAAAGCGGAAAACAGAAACAACGTACGCCATCACCATCTGGAAGGCAAAAAACTGGCGATGATCTTTGAAAAACCTTCAACAAGGACAAGGGTCTCCTTTGAAACCGGCATGTACGAGCTGGGCGGCTATCCGCTTTATCTCAGCTCGAACGACATACAGCTGGGCAGAGGCGAGACTATCAAGGATACCGCACGCACCCTTTCCAGATACGTTGACGGCATCATGATCAGAACCAAGGGACACGATATAATCGAGGAGCTGGCAGAGTATTCATCCGTTCCGGTTATCAACGGTCTCACGGACGACTTTCACCCATGTCAGGTGATGGCGGATCTCCAGACCATCTATGAATACAAACAATCTTATGACGTTAAGGTTGCGTTCATAGGCGACGGAAACAACATGGCTCAGTCATGGCTTTACGGTGCGGCAAAATTCGGCATAGATATCAGCGTGGCATCTCCGGAAGGCTACGAATGCAAAAAGCACGTTTATGACGAAGCGAGGAAGACAGCGGAGATCACCGGTGCTAAAATAGAGCTGGTGCGCGATCCCTACGACGCCGTTAAAGGCGCGGACTTCATCTACACCGACGTGTGGGCGAGCATGGGACAGGAAGCCGAAAAAGAGGCGCGCAAGAAGATATTCAAAGACTATCAGGTCAATGCGGCTCTTATGGCGGCGACAGGCAAAGAAACGTTGTTTATGCACTGCCTGCCCGCTTACAGAGGGCTTGAGGTGACAGAGGACGTTCTTGAAGGCAAAAACTCCATCATCTGGGACGAGGCGGAGAACAGACTCCACGCCCAGAAAGCAGTGATGCTCAAGGTGATGGGAAACAGGTAAACACAGGCTGCCGCGCCTGCGGCAATCTTAAGGACATATACAAATTTTCGGAGGGACAAAATGGCAAAAGATAAAGTTGTTCTCGCCTATTCCGGCGGTCTGGACACATCCGTTATCCTGAAATGGCTCCAGCTTAAGGGCTATGACGTTGTCGCATACGTTGCAGACCTCGGTCAGCTTCCCGATGTTGCCGCCATAAAAGAAAAAGCTATGAAATCCGGCGCTGTGGATTTTTATGCACTCGACCTCAAAGAAGAGTTCGTTAAAGACTTCGTTTTTGAAGCGGTGAAATTCAACGCAGTTTACGAAGGCAGATATCTGCTCGGCACATCCCTTGCACGCCCCATCATCGCAAAGGGAATGGTTGAGGTGGCAGAGAAAACAGGCGCAAAATTCCTCGCACACGGCGCAACGGGCAAAGGAAACGATCAGGTTCGTTTCGAGCTTACCGCTGCCGCTCTGAACCCCGAACTGAAAACCATCGTTCCGTGGAGAATGCCGGAATTCTTTAACGTCATCAAAGGGCGTAAAGAAGCTATGGACTTCGCACAGGAACACGGCATCCCCGTTAAGGCGACTTCTGACAAACCATGGAGTTCAGACGACAACCTGCTCCACATAAGCTTTGAAGCAGGCATACTTGAAGACCCGTCAAAACGCCCGCCGGCAGACATGTTTGAATACACAGTCGATCCGAAAAACGCCCCCGACGAGGCGGAGATCATCGAACTGAAATTTGAGAATGGCGTGGCTGTCAAACTGAACGGCAAAAAATACTCTCCGGCAGAAATGCTGAAAGAGCTTAATAAAATAGGCGGAAAACACGGCATCGGACGTATAGATATGGTTGAAAGCAGATATGTGGGCATGAAGTCCCGCGGCGTGTACGAAACACCCGGCGGCACCATCCTTTATGCTGCGCACCGCGACCTTGAGGCGCTTACGCTGGACGGCGCGACCATCAACCTTAAAGAAACGCTTATGCCCAGATTCGCAACTCTGGTATACAACGGCTACTGGTACAGCCCTGAAATGGACTGCCTGCGCGCTCTGCTTGACGAAAGCCAGAAGTTCGTAACAGGCAAAGTCCGTCTCGAACTGTACAAAGGCAACATTACTTGCATCGGACGCGAATCCAAATACTCGCTGTACAACCAGCTTGTGGTTTCCATGGAAGACGATTCGGGCGCATACAACCAGACAGACGCCGTGGGCTTCATCAAGCTCCACGCGCTTCCTCTGAAAGCCCACGCCGCCAGAGCAAAGAAATAACGGAGAAAAGCTAATGTATTTTCAGGACGTCATACTGAAACTTCAAAGATTCTGGGCTGATCAGGGCTGTATAGTGTATCAGCCATACGACATAGAGGTGGGTGCGGGTACTTTCAACCCCGCAACTTTCCTGCGCTGTCTGGGACCTGAACCATGGAACGTTTGCTATGTGGAGCCCAGCCGCAGACCCACAGACGGCAGATACGGGGAAAACCCCAACAGACTCCAGCACTACTATCAGTTTCAGGTGCTCCTGAAACCTTCACCCGATAACATTCAGGAACTCTACCTTGAGTCCCTGAAACAGCTCGGCATAGACAAGACGGAACACGACATCCGCTTCGTTGAGGACGACTGGGAATCCCCCACCCTCGGCGCATGGGGACTTGGCTGGGAGGTCTGGCTTGACGGCATGGAAATCACCCAGTTCACCTATTTCCAGCAGGCGGGCGGTATCGACCTGAAACCCGTTTCGGGCGAAATAACCTACGGACTGGAACGTATTACCATGTATCTTCAGGGCGTTGAGTCAGTCTACGACCTTAAGTGGAACGAAAAAATAACCTACAGAGACGTTTACCACGCCAATGAGGTTCAATATTCCGCCCACAACTTTGAACATGCCGACACGGACATGCTGTTTAAGCTGTTTGATATGTACGAAAACGAATGTAAAAGGCTGAACGGAGTGAACCTGCCCCTTCCGGCATATGACTACTGCCTGAAATGCAGCCACACCTTTAACCTTCTGGATGCGAGAAGCGCAATATCCGTCACCGAACGCACAGGTTATATAGCCCGCGTACGCTATCTGGCGAAAATTTGCGCGGAAAACTATCTTAAACACAGAGAGGAACTCGGTTTCCCTCTTCTGGGAAGATAACAGTCCTTTAGAAAACAGGAGATCGCCGCGTCGCTTTATCTGACAAATAGTTTAAAGCGGACTAATTCAGCCTTCGGCTAGTGCTCCCCGCGAAGACTGATCTGTCTCTGCGAGGGTTTGCCCGAAGCAGTCTCATGGGTTTCAGCAAAAATTTTACACACGGGACTGCCGCTCAGACGGCGGTCCCTTTTTAAGATCATGAAATATTTAATAATTTTGCTCCTTTGTTTCTCAACAGCACATGCACATGAAATTCAGCAGTCGGACATTCTTAAAAAGATTGCCGCCCCCTATGACGCGGCGATAGTCTTTTATCCCGCATCCAAAGGCATCATCTACGTTTCGGACAGAGAAAAAACCATAGCCGAAACGCTCCCCGCCAGCACGTTTAAAGTTCCCCACGCTCTCGCGGCACTGGATTCAGGCATTATAAGACCTGACGAAGTTTTCAAATGGGACGGAACAAAACGCGGAAGAGACGAATGGAACAGAGATATGACGCTGAAAGAAGCCATAAAGGCAAGCGCCGTATGGGTGTTTGAAGAAGTCGGAAAAAGGCTCGGACAGGATGTGCTGAACGTATACGTTTCAGCTTTCAATTACGGCAACAAAGACGTATCCGGCGAATATCCTTTCTGGCTCATCGGCAATCTGAGAATAAGCCCCGTTGAGCAGATAGATTTCCTGCAGAAATTCAACACAGATTATTTCCGTTTGAACCAGACCGCAGTCAGATACGTTCAGGATGCAATGCTCTCAGGCAGTTTCAAAGGCTGTACGCAATACGGGAAAACAGGCTGGGCGACAAAAGATGCTTCGGGCTGGTATATCGGATGGTACGAATGTCCGGATGAAACCTATTACTTTGCTGTACGCATCGCAATAGATTCACCCGAACAATTGAAGTTACGTCAGCAGCTTGCCGGACAGGCAGCCGATGTTTTTATAGCTCAGTGAATGTCCTCGCCTGTTGTGGCGGCGGACAGTGCGCAGTGTTTCAATCCCTTCACCGATTTCAGCGCATTGTGGAAATCCTGTATCCTTGAGGCAAGCCCTTTAAGGATAAGAACTTCCATGCAGTTGTGATGGTCGAGGTGAACGTGCTGTGTGCAGACCACAAGTTCGCCGAAATCATGCTGGATATCCGTAAGTTTCTGCATAACCCCCGCCTTGTGGTGGTCGTAAACCATACTTATGGTGGCGGCAACCTCTGTGTTTTCAGTCAGCCATTCACTCTCTATAAGCGCCTTGCGCATTATGCTCTTAACGCCCTCTGAGCGGGTGGGATAGCCGTTATCCGCAAGAAATTTCTCAAACTGATCCAGAAGCGGTTCGTCTATGGATACCGTAATTCTTGTAACATTAGGCATAAGACACCTCAGATTAAAACATCAGATAACATATCATATTTCGTTCTGTTTTGAAACCGCCTATATCAGTGGCGGCTCACGCCCAGTTTCTTGATCCGTTTCACCGTTTTTGACAGCTGTTTATCCCTGACTTTCCGCTCCGCCTCGTTCTTCGCCGCGGACTCTTTTCTCAGCTTATGCATACTTGCAAGTCTTTCAGCACTCAGCGCACCGGACGCCACAGCGGCAAGAACGGCGCAATCCGGCTCGTTGGTATGTGAGCAGTCGGAGAAACGGCACATTTCCGCATATTTTGCTATGTCGTCGAACACCTCTTCAACGGCTCCCGCATCTCCGCCAATCCCGACCTCCCGAAGTCCGGGCGTATCTATAAAAGCATAACCGTTTCCGGTCTCTATGAAATGTCTGGCGGTGGTTGTGTGCTTACCTTTGCCGTCGCTTTCGCGCACGGCGGACGTTTCAAGATCCGTTCTGCATATGGCATTGAGCAGACTTGACTTTCCTGCACCGGAAAGCCCCGTGAGGCAGATTATATCCCCTTCTGAAAAATAACCGGAAAGCTCACTGATACCCTCGCCAGTTACGATACTTGTGCAGAATACCGGAATACCCGCTACGTCTTTGACCTCGCTCTCCGCAACAAAAGCATCAACGGGATTCACCGTATCGCACTTGGTAAGCGCAACAACGGGCTGTATCCCTGCCGATGCGGCAAGCACAAGAAAGCGTTCCAGCCTGCGGATGCTGAATCCCGCACCAATCGCCATAACGATGAGCAGATGGGTTGCGTTCGCCGCCAGAATCTGCATACCCGCGCCGCCGGACGGACTACTCCGCTTCAGCTCAGTTTTGCGTGGCTCAACACTCTCTATAACGTATCCGTCGGAACAGATAACCATATCCCCCACAACCGGAAGGCTGCCGGCGGAATTTCTCAATTTGCCCGAAAGCACCGCACGGTATCCGCCCTTAAGTTCATAAATTTCTCTGGATGCAAAGATAACTCTGAATCTATCGTTCATTTCCATACTCCGTATTTTCAAGTTAATGATATTGTTAATGTTTTGAGAAACGGACAAAAAGGCGCAAAAGACCCTCTGATCTTTTAAACCTATGTCCGCATTAAGCAATCGGATTTTTGGAAATGTTTGTTAACAAAAAACACCTTTTTCTGTCGATACAGGATAAAATAAGTGTATAATTGCATACATCCAAAATCAAGGAGATTTTTATGGAAAGAACCGGCATCGTAACCATGAAAGGCAATCCCATGACACTTGTCGGCGGCGAAGTGAAAGTCGGCGATAAAGCGCCCGATTTTACAGTAGTTTCCCAGACACTCGCCCCCGTGACACTTAAAGACTACGCGGGTAAAACGAAGGTTATCAGCGTGACCCCTTCTCTGGACACTCCCGTCTGCGATTTCCAGCTCCGCAGGCTTAACACAGAGGTTGCGTCAATGGGCGACGACATAGTGATGCTGAACATCAGCATGGATCTCCCGTTCGCCATCAAAAGATTCTGCACAGTGGCCGAAATTGACAAGGCGGTGGCTCTCAGCGACCACAAAGAAGCTTCCTTCGGAACGGCTTTCGGTGTTCTGATCAAGGAACTCCGTCTTCTGGCACGCGCCGTTTTCGTTGTGGACAAAAACGACGTTGTGACCTATGCGGAAATTGTTCCCGAAGCCACAAACGCTCCAGATTACGAAAAACTGACAGCTTTTATAAAGAAATAAAGAAAAAGGGGCGAAAGAAGCCCCTCAGACTGATGACAAAGTCCGTAAAATGCGAGATCGCGTCATCGCATGCGCTCCTCGCGAAGACAAAAAAACGTCTCTGCGAGGAGCATGGCGACGAAGCAGTCTCATTGGATTTCATCAAAATTGATTTTTTCAACAACCTGAGGGGCGAAAGCCCCTTTTTTATGCTGTAAAAGTGGTATCGATATTCATTCCGCCTGTGTCAAAGGCAAAGGTGGAGTTATAATGCTCCTTGCCGTCGAACAGGTCGGCGTATTCTTTCATCAGGGCATCTATCTCCCTTTTACTGTCCGCGTTCTCATATTTTATCTGAAACTCTATCGCCCTTTCAAATTTGGGCATCTCTGATGCCAGCCCGATGAAACTCTTCATCTTGTTTGAAAGATCCGGATTATCCTCAAAAAGCTCCTGAATTTCGCCGATATCGTCCCTGTCACCGTTAACTTTCAGACTGCCATCCGAACCAACGGTGAAAGTGACCGCCTCGTCAGTACTGATGCCGGCTCTTTTAAAGGCATCGTTAATCTGATCTTCCATATAGGCGGAAATTTCCTCCACATTCTGACGTGTGGGCAGAAGAGGCTGATTGCCGGATAAGGCATTTCCTTCCACGCTGTCATTGAACAAATCCACAGCCGATGTGTCGGACATGTTCATCATCATTAATGTAAAATCCACTTGTTCCGAAACAGTTGACGGTTTTCTGAACTGAACGCTCCCGTCGTTTTCAGTTTCTTTAACACTCCATATACTGTTCATAATTGCACCTCGTATACAGAATGTCAGCAAATTGCGTGCTAATTACTTCTGGTCGTAAAGCATGGCTTCGCGCAGTTTCTGAGCCGCCGCCTCGCTTTTCAGAAGTTCCACCAGAGTGAAGGCAAACTCCGGAGCAGTGGCAGGTCCGCGGCTGGTTATAATATGTTCGTCGACGACAACCTCCGCCACCTGATAGTCGCAGAGCTGCTCAACAATACCTTTGTACGTCGGATAACAGGTCATCATACAGTCTTTGATAAGCCCGCTTTTGGCCAGCATATAGGGCGCTGCGCAGATAGCCGCAATGAACCTTTCCTCGCGATTATATTTTTCAACGATATATCGAACCTGTTCGTTCTCGTCTATATTCTTTGCGCCCAAAAGTCCGCCCGGCAAAACTATCATGTCATAGTCGTTCGCATCTATTTTAATAATCTCAGTGTCCGCCTGAACACGCACCCCTCTGGCGCTCTCCACAAGCCCCTCTTTCAGCGCGCATGTAACTGTGTCTATCTCTGCTCTGCGGAGGATATCAACGACTGTCACAGCCTCTATCTCTTCAAATCCGTCAGCAAGAATAACAAGCACTTTTTTCATATCTCACCTCACAGGATAAAATACCACGAAAACAGCCCGAAACTCTATTGAATTAAGCTTATAAATCAATTAAAATCGCCGGAAGTTATAAACGGAGGTCAGTGTGAAAAAGATCTGTCTCACACTGGCGATATACCGAAAAAATTGAAAAATCCGCCTGAAGTGAGCATACAATGAATATACTTCTGCACCAATGCTGCGGACCCTGTTCTGTTTACCCTGTGGAGATATTAAAGGGCATGGGACACAGCATCTCGGGGTATTGGTTCAATCCGAACATCCACCCCGTGACCGAATACTTTAAGAGATTTGAGACTCTTGCGCAGTTTGACAGAGACGAGAATATCCCGCTGTTAACCGACAACGTGTACGGCATTCAGGAGTTCACAAAGAACGTTGCACAGGATATCGCGAACCGGTGCGCATACTGCTACACGGTCAGGCTTGAAGCGGCGGCAAAAAAAGCGAAAGAGGAAGGGTTTGACGCGTTCTCCAGCACTCTCTTCTACAGCAGATACCAGAACCACGAACTCATGAAAAAAATCGCTCAGGAAATGTCCATACGTTTTGCCATAGATTTTTTCTATCACGACTTCCGCGAAGGCTGGCAAAAGGGCATAGACTGCTCAAAGGAAAGAAACATGTACCGACAGCCTTACTGCGGGTGCATATACAGCGAAGAGGACAGATATATCAAACAGATAAACAAAAAGATAAACTTAATAATCTCACACCCTTAGTTAACCCGTTAACAACCATCGTTCATTCAAATATTTTCCGTTTGACAATATAATTGTATGTATGACATTATTATTGAGCATGGTTCGACAATTTTATTTTTCACCATTGCTGAATATTCATACACAACCTACGCCTCTTTTTTTATTGACAAACGTTTTTAGACGTTCGCACCGGATATTTTGATTTGGAGGCAATAATGAGCAGTTTCACACGCAGGATAAGCGTGTCCGCGCAGCTTCTGCTGCCTATCACACTTATCTCTATCGTTATCTTTGCGGTCATAATTCTGATGACGCGTCACTATAACAATATCAATGCCGAAGGCATAGCCCAGATGCGCTCGGCGGAAATGAACCGCATCCTTGAGTATTATGTTAAAGAGGTGCTTGCCAGTGACGTTACTGAAAGCACAAAATATTCGCAGATAAGCAGGTTTGTGGATTCAAACAAACTTGGCGAAAATGGATATTTTTTCATTCTCGACGAAAAGGGCAGCGTTCTTTTTCATGTAAATCACCAGCTTATCGGCACCAGTATAGCCAATTATGATTTCATAAAAACCATGCTGGAAAACAAAAACGGCTCCATAACATATGATTTCAACGGCAAGACAAAGGTTGTGGACTATTCCGACCTGCCGGACAATAAGTGGATACTCGCCGCAGGATATGAGGTTAACGAGCTTTTCGCCTCGTTCCGCATGGTTGAACGGAATATCGTATTCATCAGCATAGGCGGACTTGTCGTTCTGCTGCTTTCAACCGCTCTCACCGTCAGGCTGTTCAAAGCTAACATCGAAAAGATGCTCAGCTCTTTCGTAAGCGTTGCAAAGGGCGACCTGAAATACACGGGAACGCACGGATTCAGCGCCTGCTGTTCCGATCACATGCACTGCGATGACAAAAACTGCTCCGCATACGGAGTTCAGGGCGAACCCTGTTACCTCACTGTGGGCAGCGAAGCGCCTAACTTCGGAATGGAGATTCAATGCGAAAAGCTGAAAAACGGTGAATTGAAATCATGCGAAGATTGCGGTTACTATTCAAAAGAGCTGAAATCCAACAATGAATTTTCTAGACTTACTCAATACAACTCCGCGATGGTCATAAAACTTGCGCGCTCCATAAAGAGCATCAGAGAAACGGCGGATAAACTGAATCTCGGCTCCACAACGCTTTCATCTTCCACAGAAGAGCTTGGCGCGAATATAACCCAGCAGAATCAGGAAGTTTCCCAGATATCAACAGCCATGCATCAGATAAACGCAGGCGTTGAAGACGTTGCGGTCAAGGTGACAGAAACCGAAAATCTGGCGAAACAGAGCCGCGAATACGCCGAAAACTCCGAACATAAGACACAGGAGGGCGAAAAACTGGCAGGGGAGATGGTTCTGTCCAGCAAATCGCTCATAGACAATATAAATACTCTGAAAAGCAACTCGGAATCCATGTATGATATACTTGGTCTGATAAACGATATTGCCGACCAGACAAACCTGCTTTCCCTTAACGCAGCAATAGAAGCGGCAAGAGCTGGCGAAGCCGGCAGAGGTTTTGCAGTTGTCGCGGACGAGGTGCGTAAGCTGGCGGAAAGAACGGTATCGTCCGTAAAAGAGATATCCGATATCATCAACCAGAACAACAAGCAGGTCGAAAGCGCAGTGAAAAACGTTGAAAAGAACATAAACATGATAAGCGGCATCTCAGATTTCATGGGCAACCTGAAAGAGATGGCTCAGCTTACCAAAAATAACTCTATTCTCACATCCGACAACATATCGCAGGTTGTCTCCGCAGTTCAGCAACAGGCGGCGGCGATTTCCCAGATGGAACAGGCAATACAGAACGTTTCCGTCGGCATAGACGAAATCACTCAGGCAACTTCCGTTCTGGCGGAAATGAGTACGGAACTCAGCACCGACGGACATGTGCTTGAGGAAGAAACAGGACGCTACAAGTACTCCTGATAAGTATCCTGACGACTATGGAGGGCTGGTGTTTTTTCACCCGCCCTTTTTTTTCACCTCTTTTTTATCTCCGCCGTTTATGCTAAGATATTTTTTTATATTTTAATGCGGAAGGTTAAATGAAAAGAATACTTGTCACCGGCGGCTCCGGTTTCCTTGGCAGCCATCTTTGCGACAGACTCCTTAAAGACGGACACGAAGTTCTCTGCGTGGACAACTTCTTCACCGGAAGAAGAGACAACGTAAAACATCTTCTTGATAATAAAAACTTTGAAATTCTCCGCCACGATATCACTTTTCCGCTCTATGTGGAAGTGGACGAGATATACAACCTCGCATGTCCGGCAAGCCCCGTGCATTACCAGTTTGACCCGGTTCAGACGACAAAAACGTCTGTAATGGGCGCAATAAACATGCTGGGTCTTGCAAAAAGGCTTAAAGTGAGAATATTTCAGGCTTCAACGTCAGAAGTATACGGCGACCCCGAAATTCACCCCCAGCCCGAAACTTATCGCGGCGCAGTGAACCCCATAGGTATCAGAGCATGTTACGACGAGGGAAAACGCTGTGCGGAAACTCTCTTTTTCGATTATAACCGCCAGCACAAGGTCGACATAAAGGTAGTGCGCATCTTCAACACCTACGGTCCCAGAATGCACCCCAACGACGGACGCGTGGTGAGCAACTTCATCGTTCAGGCACTGAAGAACGAGGACATAACCATATACGGAACAGGAAGCCAGACGCGAAGCTTCTGCTTTTGCGACGATCTCATTGAGGGTTTCATCCGCATGATGAACTCAAGAGAGGGCTTAACGGGACCCGTTAACCTTGGCAACCCCGGCGAGTTTACAATTTTACAGCTTGCGCAGAAGGTCATAGATATGATAGGCAGCAGCAGCAGGCTTGTATTCCAGCCTCTGCCGCAGGACGACCCCATGCAGAGGAAACCCGATATCACCCTCGCCAAAACAGAGCTGGGCTGGGAACCGAAGATACAGCTTGAGGAAGGACTTAAACACACAATAAAGTACTTTGAAGAACTCTTGAGAAAACAAGGAGACATTAAATGAATATTTCTGTTATAGGGACAGGATATGTCGGACTGGTCACAGGGGCATGTTTTGCAGAAATGGGCAACAGGGTCATCTGTGTCGACATTGACGAAAAAAAGATTGAAAACCTCAAAAACGGGATAATCCCGATATATGAACCGGGACTTGATACCGTAGTGCTTAATAATGTGAAATCAGGCGACCTGTCTTTCACAACAAAGATTGAAGAAGCCCTCGTAAAATCCAACATCTGCTTTATCGCAGTGGGAACCCCCATGGGCGAGGACGGAAGCGCCGATCTTCAATACGTCCTGCGCGTTGCGGACAGCATCGGTCAGTACATGGATAAACACATGTACATCATAGACAAATCAACCGTTCCCGTCGGCACTGCGGACAAAGTGCGCGAAACCGTTTCCGCAGCACTTAAAAAACGCGGAAGCAACCTCACTTTCGACATTATATCAAACCCCGAATTCCTTAAAGAGGGCGCGGCGGTATCCGACTTCATGAAACCCGACAGAGTCGTTGTCGGTGCTGACAACAACGAAGCGCTTGATGTCATGCGCGAACTCTATGCACCCTTCACGGTTAACCACGAAAGATTCATCGACATGGACATCCGTTCCGCGGAGATGACGAAATATGCGGCAAACGCAATGCTCGCAACAAAAATATCCTTCATCAACGAAATATCAAACATATGCGAAAAGGTCGGCGCGGACGTTAACAAAGTGCGCCGCGGCATAGGCAGCGACTCCAGAATAGGCTACAGCTTCATCTATCCCGGTTGCGGATACGGCGGAAGCTGTTTCCCAAAAGACGTACAGGCGCTAATACGCTCTGCGAAAAACAACGGGTATGAACCCAAGATACTCAACGCCGTCGAGGACGTGAACTACGCGCAGAAAAAGGTCATAGTTCAGAAAGTTATCAAGCGTTTCGGAAGCGACCTTAAAGGCAGGACATTCGCCGTTTGGGGTCTCTCTTTCAAACCCGAAACAGACGACATGCGCGAAGCCGCTTCCATCACCATCATCAATGAACTCACAGCACTCGGTGCAAAGATAAAGGCATACGACCCCAAAGCCGTACATGAGGCAAAGGTCTGCTATCTGAAAGGCAACGACGCGGTTGAATACGTAGACAGCAAATATACCGCTCTTCAGGGTGCTGACGCCATGATACTCATAACCGAGTGGAAAGAGTTCAGAAGCCCCGACTTTGAAGAGATAAAAAAATCACTCATAAACCCAGTTATTTTCGATGGAAGAAACCAGTACAAAAAAGAAAAGCTGGCGGAGAACGGGTTCGAGTATTACCAGATAGGCGTGTAATACCTTGCAGACAAACGATATCGCAAGATTTCTGATAATTGCTGGCATAATAATAGCGGCGGCAGGAGCGGCAATGCTCCTGCTGTCCAAATTCGGCGGTATTAATCTGGGCAGGCTCCCCGGCGATATCAACATCCGCAGGGAGAATTTCTCACTCCATTTCCCTATAGTCACGTCGATAGTCGTAAGCGTGATCATTACCATCATACTGAACCTGTTTTTCAGAAAATAACCTTTCAATAATAAAAGATTCCTGTTAGTTTATAACTATGAAGTCATATAGAAAGGAATTGTGGTTCAACACATCAGCAAGGATGGAATTCGTGAACATAACCCGCGATGTGGAGGAATGTCTCCGCGAAAGCGGCATAAAAGAGGGGTTGTGTCTGGTGAACGCCATGCACATAACCGCTTCGGTCTTCATAAACGATAACGAGTCAGGACTTCATCAGGACTATAAGGACTGGCTGGAAAAACTGGCACCACACGAACCCTTAAGCCTGTACAGACACAACCGCACGGGCGAAGACAACGGAGACGCACACCACAAGCGCCAGATAATGGGGCGAGAGGTAGTTGTGGCCGTTACAGAGGGAAGGCTTGATTTCGGACCGTGGGAGAGCATCTTCTACGGTGAGTTTGACGGCAGAAGAAAGAAAAGAGTTCTTGTTAAGATAATCGGGGAATAGATGCTTTTACACATTTCACACAACGATCTGGACGGCGTTACATGCGGCGTTCTCACAAAGAAATTTCTGCGGGAAGTTGACAACATTTTCTGTAACTATAACGAGATAGACCAGATACTCGCCGAGGTGAACACCTCCGAGTATGAAAGAATACTCATAACCGATATGTCTCCCGGCAAACGCGCCTTTGAAAGACTTCTGGGTGAGATTGAGATGATCATCATCGACCACCACGAGTCCTCAGTCTGGCTCACCGAGATGACCGAATGCATACATGACATAAAAAAATCCGCAACTCTGCTTACTTTTGAATGGCTGAAAGATATGGGAAAGGACGTCGAACCCTACCGCGAACTTGCGGAGTGCGTGAACGATTTCGACATGTGGCATCTGAAACGCAAGGACAGCCTCCAGATGAACATGCTGTTCATGAAACTGGGCGTTGAGCGCTATATGGAGAGATTCGCCCGCAGACCGTACAACGGCTTCAACAGCGACGAACAGATAGTCGTTGAGCTTGAGACAGAGCGCAGAGATAAATATATCCACTCTGCATCAAAATCCGGATTCTCCATGAAAGACGCTCAGGGACTGGATTTCTTCGTGGTCTTCGCAGAGGAGTACAGTTCCGAACTGGGAAACCACATTATAAAAGACCTTGAAATGGATTACGTCATTATCATAAACATGCAGAGACGCAAGGTGTCTCTCCGTTCCCGCCCTGCCGTGGACGTGCGGAAACTGGCGGAACAGAACGGCGGAGGCGGACATAAGAACGCAGCCGGATTTTCGTTCGATTTTGATTTCGGCACAATGGATTTCCTCCACGAAATAGGAGTGATACATGAAAGCTGAATTTATAACTTCCGCGAAAGAGCCGAAAGGTTATCCCGTTACAGAATTCCCCGAAGTGGCGTTCTGCGGACGAAGCAACGTGGGCAAATCCAGCATGATAAACACACTGCTTGGCACACGCAAGCTGGTGAAGGTCGGTAAAACACCCGGCAAAACCCGTCTGGTAAACTTTTTTCTTGTGCAGGACAGCATTATGCTGGTCGACCTGCCCGGCTACGGATATGCGAAGGTTTCCAAAGAAGAAAAAAAGCAATGGGCAGAGACTATTGAGGACTACCTCACAGAACGCCGTCAGCTTACCACCTGCGTACTTATTCTCGACATACGCCGCGACCCCAACGATGACGACCTTGGGATGCTGTTCTGGTTCAGTCACTATAACATCAGAACAATAATCGCGCTGACCAAGTGCGACAAACTGTCAAACAACCAGAACACAAGCAGACTCGCCGCAATCAGCAAACAGCTTAATCTGCCGCGTGAATCCTTCGTGCTTTTCAGCTCACTCACAGGAAAAGGAAAAGATGATGTTTGGAAGAAAATACAGGAAGTTATGGCTTAAGTTATTTTCAATACTTGCCATATTTGTCTCCCTGTTTGTATATACAAACCTGAAGGCGGACATAAAGGAATATGAATCCACCGTGTCCATCCTGACCAATGAAGAGTTGCTTCCCGTGTTTGTACACGACATATCGAACGCCAAGCAGTCCATCTATATGGCTATCTACATGTTCAAAACATCTGATTTCAAGCTCGGCGACACTGAAATAATCAAGCAGGCACTCATAAAAGCGGCTAAAAGCGGTGTTAAGATATATGTTGTTATGGATGATTCCAACAGCAGAGACATCACGGGCAAAATAAACAGAGAAACAGGCGACGAGCTGAAAAAAGCGGGGATTAAAGTCGTTTACGACTCAAAAAAGAAACGACTGCATGCCAAAACAACAGTAATAGATGGTAATATAACCTATATAGGCAGTCACAACTACACAGTCAGCGCCATGAAATATAATGACGAGATAACCGCCAGAATTGTTTCCGAAGGCGCCTCCGCCGAAACTGCAGAATATATAAAATCCATCAGAAGGGGAGAAAAATGAAAGTTTTTTTGCTTGCGATGTTTTCAGCCATACTGTGCGCAGCCTGCGGTTCCGCTCCGAAAACTCCAGCCGATGAACTGTTTATTTCCAAATGTTCAAGATGCCACGGTTCCGAACTGGCTCTGAAAAAGAAAAAGACTTATGACCAGTGGCTCGACACCATCAAAAGAATGGAAAACTTCGGACTGGACATAAGCAACGGCGAAAGAAAAGCCATCGCACAATATCTGGTCGGGAAGAAATAACTATCTTATCATCAAGCCCTTAAGCACAGGAGCATATCGTCCGCAATTAGGACATGCAAAGTTCATCGCCTTCGCTGCGGCATCCTTAACTTTCCGCCTCACAGCCGACATACTGTCGTTTCGTGTTATCCCCGCCTCTTCTATTCTGTGTCCCATAACGGAACGAAGCATCTCTTTTCTGTTCAGCAGATTTCTGTATCCGTTGCCGTTTAACGCCTCAACAGAGAAAGCCGCCGTTATTCTGTGTCCGCCTACGTATGCTGTTACAGGGGCTATCACGACGAACGGATAATCTCTGTCGGGTCGGTTATAGATAACTGTGGATGTCACCGTCGTAACTCTGTCTTTTCGCTCCGGAGCAGTCACCGGAGGCTGGTTTTTCAGCGAATCGTCTATCTCGCGCAGTCTTTTCAGTGCGTTGTTAGCTTCTATAGAGCCGGGGCTTCTGCGTATCACGGCAAGAAGCTGTTCTTTTTCACCGTCCGCCGCGGGAGCAGGAGCGGAAACTGTCTGCTGTGATTTGCCTCTGAAAAAGAGAAACTCACCGTCACTTCCGGACAGTTTGCCGTAAACAGGGGTCTGCGTGCCTGCTGAATAGTCCGACACCTCATTCTGTACGAACTGCCCAAGCTCGCTTCCCGTAACAAGTCCGTCGCCGTTCGCGTCTGCATAGCCGTTGATGCCGTCTATGAACCGCTTACGGAACACACTGTCGTCAGGAACCTGTTGATTTTCGGTACCCGACGCTATGAATTCCCTTGCCGGTCTTGAGAGCATCTCCGCCTTGAAATCGGGAATAGACCGGAGCGCTTTGAAGACCGTACCGGAAAAACAACTGTCGAAAACGAAAAGCCCGTGTCTGGAATCCATAGTTTTTGCTCTTGATGCAAAATAATCTATTGTAAGTGCGCCTTTTTTAAATCCGTTAACATCCTTCGCAGGGTCTTTTGCATCCCGTCCGACAACGTATCCGGTGCCGTCTATGGTGTGTCCGTGTCCCGCGAAATATATGAGTATCCTCGCCTTCGGATCTTCAGCGTATCTCGATATGAAATCGTCCACGGCAGTTCTGATATCCTGTGCAGTGGGGTTTGCGGAACGTCTGACATTAAATCCCTCCGCAGTGAGTGCCGCCGCAACCGCATCCGCATCCTGTCTGACCCCTGGGAGTTTAGGCCAGCCGCCGTTATAGTCCGAAACGCCTATCACAAGCGCATGGCTGGACGAATACATATCGTCCGGCGTGTCCGGCATCCGCACCACAGCCCTTTCCGCGGCATAAGCCCCGAAAGAGAACAGCAGCAGGCACAACAGAAAACGTTTCATATCACTTTCCTATGTAATTATGAAGGTTGCCGAAAAGCTGGATGGTGTATGTCATTATCTGATCAAGCATCCATGGCGCGAACAGCATAACAGCCACGATAACGCCGATTATTTTAGGGATGAAGGTAAGTGTCATCTCCTGAATCTGCGTAACGGACTGGAAGATACTGATTATGAGACCGATCACAAGCCCGAAAAGGAGCATGGGCGACGCGATCAGCAGTGAAAGCTGCAAAGCTTTTGTAAGCATGTCGATTACTAAATCGGGTGTCATAGGTTATCACCAGAAGCTTTTGACGAGCGATGTAACAATGAGTCCCCACCCGTCAACAAGTATGAACAGCATTATTTTAAACGGCAGCGAAACCATCGCAGGCGGAAGCATCATCATACCCATGGCAAGCAGAACGCTCGCCACCACAAAGTCGATGATGAGAAACGGCAGAAATATCAGAAATCCCATCTGGAAGGCAGTTGTAAGCTCGCTCACAACAAACGATGCCACAAGAACAGTGTCAGGGATATCCGCCGCTGATTTCGGTCTGGGCTGGTTGCTTATCTCTATGAAGGTTCGCACGTCCTTCTTTCTGGTATTTTTGAGCATGAATTTTCTAAGTGGCTGTTTCGCCTGTGCCAGCATCTCTCCGAAGGTTATCTGCCCCGCCATATACGGCTGGTAGCCCTTCGTGTATGCCTCGTTGAACACCGGCTGCATGATATAAAACGTAAGAATGAGCGCCAGACCCACCAGAACCTGACTGGGCGGCACTGTTGTGGTTCCCATCGCAGTTCTCAAAAGCGAAAACACTATTATTATGCGCGTGAACGATGTCATAAGTATAAGTATCGACGGCGCAAGGGAAATTATCGTCAGAAAGAAGACCAGCTGCAAAGTGACGGAAACATCCTGCGGGCTTGCCGCCTGCTCCATGCCGAAACGGAATGCGGGAAACGGAACCGGATCCGCCGCCAGAACTCCGGTGAAGGGTATCAGAAGTAATGGTATAAGTATCAGCGCTTTCTTAATGACTTCAACCTCTCCGAAATGGAGTTTCTGGAGATCTCCACCTCGTCTTTTACTCCCGGGTTCTTCTTGAAGAACTTCATATAGTTCACAAATTCGGTCTTCTTGGTAAATCCCGCCTTGATACGGGTCACTTCGTCCTCTTCCGAAACCTTATCAATAAGGTTCATGGAAGTGTCGGTGACTCCCAGAATGTATATTTTGTTGTCTATTTCGTAAAAATAAAGGCTTTTGCGCAGGTCGATATCCGCTTTCCCCAGAAGTCTTCCTGTGCCGGGGATATCGGTGAACACCTGTCTTTTGAAATATTTTCTGAAAGCCCAGAAGATAGTAAGCATAACCGCAAGGATAATGAGCAGACCCCATATCATCCTTGCATACGCCTGCGTACCCACAACAGGGTCTGAGGTTTTCTGCACCTTCGGGAATGAATAGGTTATTTTAAGCTGTTTCGGCTGGGAAACTATCTCCGGCACCACAAGCTCTCCGGCAAAATCAGTGATAAGCCTTTTTCTTGTGTCATCGGATGTGACAAACAGCTTCTCCACGGGCATATCCCAAAACTCCTGCTGGAACACGACGGGTTCCGGAGTTTCAAAGCTGACCACGAAGCTCTTGTCAAGTTTAAGGGTATTCACATTGGAATACCCCTGATCAAAATCAACCTGTATCCTGAGCCCCGCGTCGTCTATCTCATATGTCAGATGCGCCGCATTGGCGGTTAAGCTGACCAGAAACAGCATCGCTGTCAGGAAATATCTAACGGTACATGCCATTCTTATACATCTCAGTAAGTTTCTGTTTGTCCAGTATCTCTGTGATACGGATGGCAAATTTGTCATCCAGAACCATTATCTCGCCAAGCGCCAGCGGTTTTCCGTTCACGAGGAAATCCACGGGTTCGCCGGACGTTTTGTTGAATTTCAGTATGGTTCCCTTTTCCCAGCCCAGAAGCTCGCGGACTTTCACCATCTTGCGTCCGAGCTCGACCTTAATGTCGAAAAGAACCTCTCCGAATTCGTGTTTGGCAATGTGAGTATCTTTCATATTTCCTACTGTGCCACAAATTCTGTGAAATAGATATTTGTTATCTGTCCGAACGGAAGCAGAGAGTTCAGCCTCCGGAGTATTTCCTGTTTAAGAATAAGTTTGCCCTGCGCTGAGCTTACCTCTTCATAAGTCTTTGCAGACAAAATTGTGAGTATTGCATCGCGAAGCTGCGGAACGCGCTTGTCCAGCTCCTCTTTCAGTTTTTCGGTCTTGTCCAGTTCAAGCTGAACTGTAACTTTCAGATATCTTGAACCGTCGTTGTCCGCCATATTGACGATGAAGGTCTCGAGAGGATAAAGAGCTCCCACCTCGTTTGTGGGCGCGGCAGTAACCTCTTTTTTAGCGACTTCTGCGCCTGCCTCTGCGTCTTTAGGAGCCTGAAACAGTTTATAAGCAAGAAAACCGCCTCCGCCGAGAATTATAAACAGCACCACGACTATTATAATAAGCTTAAGCTTCCCGCCTTTCTTCTTCTTACCGCCCTCTTCGGCGTTTTTCTCTTCTTCTGCGGCCATTACCTTCCTCCTTGTGTCGCCTGTGCCTCTTCCTCGGCATCAAACAGATTTTTGTTAGACTCTGCCAATTCCGGGCTGACAAAGTTGATTTCAACGCGCCTGTTCTTCGCACGGCTTTCGGGGCTTATGTTCGGTGTAACAGGATGGTACGACCCGTAGCCGGATGCGGAAAGCTTTTGCGCATCGACACCTTTGTTTACAAAGTACTTTACAACGTTGACCGCTCTTGCAGTTGAAAGTTCCCAGTTTGTGGGATACTGAGCAGTGGTAATGGGCAAATCGTCGGTATGCCCCTCGATAACAACGTTAAAAGGTGATTCAGAAATAACTGCGGCGAACTTATCCAGAAGCGGGTACGCCTCAGGTTTTATGTCCGCGGTTCCGGGCGCAAACAGTGAGGAATCCATTATGCGTACTGCGACGCCTTTTTTGGATTCTGACACGGTAACGTTCTGCTGCAGGTTTGCCTGCTGAGCGTATGTCTTTATATTTTCGCTTAATTTGTTTTTCATTGATTGGACATTCTTCACAAACGACAGACGCGACATAATGTCGTCTTTCGTAAACTCCGTCTGTGAGCCTTCTTTAAGTACACCGAGCGAACCCTGCAGCGAACCGAGAGCAACTTTAATCTTTCTCTGATCCATGGACGCCATGGAGAGCAGCAGGATGAAGAACGTCAGCAGAAGCTGGTTCATATCCGTAAAGGTTGACATCCAAAGCGGGGAACCCGGTTTACATTCGGGACACTTCTTTTCGCCCATTTGAAAAATCTCCGGAAATATCACTCAAATTGAGACTTACGTTCCTTCGGAGCAAGATAAGCGTTAAGCTTCTGCTCCACGATACGGGGGTTGTCTCCCGCCTGTATCGCCATAATGCCTGCTATCATGATCTCTCTGATGAGGGTCTCCTGTGCGGAGCGTCCTTCCAGCTTTGCCTTAATAGGTCCGCCGAACAGGTTCGCCATCATCGCACCGTAAAAGGTGGTAAGCAGGGCAACCGCCATGGCGGGACCGATGGAACTTGGGTCGTCCATGGTCTGAAGCATCGCAACAAGACCGATCAGCGTACCTATCATACCCATCGCAGGACCGTAATCTACGATGTAACCGAGCAGGTTGGCACCCGTTTTATGCCTTTCCGACATATAATTAAGTTCTGTTTCAAGGATACCCTTTATGACTTCCGGCTCGGTGCCGTCCACCGCAAGCCTGATACCTTTTTTAAGGAATTCGTCCCCAACCTCGTCGCCTGCGGATTCGAGAGAGAGGATGCCGTCGCGTCTTGCTTTAACTGCGAACTCGACAAGCTGGGCGATAAGTTTCGGGGCATCGTCCAAAGTATATTTGAAAGCTTTCATCGTCACTTTGCCGAAAGAAAAGAAAGTTCCCAGAGGAACGCACATCATAATAATACCGGCGTTGCCGCCGATAACGATAAGAACAGAGGGGATGTCTATGTAAGGAACGAGACCCGGTCCCATAAGAAGTGCAGCAATAACAAGAGAATATGCAAGCAGAATTCCGACAATGGTTGCTATATCCATAACTTCTCCGAAATGCAATTAACGTCTTCCGCTTTTGCAGGACAATTTTATAATTATTATAAAGATACAGGATGTAAGCCATTGCAGTCAACAGAAATAATGGTGAAAAGGTGATTAAAAGGGGGCTGCGGGGCTGAGACCCGCAGCCTTTATGTCAGCTGATTAACGTTTCAGAGAGAGAAGTTCCTGAAGCATCTCGTCCGAGGTTGTGATTACCCTTGAGTTAGCTTGGAACCCTCTTTGAGTGGTGATCATGTTTACAAACTCGCTTGAAAGATCCACGTTTGAGTTTTCAAGCGCGCCTGACGCAATGTCGCCCCTTGAGCCTGTTCCCGGTGTTCCCACAGATGCGTCACCGGAGCTGGTCGTCGATTTGAATGTTGTATCGCCGAATTTGATCAGACCGTTGGGGTTTGTGAAGGTCGCAAGAGCTATCTGACCGAGTTTAACAACTTCGCTGTTTGAATAATACCCGATTATCTCGCCCGCAGTGTTGAAGAGAACGTCCTCAAGCGTACCGGTGGAATAACCGTCCTGAGTTGTTTTCTCGATACCGCCGTCACCTGATGAAAGGTACACACCGTCGAACATCGAAGGCGTTCCGAGGTCAATTGAGATATCCGAAATAACTCCCGCACCGTTATTGGGGTCAAAGTTTGCCGTAAGAGACGAAATTCTTGTTCCCGCCTCTGTTGCCATGTAGTTGAACGAACCGTTGCTGTTAAAGTGCAGATATACGCTGCCGCCGTTGGATTCGTTGAACTCAACGGTTGAATTTGTCTCCGGTGTGGTTACTGTAAGTTTCCAGAGGTTGTCAATGGCGTCCACCATCTCAAAATTATACTGCAGAGTGTGCTCGTTACCCTGTGAATCATAGATGGTCTGCGAAGTTGTAACAACGCCGCCTGTGGCGTTCTGGGTTGTCGAGTAGTCATAATAGTCGTAGAAATTGCTGTAGTTTCCGCTGCCCAGTATCTCAAACTTAAGGAAATCTATTTCGTTGGGGACACCGTCGTTGGATGTCAGCACAAGCTTTCCGGCATTTTCGTCAAAACTGCCGACATGCTGAGCAAGCTCGGATTCGGATGATGAATTATAGCCTAGGTAATCGGCAAGAGCGACCCTGAGATCCTGCAGCGTATAGTAAACGTCGTCTGCCGTTCCCGCAAGACCGTCGGTTCCCACAGAATATACAGCCTGGCTGCCCGTACCTGTGAGGTTCTCGCCGCCGATTCCTGAGGTAAACTGCATCACCGCGTCGTCTGTGAGACCGAGAGAGGAACCGTTGCTTGTATAAAGATTAAGAAGCGCATCGGAGTCCTTCGCCTCTCGGAGGAAAGTCATACTGTTGCCTGTGGCGCCTTTCGCAACTGTCAGCGGATCACTTGTAACCATGTTAAGCTCAAAATCCGTGCCGCTGTAAGCTTTGTCAAAAGAAAACCCTGTCAGATCAGGAGCCGTGCCGGTTCCCGTATTGGAATATACGAACTTACCGGTGGAGTTATCGTATGTAACCGAAAAATCGGCACCGTTAAGAACGTTTCCGTCAATTGCGGATTCTATCTCTGCCGCAAGCTCCGAAAGGGTGGTGAAATCCCTGCCCGCATAGACGGTGCTTTCAAAATAGAGCTGGTCACTGGTTCTCACGTCAGACGTATCGTCATAAGTTCCGGCAAGGTTTGAGAGTCCCACAGCAAGACGTGCAGAACCGCTGAACGAGTTGATTGTGACGTTCGCACCGCCCGCCGCTGTTTTGGCAACGCTCAGTTTTCCGTTTGTAACGGAAACGGTGAAGTCTGCCGCACCTGCGGCAGTGTTAAGACGGTTCTGAAGAGCGGTTGCAAGATCGCCCATCGTTGTGAAATCTGTGCCGTATGTAAAAGTTTCGGCAGTGTTATTAATATAAACCAGAAGACTGTTGTTCGCTGATGATGTTATACCAAGACTTACGTCGGTATCGTTGTAAACACTGCTCATGTCCGTGAGGTCTGTGGCATGTGCTTTTATTTTTATCGGTTCCTCATCCGCAACGTCCATCTTAACGCCGTTTGCAGAGTACACAGAGAAGATACTGCTGTTCCCTTCCGCACTGTGCAGAAGCGTGGGAAACTCCAGAACGTTGGGGTCTGCATCCGTACTGAGGATACCGGCAACGGTGGTTGCCGTTGTTGCCTTCGCCTCAACCGCCTGATAGTCCGTTCCCACAACGATATCTTCCGTGTTCGTATCGGTGACTATCTCTCCCGTTTCAGGATCTGCCATCCATCCCTGAACACTGTAACCGCCTGTTGAAACCAGATTGCCCAGAGAGTCGAAGTTGAAGTCGCCAGCTCTGGTATACAGAAATTCATTGTTGGATCTTCCTTCCAGAATGAAGAAACCGTCGCCCTGAATTGCAAGGTCGGTGTCAACGTCCGTTGTCTTGTTGGTACCGTCTGTGAATATGTTAGAAACTGTGGCGAGAACGGAACCGAGACCAATCTGTGAGGGGTTTGTACTGCCCACAGAGCTGGTCGCCGCCGTACCGCCCGATATTGTCTGGCTGAGCATATCCTGAAATATGGTTCTGCCTGCTTTATAACCTATTGTGTTAACGTTTGAAATGTTGTTACCCAGAACGTCCATCGCCTGCTGGTTTACACCAAGACCGCTGATGGCCGAGTAAAGTGATCGCATCATAACCGCACCTCGTTAATTAGTGAGATCTCTGACGGAAACGACATCCTCGGCTGCCACCTCGTATGATCCGTCGACCTCATAAATAAGTTTGCCAGAATCCGTTGCAACGCCGGTGACCTGTCCGTTTGAATAGGTCTTAACCTCTATCTCCTTGCCGTCGGCATCATATGCCTTGACAGAGAACGTATATGAACCTGCATCCATCTTGTTGCCCGACGCATCCGTTCCGTCCCAGACAATAAATTTCTTGTCGGTGTCGGTCACGCTGGGAGTCAGAGTCCGGATATATTTGCCGTCCTCGTCGCGTATCGTTACGCTGGTTTTCGACGGAATAGATGACGCTTCAAAAGAGATAGCCGCGCCTGACGATGTCAGAGTGGTATCGTTGCCCTCATACTCCATAACTTTTCCGATAAAGTTTGAAGCGGACGCCATCTGATTCTGAACAGAGGAATTGGAGACAACGTCAAGTATCTTCTCCATATTCTCGTTCATGGAAGCCATGCTCTCAACCTGCGAAAAGGTCGCTGTCTGCTGGAGCATCTGCGAACTGTCCATCGGCTCCGTGGGGTCCTGATTCTGCATCTGTGTTACAAACAGGTTCAGGAAATCGGACTGGTCCAGAGAACCGTGGTCGTTGTCGATATCCATCTTTGAGGTATCGTATCTATCCGTGTTTACAGTACTGCCGCTTGAGACTATCATTTTATATCTCCCGCTGTTTTCAGGCGTATATTACAGAACCGTTCTCTTCCTGAACGGATTCTTCTTCTGTCAATGCACCGTCAGAAGAACCGGAACCGGATGACGACCCGCCCTTCTTCTGCCCGTTTTCCCATCCTGCGAATTCGTGGTGATCGAAATCTTTAAAGAGAAACTCAAGGTTCTCTATGACCACACCCTTATCCGCAAGCTGCTGTTTAAGCGCTTCCATATTGTTTGAGAAATAATTTCTCGCCGTTTCCGACTCAAACGTCACTTTGCCCGTGACCTTGCCGGAATGTTCCGTAAGCTCGATATTCACTTTTCCCAGTTCCTGCGGGTTGAGCTGAACATTGATCTTGTTTACGTTCTGAGATTTGGCTATTTCGACAAGTTCCGCAAACTTCATGATGTCCTGCGGTTTATCTATCTTTATCTCGCTGGTGATAATTTTTTCCGTCATAGGTGTCTTTGATGAAAAATCACCTGTGTCGTGCTGCTGTGCACCTGACTTTGCCTCAATGCGTTTCGCGGCAAGATCAATAACAGCCTCGTCCGCTTCTGCTGCCTCAGCCTGAGCGACAAGAACTTTCACGCCGCTTTCCGGTTCTGCTTCCGCTTCAGCCTCTGCCGCTTCGGGTTCCGCTGACTGCTGAACCGCCCGCTCCGTGGCAAATTTACCGCCTTCTGTCTGCTCCGCCGACTGCTGAACAACGACCGGTTTTTCCGAAGCATACTCCTGCTGTTTTTCAATTGTCTGATCGACAACCAGAAGTTTCAGGGTTTCAATCTTTTCAGGAAGAACAAATTTGGCTGTTGGTTCCTGACCTGAATCCTGAATTTTTACAATGGAATCCAGAACCGATTCAAGAACAGCGGACGAAGCCTGCTGCTGAGTTTCTGCCGCAGGAGATATGATTGATGAAGCAAGGTCGGTCATTACGTCCTCGACCTGTTCAACCGTCATTCCGGTCTGCTGGAGCATTGTAAGAAGCTGCTGGACAAAAGCGTCCGCCTCTTCCTGCGTGTCCGCCTCCGCGAGCATGTTCTTAAGTTCGACCTTCGCTTCATCGCTTATATTAAGACTATCAATCACCTTTTCGGGTGTGTCTGCGTCCAATACTGTCACTTTAATATCATCGGATGCCGCCGCTGCAGCGGTCTGCTGTGCTTCCGCTTCCTTTTCGGTCTTAACGGCTTCAGTCTTCTTTGATGCAGAGGAGCCTGATTTATCCAGATAGGATTTGAAAACGTCTTCAAATCCGGCCTTATCACTGTCCGAGGCTGATGATGATGAACCTGCGGAAGAGGAAGAGCCGGACGACTGCGTTGCCGCCGCCTTCACCGCCGAATTGAAAAGTTTTAACATTGACAGATTCTCCATTAGGCACCTCCGTCAATGTGTTAGAAAAAATCGTGCCAAACAGGCACTGATTGATAGTTAAGGATTTTTCAAAAGAAGAAGGAATTAATTTCCTTATTTCAGGTCTTTGAGAAAGGAATAAATTTCCGCGGCGGTATCTGCAGACGAGTCCGTATCGGGAAAATAACTGCCCACTGCGGCAAGGTCTTTTCTGACATCGTCGTAGTTCTGTTCTATCTTTTCGGTAAATTTCGCCAGCGCGCGAACATTTGCGTCGCCCTGTATCAGTTCGGGAATCACCGCCCTTTTCATTATAATGTTCGGCATCCCGATGAATTTCAGACGTACAAAAATCTGTCCCAGCATATAGGTGAGCGCACTCGTTTTATAAAGCAGAACCATGGGTGTTCCGGTTATCGCCGCCTCAAGCGTCGCTGTTCCGGAGCATATCCAGAGCAGATGCGAATATTTCATTATGTCATGGGTCAGTCCGGTGGCAAGACGGATATTGGTACCTTTGATAAGCTCCCGCACCCGTTTTTCGTCTATGGTATCGGCAACGCCGACAACATAGTCATACTGCGGAAGAAGTTTTGCAGTCTGCACCATAAGGGGCAAAAGAGATTCGACCTCTCTTCGTCTGCTGCCCGGCAAAAGACCTATAACGGGTTTATTGCCGTTAAAATGCCCTCTTTCAAGAAATTCACGATTATCGGCACACTTGACGCTTATCTGCCTTTTTAGCGGGTTCCCGACATAAACGGCATTCACGCCCTCTTTTTTCAGAAGCTCCGGTTCAAAAGGATAGATGCAGAGTACAAGGTCGCAAAACTGTCTGAGTTTATGCACTCTTTTATAGTTCCACGCCCAGAATGTAGGTGAGATATAGAAAATAACCGGAATCCCAAGCTCTTTCGCATATCGGGCGAAACGGAGATTAAATCCCGGATAATCCACGAGGACAACGGCGTCGGGTCTGTCCGCCTTCATTTCTGCGATGAGCTTGTCTTTCACCCTCAGCAGAAACGGCAGTTTTTTCAGCGCCTCGTCAATGCCGATGGCGTTCATATCGTTTATATCGTAAAACTGTTTCTGTCCCAGCGCCTTAAGCCCTGCACCGCCGGTTCCTGAGAACTCGACATCGCATATCTTTTTCAGCTCGCGCACCATTGCGGATGCATGGTTGTCGCCGGATTTCTCTCCGGCAATAATAAACAGTTTCAGTTTATCCATTTATCAGCCCTTATAAAATACGACGTTCAGCACGTCGCCGGATGAATAGAACCTGCGGAACTTATACGCCGGATCATGTACGAACACTATCCATGTAAGCCCGCCGCTTTTACGCACTTCCGTTTTGAACACCGCGTCGCCTTCATACCGCACCAGTCCGGTGCCGAAAAGCCTGACGTTCTTCATGCCCAGTCCGGTCGCTCCCGTTATGGTCTTAACGGTTATCTCCGGTCTGCCCGTCAGCCTGACCATGAACTTCTCGTTTCCCTTGTCCTTCTTTTTTGTCACACCGAACAGAGAAATATAACCGCCGCAGCTTCTGCCCAGCGTCATATGTGTTCCGTCGATACAGAAGGAGGCATTCCCTTTGAAAATCAGTCTGGTCTTTCCGCCCGCAACGTCCGAGGAGACCACGCCGTCGTATTTTATATTTCCGGCGGGTATGCGGACGCCGTATATATCGAGATAGTCGGCATTCCCGTTATTGCCTGCGGAATAGACGGGTGTGCCGTCGAATGTCATTTCCGTCGAAGAGGCTTTATTTTTGATTCCCGCAAGTCTGGTCGCGGCGGCATAGGACTGCTGCCAAGTTCCGAAAGTCTGCATTGCGGCATATTCCCTGTCCGGCTCAAGCAGTTTGAATATCAGCCTGAATCCCTTGTCCGTATCAATGCGGGTCATACTGCATTTCAGATTCAGCTTCATCTTGACCATATAGTTGCTGTCTGCGTCCAGCCACGGCTGAACCTCCACCAGAGGGCTGGCGAGTTCGGATTTTATAATGTAAACGCTGATATCTTCCGTTCTGATAACAACGTTCTTACCTGATTCATCAATTGTTGATGTGAAATTTTTCATTTGCCCGCCGACGTTAAAATCAACGGTTAGCGTGTCGCCCTTGCGTGCTGATCTTATGTCAATGTGCGTGGCGATTTTCAGTCTTGTAGCGGCTTCCGCCGCATCGTCATTGAGATTATTAAAGGAACAGCCGCAAAGCGCAAAAAGCATAATCGGCAGCAGAAAGAGTTTTTTCATGCCTTTCTCATGGCAAGTCCAGCCGCAACGGCAAACGCGTGCGCACCCGCCTTATCCATGATAGGTTTCAACTGCTCCGGCACCTCTATATGCGCGAACGGATTAAGCTGGGGAAGCGACATCCGCATTGCTATTTCCATCTGATCCACAAGCACCTGCACATTCGCTCCGGCACCGCATATGTGTATGTCAACAGGTTCTTTACGTCTGTCCGTTATGTATGTTTCAACAGCGGTTTCAACTTCAGCGCCGAGGTTGCTCCCGAACGACATGGCGGCAGCCTGCGCATCGACGTCATTTGTCATGACCTCTTTATCGCGGATTATCTCGCCCGCCTTGTCAATGTCCACATCCATATCCTGCGCTATCTCTTCCATGAGGAATTTGCATCCTTTAGGAATGGATTTCACCATGTCGACGAAACCATTCTCGTAAAAGATGATGTTCGTGCAGTCGTGTCCGATGTCTATTATGGCGTTGGGATGTGATTTGCGTCCGAAAACATTTGAAGCGAGATTGACCAGCGCCAGCGCCTCTATATCCACGACGACGGGTTTCAGCCCGGCAAGTTCCGCCATGGCTATACAGTCGGCGACCTTATCTCTGTTTGCGGCGGCAACAACTGCGTCCGCCATTCCCTTTTCGGCATCATATGAAAGAAGCTGTGCGTCAAACGTCGCCTTTGAAGCGGCAATACCGATATATTGGTCAGCGTTCCATACGAACGATTCCTGAAAATTACCTTTACCGTTCCACGCTATCTCCATGTGCTTCACAACCGTATCGCGACCGCGCATACCCAGCGCGGCATCCTTTGAAAAGCCCTTAGCGTGGGCAATGCTCTCTTTGATAACGTGAGCGGCGGCTCCGTGGTCAAGCACAGTTCCGTCAACGATAACACCTGCCGGCATCTGCCGCAGAAATATATTCTTAAGGCTGTATTCGCCCTTTTTCTCTTTCAGTTCGACTATTTTGAGGTTTGCCGCTCCGGCATCCACACCTAAAAGAAGACCTGCCATAATCAGTTGTCTCCGGCTTTGTCAAGCGATGTGAAAAAACAGCTCTTAGCGCCTGTGTGGCAGGCGGGTCCGGTCTGGTGGACTATATAAAGCAGCGTATCGCCGTCACAATCCAGCCGCACCTGTTCAATCTTCTGCACATGTCCGGAGGTGCCGCCCTTTTTCCAGAGTTCGTTGCGGCTTCTGGAATAATAGTGGGCATAGCCCGTCTCAAATGTGAGCCTGAGCGCCTCTTCGTTCACATACGCAAGCATCAGAACGGTTTTAGTCTCTGCATCCTGCACCACGGCGGGTATAAGTCCGCCCTGTTTTTCCCAGTCTATCTTTATCATCCTAGTTCCTTATATAAACAAGAGATCGCGTCGTCATTTCATTCCTCGCGAAGACGTCTCTGCGAGGAAGCCCCCGGGCTGACGCGGCAGTCTCATTACAATTTAACATTATCAGCATATCCGAGGCAAAAGCTCACCCCGCGGCATTTCGATAATATTACATATTTTCTCCTTCCATGGAGAAAATATGCCAACGCTCATTTCAGCAAAGCCTCACTCGCTCACGCAAGCGGGTTTCATCCTGAAACCGTCAGCATATCCGAGGCAAAAGCTCTCCCCGCGGCATTTCTATAATATTACATATTTTCTCCTTCCATGGAGAAAATATGCCAACGCTCATTTCAGCAAAGCCTCACTCGCTCACGCAAGCGGGTTTCATCCTGAAACCGTCAGCATATCCGAGGTAAAAGCTCTCCCCGCGGCATTTCTATAAATCTGCGCCCGCCGATGGAGGTTTTAAGTATAACTTTGCCGTCGGCGGTGACAGTTCCGGCTATTGCCGCACCTGCTCCGTTCTCCGTCTTTTTAAGAGCTTCCAGTGCCTTTTCCGCATCTTTCTCTCTGATTATTATAACAGCTAAACCCTCGTTGGCAACCGACAATGGGTCAAAGCCAAGCATGTCGCAGAGGTAGCGTACGTTTTCGCGCACGTTGATGTTATCGTCCTCCATGACAAACCCGGCGCCGCACATGGCGGATATCTCGTTAAGCACGGCTGCAATGCCTCCGCGGGTGGCATCCCTTGCAAACGATACGCCGAACGGACGCACCGCATCGAAAACATCATTCAGCGGAGCGCAGTCCGAATCTATCTCGCCGTCAAATCCAAGCTCACCGCGAGCCAGAAGAACACTCATGCCGTGTCTTGCCGCATCGGATGTCAGGATTACCCTGTCACCCTCTTTTATATTTGCATAGTCGGTGTAATCCTTCACCGACCGTCCTATTCCGCTGGTATTTATGATAAGCCCGTCCAAAGCGCCCCTTTCAACAACCTTAGTATCGCCGCAGACAATTTTGACACCCGCCTTTTCACAGGTAGCCGCCATGCTGTCAATGACCCTTTCAAGGTCTTTCAGCAGATATCCTTCGGGGATAACAAGTCCGAACGACAGATATTCAGGTATCGCACCGGACACAAGCAGGTCGTTCACTGTTCCGCAAACGGCTATCTTGCCTATATCGCCGCCGGGAAAAAATTCGGGACGCACAACAAAGCTGTCGGTGGTAAACGCAGTTCTGCCTGCCGTTTCCACAAGCGCCGCATCAGCCGCCTTTTTCAGCAGAGGATTGCCCAGCTTTGAGAATATCACGTCCGAAATAAATGACTGAGTGGAGGCTCCCCCTCCGCCCACAGCCAGAGTAACTCTGTCCATATTGATTGCCCTCTTAAATTGTTGGGAATTCAGACTGCTTCGCCGCTAAACTCCTCGCAGAGACAAGCACGGTCTTCGCTAAGAATGAAATGACGATGCGGTCTCATCACTTAAACCTTTTGAATGACCGTATTATAACAAGACGCAGTTTTTTTGACAGCATATTTTTTAAAACGGCTATTCTATTTCAGTTAAAAAACTTTTTCATTTTTCATATATAAATTTTACTTGCTTATTTCGTCGCTTTTAACTAATTTACCGAAGTTTCACAATGTCAAAGATATGATTACCGTTTTGGTACCTGTCTGAGGCCACCTGACTTTAATCCTGCTATTTTTAACTTATGGTTTAAAGCCATCCGACCCCACGATTTATACCACAAACGAAGAATTATACGGATAGGGAGGTTTATATCCGATGAGTTCTCGTTTAATCCCGCAAATATATGATTGTTTTAAAGAGGGTTACGACTCAAAACGGCTGATGAAGGACACTGTTTCCGGCATAACGGTCGGCATAGTTGCCCTGCCTCTTGCCATCGCTTTCGCCATCGCTTCGGGAGTTAAACCGGAGCAGGGCATTTTCACAGCCATCATCGCAGGTTTCATAATAAGCCTTTTAAGCGGAAGCCGGGTACAGATAGGCGGTCCCACGGGCGCTTTCATCGTGGTGGTATATGAAATAGTGGTGAAGTTCGGATACAACGGGCTTGCCGTTGCCACCATGCTTGCAGGTATCATGCTCATAGCCATGGGCGCTGTTAAGCTGGGCGGCGTAATAAAATTCATCCCGTACCCGATGACGGTCGGTTTCACCTCCGGCATCGCTCTCATCATAGGCACAACACAAATTAAGGATATATTCGGACTGGACTCGCATCCGGCGTCTGCCAGCTTCGTCCACAGGGTTCAGGCATATTTTGAATCGGCGTCCACCTTCAATCCCCACTCGATAGCGGTTGCGGCGGCGGCGCTTGCCATCATTCTCATAATGCCGAAATTCACCAAAAAGATACCCGGCTCCATCTTCGCAATAATCGCCACCACGGCGGTCGTAACAGTTTTCAACCTGCCCGTGGACACCATACAGACACAGTTCGGCGACGTTCCGTCTTCACTGCCTCTGCCTGCGTTTCCCACCGTAAATCTGGAAATCGTAACTGCGGTGTTCCCGTCCGCAATAACAATAGCCCTGCTGGCGGCAATAGAATCTCTGCTGTCCGCAGTGGTGGCAGACGGTATGACATCCACCCGCCACAGAAGCAATATGGAACTCATCGGTCAGGGTGTCGCAAATTTCTTTTCTCCGATGTTCGGCGGCATCCCCGCCACCGGAGCCATCGCCAGAACCGCAACGAACATACAGAACGGCGCAACGTCCCCCATTTCGGGAATAGTACACGCCTTCACCCTGCTGTTCATTCTGCTGTTCTTCGGTAAATGGGCAAAGCTCATTCCCATGCCCACCCTTGCGGCGGTACTTATAATAGTCGCGTATCACATGAGTGAATGGCGGCATTTCCTGAAACTGCTGAAAAGCCCGCCTGCAGATATACTCATAATGGTTGTAACGTTCCTGCTGACGGTTTTCATCGACCTGACGGTTGCCATCGAAACCGGCGTTGTCCTTTCCGCCCTGCTGTTCATGAACCGCATGGCAGTTGCAACTGAGGTTAAGAATCTCGGTAAAGAGGTGAACGAGGATTATGAGGCACACGACGTTCTCAGCAAAGACAGGATACCCGAAGGGGTGGAGATATTCGAGATATTCGGTTCGTTCTTCTTCGGCGCGGTGAACCAGTTCAAGGACACCCTGCGCATTGTCAAAAAGAAGCCGAAGGTCATCATCCTGCGTATGCGTACGGTACCGTTTGTTGACGCAACAGCCGTAATGGCTCTGGAAGAGGTGCTGAAAAAATCTGACAGCGAAGGGATACGCCTGATACTGTCCGGTGTTTCACCAGCGCTTATGCACACATTTGAAAAAACCGAATTCGTTGAAAAGATAGGGCGGGAAAACATCTGCCCGCATATCGACGACGCCCTTGAGCAGGCAGCAAAATTCTTATAAAGACAGTGGGGCGGTTATTCCGCCCCCAGCTTGTTGACAAACTAATTTATACATACACACACATTAGACTGCTTCGGGCTAAAACCCTCGCAGAGACGGGTTTTGTCTTCGCGAGGAGTGTATGCGACGACGCGATCTCGCATTTTCCTGACTTTATCATCAGTCTGGGGGCGGTTATTCCGCCCCTTATTTTTTTAATCTATCATTCCTTTTTCCTTAAGAAGAGCCAGCACCTTGGTGCTTTCTGCGAGCGCCATCGTTCCGCCAAGCATCATGGCAACGTGACACGCCTCGATGATCTCCGCCGCAGTTGCGCCGCTGTCTATGGCGCGCATAGTCTGTGACAGGATACATCCCTCACATCTGCTGACCAGTGCGCCCACCATCGCCATCATCCTCTTGACCGATTCGGGCAGTGCGCCGTCGCCGTAAACGAGAGCGTCATTAGCCGTCATGTTTTTTTCAAACTCAGGAAACTTTGCTCTCATCTGTTTTGCCAGCGTAAAAATCTCCTCTCTTCTTTCAATCTGCGATTGCATACCACACCTCCTGTTGCATTTTCTTGATTTCTACTGTATAAAAACCCATCAGTCAAACGAATGTATTTTATGTTTTCTATCAAATTTGGTGATGAATGGAATTATCTATAGACCTGTTAAGGACTTTTGTGACGGTTGCGCGGGTCAACAGTTATACGAAGGCGTCCTGCCTTCTGAACATGACCCAGTCCGCAGTGAGCATGCAGATGAAACGTCTGGAGGATCAGACGGGTACCCTGTTCATCAAACAGGGCAAGCGTTTTTCCATAAGCCCCACAGGCGAACGTCTGCTTGAGCATGCCGTGCGCATACTGAAAGCTCACGATGACGCACTCTCGGTCATCGCCAATCCGGACATTCACGACCACATCCGTGTCGGTTCGCCGGAGCTTTACGCTTCGTCGTTCCTGCCGAACGCCCTGCGCAGGTTTTATGCCAGATACCCCAACAGCAGGATAGACTTCTCAACATATATGAAAGAGACCATGCTGCGGAAGATAGACAGCGGCGATCTGGACGTTGCCATATGCTCCGACATGCCGGAGCCGTTTGAAAAGATATACACGGAAAAGGTGGTATGGGTCGCCTCCCGCTGTATGTGCGCAACAAAAATGAATCCCCTGCCGCTGGCGGTTTATCCGGAAGGGTGCCACATAAGGAAATGGAGCATAAACGCTCTGGAAGAGGCAGGGATACCCTACCGCATAGCGTTTGTCGCCAACAGCGTTTTCGCACTGCTCTCCGCCGTGCGGGCGGGGATAGCGGTTTCTCCGGTGGGCATCTCCCGTGTTCTGGGAGACGAAGGGCTGTATACCAGACTGACCAACATGCCGCAGCTTCCCGACAACACGCTTTCAATAGTCACATCTCAGAATCTGCGGTCTCAGTCGGCGCAGACTCTGATAACATTCATACGCGAAGAATTTCTGCACCGTTCCAAGATGCTTTAAAGGAGGAGATATGAAAGACAGCAGATTCAGGCTCGATTTTAAAGTGAGAGACTATGAGTGCGACATGGAGGGAATCGTCAACAACGCGACCTACATGAACTATCTGGAACACGCCCGTCATGAGTTTCTGCACACGCTGGGCATAGATTTCGCGGAGATGACCGCCAAAGGCATAATAATGGTGGTAATCAGGGCGGAGCTTGAATATAAAGCGTCGCTGAGAAGCGGCGACACTTTCACGGTGTGCGTTGACGTTGAGCGCGAATCAAAACTCCGCTTCACTTTCGTACAGGATATTTTTAACTCCGACGGCAAAATTGTGCTGAGGGGAAGGATTACCGGAACCGCCATAAACAGCAAAGGAAGACCCGGACTGCCGCCTGAACTTGAGCAGGCATTCGGGATATAATGAGGTAATATATGTTAAATTTTATTGTCAGCGAATCCAAATGTACATCATGCAAAGCCTGCGTTGCGGACTGCCCCGCGATGATAATTGAGCTTACGGACAAAATACCCTTCATAAAGCCTGAGAACGAGAAAAAGTGCTACAAATGCCAGCACTGTCTCGCCATCTGCCCTACAGCCGCAGTGTCCATATTGGGTGTGGATCCCGACACCTGCGTAAGCCCTGACAAAGCGGCGGACTTTGAACAGGTAGATGCGCTCATCCGCACAAGACGTACTGTCCGCAAATTTAAGAATACGGACGTATCCGCGGAAAGAATTGAAAAAATAACCAAAGCAGCCGCCAACGCGCCCACAGGCAAGAACGACCATCAGGTTCAACTTGTTGCTGTAGACAGCAGAGAGCAAATGGACAAATTCAAAGAAATGGTTATATCCGTCATAGAAAAAGCGGACAAAGAGGGCAGGCTGAACGAACATACCGCCATTTTCGGCATCATGGCAAAACATTTCAGAAACGGCAAAGACATAATCTTCCGCGGCGCACCCCATATAATGTTCTCCGTGACACCTAAAACAGCCCCGACACCGCTTGCGGACGGGTTCATAGCCCTTACCTACGCCGAACTTGCCGCGGCTTCACTCGGTGTCGGAACAGTCTGGGCAGGATTTGTGATGTATCTCGTCAATGCGTTCCCTGAAATTCTCACAAATATCGGCATCGGAGACGACATGCAGCTGGCATACGCCTTCCTTTTCGGTGAACCTGCGATCAAATATCAAAGAGGCGTACAGCGAGACGAAATCATTGTCAGAAAAGTGAAACTCTCATAATATCGTTATTCACAGGGCAGACCGTCAAACACGGTCTGCTCAAATAAACTTGCGAACGGTCAATTTCTCTGTTACTTTTTCGGTATGACACGGCGAATCTGCCCAAACTGCTACAGGCAGAGGCTTTGAAGCCGTTAACCGGAATTCGCCCCCCTGCGGGGACGGCAGAGATCGGACACCGCTCAACCTTCGCCATGACCGGTTTTCGATTGGCAAGGCATGGCGAAATAAGTTTATAGGACTAGCAGAAGTATCATGAACATTTATGTAGGAAACCTTCCTTACAAAGCCTCAGAGGACGAACTTCGCAATATGTTCGAGTCGTTCGGCGATGTAAGCTCTGTGAGAATCATCACAGACCACGAAAGCGGCCGCTCAAAAGGATTCGCTTTTGTTGAAATGGCAAACGATGAGCAGGGAGCCGCTGCCATCGAAGAACTGAACGGTGTAGACTTTATCGGCAGACCTCTTACTGTTAACGAGGCACGCCCAAGACAGGAACGCCCCGCACGCTCAGGCGGCGGACGCGAGGGAAGAGGCGGACGCGAAGGCAGAGGCGGATACGGCGGCGGCAATCGCTACTAGTTTCCGTTTTACATGCTCAGCGGGGTACTTTCATGTACCTTACAACAATCAACAAAACTGCCGGAGCGGTCATTTCCGCTCCGGCTTTATATTTTCTGAAGCTCTTCCGCGATATAACCGCGGATACTGTCCGGTGTTCTTGTGGAAGCAAACCGCAGAACGTTCTTTCTGTCGCGGCTTATCAGAAATTTAGTGAAATTCCATTTTATTTCTTTCGTCCCCATGGTTCCGGGTGCCATATCTTTCAGCTTTTTGAAGAGCGGATTGGCATATTCGCCGTTCACCTGCACCTTTTTAAACACTGGAAAGGTCACTGTGTAGTTACATTCCAGAAAATTTGTTATGTCGTCTTCGGTTCCCGGCTCCTGTTCACCGAACTGGTTACACGGAAAACCGAGGATAACGAATCCGTCGTCCCTGAACTGCCTGTAAAGTTCTTCCAGTCCCTCATACTGCGGTGTAAACCCGCATTTGCTCGCGGTGTTGACAACCAGCACCACCTTGCCTTCGTATTCCATCAGATCCTGCATCTGTCCGTTCAAAAGCGGAAATATATAATCGTAAGTAAGCATTTTCTTCTCCTGATATTATATAATATCAGGCTGATTTATTTTATCCGCAATGTGCTTTTTCCCCGAACATTCTTGACACTTTCGCAGTCATCATGGATATAATCTTAAACACCCAAGGAGGAGAGATTGAACCGCCTGCTTATCCTTTTCGTCCTGTTCACCGCAACATCCGCATTTGCACAGGAAAATACCCTTATGCTGTCGCGGGTTATCGACAACTCTCTTTCGCAGGATGCGGAATATAACCTTATGAAGCAAGACAGGGACGCGGCAATTGATAAGATTGACGAAGCTCTGGAAAGCTTTGTGCCAACCGTAAGGGCTTCCGCAACGATGAATTCCGCGGATAAATCCAGAGACGATTTTAAAGATATCCCGCTTTATAAGATACCCAGTGCCAAAGTGCGCCTGAGTCAGATTCTTTTTTCCGATTCAAAACTGGCGGCAATGTCCACAAACGAGAACAGAGCAAAAGCCCAGAGGCTTGTAGCAGAGGTTCTGCGAACAGATATCATTTCAGATTCCACAAAAAGATATTGCAGCGTTATCAGATACAGAAATCTTCTCGACGCGTATGCGGAAGCAAACAGGCAATACTCTGCCGCGGCTGCAAAATTTAAGATACGTAATGCCTATAGTCTGGATGACACCGCCGTGAGAGAATCTCTCCGGTCTGTGTTAGCTGATATGGAGCTTGTCACAGACATAAGAAACATAGACAGCTATGCTTTTCTGCCGTATTCCGGGATATTCGCCACCAGGCTTAATGACGAGCTTATGCTTCTCTTCACCACGGAGGGCGTTAATATCGACACTCTGGTATCAAAGTTTTCCGATAAAGCTCTCTCCTCGTCCCCCCGGCTTATGGCGCTTGATGAGTTTATCAAAATAAACAGGCGGGACATCCTTTCCGCACAAAGGAAATTCACCGTTCCCGACGTAAGCGTATCAGGAGAATACACCCGCTATTTTGAAGGACAGGATACTGACACCGAATATTTCAAAACCATGGACGAAAATCAGTGGAACATGAGCCTTAAGCTCTCCATCCCCCTTTTCGACGGCACCAAAAAACAGAACGAACTGTCGGAAAAGCAATCGGAACTGCTGACATATTTCAACAGAAAGGCACAGGTTAAAGAGGTGGTTAAAGAGAATATCGCCGCGGCAATAGACAAAGCGGTTCTTGCAGGACACGACTATGTGCTGAAAAAGGAAGCGCTGGAAAAAGCGGAGGAAAAATTCAAAGACCTTTCGGCACTCAGAAAATATTCCGAGCGCAAAAATCTGATAACACAGCATTTCTATGCACGTCAGAAATATATAGAAGCGGAATACACCTTTATGATCTCAATGCTTGAAGTACAGAGAGCATACGGCAAATTCTTTTTTTATAACGCGGACGACAGTGACAAACGCTTCATGGACGACCTGCTGGCAGAATTCTCCATCAGCCGGTAATATCAAGCATACCGGTTATCTCCGCCGCAACGGCGCACACGTCCCCGTCTGACATTGTTGAACAGGACGGAAGGCAAAGCCCCGATTCAAAAAGTTTTTCAGACACCCCATTGACATACCGCTCAGCATCCCTGAACACCGGCTGCATGTGCATAGGTTTCCACAGCGGACGCGTCTCGATACCCTGATTTGCCAGTTTCACCATCAGCTTTTTAGGTTCCACACCTTCAAACAGCGCCGCCGTAAGCCACCTGTTGCCTTTCGCCTTGTGGTGCTGAGGCATCAGCTTAACGCGGCTGTCCCCGGCAAAAGCCTTTTCATACTGTTCAAAAACTCTGCGCCGAGCCGCGATGCGCTCGTTTGCAAGTTCCATCTGGGCAAGCCCAACAGCCGCATGAAGGTTGCTCATGCGATAGTTATACCCGATGCTGTTATGCTCGTGATGCATCATAGGTTCACGGGCGTTCGATGCGAAATACGACGCTGTCTCCGCCAAATGCCTGTCGTCTGTCAGAAGCATACCACCGCCGCCTGATGTCAGCAGTTTATTGCCAGCGAACGATAAGATGCCCGCAGTACCGAAAGTTCCGCACTGTCTGCCGTCAAACGTCGCACCGATTGCCTCCGCCGCATCCTCTACGAGCCTTACGCCGAATCTGTCACACACCATAAGGATGTCGTCCATATTCGCCGGCTGCCCGTATATATGCGTAAGGATAAGCGCTTTCGGCGCTTTAGCACGCTTTTTAAGCCCGTCTTCCAGCAGATTCGGGTCAAGATTCCATGTGTTCTCCTCGCTGTCGATGAACACAGGGTTCGCGCCGACATACATTATGGGCGCGGCGGAACCGATATATGTGAAAGAGGACGCCATAACGTCGTCACCTTTCCCTATTCCCATGGCAGTGAGAGCAAGGTGCAGGGCGGACGTACCGTTTATGACACCAAGCGCATAACCTGCGCCTGTGAGCTTTTTCACGGCATATTCAAATTCCGCGATGAATCTTCCCACAGGACCGATGTTCCTGTTCTCAATCGCTTCGGCAATATATTTCAGTTCGCGTTTATCATCGCTTAAATGCGGTACGGAAAGACTGTACTTCATAGATTTATCCTCTGCTGTTTACAGGATAATATCGCGATATCAGCCGCCGTACAACGTATTTTATATCCCTCTACATAAGCTGCAGATCACCGTGGAGCGCTCCGGCAGATTTTATAGCCTGCAGGATGGATATCATATCTCTGGGTGTAACGCCCACAGAGTTCAGCGCTTTTACAAGGTCGCTTATGCTGAGCGCTTCGGGAATTATCATAAGCTGTCCTTTGTCCTCGTTAATACCCAGTTCCGTCTTCTGTGCACCCTCCGAAGGTTTCGCCATATCTATTGTGGATTTAACAGTAATGGTCAGGTTTCCGTGAGACACTGCAACTGTGCTTATGCGTACGTCTGCACCCATTACTATTGTTCCGGTTCTTTCGTCGATTATAACTTTGGCAAGATCGGCAGGCTCTATCTCCGTGTTCAGCACCTTGTCCATGAAGCTGTAATAGTTTGTCTTCTGCGTCTCCGGAACGCTGATTACCATGGTCGACGGAGACGTTATATCTGCGACATTCTGACCGACGACACTATTGATAGCGTCCTTTGCCCTGACGAGATTTGAAAGGTTATTCTCTTTGAAGTTCAGCACGATGTTCGTTTCATTCATCTGATACTGAACCTCCTGCTCTATTATTGCCCCGTTTGGTATCGCCCCGACCGTCGGATGGTTCTTAACGGCTTTCGCACCTGATTCTGCTACGTTCATACCGCCGACCGAAACAGGACCCTGCGCCACGGCATATACGGTTCCGTTTGAAGCGCTGAGCGGTGTCATAAGCAGTGTGCCGCCTTCAAGACTTTTTGAATCGCCCACCGATGATATCACCACATCCATTCTGGAACCCGGTCTGGCAAAAGGCTGTAACTTCGCCGTGACCATCACCGCCGCAACATTCTTTATCTTTATTTCATCCTTTGAAACAGAGACACCCATTCTTTCCATCATGTTCGCAAGCGACTGGGTTGTGAACGCCGTGCCGCTCTTGTCGCCTGTTCCGTTAAGACCCACCACCAGCCCGTAGCCAAGAAGCTGGTTGTCCCTTATCCCTTCGACGTTCGATATATCCCGCACCTTTACAAGCGCGTAAGCATTCTGCACTATTAAAACAAAGAGCAGTACAGACATTAACCGTTTCATAAACGCCTCCTTACTGACGTTCTATAAGCACTTTTTTCGCCTCAATATATGTTCCGGTGAGTATCATTCCGCTGTTGATATCCAGCACATGCACCTTTTTTTCCAGATATGCATCCTCAAGCAGGGTTCCCAGCATCGCCTTCGGCTCATCCTTTGGGTCTTTCAGAATGAAAACTGGAGAACCTTTCGCCGCATCGGGCTTTCTGTCTGCCATGTTCTCCGTGATTATCTTGCCTGCCCCTATGTACGACCTCGCCGAATAGCCTTCGATGTCGTGCATAACAGTGCCTCTGGCTCTGAAAAGGTCTACCTTTTTCAGCTTGACGTTTTCATCTGGAATAAGCTTGTCGCCCTTATTGATCTGCTTGATTGCAACATACGCATCCGAATAGGCCACTATCGACACGCTGTAGGTGTATTTTCGTGCGCCGTTGTCCAGTGTTACCGAGATGTCTCCGAACCTGTTGCGAGGAATATCTATGGAATACTGCATATTCTCCGGCAGATAATAAGATCTGCCCATTCTGACGGTGTCTATCTCTATTTCCATGTCCGGATACATTATCACCAGCAGATTTTTCATATCCGCCCTGAGTCTTTCCTCGGTGAGAAGCACACCTTTACGCCTGAAAACAACTTCTTTTGCAACTTCACCTTTAAGACCGTATCTTGTGATAAGCGTCTGGCTCATAAGCCTGTTGACTATTTTTACCTGACCATAGTCCAGACCGCATACGACGTTCTCGTCAATGTCGGAACCTACAAAGACATCAGCAACTTTGATGCAATCGGAATCTATCAGCACTTCGTTGCCTATGTAGTTGTATCCGCTGAAAAGAATCATCGCGGAAAAAAGAAACAGAAACCTAAGCATAGTCCTTACCTTTTCAGATTATTGAGTATTTGCAGCATGTCGTCAGACGTCTGAATCGCCTTTGAATTTATCTCGTAAGCGCGCTGAGCCGTTATCATGTTGACCATGTCCTCAACAACGCTGACGTTTGACATCTCCAGCGTGCCCTGCTCCACAGTGCCGAAGTTGCTCTCTCCGGGTGTACCGGTTACAGCTTCGCCGCTGGCTCCCGAAGGCATATAAAAGTTTTTGCCTATGGATCTGAGTCCGGACGGGTTTATGAACTCTGCAAGCTCAATCTGCCCGACCTCCTGCGGGTCTGTCTCGCCGCTGAGGGTGACACTTATGATCCCGTCCTCTCCTATAGATATAGAAGTGGTGTTGTCCGGTATCGTCACCGCAGGTTCCAGAAGATAGCCGTTCTCATTTGTCAGGTTCCCGTTAGCGTCAATCTTAAGCGAGCCTGATCTCGTATAACCCACGTCGCCGTTTGGAAGAGTGAACTGCAAATAGCCCTTCCCCTCTATAGCAACGTCGGTCTCAACCGAAGTTGTCTGCAGACTGCCCTGAGTATGCACCTTTTCAACCGCAGAAATCTTCGTACCAAGACCTATCTGTATGCCTGTCGGGTGGGACATTCCCGCCGCCGAATAGGTTCCCGCCGCCTTCAGTTCCTGATAAAAGAGATCTTCAAAGAATGCTCTGGATTTTTTAAAGCCGACAGTGTTCACGTTTGACAGGTTGTTCGACAGCACATCGATATTCATCTGCTGTGCTGTCATACCCGATGCTGCCGACCATAACGATCTTTGCATGTTGTCTCCTTTTCATGTCAGCAGGACGCACCTTCACTGTGTCCTGCAAACGGGTTTTTCATTAAATCCATGCCAATTCAGGCATTGTGTCCTTGTTTCCCAGAATGCCGCAGAAAAGAGGTCAGAATTTGTTTCTTATGTGCTTTTCTGCGGCTTTTAGGCGGTATTAGTCAAAAATACTATTTCGCTTTCTGAGCCGCTGCCATCATCGCTCTGGCACTGTCTGAAATCTCTGCTTTGTCATATTCCTGTACAGGCGTCTTCTGCGCCGATGCAGCTTTCACAGACTGGCTATTTTTGACTTCGTTTGTTTGGGCAATTGCTGCCGTTGATCCACCAACTTGCATGTTATCCTCCGTTTCTTTTTACTTTTTCTATGCACATCTCTTGCTCAAAGAGAATTCACTCTTTCTTCACAATTACTTATCATGCATTTCCTGACTATATAAAAGCAACGCACGTGCCATTTTCAGTATTTTTCCTAAAACCGGATTTCCCTTTATTTTAGGAAATAATTACCCCCCGCGCGGAAAAAATGACCTCCTTAATTTATGCATATTTTCCACACACATGAGTAGTTTACACAATTTATTCACATTTGGATTCAGGCATAAAAAAAGGTCAGACAGAACAGAAGTCCGCCTGACCTTTTCAGCGTCAGCAGTGACGGGACAAAACGTATCTTAGAAAGGTGATATCCACCCCAAAATTGAAAGGAGCCAACCGGGAATACTGGCAAGAGAAAGTTGACCTTTGCCGTTATATGATATCTTAGTATCAGCCAGATCGGTCGAGTTGATTGTATTGTCAAGAGTGATGTCTTTAAGTCTTGCGATTCCGCTCAGGGTTATAACCTGCTGCTGGTTGTCCACCAGAATCTCCTTATGACCTTCCAGCACAACATTGCCTGATGGCATTACGTCTACTACCCTTGCGGACATTGTTCCTGTTACAGAGTCGCTTTTGCTCCTCTTGCCGCCGCCTTTGAACTTGCTGTTAGAGTTTGATTTTGTGTTGTAATTACTAAGAGGTATGCCGAATATGGAATCTGCGGAGCTGTTTGTGCTCTGCTCTTTAGTAGTGTTGGTATCCACTGAGTTTGTGGAGAATGAAGACTCCATTATATTGATAGTGACTATCTCTCCGATACTTCTGGTCTTATAATCCAGAAAAAGGCTGCTGTTATTGCCCCCGTTGGTCCAGAGAGATGGCGAAGGGGAGAGTTTGCGCTCCTCCTTAACCTTATTGTATTCTTCAACTTCATGCTTGTAACTTTTAGAAATTGCGTCGTTATCATACTTGGCACCCGTGGCACATCCGCACAGAGCCAATGCCGAGATCATCACCACAAGAAATTCATTATTCTTCATGAGACTGCTCCGTATTATCTTTGAATACGGAGATATCAATTAACATGCCAGAACAGCATCTTACTGGCGTTTAAAATGTGTTAAGGTCGTATGGAAAATACGATTAATATATGTTCCTAAGCTTTAAAATCAACTACAGCGCCGGTTTCGTTGCCCTCCACAGCATTATTCACTCCTTCTGCTGTAAGTCCGCTCAAAACTGTGGGAGCTGCTTCATCTGACGGTTCATCGTCAGAGAGCATGTTGTTGACTGCGGAGCCGACCTCATAAAGTATTTTTCCCGCAGAAAGCACCGTTCCCGCCATCGCAAGTGTAGTTAAGTCCATACGAGCCTCCTTGACTAACCTATATATCGGAAATTTAAGCCAATACTCTATGCCTATAAAGAGAAAACATGATGTAATAAATGAGTGTGAAATATGCAGTTTTTATGAATTGAATAGAAGGGCTGTTTAAGGCGGGTTTGAAAAACATAACACGCGCATATGTTTGATAAAAGAAAAGCGTTGGAATAGTTTTTAATGATATTTGAAGTGATCAGGATCGCCGAAATAGTAAACCACCTTTAAGATATTCTTTAAAGACTTTATTTCTCTCTCACCTCTGCAATGTATTTCAGCTCTCTTTTATCATCGCTTAAGTGCAGTATGGAAAGGTTGTATTTCATGGTAAATGTCCTTCGTTGGGAATATATAAGTTATATTGGATAATGTTGTTTACTATCAAATCTCATGGTTACATATTTAAACTAGATATTTTCCTAGAAGTTTGTCTTAAAATCCCAAACTTGCTCTGTTAATAGTTAACAGTAGGTGACGTAGTCAACTATATCAACTGGAGGCTCAGTGTCTCAATCAGGCATTTACAAATGCACCAAATGTGGGAATGAGATTACCTGCGTTAAAGGAGAGCGTGTTCCTCCCTGTTCAAAGTGTAACGGAACAACTTTCACACTTGTACGGGCAACCCGCTTGCAGAATCTAAGCAAGCGGTCAAATGACCGCTTGCTCTAAATGAGTGCATATAGTTCAGTTTATTTTATTTCAGTAAAATTAGACAAAACTCTATACTTTATTTTGGTATTTGACGCTTCAATTACTTCTATTCTTGCCCCTTTAAATCCAATAATTTTACCATCATTTAAATCATATTGAATGTCTTGACTAAAAGGAACTCTTAGAACCTGAGAAGTTGACTCTCTGTATAAAAATTTCAAAAAAGTAGCATTCCTCCCATTATAGATAATTTCTTGATTAAAATTTGGTTTAGTAATATCTATTACTTTAATAGGAGCAAGTTTTGGTATTTCTTTTGGAGAAAGCAGCATAACACGTGCTTGACAGAACCTAAATTCATTAGTATTTATTCGATTGATTGCAAGTCCACCTAGAACGTTAAATGTACCTAAAAGCCCATCGTATCTTTCCATTTTTGGAGCAATATAACATGTCCATTCACCCTGGTTATATCTTGCGATCAAATCAGAAGGCTGAATTGTTAGTTTTTGAATAAAAAACCCATCTCCAACAGTTGCTATATTATCTAATCTGAATCCATCATTTTCATAAACTAATGCTTTTTGTACCAAAGTATCCCCAAGTTCACTCACTTGTTCAGTATTCAATGTTGGTACATCAATTTTATTAACATTAGGTTGTAACAAGTCAATTTTTGGAGCACAAGCTATTGATGAAATACAAAGTATTACTAAAAATAAAACTCTTATAAACATAAAGCCACCTGTAATAACTTATTGATATGTTATTACAAACTAACATTCTCTCTTCAATATGTAAACTATTTAATAAGCCAAGACTCTTAACCTTATAGAGTCAAGATATTACAGCTAGATGCTAGTTATTAAAGTAAATCTTAGGTAATTAGACTGCTTCGTCGCTACGCTTCTCGCAGAGACAGATGAGGCGTGTAGATATGCCTGAGCTTTTATATGGGCTTTACGGTTAAGATTGCTTCGTCACGCTGTTTCTCGCAAAGACAGCATATGATTTACACTTAGTCTTTAGATGCGAGCAGAATAAGGCTTATGAGATTGCTTCGGGCTTTGCCCTCGCAAAGACAATGGAATGTTTGTCTTCGCGAACCCTTTATGGGTGAAGCGATCTAAAGATTTCAGATTGCTTCGTCACGTTGTTCCTCGCAAAGACAATGGACTGTTTGTCTTCGCGAACCCTTTATGGGTGAAGCGATCTGAAGATTTCAGATTGTTTCGTCACGTTATTCCTCGCAAAGACAATGGACTGTTTGTCTTCGCGAACCCTTTATGGGTGAAGCGATCTGAAGATTTCAGATTGTTTCGTCACGTTATTCCTCGCAAAGACAATGAACTGTTTGTCTTCGCGAACCCTTTATGGGTGAAGCGATCTAAAGATTTCAGATTGCTTCGTCACGCTGTTCCTCGCAAAGACGAATAGAGGTTTTATACTTAGTCTTTAGACGCAAGCAGAACAAGGCGGACGATAAAAAATCGAAGAGTGTATATAGATATACATGAGGAAGGTTTTTTGAGGACAACGAAGTTATACGGTGTAGATAAAGGCTAATTTTAAACGTAAAAAATCCCTGGCGGCGACCTACTCTCCCATGTGTTAATCTTCACACAGTATCCTCGGCGCTGGAGAGCTTAACTTCCGTGTTCGAAATGGGAACGGGTGTAGTATCTCCGCTAAAGCCACCAGGGAATCCATAAACTTATTATAAATTCCAGTTAAACTGTTATAAACATCTTTTGTAAGACAATGAGATTGCTTCGGGCTATGCCCTCGCAAAGACAACCTTTGACTGGTTAGAAACAACGCCGTTATGCGATGTTTATAGCCGACCATCTATGAGCTTTTAAAATTAAGGGAAGCAGGTTTTTTTATATCAAGCCGTACGGACTATTAGTACTGGTTAGCTCAACGCCTCACAACGCTTACACACCCAGCCTATCAAACTTGTAATCTACAAGTGTCCTTCAATGACTTACGTCAGGGAGATCTAATCTCGGGGCCAGTTTCCCGCTTAGATGCTTTCAGCGGTTATCTGTTCCAGATGTGGCTACTCAACAGTGCCCCTGGCGGGACAATTGAAACACCAGTGATCTGTCCATCCCGGTCCTCTCGTACTA
>JBFWLW010000009.1:0-85430 GCA_050251945.1 Deferribacterales bacterium | reverse complement strand
TGCCTGTGTTCTACTGCCTTGTTCATATGCTGATAAGGCTCGTTGTCGGGTATCTTTGTTTGCATGTTTCATTCATAGCATATCGGACAAATTATAATATACGTTAATTATTTCGTGATATGCTCTAACGCAGGAGAATCTTTTGAATTTATTTCTGGATATCTCTCGTTGGATATGGTTATTTTTGCACTACTTATACCTGTAGTCCCGCTTTACCTTTTATATAAAGTCAGAATAGTACAGAGCAGCGGGAAAATCAGAAATCGTACGGCTGTGTTTGTTATTGGTTTTATTCTACTAAACGTTGCATTTGGAACCAAAAACTCTCTTTTTATCACAAGAACGCAACACCATCCTCTGTTCGGATTTTTTATATCTCTGAAATCCTATTTAAAAGAATCTGGAAAACTTGAAAAGGCTTATTCGGAAAAGGTATCAAAAAATATTTATGTTGTGCAGGATGTTGAAAAATCATCCGCTCCAGATATGCTTGTTGTCGCCATTGGAGAATCTCTTACTAGGAAGCATATGCAACTTTATGGTTACAAAAGAGCAACAAACCCAAAGTTGACAGAAATTAAAGACAATTTAATCGTTTTTAATAAGGCATACACGGAATATTTCAGTACAATTCCTTCTCTTACAGCAGTTCTGACATATAGAGAAAATAACGTCTATCTACCTGTTATTAATATTTTAAACAAAGTAAATTACAATACATACTGGATATCAAATCAGGCTGCACTTGGTGCTTGGGATACAATGCTCACGATGGTGGTCCAAGGTGCGAAGTATAGGCAATTTGTAAATATCAATACAGGTGTAAAGCAGACGCAACTTTTAAGTTATGATGAAAAACTTTTACCTCAGCTAAGGAAGGTTGTTACGAAGAATACACTAAACAATATAGTTTTCCTGCATATGATGGGCAGTCATCTGCAATATTCCGCCAGATACCCGAAGTCGTTTGATTATTTTAAAACTAAAGATGGTATAGCTTCTAAACCGTGGCTCAAAAAAGAAAAACAATACGATAAAATAAACGAATATGATAATTCAGTAAGATACAATGATGCCATAATTGCAGATATCATTAATGAGCTTGGAAACACTGATAAAACCGTCGTTTTTATTTATTTTTCAGACCATGGTGAAAGCGTTTTTGACGATGGCAATTTTGCAGGTCATGCCGATTCCGTTCGTTCTAAATACACGTCTCAGGTGCCTTTTATAATCTGGGCAAATAACAGGTATAAAGCAAAGTATCCTGATCAGATTAAAAAGTTTAACAATTTGGCTGGTACTGATTACAATATAGCGGAATTTAAGGATATGGTGCTTGATATGTTGGCTGTGTCGTACACAGCACCGCAGCAGGAATGAGGGTATTGATCTCTCATTCCTGAAGTAATGCTGAAAAGAATTATATTCTGAACTGACCCATCAGAACCATAAGGTTTTCGGACTGCTTTTCAAGGTCGGAGACAGTTCTGCTTATCTCGGCAAGCGCGTGGGTACTCTGCTCTATGCCTGTTGATATGGTCTGAGCGTTGTCGTTTATGTTTTCAATCGCCTGAACCTGTTCTTTGATGGATGTCTCTATCACGCTGTTCATATTACTCATATCGTCAACCGATGCCACGATTTTGTCGAAGAAAGTTGCGGTTGCCATCATGGTCTTGACGCCTGAATCAACCTGAACAAGCGCCAGTCCCATGTCGTCTGAGGCTCTGCCTGACTCCTTCTGGAGATTTCCTATGATGCTGCTTATCTCGCCTGTGGCGCTTTGTGTGCGCTCGGCAAGCTTACGCACCTCATCGGCAACAACAGCGAATCCGCGTCCGTGTTCGCCGGCTCTTGCCGCCTCTATTGCGGCGTTAAGCGCGAGAAGGTTGGTCTGATCTGCGATGTCGCTTATGACGTTGAGTATGGCGGTTATCTCCTGAGATGAATCCGCAAGGCTTCTCACCGTGGTGCCAAGTTCGTCAACCTTGTTTTTGATCTGCTGTATCTCGTCCACAGCCTTTTTAAGCATCTTACTGCCGTCCGTGGTGTTGTTTGCCGTCTCCTGCGCAACTTTAAGGCTGGCGTCCAGATTTTCGTTTATGAGAGACGACGAAGCGCTCATTTCTTCAGTTGCAGAAGCGACACTACTGACCTGTGATGCCTGATCTCCCATGGTCATGGAGAGTTCTTCAGTTGCCGCTGCAAGTTCCGTACTGCCGGATGCTACAGACTGAGCGTTCTCCTGAACCGTGGCGACGATATCGCGCAGTTTCCTGATGAATTGATTGAAATATTTGGAAAGCTGTCCTATTTCGTCCTCGGATGTTACGGGAAGCTGTTTTGTAAGGTCGCCTTCACCTGATGCGATATCCCGCAGAACGTCAGCTGCCGTTTGTATGCCTTTCGTCATTCTGCCGACCATGATAGTTGTTATTACGACAGTTATCACAAGAGCGACCGCCGAGAAGCCGAAGATGCTGAGAAGCATGCTTCTTATGCGCGCATTGGATTCTTTTTGAAGTTGCTCCAGAGCAACGTCGATGTCGTCAATGTAAACGCCCGTACCAATCATCCAGTGCCATTCTTTAATTTCCGTTGCATAGCTTAATTTCGGTTCGTCTTTGCCTGCGGATGGTTTAAGCCAGATATATTCAACGTAGCCTCCGCCGTCCAGTTTTGCCTTATCAAGCATGTCTCTTACAAAATAAACGCCGTTGGCATCCTTGGCTGCCATAAGGTTTTTTCCGACAACGGCTTTGTTCGGTCCGACAGTGAGTGCCGTCCCGTCAAACGTATAGGTGAAGATATAGCCGTCGCCGGCGAAGCGGATGCTTTCAAGTATGGCCTTTGCCATCATCTGTGACTGTTCGGTACTCAGTTCTTTATGATTAACAAGCGGGTTCATAGCCGTAAGAGCTATGTCAACGTTGTTTTTCAGCTCTTCTTTCTTGCTGTTGAGCATTTTTTCTCTTGCCTGTGTTATTTGCTCTGCGGTGTTTTTTTTCACATCTCTGTAGACAGTGAAAAGAACTATGCAGGTGACAGCCAGAAGCGGAATTAAAACCAGAAGCAATATTTTTGTTTTGACGGATTTCAACATGGCATTCTCCAGAATAGTTTATTTAATTATATCTTTCATTAATTATATACGAAACAAAAGTTAAGTTTTTTCTTGACGTTTAAAGGATGCTATCGGTATTCTTCTTATCGACCATTCACATTATCAACATTAAAAATATATATTTCAAGATAAAACAACCTTTTATATGTACTTGTTTTTAACTATTAGTGGGTATGCCGCCTGATTAATGTTTGAAAAATAGTTTTATGAGCTTATTATAAGACGTGAGGTGCATCATGACAAAATTGTTATTCCTTGTTCTTTCTGCTGTTTTTCTTTCGGCAACGGCTTTTGCATATAAAGGGGCTTCTGTTTATGTTCCGGTGTATTCTCATATTTATACTGGAGACAAAGAGAAACCGTTTCTGCTTGCCGCCACAGTCAGCATAAGAAACACGGATATGAAAAACAGAATAACACTGCTCTCTGCCGACTATTACGGTTCAGACGGAAAACTTATATCGAAATACGTCCGGAACGCAGTTGTCTTAAATCCTCTTTCGTCCGTCCGTTTTGTCGTGAAAGAATCCGACACGGCAGGCGGTTCCGGTGCAAGCTTCATTGTCAGATGGAAATCGGCGACAGATGTGACCGAGCCGGTTATCGAATCCGTTATGATAGGAGCAAAAACACAACAGGGGATATCATTTACCTCGCGCGGAGTCATCCTTTCCCGCGACTGACGGTGATACGCGGCGCATAACTCATATGCTTCCCATAAGCTTCGTATTTCGTCGTTGTCCTCATAAAGAATCTTCCTCACATACTTCTACGTATGCTCGTTGATTTTTATTCGTCCGCCTGGAACTACTCGCTTCTAAGTGTCAATAAGATTACATTTATACGTCTCTGCGAGGAGCATCAGCAACGAAGCAGTCTATATCTGGACATAAAAAAAAGGCAGCCCGAAGACTGCCCTTTTCAATATAAAGAATACGATCTTAGTTGTACGCTTTCTCGCCGTGCTGATTAACGTCCGTACCCTCAGCCTCCTGTTCGGGTGTAACCCTTATCCCGATAGTAGCCTTAAGAGCATAAGCAATAACCAGTGTAACTACGAACGAATACAGACCTGCGGAGAGAACGCCGATCGTCTGAATACCAACCTGTGCGGAGTTTCCGCTTACAAGACCTTTACCCTCGATAGCAAGAACACCAGTCATGATAGCGCCGAAAAGACCGCCAACGCCGTGTATGCCGAAAACGTCGAGAGAATCGTCAAGTTTGAGTTTGAATTTAAGTCTGACGGCATAACAGCAAATTACGCCAACCAGAAGACCGAGAACAAGCGCTCCCCATGGAGCAACGAAACCTGCGGCGGGTGTAATAGCAACGAGACCCGCAACTATACCTGAAGCAACGCCCAGCGCGCTGGGTTTGCCGTGTGTCCATTCAATAAGCATCCAGCTTACACCTGCTGCTGAAGCCGCGATCATTGTGTTTGCGAATGCGAGACCGGCAAGAACGTTTGAACCGAGAGCTGAACCTGCGTTGAAACCGAACCATCCGAACCACAGAAGACCTGCACCGATGAGTGTTTGTGTCAGGTTGTGGGGAATTGTGGCGGATTTGAGGAAGTCCTTTCTGTTACCGAGGACTATTGCAAGCGCAAGAGCCGCGCAGCCTGATGAGAAGTGAACGACTGTACCGCCCGCGAAATCCAGAGCGCCCATTTTAAAGAGCCAGCCGGAACCTGCCCACACCCAGTGTGCAACCGGAGCGTATACGATTATCACCCATGCGACCATGAAAATGATCCATGCGGAGAACTTCATTCTTTCAACAATTGCACCGCTGATGAGCGCGACAGTGATTATCGCGAACATACCCTGAAACATTGCAAAAACCGAAAGCGGAATAGTTCCCGACATCGCTGTCATAAAATCGCCGCCCATGAAAAGGTATTGCATACTTCCGACAAAGGGAGATTCTGTTTCACCGAATGCCAGTGTAAAGCCTATCACCATCCAGACAACGCCCACCACTGTGAGGGCTGTGAAGCTGTAAAGGAATGTGGAAAGAACGTTTTTCGCTCTGACCATACCACCGTAGAAAAGTGCTAGACCGGGCATCATGAGAAGAACGAGAGCAGAAGACATAAGAAGCCACGCTGTATCGCCTGTGTCAAGAGCCGGCGCCTCGTCGGCAAATGCCGCGAATGCCGTAAATATCAGAAGTGTTGTTAGGAGAGATTTTTTCATATCTGTCACCCCGTGTTTTAATCAGTGAGCTTATATGCAAACGCCGTGCCAATTGAAAGAAATCTATGAAATGCGCCTTTGTCATATTCTCAACATTCTATATGGTCATTATATCACCATCATGTGATTATCTTTTAATCATTTATGGGGTATTGAACTTAATATTATTTGGAGTTGTCTAAAAACCGTAAATATGATAGTTATCTTTGTTCATATTTATTGAATAAAGAAATGCCTGTAGGATGCCGGATGGAAAAAATATCTTATGTGATACCAGTTTACGACGAAGAAAACAATCTCTCCCCTCTCTATGACCAGATAAAAGATGTCTGCGCAAAGGTTGGCGGCGAGTATGAGATAATATTTGTTGATGATTTCAGCCGCGACAAAAGTCTTGAAATAATAAAATCTTTGGCAGAGAAAGACCATTGCGTCAAATATATAGCGTTTGCAAAAAACACCGGTCAGTCGGCGGCGCTTTACTCCGGATTTCAGCATGCGTCCGGTGATATTATAATCACTATGGATGCCGACCTTCAGAACGATCCGGCGGATATACCTGAAATGCTTAAGCTTTTCGGCGAATACGATATGGTGAACGGCTGGCGCCACAACCGCAAAGACACTCTTTCAAAACGTCTTGCCAGCAAACTTGGGAACAGGATACGCAACGCGGTCATTAAAGAGGACATACACGATACAGGATGTTCGCTTAAAATAATGCGCGCGTCCATGCTCAAACGCGTAAAAATGTACAAAGGTCTCCACAGGTTTCTTCCTGCCATGATGCGTATGGAGGGTGCAAAGGTGGTTGAGATGAAGGTCAATCACAGACAGCGCCACTCCGGCGTTTCAAAATATACCAACCTGAAAAGGGGCTATGAGGCGCTTTATGACCTTATCTGCGTCCGCTGGATGCAGAAACGCTATCTCAAAATAAGCGTCAGAGAGAACAATGTCGGCTCTTAATCCTTCAGTTCTCAAGACCGCCCTGATAGTGTTCGGTTTTGCCGGACAGGTGCTTTTCTTCATGCGCTTCATTTTGCAATGGCTTTACGCCGAAAAGTATAAAAAGAGCGCAGTGCCTATGGCTTTCTGGTATTTCAGTCTGGCTGGCGGTTTTGTGCTTTTGACATATGCGATACTGGTCAAGGATCCGATTTTTGTTTTGGGTCAGTCCACAGGCGCAATAATTTATTTGAGAAATATCTCCCTGGTGATGAAGGAGAGAGGTACCAGACCCCGTTCGTTCGGGTTCTGGATGGTGGTTATGCTGATAATCTATTTCGGAATGGTGGGTGCTGCCGCATATTTCTTTCCGGATGTTGTCAGCAAGGACAAGCCTCATTACACAGGGTTTATATTTGCGGTGGGTATCATCGCACAGGGAATGTTCTTTCTGCGGTTCCTCGTTCAGTGGATCATGTCGGAAAAGGCAAAAAAGAGCGTGTTTCCCGTTATGTTCTGGTGGTTCAGTCTCGGGGGAAGCGTTCTGCTTTTAATATATTCAGTAATGGTACACGATGCGGTGTTTATCGCCGGACAAAGTGTCGGAATTTTAATTTATGTCAGAAACCTATACTTCATCAAGCTTGAAAAACAGTCTCAGTCTGGTTGAAGATACCAGATTTTACATCTTTCTTGCGCTCTATTTTGTTGCGCTTCTGCTTCCCGCCTATTGGCTGGACATCATGGAAACAACGGATGCCCGATATGCCGAGATGGGCAGGGAGATGCTTCGCAACCGGGATTATATCACGCCTTTTTATAACGGTATAAAACACTTCCATAAGCCTCCGCTGACATACTGGATGACGGCTTTCGGGCTTGACATCTTCGGTGTTAACGGGCTTGGCGCAAGGTTCTTTCCCGCTGTCTTTTCCGTACTCACTCTTATATACACCCGCAGAATGACCTTCACTCTCACCGGCGACAGGGACAAGGCTCAGCTTTCAGTACTTATACTCGCTTCGTCAGTATTGTTTCTGGTGGTCAGCCGTGTCATATCTACGGATATCTACCTGACGTTCTTTACGGTTGCGGCTCTTGCATACATGTTTGAGCAGATATACGGAAATAAAACGCTGAAAAACGCAGTCTTTATGGGGATGTTATTCGGTCTGGGGTTTCTGACCAAGGGTCCTATCATTTTCCTGTTTTCGCTCCTGCCGTTCGCGGTTATCTGCCTTTTTGACAGAGATCACAGAAGGGCGTTCGGATGGTTTGATTATCTGCTGATGCTTATTATGTTCGTTGTGGTGGCGCTGCCTTGGTATATCGGCGTGGTCACGTCGAACGACGGGCTTCTGAAATATTTCCTTTATGACCAGACTGTCGAGCGTGTCACTGATGCTGAGAGATTCAGCAGATCCGAGCCTTTGTATTTTTTCCCTCTGATAATACTTGGTACTTTTCTTCCATGGCTGTTTTATTTCTTTTCAAACATCCGCAACAGCAATTTTGTGAAGGGCGGCTGGCATATCTATCTTTATGTGCTTATACCGTTCATCGTTTTTGAATGTTCCGCAAGCAAGCTTGCGACGTACATTCTTCCGTTTTACCCTGTCATGGCAGTATTGGCATCCGGCAGGGCTGAGCGTCCTCTGATACCCAAGGCGATCGGATATATTTTTGTAGTTCTGGGCGGACTTGTGGCTCTTGTTCCTCTGTTTGTGGAGCATTTGCGCGAGTTCTGGATGTTCATAGCGGGCGGCTCGGCGGCTTACGTTCTGCTGATGACGGCTATGATAGAGAAAAAATGGTTCATCCGCAGATATCATTTTTCGGTTTCTGCGGCTATTATCCTGCTTACGCTGCTTATATACGGCGGAATGACGTTTGCAGGTCCTTATATAAAAGGCTACAGGCTTTCCGGAGAAGATATAAAGAAATTTGACCCGCAGGGTAAATACGACGTTATCATCTATGCTGCGTTCACGCCTTCGTTAAGCTTCTATCTTGACAGGGTAGTTCCCATCGCCTTCGGAAAGCGCCGCGAGGTGCAGTTCCAGACATATGACGAATATAAGAATGTATGGATGAACTCGAACGATGAGCTGGTTGACTACCTTAATCAGCGTGAGGAATATATTCTTTTCACCTATCGGAAGAACGTTGACAGATACATTGCGCTGACGGGAGACAAATGCGAACTCATTTCCGACAGAGGCGAGAAGAAAGTTGCCTATTTCTGTAAAAAAGGAACGAGACCCGGTGCCGAGATGCGTTTAGGCGACCTGCACAGATATATACCCTGATTAAACCGAATTGGTTTGACATTTCGCTCCTGTCTTGTTAAGTTTCTCTACCGCCACAAAAGGCTTGGAGCGTGCTATGATCTGGAACCAGCAATATGAGACCATGCCGCGGGACGAACTGCGGAAACTTCAGCTTCTGAGGCTGAAACAGCTTGTGGAAAACGTTTACCACAGGGTGCCTTTTTACAGGAATTCATTCGATAAAGCGGGCGTTAAACCGGAGGACATAAAATCTCTGGACGACCTTCAAAGACTGCCTTTCACATATAAACAGGACATGCGCGATAACTATCCGTTCGGGATGTTTGCTGTTCCGCAGGAACAGGTTGTGCGTATCCATGCATCAAGCGGCACCACAGGGAAACCCACCGTTGTCGGCTATACCGCCAGAGACGTTGATACATGGGCGGAACTCATGGCGAGAACTATGTCAGCAGCAGGTATCGGCAGAGGCGATATCCTCCAGAACGCGTACGGTTACGGGCTGTTCACTGGCGGTCTCGGCGCTCACTACGGTGCTGAAAAAATAGGCGCTTCAGTTATTCCCATCTCAGGCGGAAACTCAAAAAAACAGCTTATGCTTCTGAAAGATTTCGGTTCAACAGCTATATCGTGTACACCAAGTTATGCTCTCAGCCTGTATGAAACGGCGATTGAAGAGGGCATTAAGATAGAAGACCTTAAACTTCGCGTCGGCGTTTTCGGTGCTGAACCGTGGACAGATGCCATGCGTCAGGAGATTGAGGCAAAGTGGCAGATAGACGCGCTGGACATCTACGGTCTCAGCGAAATAATCGGACCCGGCGTCGGTTACGAGTGTGTTGAAGAGAAGCGCGGTATGCACATCAGCGAAGACCACTTCATTGTTGAGACCATAAATCCCGACACAGGCGAGGTTCTGCCCGCCGGAGAAGAGGGTGAGCTTGTTTTCACCACCATCACTAAAGAGGCTATCCCGCTCATCAGATACCGTACGCGCGACATAACTAGCCTGATAACAGACCCATGCAAATGCGGACGTTCGTCCGTGCGTATGCGGAAGGTGACAGGCAGAAGCGACGATATGCTCATCATCCGCGGCGTGAACGTGTTCCCGTCACAGGTTGAGGCTATCATCGTGACAAAACAGGAACTTTCACCTTACTATCTGCTTATTGTAGACAGAGTGGACAACCTTGATACCCTTGAGGTGCAGATAGAGCTTGCGGAAGGTATTTTTATGGACAGGATCAGCAGGCTTCAGGATCTTTCCAAGGCTGTTGAGAAAGAGATAAAAGACATGATCGGCGTGACCTGCAAGGTGCGCATAGTTGAACATAAGACCATAGCCAGAAGCGAAGGCAAGGCTGTGCGTGTGCTTGATAAAAGAAAGCTTTGAGAGGTGTAGTATGAAACTTCAGCAGATCTCTGTTTTCATTGAGAATCAATCAGGAAGACTTTATGACGTGGCAAACCTTCTTGGTCAGAACGGAATAAACATCAGGGCGCTCTCTCTGGCTGACACGTCGGACTTCGGGATTTTAAGACTTATCGTAAACAATCCCGACGGTGCTTATAAGATACTGAAAGACAATGAATTTACCGTGGGACGCACGGAGGTCGTGGCTGTTGAGGTTAAAGACCAGCCCGGCGGACTTGCAGAGATTCTTGGCGCTCTCAGCAGAAACGAAATCAACGTTGAATATATGTACGCCTTTGTTGAACCCACAGGCAGCAGGGCTATAATGATATTTCGCTTTGACGAGACGGACAAGGCTGTTGAAAGACTCTCTGCGGAAGGATACACACTTATTTCCGGAAGCAGTATTTACGAAATATAATCGGACTGATGACAAAGTCAGGAAAATGCGGGATCGCGTCGTCGCATGCGCTTCTCGCGAAGACAAAAAACCGTCTCTGCGAAGAGTATGGCGACGAAGCAGTCTCATCTTTTCTTACGGAATAAATTTACGGATGGTTATTGATGCAATTTCTGTATTCGGGGCTGACCAGCGGGAGTATATACGGGCTGGTTGCTCTGGGGTTTAACATTATCTACAACACCACGGGACTGATAAACTTTGCACAGGGGGAGTTTGTCATGCTGGGCGGGATGCTTATCTATACCCTGTTCTGCATGTTCGAGATTCCTTTTTACACTGCGCTTCCGCTGACGCTTCTCGGCTGTTTTATCATCGGCGTGCTTTATGAAAGGGTTTTTATCCATCTTGCCAGATACAAGACCGAGATAAATCTTGTAACGCTCACCATCGCCGCATCCATAATCATGCGGGATGTTGCCATGCATATCTGGGGTCGCGACAGCCTGCGGGTTGACGATTATATCCCGGTGGTTAACGTTCAGATGCCCGGCGGGGTCATATCAAGCCAGAGTATACTGATAATTGCAGTCTCTCTGCTGGTGGCGTGGGGACTCAATTTTTTCCTCAAAAAATCAAAATACGGGAAGGCGATGCGCGCCTGTTTCGATGATCAGACAGCGGCTGAAACCTGCGGCATAAGCGTCCGCAGCGTGCGTATAATGTCGTTCGCCGTTTCCTCCGCAATGGCAGGTATCGCAGGGATAATAATTTCCCCTATCACCTTCGTAACATACGACGACGGCGTCATGATAGGGCTTAAAGGTTTTGCCGCCGCTATCCTCGGCGGTCTTGGCAACTTCTGGGCGGCTGTGGCGGGCGGATTGCTTCTCGGCATATTCGAGAGTTTCTCCGCAAGCGTTATCCCCTCCGGTTATAAAGATGCAATGGCGTTCTTTGTCATTCTGCTGATTCTTTTCATTAAACCGGACGGACTGTTCGGACGCAAAAAGGCTACGCGCGTATGAAAAGGCTCAATTTTACTTTTATAATAATTATGGCATGTGTGCTGGGCTACATAGGTACACAGGTTTCAAACGAATATTACATAGGCGTCGCCACACTGCTTCTGATACACGCGGTGAACGCGACGGCGCTCAATATACTGCTCGGCTACACGGGCATCATCTCCATAGGTCAGGCGGCGTTTTTCGGGCTTGGCGCATATGTTGCGGCGGTGCTTTCCACCAATTATGGTGTGAACCCGCTCATGACGATGCCCATAGCTGCGGCGGCTGCTTTCGCAGTTGCTTATCTGGTTGGGTCTCCCATCCTGAAACTGCACGGAAACTACCTTGCCATGGCTACGCTGGGCATGGGGATGATACTTTATATCGTCATGAACGAGATGGACTTTATAACAGGCGGTCCGTCCGGTTTCGTTGGTATAGGCGACATTATAATCGGCAAATTCGACCTCGCGGACGAGAAATCGTTCTTTGTGTTCATGAGCATCTTTTTCATGGTGTTCCTGTTCGCCTGCGAGCTTTTCGATAAATCGTTTCTGCACAATAAGCTCAAATTCATCAAGAACTCTGAAAGCGCCTGCAGAAGCTACGGCATAACTCCCGCTAAGACAAAGGTCATGGTGTTTGCGTCCATGGCGGCATTGACTGCCTTTAACGGTGCTATATTCACCTTTTACACCCATTTCATAAGCCCCGTGTCGTTCAGTTTCAAATATTCAGTGGAACTGCTCGCCATGGCGACCATCGGCGGTCTGGGATATATCACAGGCGGCGTTGTCGGTGCCATTCTTCTGGGACTTGTGCCGGAACTGTTTTCTGCTTTTGAGGAATATGAAATGATAATATACGGCGGACTGCTTGCCGTCGTTATCATGTTTCTGCCGGGCGGGATATCCGGAACTCTGAAAAGGCTGGTGAAGAGAAATGCTTGATATAAACAACATCGGAGTAAGCTTCGGCGGCGTACACGCGTTAAGCAGCGTCACGTTTGCCATGCCCGACAAGGGGATATCGGCGCTCATCGGACCCAACGGCGCTGGAAAGACCACACTTTTCAACGTTATCACGGGTTTTGTCACCCCTAAAGAGGGGATTGTAAAATTTGACGGAAAAGAGATCACCGGTTACAGATCGGAACAGGTCTTTATGGGCGGTATATCAAGAACATTCCAGAACCTGAACATTATACCGGAGCTGACCCTCCGTGAGAATATGTATCTCGGTTTCATAGGCAAGGAGAGACCATCTGTCTTTGCGACCATGCTGAGGCTGAACAGAAAATACTGGAAAGAGACCTCCGAACGCATCGAAGAGTGCATGGATTTCGTCAATGTCACCGAATATGCGGATATGACACCGGGAAGCGTGCCTTACGGTGTTCTGAAAAACTTTGAACTGGGCAGGGCTGTTATGTCAAACCCCAGACTGCTGCTTCTGGACGAACCTGCCGCAGGGCTTAACCTTGCGGAGAAGGAAAATCTGGCGAACATGGTTCGCAAAATTCAGGCCATGGGCGTATGCATACTCATGGTGGAACACGATATGCAATTTATCTCGTCGCTGGCTGATTTTGTGGTGTGCCTGAACTTCGGTCAGGTCATTGCTGCGGGATCCTACGCGCAGGTTAGGGAGAACAAAGAGGTTCTTAGAGCCTATCTGGGGGACGAGGATGCTTGAGGTAAAATCTCTTTCGGTTTCATACGGCGCGGTGCAGGCGCTTTCAAACGTATCTGTGCACGTTGCGCCCGGGGAGTTCGTATCCCTTATCGGCAGCAACGGCGCAGGCAAGACCACACTGCTTAACAGCATTATGAATATAATCGGCAACTCCAAAGGCACCGTGACGTTTGACGGAAAAGACGTTACGAAGGCGAGAACGCCGAAAATAGTTACAAAGGGGATGGCGATCGTGCCTGAGGGCAGGCGCATCTTCTCGAACATGTCGGTGCGCGAAAACCTTGAAATGGGCGGCTTCACGCGTCCGGCAGGAGAGGTTAAGGTCAGTCTGCAAAAGATGTTCGAGCTTTTCCCCGTTCTTGAGGAGCGCCAGACACAGACCGCAGGGATGCTTTCCGGCGGCGAACAGCAGATGCTTGCCATCGGCAGGGCGCTTATGACCTCGCCGAAACTTCTGCTGATGGATGAACCCTCAATGGGGCTTGCGCCCCTTGTCATAAAAGAGGTATATGAGAAACTGAAGGTTCTGGCGGCGGGCGGGCTTACCATCCTGCTGGTTGAGCAGAACGCGACCATGGCGCTGAAATATGCCCAGAGGGGCTATGTTCTGGAGAACGGACGAATCATTCTTCAGGGCAAAGCGTCCGAGCTGCTCGGCGACAACGAAGTGAAAAGAGCATATCTCGGAAAGGAGTACAAGGAAAAATGGGAGAGATGAAATTCTGGCAGAAAGACGAAGAGACGATGCCTGTTGCGCAGAGGCAGGTTTTTCAGCTTGAGAGACTCCAGACTACCGTTAACCGCGCCTATGACAAGGTTGACTTCTACCGTAAAAAATTCAACGAGCTCAATATAAAGCCGGACATCATAAACGATCTGTCCGATATATCCAAACTGCCGTTCACCACGAAACAGGATCTGAGGGACAACTATCCCTACGGCATGTTCGCTGTACCGCTGCGCGATATCGTGCGCATCCATTCGTCAAGCGGCACCACGGGAAAACCTACCGTCGTGGGATACACTGCAAGCGACCTTCAGAACTGGAATGACCTTGTTTCCCGCGTTATGGTTGCGGGAGGGGTCAGCCGCGAGGATATTGTGCATATCTCCTTCACATACGGGCTGTTTACAGGCGGATTCGGACTTCACTACGGCGCGGAGAACATCGGCGCGTCCGTTATCCCCGTTTCAAGCGGCAACACGGCGAGACAGCTTGCCATCATGGAAGACTATAAAAGTACCGTTCTGGTTGCCACGCCTTCATACGCACTGCACATAGCGGAGACGATGGAGAAAGAGGGCATCACGAAGGATAAACTGAGCCTTAGGATCGCACTTCTGGGCAGTGAGCCATGGGGCGACAAGGTAAGGGCGGAGATTGAGGAGCGTCTGGGCGTTCAGGCGTTTGACAACTTCGGTCTTTCAGAATTGATGGGACCCGGAATATCCGGCGAGTGCGAGTGCAAAAGCGGTCTTCACATAAACGAAGACTTTTTCTATCCTGAAATAATCGACCCCGTGACTTTACAGCCGCTGCCACTCGGCGAAAAGGGCGAGCTGGTGCTTACGACGCTTAAACGCGAGGGTATGCCCCTTATCAGATACAGAACACGCGATATAACAAGACTTTACAGAGAGGAATGTCCATGCGGCAGAACTCTTATAAAGATGGAAAAAGCGAAGGGAAGAACGGACGACATGCTTATCATAAACGGTGTGAACGTGTTCCCGTCGCAGGTTGAGGAGGCGCTTTCCAAGGTTGACGGCGCATCCCCCCATTATATGATTTTCGTTCGTAAAAAAGGCGCTCTGGACGAAATGGAGATCAAGGTAGAGGTTACGGAAGCTACATTCTTCGATGAAATGAAGAAGCAGAAAAAGCTTCTGGAAGACATCACCTCGCAGCTTGCCAAAATACTCCAGTTCAAGCCGAAGGTTAACCTTGTTATGGGACAGACCCTCGAAAGATTTGAGGGGAAAGCGAAAAGGGTTGTTGATGAAAGAAATATCTGACAGAAGCGCCACGTTCTTTTATGAACTTGGCATCCTGCAGACCATGAAGCGGTCAGGGCAGGACTATCTGGGTTCAGGCACCCAGTCCATCGCCGACCACATTTTCCGCACCGCCATGATAGGTTTTACCATGGCAAAGATGGTTCCGTGTGATGCGGACAAGGTGCTTAAGATGTGTATGTTTCACGACCTTGAGGAATCCCGCACGGGTGACCTCAATTACCTGCAGCAGAACTACGTGGACTCCGATGATGAGAAGGCTCTCAGTCACGTTGTAAAGGGACTTCCCATCGAAGAAGACGTGAACACATGCATAGGCGAATACGCCGCCCAGCAGAGCCTTGAGGCGATGATAGCGAAGGATGCGGATACACTTGAGCTTATCTTCTTTTTGAAAGAGCAGCTTGACAAGGGCAACAAGCAGGCGGAAAATTGGATAAAGGCCTCTTCGCAGAGGCTTAAGACTGACATTGGAAAAGAGATAATGCAGTCCTGTCTCGAAAGAATGTATTACGAGTGGTGGTACAGCAAGGATGAAAACTGGCGGCGCGGCAGTAAAAACTGGTAAGAAGCACCCTTCCCCCCTGCACACGGCTGCACTCTGCATCCGTATGATCTTTTTCAGTGAAAAAGCGCTTTACGCAGTATTTTTGAATAATGCGCACATGTTCAATCTCGTGTGCATGTTCATTGTGACATTGTTCATCCCTTACAGGGATATGGAAGGGAATATAGCACCCGTCGGGATGGACGGCATCCTTGAAGGTCTGGTCTTTTCCATGATATTCGTCGCTCTTCTGTTTCTGTATCTGCCGAAGACCATGCCAGTGTTTCTGGGTTTTCTGCGGGTGATGCTCGGTTTTGAGATCATGTCGCTGTTTCTGCCTCTGACTTTTCTTGTTCCTCCTCAGCACCTTAAGATATTTCATACCATATTTCTCGCGTGGTATCTGAGTCTGGTCGTGTATGCCTACAGCCGGATAAGGGGCTTCGGCTATATCCGTTCAACCGTGATAGTTTTTCTGGTGTTCATCTTCCTGATGTTCATCCCCGCTCTTTTTTCATAATGAATATTTGACTTGCTAATTATTTAATGCAGGAGTATATTTCCCAGACCAAACTGAGAGGTGCATTAAAAATGATTGAGTCGGTAATCAACAATCTTTGTGATTAATAATCGAAATAGTTCAACCCTCTCATCGTAACCATTTCAATTTACGGATCACATTCAAGGCAAATTTAGTCACAACAATTTAGTATTTTTTTAGGTGCAGTTTTGGAAACTGGTAATAATTCAGTCGTTCACGCAAAAAGCGGAGGCGTGCGTGAAATGATATCTATCGCACTGCCGATGGTCATATCCAACGGGTGCGAGACGATAATGGTGTTTACGGACAGGCTCTTCCTCTCCCGCATGGGAGCAGAGCAGATGAGCGCCGCCATGGGGGGCGGTCTGTTCATGTTTACAATGATATCCTTCTTTATGGGACTCATAGGTTATTCTGCGGCGGTCACAGCGCAGTATCTGGGTTCCGGAAACAGGGAAAAATGTCCGGCGGTGACGTTTCAGGCGGTTCTTACCGCGCTGGCGGCTTATCCGCTGATAATTCTGCTGTTCATACCATTCGGGCATTATGTGTTCAGGGTTTCGGGGATATCTCCGGTGCAGCTCGGATTTCAGTATTCATACTTTGACATACTGATGTTCGGAAGCGTACTGATGCTTGTCCGTGCGGCATTTTCAGGATTTTTCATAGGGGTCGGCAACACCCGTGTGGTGATGTTTTCATCATTTGCGGCGATGATACTGAACGTCGGTTTCAGCTATGTGCTGATATTCGGCAAATTCGGTCTTCCGGCGATGGGTGTGAACGGTGCCGCATTCGGAACGCTTCTTGGCGGTCTTTTCGCTCTTCTGATACTGATATATTCATACATACGATATGCGAAAAGCACGCGGCTTAACCTTAAGATATCGTTCAGATATGATATAAACATACTCAAAACGCTTCTGCGATACGGCTTTCCCGCAGGTCTGGAATTTGTTCTGGGTCTTATGGCGTTCACAGCTATGATATTCATGTTCCATGCACGCGGTTCTGAGACTGCGTCGGCTGTAACAATAGCATTCAACTGGGATCACGTCGCTTTCGTACCGCTTATGGGGCTTGAGATGAGCGTCACCAGCATATTCGGAAGATATATGGGGGCGAAACGTCCCGATCTGGCGCACAGGTCGCTGTTTTCAGGCATTAAAACCGGAGTGTTCTACTCCGCGGCAGTTACGTTCTTCTTTGTGTTTTTTCCGGCGATGCTCACGGACGTATTCCGTCCCGGGCATTACGATCCGGCATTTGAAAACTCAAGGGAGCTTGCAGTGTTCATGGTGCGCACTGCGTCCATATACGTTATTTTGGAATCACTTATAGCGTCCTGCGCCGGAGCTTTGCGCGGAGCGGGCGATACATATTTTGCTATGCTTATAACGGTTGGCGGAACGTGGCTTGTGGTTTTTGCGGTGTTTGTCAGCCTGCATGTGCTCGGCACTTCAATGTATACTGCATGGATGACCATGGTTCTCGCATTTCTGACAGTTCCTGTTATGCTTATCCTGCGTTACCGCAGCGGCAGGTGGAGAGATATAGCGGTTATAGGGAATCCGACATAAGTTTGTTGATGATTTCCGGAGATGAAGGTCTGGCGAGCAGAAAACCCTGAATATCGTGGCACTTGAAGCTGCGAAGGGTGTTCAGCTCGTCTTCCTGCTCCACTCCTTCCGCCGTAACCTGAAGCTTGAGGGTTTCCGCCATTGCGATAATAGCCTGTGTGATAGCGGCATTGTCCTTATCGTTCATGATGTTAGATATGAATGAACGGTCTATTTTCAGCCTGTCTATGGGGAAAAAACGCAGATAGTTCAGCGATGAGTAACCTGTACCGAAATCGTCTATGGAGAGCTTAAGACCAAGATCCTTCAGCTCTTTGAGGGTCTGAAGTGTCTGGTCGACGTCTGTCATAAGGACGCTTTCTGTCAGTTCAAGCTCTATGCAGGTGGGGTCTGCACCTGTAACTTTCAATATATTCTTTATACTGTTGAGGAAATTTTTCTGTTTAAACTGCACTGCGGAGATATTTACAGAAGTGATTATCTTCTGTCCGGTGTTAAGCTCCCACTCTTTGCTCTGGAAGCAGGCGCGCAGAAGCACCCATTCGCCTATAGGGAGTATGAGTCCGGTGTCTTCGGCAAGAGATATAAAACTTGCCGGGGGCATAATGCCCTTTTCCGGTTTATGCCAGCGCAGAAGAGCTTCCACGCCGAACATCTTTCCGGTATCAACGTTATACTGCGGCTGATATTCGAGATAGAATTCGTCCCTGTCCATAGCATGACGCAGGTCGTTTTCCATAACAAGTCTATGCATGACCTTGTTATTCATATCCTGAGAGAAGAACTGGAAGTTATTTCGCCCCTGTTCTTTTGCCTGATACATTGCCATGTCTGCATTTTTAAGGAGCGTTTCTCCTTCTTCAGCATCCAGGGGAAACATGCTGATACCGATACTGAGGCTGGAGAAAAGCTCGTGTCCGTTAACGAACTGGGGTCTGGAAAGCATATTCATAAGCTTGCCGGCTATGTGGCTTACGGTCTTTTCGTCAACGTTTGTAAGCACGATGACAAATTCGTCTCCGCCGAGCCTTGCAACCGTGTCGCAGGAGCGGACGTTCGCCTTAAGTATGTTTGCGATATTCATAAGGAGCTGGTCGCCTGCCGTGTGACCCAGCGTGTCGTTTATGGTCTTGAAACGGTCAACGTCTATGAACAGTACTGCGAATGTTTCTTCATTCCGCTTTGAATGTTCCACCATGATCCTTATGCGGTCAAGCAGAAGCTGGCGGTTTGGTAAGCCCGTAAGGGTATCGTAGTAAGCGAGTTTCTGTATTTTGTCCTCTGCTTTTTTCCGCTCGGTTATGTCCTGAATGGTGCCGACAATGGCTTCGGGTTTCCCTTCGGAGTTTTTCAGCAGTGCTTTTGAGAATATAACGTTCCTGTTGCCGCCGTCCGGCATGGTTATGATAGTTTCATAAGGTTTGAGTTTTCCGGTGCCGACTATCTGCATATCCGTGCGTGCGCACTGGAATTTCCAGTCGTGGGGTGTTATGTCCCTAACGGTCTTGCCTGCGAGTTCATCTTTTGAAACGCCGACGTATCTTTCAAACATCTTGTTGCAGCCGATGTATTTTCCGTCTGGGGATTTATAGAAGATCGGGTTCGGAATGGAATCCATCATGGATTGCAGGAAGCTTAATCTGTTTTTCAGCTTTTCCTCTTCGGAAATATCCGAAAATTCGATCAGAAGTGTTTTTTTATCCGGCGAAACTGATTTTATCCTGATATTGTATACAGAGATTCCGTCATCAACCTCAAGTTCACGTCTGAAAGATGCTTTTCTTTCATCGGAAAGCCTGAAATCGTCTATGTCCTTTTTCAGAAGCTCCACCATGCATGTTTTGCCGAAATGCCTGTGTGCAGCATCGTTAAGCCTTGCCGGTGTGTCCCCTTCAAGAAGCACGACCGGATCGGACATATCTTCAAATAGTGTGCGAAAATTACTGGAACTTAAAATGTCAGTCTCCGCAAAAATAATAATTGGTTTACATTAACAGTTTTCTTTTGATTTTTCAATCATCTGATTTTATTCGTGGTAAAATGAACTAAAGGATAAAAACAGTGTATTTTGACATTAATTCTTTATTCTAACTTAAAAACATGTATAATATGTTTCGGGACAAAAGTTTTGTAAGAAGGCAGCAGATGGATTCATTGGAAAAGCTGAAAGAGTTTAAGGTTCTTTATGTTGAGGACGATGATATCACACGCGAAATGGCCTCAAGGATGATTTCTAAGTATTTTAAAGATATTGTTATTGCCGCCGACGGCAGGGAAGGACTGGAAAAGTTCTCCTCCGAAGCGCCGGATATCGTTATCACTGACCTCTCAATGCCGGAAATGAGCGGGTTTGAAATGATCTCTCACATCAGAAAAATAAACCAGCAAGTACCGATCATCGTTACCACTGCCTACCGAAATGAAACCGAATGTCTTGAAGATGTCAACGCCGTTGTATTTAAACCAGTTAACAAAAAACTACTCCTGCAGGCGATATCAAACCTTTATGATTGATTTATTGTGAATTATGGCTAAAATTTAGCTGTATAATAGTTTGATTTTTGACTATTTTGGGGATATGATTATTTGTTCTGATAATTCAAAAATTAACGGTGTTAATATCTCGTCAGAATTATTTTTTTCAGGTGGGTTCTAATGAATTCAAAGGTTGAAGTTTTTAAAGCATTGGGAGACGGCAACAGGCTTAGGATAGTTTGTATGCTTGGTATTCGCGATCTGTGCGTATGTGAGATCAATGCGGTTCTGCATATCTCTATGTCCACTATTTCGTCACATCTCAAAGTGCTTCGCAACGCGGGCATCGTTACCTCTAAAAAAGACGGCAGATGGATCATCTACAGCCTTAACAAAAAGGACAGCTTCGTTGCGGACATACTTAACGTCACAGTTAACGGAATGAAACAGGACGAAACGGTTGCTCAGGATACGCAGAAGCTGAAGCATATTAACCCGAAGAACTGTTCGGAGCAGTAGTTTTTAAAAAAATACCGGCAGAGGTTGAATGAACAGAAGTTTGTCGGGCGACGGCATTGTTACATTAGCGGGCGGTTTACGTCAGGGTGACGGTGTCGTTTTTCAAATGGAAAACCCGCAAAGTTATATGCAGATAGCGGAAACTCTGGTTTCCGACATGAGCGGCTTTGGCGGGAAATTTCATTTTATCAGCTTTTGCCGGGATTTTGATCCGGATATATTCTCTGAAAATCTGACTGTTTTCCGTGTGGATCCTTCCGCGGGATTCGAGCATTTTGTCGAGGACTGTTCCAGATACGTCATGCGGGTTGACGACGGCGACATTATAATAATGGACTGTCTCACAGGATTAATGGCATACTGGGGTTCCGACTGGCTCATCGGATATGCGTATCAGCTGATCATGGATTTCGCAAAGATGCGCAGGCTCACCACATTTACCGCTGTTCAGCGCAAGTGTCACAGACAATTCACTTCCAGAAAGATAACAGACGTTGCCACGGTATCAGTCCGCGTCATGCGGGACAATCTGGGCAGATATTGCCTTGTCCCCAGAAAGGCTAAAGACAGGCACTCTGCGGCGATGTATAAACCATATATAATGGAACCGAAAAAGGGCGTGCGACCCGTTCAGGATACGCTGGAAGCCCTCAAAATGCAGAATCCGCCGGACAGACGGAGCGACATGCAGTATTTCACCTGTCTGGACGATCTGTTCCTCGGTGACGGGGACTCGGAAGAGCAGGAGGCTGTGAACAGACTGTGCCGCGTTCTTCTCGGCATGGACGAGCGCATACTTGAGCTTGCTGCGAACAACTTCACCCTTGAAGAGATGAAGATAATCCGCAAGCGTACAATAGGTTCCGGCTTCATAGGCGGAAAGGCGGCGGGTATGCTTATCGCCAGAAAGATAATCCGCAAAAAACTTCCGCACCTTCTTAAATACTTCGCGGAAAGCGACGACAGCTTTTTTCTGGGCGCGGATGCTTTCTATACTTTTCTGATATACAACAGCTTATGGGACGATTATATCTCGTTTTCCCACGATCCCGACGGAAACAAGAGCAGAAGGCTCCACAGGCTTGTCATGAACGGCAGGATGCCTCCTGAGATACTGGAACGTCTGGAAGACCTTGTAGACTATTACGGTCACTTTCCCATCATTGTGCGTTCAAGCTCATTGCAGGAGGACAGCTTCCGCAGTTCGTACGCAGGAAGATACGAAAGCCGTTTCTGCATCCTTTCGGGTGACGACGCGCAGATGCTTTCCCAGCTTGCGGACGTTGTCAAATCAGTTTTCGCCAGCACCTTTGCCCGCGAGGCGCAGAGTTATAAAAAAGCGGCGAGACTCCACGACAGGGCGGATGTCATGTCTGTGGTGATACAGCGCGTTTCCGGCGTGTATCAGGGAAATTTTTTCTTCCCTCACATAGCTGGAGTGGGACATTCTTATAACTCGTTCGTATGGGATAAAAAAATAGACCCCGAATCGGGGCTTCTGCGTATGGTTGCGGGGCTTGGCACAAGGGCTGTCAGCCGGTGCGGGACAGATTATGCGCGGATGATAGCCGTCAACAGACCAAACGATAACCCTATGCCCGGTGCCGAGAACAAGAGAGTATACAGCCAGCGGCTTATGGACGTGGTTGACACGGTTGCGAACAGGATACGTGAAATAAAACCTTCCGACCTTGACCAGACGTCGTTCAGACCGTCTCTGAACCTGATAGCGTCGAGAGATATTGAGACCGAGAAGACCATTTACCGCGCCACAGGCTCCAATATAACTTCATGGATGGTTGACCTTGACCACGTGATAAACAAAACTTCTGTGATAAAGACCCTTGCCGAGGTGCTGAAAACCCTTGAAACGGAGTACAACAGCCCTGTGGAGATAGAGTTTACCATCAGCTTTCAGGATGAACAGCAGTATTTTATAAATATCCTGCAATGCAGACCTGTTCAGGTTCAGCGTATCAGCGACGAGGACAACCGCGCCGGAAGCCGCGAATATACCGTATTCAAGGCGAAGGGAACGTTTCTGGGCGGCAACAACTCAATACCAATTGATACGGTGATATATGTGAACTGGGACGAATACGTCCTTCTGCCGCCGGAAAAAAAGAAGGAATGTGCCAGAGTAATCGGTATCCTGAATCAGCGGGTGAAAGAGAAAGGGTTCAGCAGTGTGCTTATGGGTTACGGCAGGTGGGGTTCCAGCGTCACGTCGCTTGGTGTTCCGGTGAGTTTCTCGGATATAGACGGAATGCAGGCAGTTGTCGAGATAGGCAGGATTGAGCGCGGGCTGGTGCCGGAGATGTCATACGGAACGCATTTTTTCCACGAGGTTGTGGAATCGAATATGACCTATATCTGTGTGCTTGAGGATAAGGATAATTTTCTTATGGACGATACAATAGTCAAGGCTGTCAATATGATAAGAAAGGCTGTTGAAGAACCTGAAGGGCTTGAAAAGGTCGTGGGCTACTTCAGATTCTCCAAAAAACCTTTAAGACTGGTTACGGACATCCGCACACGTACCGTGGCGATATACCGCGAGATCCAGCCGTGGTATTATTTACAGTCGCAGCCGCCTTCCTCTTCTTCGCCTTCTTCACAGCAGTTAAGCTGATCTGTGTCTATGAGAGCGAGTTCGCCGTTTGTGATGGCAATGCCCACTTCCATACAGTTGTAGATGAACTCTTCAAAGCTCATTTCGTTTGCTTTCGCAGCTTCGTTCAGCTCTTCAAACATTGATTTTTCAAGATTGAACGCGAAGCTCATCATCTCTTCGGGAGTTCCGCAACCGTCGCTTTCACAGCCGCATTTGTCTTCCTTATGGTTGTTTCCGCCGCAGCAGCCCATAGTTTCACCTCATTTTTTGTTTATAAAAAAATAACAAAGGTTATTTTATTCCGAATTTGTGTGCTTGCTTTTAAAAAGCCTGCCTCATACAATATGAACAACCGGAGTAACTGCAAGGTTTTTATCAGCTTTTGAAGCATAATGCAAACAAAGACTTGTTAAAACGGTGATATATGAAACTGGCGATAGCACAGATAAAACACGGACAGAACAAAAAAGAGAACCTCGATAAGATATTATCGGCAATTAAACGCTACGGGCTGGGCAGCGACCTTATCCTTTTTCCAGAGACTTGTATGGGGGTGAAAACCGATTCGGTGTCGCTCTCCGATATGGCGGAGGATATAGATAAAGGTGAATTCATCACAGAGGTGCGGAAAGCCTGCGAAGAGGCGGGGGTTCACGCCTGTGTGTGCCTCTGGGAAAAGACAGCAGCCGAAAAAGTTTATAACACTGCCGTGGTGGTTGCTCCCGACGGAGGCACGAAGGCAGTTTACCGCAAACTGCACCTTTTCGATGCTCTGTCGGTTAAGGAATCGGACGATATGATCGCCGGAAGCATACTTCCGCAGGAATTTGAAGTATGCGGAGTGAGATGCAGTCTCGGTATATGCTACGACCTGCGCTTTCCGGAGGTTTTTCGCGGTGCGGCGCTCAGCGGTGTTCAGCTCTTTCTTGTTCCCGCCGCATGGTATTCCGGTGAACATAAATTACACCACCTTAAAACACTTCTTTCTGCGCGCGCACTTGAAAACACAGCCTATTTTGCATGTGCGGATATCTGCGGCGGCAGTTTTTCCGGTCATTCAGCAGTATATTCGCCGTTCGGTCTCTGCGAAACGGAGGCGGGAACCGACGAATGTGTTGTCTATGCTGACATAGATGTCGACAAAGTATCATCTGTCAGAGAGGTTCTGCCGTGTCTTGAAAACCTCTCTGCGATATTTAAAAAAGTATGATTTTTTCCATCATTTAAACACAAGTTGTCTTGTTTAGTTCTTTCGACAAGTATATACTTCGGGTATTATTCAGGCGTTGATCGGAGGAGCATTGTGTTTAATGTCAGGTTGATCTTGTTGTGTATTTTCTCGGTTCTGCTGGTCTCATGCGGCGGCGGCACCACTGCCTCAAAAAGCAGATATTCGGCGAAAGTTAAGCTGGAATTTGAAGACCTTACCGCTTCAAAAAGCGGCGTAACAAGCAGAATGCAGGTCGGCAGCACTCTCATTAACTCAATCATCATAGGTTACGGCTACGGATCGAACCTCAGCACAAAAGAAGTAATTTCCAGCGTTCAGAATGACAGCGATATTTACATCAACGGACTTGAACCGGGGCAGGAATACAGTTTTACCGTGTCGGCATATGGACCCTCAGGCAGCATGGTCTGCATGGGCGGGGACACAGCCACGATAATTCCCGGGCAGGTTGTCGACGTCAACATCATCTGTACATTTAAAGATAAATATGCGGTTGAGAACATGGTTCTCGATGTGGCTTCAAAAGGAATGGACGGTACGCTGACCTCTGCGGAAGCTGACGCAGTCGTAGCCGCAAATTTCGGTGTTAAGGACGGAATGGACAGAAGCGCTTTCATAAGCGATATGATGGAAGAGGACTCCGGTAAATTCGCTTTCGATTCGGGGATAAGCCTTTCCCGCGTGGAGCTTGTTTCATGGAGCAGAAGCGCCACAGCCAAAACTGACGTCCAAAACGACGGAACACTGTCTCAGGCAAGTTATCTTATGAAATTTATCTATGCCGACGGTTCAGTCGAGTTCGACGATATCAACTTTGTTATAGAGAACGACGAGTGGAAGATAGCAGGCAACGGCATGCAGTACGGAATGAAAATACGCCATGCCGCAATTGAGTTTGTTGACGATCCGGAGACGACCATATACGGTCTTGAAGTATACAAAAACTATGACGACGATTCGGACAATATAGACAGCCTGTCGGTTTCAGGCGACGGGATAACGACGACCGGATATACGAAAACGCTTAATCCCGACACAGGCGATTACTATATGCGTCAGGCTACGGCCTTTGATGAAAACCTTTCGATACCGGATGAAATAAATTATTCGCTCATACCCTACACGGGCAATGTTGCAGGCGGTGCATCTGTTGCGTTCGGCATAACGGAAGGTTCCGGTACAGACAGTGAAACATACCATATACGCGGCAGCCACGATTATGACGCTCCCGCATATTCCGAAATCCCCACCGTATCTCCCCTGACCAGTGCCGACAAAATGTCGTTTCTGGTTCAGCTTCCCTCGTGGGTCATCCGCGCGGACGTACATTATAAGCTGGAAGACGGACAGGGGCAAAGCGACGATGGCGAAAGCTGGCTTTCGATGCAGAGACCCTCATTCTATATTGATACTGCTTCTCTTACAATCTCAGGTATATCGGACGGTGCGTTAACTTTCAATTTTTATGACAGCAATGACAGTGTTTATACTATTTATATGCCATACAGCTATTTTACGAATAACGCCGTTTACGGCGAGCTGACCGATGATTCCTTCCCGGCGCTTGGCGGCGGTTTCTCCACTGCGCTTTCACATGTTGAAGCGGCCGACGAGTCAGGAATCACCCTGAATGACATCTACTACAGCTCTTCTTCAAGTGTTTTTGCAGTGGGATATTCAGGTTTGACCACATCCGATGATGTAAACTATAACCCCATTGTTATGAAGGGCAGTTTCACATCCAGAGGACACAGCATAAACGCGGGACTGATAAAGATGTCTCAGCATGACATGGAGCTTTATAACGCACAGGTTGAGGGTGTTCTCGGAAACGAAATTCTGCTTGCGGCGGGTATTAAAGATACCAACAAGGTCGTTGTCATGCGGATTTCATCAGACCTTTCAACAATAAAATGGGTCAACACCTATTCAAACGGAAACGATGAAACATCGTCAGCTTCCGGATTCGTTTCAATGGCGCTCATCAAGAATTCAACGGAAGTTGCTGTTCTCATGAAGGGTTATCAGGGCGGCGTTAAGACCGCGAATATGATCAAGATATCCGCAGCGAACGGAGAGACCCTTTCAGCAACTCATCTGGCTGAGGCTGGCGTTGATATCACGCCCGTTGCGATGGGTGTTGTAAAAAGTAAGAACAGAGTGGTTCTTCTGACACAGCAGGAGACTTCGGGAGAAAAAAGCACATGCAATATGCTTGTGTTCGATTCCGACCTTAATCTTATCGGCAACAGTACCGTTATAGATGACAGAGCTGTTAAAGACCTGAATCTGGTTGTGGGCAGTTCAAACGACAAGATATACCTTTCCTATTCGGAAAAACCTGACAACGGCTCAGTTTATCAGCCAGTTCTGGATGATCTTGAACATAACCTCAGTACGAATAACGAAACTTACGCATTCAGCTTAGTATACCATAACGTTCTGACCTCTGCCGATCCGCTGCTTACTGTTGAATCTTATTACACGAAGCTTCAGGAGAGCGGGGATATGCTCTATATGTTCTTTGCGGGGGCTGACGACGATTCTCAGTCACTGAATTCATATCAGGCTGTTGCGGCGGTGGATATGACCAGCGGCGACGTGCCATGGATAAAGAGTTTCATGGATATTATGGGGGTTTCGGCAATGTCTCCGGCTTCCGGCGATTCGCTCCTTATGTCAGCGGGAAGCTGGCTGTTTAACCTCAGCGCCGAAGGCGAGGTGAACGGTTACAGCATTGAGGACGTAACTTCAGAGCTTCAGTTCACTACAACCACAATTACGCCTGTTTCAGCCTCAAACATCACTGCATCAGTTTTTGTACCGACAGTGAATGCGGCTGCTGCTGATACGGAGATGGAGGATATCCAGCCTGTAACTGTTAAGTCAGAAATAAGATTCGGTTATTAAATGTCATATATCTTCTGATGGGGCATATGTTTTGCATATGTCCCATTTCAGGTTATTGACAAACTAAATTTACACGGACTCACATTAGACTGCTTCGGGTTAAAACCCATCGCAGAGACGTTTTTTTGTCTTCGCGAGGAGCGCATGCGACGAAGCGATCTCGCATTTTACTAACTTTGTCATCAGTCTCTGATGGGACATATGTTTTGTATATGTCCCATTTCTCTATTGTTTAACAGGTTTAACAAATATTGCATTAATTTGACATTAATTTTGGAACGGATGTGATATTGTGCGATATCAAGTGACGAATATCGTCAAAAACCATGTATTCTGATCAATGCGGAGTTGAGAAGATGGCTAAAAAGTCCTTTGAATGTAAAGACTGCGGCACAAAGATAACCGTTAAACAGGCCGGTGCGGTACGTTGCGACAACTGCGGCGCAATTTACAAATGCTACTTTGAAATCAAAAAAGAATCCAAAAAGAAAGTGATCCCCAAACAGGTGGCACAGGAAGAGAAGCAGACGTCAATGCTCCATTTCTTCGACGACAAAACCGCCTGACGAAAGGAATATCACGGTTCATCACTGCAGTGCCGTGATGAACCTAATGTTCTTTTTACATATTTTATTATTCATTATCGCATCTTTGAAAAGTTCAAACGTTTTCATTTCATCTGCCTGACTTAATTGTCTGGCATCGTTTATCTCTTCAAAATTATCAAGCACTGTTGAGGCGACCTGCCTGTCCATTTTTCCGTTCTGAACCATTTCCTGTATTATCTGTGCCACCTTGTCTTTCGGCATGGAAGACCTGTATGGGCGTTCCTCTGTGAGCGCCGTGACAATGTCAGCCAGTCCAAGTATTCTGCATCCCAGATCGAGCTTGTCGTCTGTCAGATGGAACGGATATCCGCTTCCGTCGAGACATTCGTGGTGAAAAGCCGCCCAGTTTTTTATTTTGTCAAATATCTGGAAGGTGTTCAGTATTGAATAGGTGTAATACGGGTGCTTGCGCAGAATCAGTATTTCGTCTTCATTAAGAGCACTTTGCTTGTAAAGGATGGACGACGGGATGGCGAGCTTGCCTATGTCGTGCAGATATCCTGCGATCATCATGGATTTGCAGTCGCGTTCCGGAAATCCGAGTTTTTCAGTTATGAGCTTTGCCACAGCGGCAACTCCAGCGGAGTGGTTTGCAGTAAACACACAGCGGAAATCTATTATGCGGCTTAAAAGTTTCGCGGTCTCCAGTATGCTGTCGATATCCATGTTTATGTGGGAAAAGCGGAATTTGTATTTCAGAAGCTTATATTTTTCCTGTTCTTCTATGTCGAACCAGAAGGATTCTCTCTCTGCCAGCCTGTTAAATGCCGCGAGATGATCCGGATTGAATTTTGTACCGCCGAAACGGTTCACGTTTTCAATTATGCCGTTTTTCTGGTCGAGCGACGGCTCCGAGCGGTTCAGAAGAACGTCTATGCGGTCTGCCAGATGTATCACCATTGCGCCTTCGGGGATAACCTCGTCGCAGGTCTCTGCGAGATGGTTTATTTCGCCCCCGTATGGTGAGTGGTGGTATTTCACAAGTGCCGGAAGTTCAGGAAAAAGTTTAAGGCTGGTGAGCAGGTGGGAACCGACAATTGCGTGGCAGAATTCCGAATCGCCTTTTTTGTCGCTGGTATCTGCCAGCTCAAGGAATTCGTTCTCCATAACTACGCCTATGTCGTGTATCAGGGATGCAAGGACTATGTTTTCTATATCTTTCACAGGAAGACCAGCTTCGGATGCGATGCTTCCCGCTATGAATGCAACACGCTGATGGTGGTTATTTATCATGGGATTGACAAGGTCGAGCGCCCTTGAAAGGGCGTAGGCTATGTCAAATGATGCTGTGACATATATATCAAAAGGGTCTGAATCAAGTTTATGATCCATTTGTTCTCCAACGTACAAAAAATCCTGTCCCGCAGATAAAAATAATATGGTGCTTCCGATGTTGAAAATAAACTGGGAATACGTTAGTATAACAGGTTAATCGGTATTGTGAATTAGTTTTTTCTTTTTCAGGAGTCAAAATGAGCGAAAATCGTATCAGGGTGCGCTTTGCTCCCTCGCCCACAGGCTATTTGCACGTCGGCGGCGCAAGAACAGCCCTTTTCAATTACCTGTTTGCTAAGAAAACAGGCGGAACGTTTATTCTTCGTATCGAGGATACGGACAGAACACGTTTTCAGGAAGATTCTCTTAAAGAGATATTTGAAAGCCTCAGATGGATGGGGATAGAGTGGACGGAGGGTCCTGAAAAGGGCGGAGACCACGGTCCGTACATCCAGTCTGAAAGGCTTGACATATATAAGAAATATGCTCAGATACTCTGGGACAGAGGGCAGGTTTATCCCTGTTTCTGCACGCCGGAGCGTCTGGAAAAGATGCGCAAAGAGAAAGAACTGCGCAAAGAAATACACGGCGGATATGACAGAAGGTGCCGCGATATCTCAAAAGACGAGGCGATGAAACGCATTGAGGCGGGAGAACCCTACGTTCTCAGGCTGAAAGCGCCTCTGGAAGGCAGTATCTCGTTCATAGACGGTATCCGCGGAGAGATAGAGACCCCGGTCACAATGGTTGACGACACCGTGCTTATGAAAACGGACGGCTACCCGACGTATCACCTTGCAAGCGTTGTGGACGATCACCTGATGGAGATATCGCATGTTCTGCGCGGTGACGAATGGATTGCCAGCACGCCACGCCACGTCCTGCTTTATAAAGCGTTCGGATGGCAGCCGCCGGTTATAGCGCATCTGCCCGTTATCCTTTCACCAGACGGCGGAAAGCTCTCCAAACGCAAGGGCGCCGCATCGGTAATGGATTACAAGCGCGCCGGTTTTCTTCCGGAAGCGCTTCTGAACTTCCTTTCATTGCTGGGCTGGAACCCCGGCGACGACAGGGAGATAATGCCCGTCGAAGAGATTACGGAAGCTTTCGATATGCACCGCATATCCGCAAAACCCTCTGTTTTCGACGAGCAGAAGCTTGAGTGGATGAACGGTCAGTATATGGAGCATTACGATTCCTCCAAACTGCTGGCGGATATAGAACCCATGTGGGCGGAGAAAAGTCTTCCCGTTGCAGATTTCAGCACAGAGTATAAAGAGCGCGTCGTATCGCTGTTCAAAACCCGCTGTAAAAAAGTGACAGAATTCGGTGAAAACGGCGGTTATTTCTTCAAAGACCCCGAAGATTACGACGCGAAACAGGCGGGCAAACAGTTCACTGCGGCTGTTAAACCTGCTTTTGATAAGATTGTTGAAAAGGCGGACAGCGTTGCCGAATGGAACAGAGCGGCTCTGGAAGAGCTTTTTCACGGCATAGCAGACGAACTGGGTATGTCCGCCGGAAAGATAAATTCCGCTGTAAGGCTCGCCGTTACAGGCGTTGGCGGCGGTCCGGATCTGTTCGATATGCTGGAACTTCTTGGGTCGGACTGTGTTAAACGCAGAGTTGCTGCGGCGTCTGCATGGATAGAAAAAAACGTATAAAGGATTGATACATGGAAGAAGAAGTATCTAAACCGTCCAATTTTATAAAGACAATAATCCGTAAGGATCTGGAAGAGGGCAAGAACGAAAACCGTGTGCATACGCGTTTCCCGCCGGAGCCCAACGGATATCTGCACATAGGGCACGCAAAGTCCATCTGCATCAACTTCGGGCTGGCAAGAGAGTTCGGCGGCAAGTGCAACCTGCGCTATGACGACACCAACCCCGTTAAAGAGGATGTGGAATATGTCGATTCCATCCGCGAAGACGTGCGCTGGCTTGGATTTGACTGGGAGGACAGAGAGTTCTATGCCTCCGACTATTTTGAATTTTTCTACGAGTGCGCCGTTAACCTTATCAAAAAGGGTAAGGCGTACGTCTGCGAATTGAACGCCGAAGAGATGCGCAAGACACGCGGTAATCTGAAAGAGGCGGGCGTGGAAAGCCCCTACAGAGGCAGGAGCGTTGAGGAAAATCTTGATCTGTTTGAGCGCATGAGAAAGGGCGAGTTCGGCGACGGTGAAAAAGTCCTTCGCGCAAAGATAGATATGGCGTCTCCCAACATGAATATGCGCGACCCCGTTATCTACCGCATCGCACATGCGCACCACCACCGCACAGGCGACAAATGGTGCATATATCCCATGTACGACTTTGCGCACGGGCTTGAAGACTCACTTGAAAAGATAACACACTCTATCTGTACTCTGGAATTTGAAGACCACAGACCCCTTTACGACTGGTTCCTTGACGAACTGGGCGTTTTTCATCCACAACAGATAGAGTTCGCGAGGCTTAATCTCACATACACCGTTATGAGCAAAAGGAAACTCCTTACGCTGGTTCAGAAAAATTTTGTGAACGGCTGGGACGACCCGCGTATGCCCACAATAGCCGGACTTCGCCGCAGAGGTTTTACTCCCGAATCCATCAGGAACTTTGCCGAAATGATAGGCGTTGCCAAAAGCAACAGCACTGTCGATTACGGTCAGCTTGAATACTGCCTGCGCGAAGACCTAAACAAGACAGCCCAAAGAGTTATGGTTGTAACAGACCCGCTTAAGGTTGTGATAACCAATTATCCTGAGGACAAAGAGGAATGGTTTGAGGCGGAGAACAACCCTGAAAACGAAGCGGACGGTTCAAGACAGGTGCCTTTCTGCCGCGAGGTATACATTGAGCGGGATGACTTTATGGAAAACCCGCCGAAAAAGTATTTCAGACTTTCTCCCGGGCAGGAGATGAGGCTTAAACACGCTTATTATATCAAATGCGAAGAGGTCGTTAAGGATGCCGACGGCAATATCCTTGAGCTTCGCTGTACATATGACCCCGCAAGCCGCGGCGGCTGGACGGAGGATGGACGCAAGGTCAAGGGAACTGCCCACTGGGTAAGCGCCAGACACTGCGTTGAGGCGGAAGTACGCATGTACGAACACCTTTTCAACACTCCGAACCCCGACAAAGCGCCGGAGGGCATGGACTTTACAGCTAACATCAACCCCGATTCGCTGAAAGTTGCCACATGTCTTGCGGAACCGTCGCTTAAAGACGTTGAACCGATGCAGAAGTATCAGTTCCTGCGCGTCGGTTATTTCGCAAGCGACAAGGATTCAAAACCCGGAAAACCTGTCTTTAACAAGACTGTCGGTCTTAAAGACAGCTGGGCGAAAGCGCAGAGCAACGGATAGAAATCTTTTGTGAAAAAATAATAGGCGGTGAGTTCATGCTCTCCGCCTCAGTTTGTTAACAAACTAAGCTTAGCAAAAAACAATGAGACTGCTTCGTCGCTAAGCTCCTCGCAGAGACGTTTTTTCTTTCCGTCTTTGCGAGCTGAGCGAAGCAATCCCGTCTTTATAAGACTTTGTCATTAGTCTAAGGCGGCGAGTTCATGCTCTCCGCCTTTTTTGTTTTAAATAGGGTTCTGCCGGTCAGGGCATGTCGGCCAGATCCATAATAGAAAGTTCTCTTTGGGTTAAGCTGAAGGAACTTACGTCTATATCCTCAACATTCATGTCGTTTATCCCTGCGTTATCAAATCCTATTGTAGTCAGGTTGTTCAACGGGTCTCCCATGGAATAACTTGAGAATGACAACGTGTTGGTTGCGCTGTCTATAGGATTGTCTCCGGATTCTCCGTCAACATTCACACTGACAAAACTGCTCGTATTTGTCAGGAAAACGGACGATGCCGCACCGCCTGTGAGCTGTCCGCCTGGCATCTGCATATTTGGAATTTCTATCGCCCAGTTATACCCGATGCCGTTTGCGAGACTTGAGCCGTCGAAAGCTGCTTCTGTCAGCTGCGCAAGTATCGGCAAATAAACCATTATAACTATATCTCCGCTTGTTGACCCTATAGTCATGGAATAATAGTATATAAGATTTTCCGTTTCGGAAGGAGACGTCACGACAGCTATCCTTGGGATGTAATTATAATAACCGGCGTATCCGTTGTCCATCTTTATAAACGAGATAGATTGTATGTCATAGGCGGAACCGTATTCATCAAGGTCGGTGGATATCTCAGCAATGTATACGTTGAGATAATCTTCGGTAAATGTGATGTATATTTTGCCGTTGATGCCTGCCGCCATATCAATATTATTAAGCAATGTTTCATCCGCCATATTGTCGCTGATGGAATACATGACAGTGTCGAAACCTTCATAAAGTTCTTTTGCATTCTGCAGTGTAAGCTCTGAATCCAAAGCAAGAAGCGACATGGACGAATGAGTCGTGCCGTCGTCTGCACATGTATACGCCAGAACGGCAACTGTATCGTAAGGTTTAATTACCGCCATTTTTATCGGAACTATACCGCCGCTGGAGTTTGTTACGGTTGTTATACTGCTGTTGAGAATGCTTCCGTCCTCTGAAGATACTTTGAGTATCATGACGGTCGAGTTGAATTGCTCATCCGCGTTCTGACCTTTGATAAGCAGCAGAATCTCTTCCGTGCTGTCGGTGTCGTCAACTGAATCCGATATCACCGACGCGTCGATGAACTTGTGATATTCGTTATTGCCTGTGTCGCTACTTTGATATTTTTTTATCCAGTCGATATCGTTGCCGGCGGCATTTATCTTCATAACACTGACGAAACGGTCGTTATTGTCGTTGTTGCCGGAAACGATGAACTGTGAGCCGTCGGATGTTTTAAACACTTTCACTCTGAACATGGTGTTTTCTGAGTTTGCATTCGTATGCTGAACTGAATAAGCGCTTGCGGCTGTGCCGTCGCTGTTGAAATTGGCTACTATCGGTTCAAAATAGCTGCTTTCCATATAGTCGCTGGTGAACAGTTCACTGCTGAGCATCCCGTAGAAGGAATTATCTGAATTAACCCTTATTCCGTTGAATTTTACTGAATAATTCATTCCATCAACAGAGAGGCTTGCCAGATTGTAATACCCGTCAACAACAATGTCGCCGCCGCTGCCGCCTGAGCCTCCACCAGATGTACATCCGCTGTCAACGGATATGCCGAGATTTTCAAAGGAGTAATATGTTGAAAAAGCTCTTCCCGCGGAGTCATACGCCGTTAACTTGAATTCAGAATATTGCGGCGTGCTGCCGAGTGCATCGGACATATCGACTGATGCTGTTGTCCCGTTAAGAGGAACTTTCACAGAGCTTGTTATTGCCGTTGAAGAACTGTTTAAAACTAAAATATCTATTTGAACCCAGCTGGGTGTGTATGCCGTCGGCATTGTAAGGTTTACGGTTTTTGTACAGTAGTTATCCACTGTAACGGTTGCCGCGGGGAAAACATCCTGTTCCATTTCAGCAGCCGTTATGCCTTCTCCATCAATATACTGCGTGTCGGTTTCAGATTCGCTGTTGACGGTTGTTATCGCGAAAACGTACGGGTCGCCGTCATTAACGGCTGATGCACTGCCGTACATTGTCATGTTCTCGTTTATCTCTTTGAAATAGTAAGAGGACGAGGGAGAGGTAAGTTTTGCATATATCGGGTCGGAATCCGTGACTATTGAGTAGTTGGTGCTGCTTATGCCGTCTCCCGACAGGGTGAACGATGCTATGTTGTCCCGTGCCGTTGTTCCCGAACCGACTGTTATTCCGGCAACCTTATCAGGCTCTGTCTGGCTGGCAGTGCTGAAAAGCTGTGCCGCCTGATTCTGCACCGAAAGGTCATAGCTGTGTCCGTTGCCCACCAGCTTCCATTCATCGTCTATTTTTGCCGCCCAAAGTTCTTGAAACCTGTACGAACCGTCACTGTATATATATTTGACCTTTGCAGTGGATGTGTCTTCCGCCGTTTTTTTCGATCTTGGATCAAGCATCTGCACGGAGATGAGACTCAAACCGTTATCTTTCATCTCAACCCGTTTTGCGATGAAATCGGATATGAAACTGTCCCTGTCCATGCCGTTGTAAACGCCGAAATCTGCGCTGTCAGCCACGTAGTCTTCCATGTCGGATTCCGTTATGGTTTCGTTTATCATTCCGGTTTCTATGCCGAAAACGAAATTCTCAAGGGCGTATTTATCCTGAAAACTGCATGTGAGTGTTAAATCCGATTCTGTGTTGGCTACTATGGTCAGTGTGTCGCCGCCCTGACAGACGAGGGTATCCGTGCCGCTGTATGCCGCCACGGTGAAGCTGTACTCTTTTCCTGCCTCAAGCTGGGAAATAGTGACGGACGACTGGTTTTCAGCCTCTGTGGTGACGTCCAGAGCGGTCATGCTTTCGCCTGTAAGTCCATATCCTATCTGAACTTTTGATATGCTTGTGTTGCCAATGGTGAACCTTGGCGAACTTTTTGTGCGTTTTTTCGTATCGCTCGGCAGTTGAAGCTTGATCTCCAAGCTTGTTCTGGTCTTTGACGAGGTTGTTCCGCCGCCGCACGATGCAAGAAGAGCAGTAAGGAAAAAGATAGCAATCAGTTTAAAATAACGCATATAACACCGTAATGAAGAGATGATGAATTATCCACTAAAATGGACATAATCTCAACAGAAGCGGTGTAAAAAATTTGTCACCTACCCAAAAGGGTAGAAAAAAAAGCGGAGGTTTTTGCCTCCGCTTTGTTTAATTATTTTCCGGATTTCAGCAGGTTCCAGTATTTTTCGTAAACTTTGATAGAGTCGCCGACATCAAGCTGAAACTCGCCCTGTTTTATGATGTTCAGAGGAGGGTAGATTGTCGGATTTGTGCGGACGGATTTGTCCAGCAGAGCCACGCCCGCCTTGTTGGGGCTGGGATATCCCACCTCTTCGCTTATCAGTTTTGCAACTTCCGGTTTCATTATATAGTTGATGAACTTATGAGCGTTTGCAACGTTCTTTGAGCCTTTGGGTATGCACATGCTGTCCACCCAGAAGATAGCTCCCTCTTTGGGATAGATGTATTTGATAGCGGGGTTTTCCTGTGCTGCGGCATACATTTCGCCGTTGAAGGTCAGCCCCAGAGTTACTTCGCCGTTGATGAACGGTATTTTGGGCGAATCCGAGTTGTAAACCCGTACGTTTGGGCGCAGTTTGCGCAGAAGTTCGTATGCCTTCTTAATTTTCTCCGGATCGGTTTCGTTTCCGGAATAACCCAGAATTCTGAGCGCTATGTGGAATACTTCGCGCAGGTCGTCGGTGAGGATCACTTTGCCTTTATATTTGGAATCCCAGAGGATGCGGTAGGTGTTCGCTTTTTTCGCGTCAACGAAGTCGGAGTTGATGGCGAGGGACGTTGAACCCCAGAGATAGGGAACGCTGTATTTGTTGCCTTCGTCATAAGGCTTATTCATCAGCGAGGGTTCCATGTTTTTGATATTGGGCAGAAGCTTTTTGTTAAGCGGGGTAAGGAGTCCTTCCTTCTGCATCCTGTTCACATAATAGGTGGAGGGGAAGATAACATCATATCCTTTGCCGCCAAGCACTTTCACTTTTGAATACATCACCTCGTTGCTGTCGTAGGTGGTGTATATCACCTTGATTCCCGTCTCTTTTTCAAAATTGCTGAGAACCTGTTCGGGGATATATTCCGACCAGTTGTAGACGTAGACCGCCTCTTTGGCGAAAGCTGAAGATGCCAAAAGGCAAAGAACAATAGCAAAGATCAGTCTTTTCATTTTCTCTCCCTGTTAAGTATTTGAGATATCATAACTATCACAAGCGAAAGGGTGAACATCACCGTACAGAGGGCGTTCACCTCCGGCTTAACTCCCAGCCTGACCATTGAGTATATGCGCAGTGGCAGTATCTCAAAGTCGGGACCGGTTACGAAGAAGCTTATGATAACATCATCCATAGAAAGTGTAAATGCCAACAGCCATCCTGCCGCCACGGCGGGAAGCATCATAGGAAACAGAACGTGGCGGACGGTTTGAAACTCTGTTGCGCCGAGATCCCCCGCCGCATCGAAAAGGTTTTTGTCAAACCCCTTCATGCGCGACATGACCGTAACAGCCACGAAAGGGATGTTGAACGTTATATGCGAAAGCAGAAGGGTGATAAACCCCGGTTCCATATGAATCGTAATGAAAAGTATCAGCAGACTGATACCCATAACTATGTCGGGTGCCATCATAAGAATGTACACCAGCGACATTATCACTTTTTTGCCCCTGAACGTGTATCTGTAAAAAGCAACAGCCGCAAGCGAACCTATTATCGTTGCGCAGGTTGCGGAGAGTGTTGCCACAAGAACCGAGTTGCCCGCCGCCGTCATAAGGGATGTGTTGTTCAGCAGGTTTTCATACCATTTGAATGTGAACCCCTGCCATGACGTTCCGAACTTTGACGCGTTGAACGAATAGACTATAAGCACGAATATCGGTACATACAGGAAAGCGTAAACTAATGTTGAATATCCTATTTTCAGTGAACGCATCATATGGCTTCCCTGCCTGTTTTCTTGGTGCTTCTATAGTAAATGTATATGACGATGAACATCAGCACTGTGAGTATCATGCTTGCTGCCGCGCCCATGGGCCAGTTGCGGGTGAGCAGAAACTGGTTTCTTATGAAGTTTCCTATCAGCAGGGACTTTGCGCCGCCCAGTACGTCCGATATGTAGAACAGACAGAGGGTCGGAAGGAAAACAAGCATACTGCCGGCTATCACGCCGGGCATTGAGAGCGGAATCACCACATGCCAGAAGGTGCGCATACGCCCCGCACCGAGATCCTTTGCCGCTTCGATAAGTTTGCCGTCCAGCTTTTCAAGCACGGCATACAGCGGGAGTATCATAAAGGGCAGAAGTGAATAGACCATCCCCACCAGAACGGCAGTTTCCGTGTACATGAGCCTGAGCGGTTCGTCTATGATGCCGACAGCCATAAGCACGCTGTTCAGAACTCCGTTGGTCTTTATTATTATGATTATCGCATAGGTGCGTATCAGTGAGCTTGTCCAGAACGGGATAATGATAAGCACCAGCAGGAGGCTTTTAAATTTTCCTTTATATTTTGAAAGATTATACGCAAACGGATAGCCCACCATAAGGCAGAGAGCCGTCGTTATGAACGCCATCTCGAACGAATCCGCCAGAACCTGCAAGAACAGCGGGTCTCTGATAGCCTTGTAATTGCTTAGAGTGAAAACCGGAGATATTTCCCCCGGTGTGTTGCTGGTCATGAAGCTGACCGCTATAACCATCAGCGTCGGCACAAGAACCAGGAGGATGAGCCAGACGGAGATAAGCGTTACGGAAAAAGTTTTAAAACGGTTTTTTTCAGTCATCGGGAAGCAGTACCTCCCAGCCGTCAACCCATTTGACGGCGACCTTTTCACCTGTCTTATATTCAAATTCGGGGTCGTCCTCGTCAAAGAACTCGCTCGCCATTATCTGTGTTCCGCTGTCCAAACGGACTGTGGAATCGAGCGTAGCTCCCTTGTATGTGGTTTCCTCTATGATGCCCTGAAGCGGATAGTCGCTGTCGGCGTCTTTGATATGTTCAAGTCTGATGTCTTCGGGGCGCAGAAGGAGTTTCACCCTGTCGCCTTCGACATAAGTATGTTTTTTGGTAAGCCGGCACTGTCTGCCCTCGACATTGGCGCGCAGTTTGCCGTTAACGGTTTTTTCTATGACCGCCTGAAGGACGTTAATCTCGCCCACAAATTTTGCTACGAACATGTTTTTGGGGTTCTCGTAAACCTCTTTCGGCGAGCCGTCCTGCTGGATAACGCCTTCGTTCATTACCACCACGCGGTCGGACATGGAGAGAGCCTCCTCCTGATCGTGCGTGACGAAAACGAATGTGATGCCGAGCTTGCGGTGAATGTGTTTCAGCTCAGTCTGCATCTGTTTGCGCAGTTTGTAGTCCAGTGCGGAGAGCGGTTCGTCCAGAAGAAGCACCTTCGGACGTTTTACGATAGCCCTTGCTATGGCTACCCTCTGCTGCTGACCGCCGGAAAGGTTCTGCGGCATGCGGTCTGCGAAGTTTGAGAGCATGACGGTATCAAGCGCCTCTTTAACGCGCTCTTTTATCTCCGATTTCGCAACTTTGCTCATTTTAAGTCCGAAAGCTACGTTGTCAAATACCGTCATATGGGGGAAGAGTGCATAGCTCTGGAAAACGGTATTCACTTCACGCTTGTTCGGGGGGATGATGCTGACATCCTTGCCGCCGATGAACACCTTGCCGAAGTCCTGTGTTTCAAGTCCGGCTATTATACGAAGAAGAGTTGTTTTTCCGCATCCGGAGGGACCGAGAAGTGTCACGAACTCCCCGTCCTTTATGCACAGGTCGAGGTTGTAGACAACACCGTGTCCGCCGAATGATTTAGAGATGCTTTCCAGTTTTACTATGTCGTTTTCGCTGCTCATTATCCACCGAGTAAAAGAATCTGTACTTATAATACAAATAATGTGCAGCAGTCTATAAAAAACTGACCAGAAAAGCAAGAAATCACAAAATTATAACAAAAGCATTATTCAACTATGCCGACAATCCCTTTAAGGTATTCTGATTCAGGGAAAAACGGGTTTATCGGATGATCGCAGCTCTGGGAGAGAAAACCTGTTATTCTTAAGGTTCTGCCTGCGTCTTTTGCTGCCCATGCGACGGATTTTATGAAATCTTCTCTGGAAACCCTGCCGGAACACGAGAAAGAAATGAAAATTCCGTTATTTTTCATCTTTTTCATGCCGAGCATGTTCAGGTCTTTATAAGCGCGCAAAGCCTGTTCCACAGAGGATTGTGACTTGGCAAGTTTGGGCGGGTCGAGAATTATGATGTCGTGTTTTTGTGAATCCGTGTTTCTTTCGCGAAGATACTCAAAAATGTCGGCTTTTACGGTTTCCGGAGCCTCAAGACCGTTAAGGGCGAAGTTCTCTTTAAGGTTGGCAAGCGCGTCAGCCGAGGAGTCCACGCTTGTGATTGACTTTGCGCCGTTTGCCGCTGCATTCAGAGAAAAGCCGCCTGTATAGCAGAAACAGTCCAGAACGTCCTGACCCTTCGCATAAGCCGCCGCTATGCGCCTGTTTTCGCGCTGGTCAAAGTAATATCCTGTTTTTTGTCCGCTTATAAGGCTTGCGGATATCTTAAGTCCGTTCTCTTTTATAATGATGCTGTCGGGCGTGTTTCCGTATATGCACTGCTCAGGATAGCGTATCATCTCTTTTTTTGCCAGTTCGTCTGCGGGGCGGACATATATAGATAGCGGGCTTATTACTTCTGTGAGAGCTTCTTTCATCATCGGCAGATAGTAAACCGCCGAGGCGGTGTTTACCTGAAGTCCGACGTGTCCGCTGTATATGTCGGCGATGTAGCCGGGCAGTCCGTCCGCCTCGCCGTAAAGCAGGCGGTAACTGTCTGTTGTTTCGCCGTCAATTAACTTTTTTCTGGCGGCGAGTGCCGATGTGAGCCTTTTTCTGATCAATTCCGCACCGAAGGTTTCCTCTTCGTTCCATGAGAACAGTCTCAGGGTTATCGCACTGAATTCACTGTAAAATCCGTATGCAATGAACCGTTTTTCAGAATCAACCACTTTTACTGTTTCGCCGTTTATGATCCCCTTGTCTGCGGAGTGTATCGCACCGGAAAATATCCATGGATTCTTGTTTTTTGCCAGCTTGTCTTTGAGTTTTTTGAGTGTTACAGTTTTCATTCCTCTATTCACCATAATTGGATGATTATTTCAAGGTCATAGTAATATTTACTTGAAATTTATTAAATAAAAAGTAACAATTGTCAGAATAAATATATACAATTATTTGTTTTCCGGAGGCACGATGAACCTTTCCATAAGATACAAAATTGCTTTGATGGCAGTGGTTCCAGTTCTTCTTACAGCATTGTTCCTCAGCATTTTTACCTATTATCAGCTTAAGAAAATTGGAGAGTCTGAGATCACGGATTTCAGAGAGAGTATGCGAGCCGCGAAAGAGCAGGAACTTAAACAGTATATCGATCTGGCTCTTTCTTCCATTAAAGATATATATGATAACGCATCCGCCGGTGATGAAGATGCAAAAGCAAAAGCGGCGGCAAAGATACAGTCTCTTTATTACGGTGCCGACGGCTATGTGTTCCTTAACGATACCGACGGTATTGCTCTGGCGAACAGGGCGAAACCGGAGATTATAGGTCAAAACCTGATAGATATGCAGGACAAGAACGGTGTATACATTTTTAAAGACCTTATCGCTGCTGCGGAAAAAGGCGGCGGTTATGTCAGCTATCAGTGGTATAAATCATCAAAAAATACGGAAGTAGAAAAACTCAGCTATGCGGTTGCACTTAAAAAGTGGAACTGGGTAATGGGAACCGGTTTCTATGTCGATGACATACAGGATGCCGTCAACTCAAAAGAGGCGAGACTTAAAAAGGTTATCGCCAGAACCATTATGATCATTGTCGGTATGTCCGTTCTTATAACTCTCGGTATTGTGATTGTGGCATTCGTACTTTCAAGTGTACTTACAAAAAGCATTAAAGCCATAAATCAGTTCCTTAAGGAAGTTTCAGACGGAGAAGGAGACCTCACCCGTGATCTGGCAGTTCTCTCCAACGATGAAATGGGAGAGATGGCAAAACATTTCAACAAGTTCATAGGAAAACTTAACGAGATAATCTCAATAGTAAAAGAAGGTTCAGAGAATGTCGCCTCCGCAAGCACCGAGCTTGCGAGCACAACCGAAGAACTTACCGTAACATTTCAGGATCAGGCAAGTCAGGTGACATCCGTTGCCAGCGCGACAGAAGAGATAAGCGTCACCTCTCAGCAGGTTATGCAGTCCATAAGTGAGGCGAACGATCAGGCGGCAAATGCCGAACAGCTCACCAAGAGTGGAAAAGAACAGCTTTTAAGCTCCGTTTCCGAGGTCATGGGCATCAGAGAAAAGGTTGAGAAACTGGGCAAGACCATTGACAGCCTTGCGAACTCATCCTCTGAAATAGGTAATATTACAAACGTTATCAACGACATTGCCGACCAGACGAACCTGCTTGCCCTCAACGCTGCCATAGAAGCGGCAAGGGCAGGGGAACACGGACGCGGTTTCGCAGTTGTTGCCGACGAGGTGCGCAAACTTGCCGAACGCACGCAGAGCGCCACAAAAGAGATTGAGAACATTATCGTAAGTCTGCAAAACGAAACCAAAACGGCGACCAAAGACATGCAGGAAGCAACGAATAAAGTTGTTTCCGGTGCAAAAGCCATAGAAAGCACGGAAGCGGTTTTTGAGCAGATAGTGGATTCTGTGGGAAGTATCAACGCGACCAACCAGACCATCAACAGCTCCATTCAGGAACAGGTCACAGCTATTGCCAATATTAACGATAACGCACAGGTGATATCGTCGGGTATCGACGAAAGCTCAAACGCTCTGGCACAGGTGACAACAACAGTTGCCGACCTCCAGAAACAGGCGGACGATCTTCATTCAATGGTGAGCAGATTCAAGACCAGAGGTTAATATACTCCGCATGGGTTGTGAAAATCAGTCCATGCGGAGAATTTTGCTTTTCTGAGAAAATAATGTTAAACTTATCCATAACTTAATATACAGGGTGACAGATGAGTACGACTATTCTGGTGATTGACGACGATCAGGAAATCCTTGATATCCTTAAACTCCTTTTAAATCTCGAAAAATATAACGTACTTACCGCTCCCAACGGCATGACAGGGCTTTCACTTGCAAGAGACAACAATCCCGCTATGATAATTCTGGATCTCAATCTGCCCGACATAGACGGTCAGCAGATATGCAAGATAATCAGGAGCGAACTGGACGTACCCATACTCATTCTTTCGGCGCGCGACAACGTTTCCGACAAGGTCGTCTGTCTTGAATACGGTGCCGACGATTACATGACAAAACCGTTTGAAAACATAGAACTGATTGCACGTGTTAAGGCGATTCTGCGCCGCGCGGAAAAAACTTCATCCGTTCATGAGGATGAGGATGGCGAGAGCGCCGTTTTTCACCACATGAATGTCGACAGGGCGAACAGACAGGTGTTTATCAAGGGTGAAAAGGTGAGCCTTACGCCGAAGGAATACGATATCCTGCTCTATTTCATAGAAAAGGCGGGGCATGTGCTTTCACGCGATACGATAGTCAACGACATCTGGGGTAAAAATTCCATCTATTCGTGGTCAAGAAGCCTCGATGTGCATATCAAGAATCTGCGCCAGAAAGTTGAGATCAACCCGAAAAATCCCGATATCATCAAAACGGTTTCCGGCGTGGGCTACAAGATCAAAAAATGAAACTCACCGTAAAACTCATCATCAGCATTACGCTGGTGACAATCGTTATTATTCTCGCCATGACAAACGTCTTCATTGAGAATCAGAAGAAAATTCTTTTGCAGCAGGCACACGCACAGGCAAAGACCATGTTCGATATGATAGTGGTTACCCGCCAATGGGTGGCTGAGAACAGGGATCAGATAAAGCCTGTTCCCGCCGTTGCCACCAAGGAACTTTCAAAATACGCGGAACGCATGACCGATTTCAGGTTTCACATAACCAGCATGCAGCTTATAAATCCGGAGAATGCACCGGACGAATACGAGGTTAAAGCTCTGGGGCTGTTTGCCGGAGGGGCGAAAGAACATCAGGAGATAATAACCATCGGCAAAGACAGGTTCTACCGATATATGGCGCCTCTGTATGTCAATAAAGCATGTATGGAATGTCACGATTATCAGGGATACAGGATAGGCGACCTGCGGGGCGGGATATCTGTCACCATCCCTATGAAAGCGCTTGAAAAGGCGATGGCTGTGAATAACCGGAACTATCTGATAACAGGCTTTGCAGCATTCCTCGGAATAGTTTTTACCCTTACGCTCCTGTTGCGCATGATGGTACTTAAAAACCTGTCAACGCTCACGGATGCGGCCGTTTCCTATAAAACGGGTGACTTCACCAAAAAGGTCAACATAAAAACCGGAGACGAGATTCAGGAGCTTTCAGAAGCTTTTGAGATGATGCGCCACAGCATACTTGAAAACGAAGACAGGCTGAAAGAACAGCTCGCCAGAGTGACGGAACAGTATAAAACCGTTCTTGAGGTTCTGCAAACAAGAAACGACGAACTGAAAACCATAAATTCATTCAAATCGGATATACTTGATTCGCTGGCTCACGAACTGCGAACTCCGCTGACAAAGATAATCTCTTATTCAGAAGTGCTTATTACACAAGGACTTGACTGCTCGCCGGATGTTAAGGAAAAGTCCCTTGCTACAATCGCGAAAAGCGCAAGACTTCTTAACACCCTTTTCAGTGAGATAATAACGTTGTCCAGACTGGACAGTAATCAGTATCCTTATCACTTTATGCCTCTGAAAATCAGCAAACTGGCTTCAGAGATTGCCGCTGAACATGAAAAAGAGATAGCTGACAAGAACATCAGCTTTGAAATAGAGATTCCCGACGATGCAATGGTGTGCGCTGATGCGGAATCATTCCGTCATGTGTTTGCAAACCTGATATCAAATGCCGTGAAATTCTCACGCGGCGGAGGATTCATAAAAGTCAGGCTGAAAGACAGTGAGCAGTTCAGCATTATCGAGGTTGAAGATTCTGGTGTCGGTATTCCCGCTGACGAGATAGAGAAGGTAACCAAGCGTTTTTACAGAGCGACAAACGTTAAAAGGGAATTTTCCGGCACAGGTCTGGGACTGTCAATTATCTCGCGCATAGTGGAAGGACACAAAGGCAGACTGGAAATAGTATCGGAACAGAATAAAGGCTCTCTTTTCCGTGTGTACGTCTCAAAGAGCATCGCAGACGAGGAGTCTGTTGAGTATAATGAACTGTAGTTAATAAATGATTAAGTTATTTATCATTTATTTATTATTTTAACTGAACTGAAATTCATTATTATCAATACTGTACAGCGAGGATTCGCCATGTTATAATTGTTTCATGGCAGGCATAAAAATATATGACTTCCACGAAACAGTTTATTCATCCGTCACCGGTTCGGTGAAAGCAGGCGAAAGCCCCGCCGAAACTATGGACAGGATACATCAATTGACACAGCAGAGGGCGGCTGAGGATATCTCCCGTGAGGAGGCATCCTACATGAAGTGCCGCAGAGGCTGCAGCCATTGCTGCCGTGTCCACGTTCCGGTTCTGTGCCTTGAGGCGGACACCATCGCAGAGTATCTTTTATCATCCCTTTCCGCGGACAGTCTTGAAACACTTAAGAAAAAACTTCATTATATCAAGGTGCATATAGCCGGATATGACGAGCAGGAACGCATCGTTGCCAATATCCCCTGCGGATTTCTCGGCAGCGAGGGCGAATGTACGATACATTCTGTGCGTCCGCTCGTATGCCGTTCGGTCACAAGCGCCGATGCAGATGCGTGCAGAAGGGCGATGACAATGTCCATTTGTGAGGAAAACGCTTTCATACCAATGAATATTCTTCAGAAAAGCATATGCGATTCCGCTTTCATCGGGCTTGCGGACGCTCTGAAGGACATGGGTATTGACTGCCGCAGTTTTGAGATAACGGAAGCGGTGTTTCAACGGCTGAATAAACATATCGTTTAATTTCTTTACAATGTTTATTTGACGAAAGGCGTTATAAAATATAAAATAAAATACGTCTCCTATTTTTGTTAGCGAGGTAAATAACCATGAAAAAGACTATCGGATTTATTGTGTTTCTCACTGCAGTTTCAACAGCGTTTGCCGCTGCCGACGGCGCCGCACTTTATGCAAAGTGCAAAGGCTGCCACGGCGCCGACGGGTCAAAGAAGGCTCTCGGTGTCAGCGGAGTTATTAAGGGACAGTCTGCAAAAGACATTGAAGCCGATCTGAAAGGCTATCAGGCTGGTGAAGGCGGTGCTAAAAAAGCTATAATGCAGTCTCAGGTTGCCAAACTGACTCCAGAGGAGATCAAGGCTCTTGCAGACTATATTTCAAAACTGAAATAAGCCTATGATAAAGCAAACATTAAAGTTTGCGGGTATTTTTCTGACAGTATTATGTCTGGCGGGTTCGTTCACTCTCCGTTCCGCTTTTGCGGCGGATGGTGACGCCCCTGCCGAACATATGCAGCATGAAGATATGTCCGCACAGGATAATAACGACCATGGCGACATGCAGAACATGGATCATGACGACATGGCGAAAGAACATGAGCATGTTCACAAGGAACCCGCAAAGCAGGAGCAGTCGAACGTCGGTGTAACGGAGCATCTCGGTTCGATAATACCGCTTGACCTTGAGTTTCAGACGTCCGACGGGCGCACCGTCACGCTGAAAGAGATCGTGGATAAGCCCACTCTGTTCGCACCTGTTTACTACAGTTGCCCGAACGTGTGCAATTTTCTCCAGTCGAGGCTCGCCGATATTATCCCGCAGATGAAGATGAAGATTGGGGAGACCTTTCAGGTTGTCTCCGTAAGCTTCGACGAATTTGATACTCCGAAAACAGCGGCGGAAAAGAAGGTCAATTATATGAAGGCGGCAAACGGCGCCATTCCCGATAACGGCTGGATATTTCTGACGGGTTCCAAAGAGAATATAGACAAACTTATGGACGCTCTCGGTTTCAGGTTCCAGAGAAAGGACAGGGATTTTCTTCACCCTGTTTCTGTCATGGCGGTATCCCGGAGCGGAAAGATAGTCAGATATTTATACGGAACGGACATTCTTCCTTTTGAGATGACCATGTCGGTTGTTGAGGCGGAGAAGGAAACCCCGGGGCTTTCCGTTAAAAAGCTGGTTGCATACTGTTTCAGCTACGACCCGCAGGGGAAAAAATACGTTTTTGATGTTATGAAGGTTTCAGGCATCATCGTTCTTCTGGTGATAGCCGTTTTTGCTTCATATCTGTTTTTTGGCGGAAAAAAGAGAAAAAAACGAGGTTCGCATGAGCAATAACTCTCTTTCGTTCTGGGAGGACTCGGGAAGCAGCCGTACGGGTATTATGGCATGGCTGACCACCACCGACCATAAGCGCATCGGGCTTATGTATATGTATATCATTCTGGCGATGTTCATTGCCGGACTGTGCCTCGGACTTGCGATCAGACTTGAGCTTATTGCGCCGGGCAGAACAATAATGGATGCTCAGACGTACAACACCGTTTTCACCCTCCACGGGGTGATAATGATATTTATCGTGGTGATCCCCAGCATACCAGCCGCCATAGGCAACCTTGTGCTGCCCATACAGCTTGGGGCGGAAGACGTGGCTTTCCCGCGGCTTAACCTGTTTTCATGGTACCTTTATGCCGGCGGAACCGTACTTGCTCTAGTATCCCTTTTCACAGGCGGCGGCGCACCGGACACAGGCTGGACGTTCTATGTCCCGTTTTCGGAGTTCACCACAACAAACGTGTCCGTTGCCGTCATAGCGGTGTTTATCCTCGGCTTTTCATCAATACTTACAGGACTTAACTTTATCACTACCATCCACAGGCTCCGTGCACCGGGCATGACATGGACGAAGATTCCGCTCTTCACATGGTCGCTATATGCCACAGGCTGGATTCAGGTTCTGGCGACCCCTGTGCTTGGTATTACGGTGCTTCTGATTTTTGCCGAAAGAGTTTTGGGTGTCGGGCTTTTTGACCCGAACAAGGGCGGCGACCCGATCCTTTACCAGCACCTTTTCTGGATATACTCTCACCCTGCGGTGTACATCATGATACTTCCCGCGATGGGCGTTGTTTCCGATATTATCCCTGTTTTTGCCCGCAAGCCTGTCTTCGGGTATAAAGCGATAGCCTTTTCCAGCCTTATGATAGCTTTTGCAGGTTCGCTGGTCTGGGCGCACCATATGTTCACATCGGGTATGAGCGATACGGCGGTTCTTATCTTCTCGCTTCTGACATTCGTGGTCGCTATTCCGTCGGCTATAAAAGTGTTCAACTGGACGGCGACCCTTTACAAAGGCTCCATATCCGTTGAACCCCCGCTGCTTTATGCGCTGGGATTCATTTTTCTGTTTTCCGTCGGCGGTCTTACGGGGCTTATCCTCGGTTCTGCCGGAACGGACGTACACGTTCACGATACCTATTTTGTTGTGAGCCACTTCCACTACGTTATCTTCGGCGGCACCGGATTCGGTATGTTTGCCGCGGCTCACTTTTGGCTTCCGAAGTATTACGGCAGAATGTACAACAAAACAATTGCAAAAATAGCTTTTTATATTCTGTTCGTGGGCTTTAATGTCCTTTATTTCCCGCTGTTCATCATCGGGCTTGAAGGTATGCCCAGACGTTACTACGACTACCTGCCGCAATATCAGGAAGGACATGTTATCTCCACCGTGGGATCATGGATTCTTGCCGTGGGCATAATTATAATGCTTGTCAACCTCTGGAGAGGCTTTACCAAGGGAGAAAAGGTCGGACGCAACCCTTGGGGTGCCGCCACACTGGAATGGGCTACCCCCACGCCTCCGCCTCTTCTGAACTTTGACGAAGAACCCGACACTTCCCGCAAACCATACGATTTCAGGGGGATAACGCCTGATGAGTAATACACATAAGGATTACGCCGGCGCAAAGCTCGGCATGTGGCTGTTTCTGTTTACGGAAGTTCTGCTTTTTGGCGGTATGTTCGTGCTTTATGCCGCATACCTGCACGAATACAGGGCGGATTTCCATGTGGGCGGAAAACAGCTGGACGTGTTCATCGGAACACTTAACACTGTGGTGCTGCTGTTCTCCAGCTTTGCCATAGCGGCGGCGATAACTTTTATCCAGCAGGGAAAAAAGAAACTTGCCGTTAACTTTACATATCTGACGATAGCCTGTGCGGGCATATTTGTCATAAACAAGACGATAGAGTGGCGCGCCAAATTCCACCACGGTATCTGGCCGGACTCGCCGCACCTTCGCGAGATGTCCAACGGGGAGAACATCTTCTTCGGGCTGTATTTCCTCATGACGGGGCTTCACGCCGTTCACGTCATTATCGGAGCTATCCTGCTTTCGGTCATGGTGTGGTTCATGAAGAAGGACATTATCAATCAACAGGATTTTGTGAAACTGGAAAATGCAGGTCTTTACTGGCACATAGTTGACCTTATCTGGATATTCCTGTTTCCCCTGTTCTATCTTGTGTTGTGAGGTCTGTTATGAGCGAAAATCATGAACATCAACATCATATACTCAGCATAAAGACATCGGGAATAATCCTTGTTCTGCTGCTTCTGCTGACGGCGACAACAGTTGCTGTGTCGCGCATCGACCTTGGCTTTTTAAACGTTGCGGCGGCGCTTACGCTGGCTGTTACAAAGGCTCTGCTGGTCATATTGTTCTTCATGCACATGAAGTATGAGAGCAGGTTTATGCAGATGATAGTTTTCCTGTGTTTCCTGCTTCTTGCCATCTTTATAGGCATGACGTTCTTCGATCTGGCATACAGGGGAGGCTGAGATGGATACGACACTGGTTGATGCCGTAAGCAAAGTTGACACGGCATTTAAATTTATATTCGGGGTATCCTTTGTCATCCTGTTTCTGATAACGGCGGTGACGCTGTATTTCCTTTACAGGTACAGCAGAAAAAGGAATCCTGAACCTTCGCAGATAGAGGGCAATTTAGTTGCGGAACTTATCTGGACCATCGTGCCGTGCATAATAGTCGGCGCAATGTTCTGGTACGGCTGGGTAGGCTACAAGGCTCTTCGTGAAGCGCCCGCCGACAGTTATGAAGTGAAGTGCACAGCCCGCATGTGGTCATGGAAGTTTGAGTATCCTAACGGAAAGACAAGCGACAAGCTGTATGTGCCTGCGGACACGCCCGTAAAGGTTGACCTGACGTCGGTAGACGTTATCCACAGCTTTTATGTGGCAGCGTTTCGCGTGAAGATGGATACGGTTCCCGGCATGCACACGTATGTATGGTTTAACAGCGGCGAACCGGCAGAATATGAGATACAGTGTGCCGAATACTGCGGCGTGCGTCACTCTTACATGCTTTCAAAAGTCGTTGTCGTGCCTAAAGATGAGTTTGAGAAATGGCTGAACGCCTCTTCATCCGCTGCGGAAGCGCCGAACGAAGGCGAAGAGGCGATGAAGAAACACGGCTGCTTCGACTGCCACACAACAGACGGAACAGAGCTTGTGGGACCCAGCTTTAAAGACATATACGGACGCGATACGGTTGTTATCGAAAACGGCAAAGAGAAGACAGTTAAAGCCGATGACGCTTATCTCGAAAAGTCCATAATTGAGCCCGGCGCGGATATCGTAAAAGGCTATGAAGACATGATGCCTCCGTTCAAAGACAGCGTGACCAAAGAGGAACTTGCCAAAATGCTTGAATACTTCAAGGGCGGCGGCAAACCGGCGGTTAAGCTGGGAGCAAATGGCGCAGAGGTTGCCGAACGCGAAGGCTGTACCGGATGCCACTCTGTTGACGGAAGCGAGATGGTCGGACCAAGCTTTAAAGGTCTGATGGACAGAAAGACAACTGTACAGAAAGACGGCAAAAAGATGGAGGTCACGGCAAACGTGGAGTATATAATAAGCTCCATCAAACATCCGTCGGAATATATCGTTGACGGTTTCGAGCCTTCAATGCCCGAATACGAAAACCTCAGCGACGACGATATCAAAGCGCTGATAGAGTACATCAGCACGCTGAAATAGATGCGAAGCATAAAGCATCTTGTAAGAGTAAGATTATCATCAATGGTAGGCCTTTCCGCTTTTGCGGGGGCCTGCCTTTCTTTTCACCATATCGGCATGGCACATCTTCTTGCGGTATGTGCGGCATGTTTTCTTTCGTTCGGCTGTTCGGCACTGAACCAGTATCAGGAGCGGGAGATGGACGGGATGATGACGCGCACCATGAAACGCCCGCTTCCCAGCGGCTTCATAATGCCCAAAGAGGCGCTGATGCTTGCCGTTGTGCTGATACTTATTGGGTTCTGCTTTGTCGTTTTAAGCGGAAGCGCCGCCGCGCTGGTAATCAGTCTGGCGGTTGTTATAGGCTATAATTTTATCTATACGCCATTTAAAAGGGTATCGCCTTTTTCCGTTATGCTGGGTGCGCTGACAGGCGCTATGCCGCCCATGCTTGGTTACTGCATGGCGGGCGGAAATCCGTTTGACAGAGAGATACTGCTTGTGACAGCTGTGCTTTACCTCTGGCAGACGCCTCATTTTGCCGTGCTGGCTGATATTTATGCTGACGACTACAGGCGCGCAGGATTTAAGACACTGACGTTTTCATACGGAGCGGACAAGAGCAGGCTTTTTGTTCTGGTCTGGGCTGTCGGGTACCTTACGGCACTTCTTTTCATCTCTTTTTCGGAAGTGTACAACACCAGATTTGCCGCCGCGCTCAATATTGCCGCTGTGATACCTGCCATCTTTTTTATCTTCGGCTATGCAAAAAAACCTATGTTTCGATTCAATTCCCTGAACCTGTCGGCTGTTCTGTTCTTCCTGCTTCTGATAGGCGACAGCGTTATGATTCATTAACCCTTGCAGTATAAAGCATAACACGTTATCATCTTTTTTCTGAAACAGCGGAGGTGCGTTATGAGCGCGAATGTTACCGAAGTTATGAAGCGTCACCATGAGACTGCGGAAAAGTATGCCGCGGCAATGGAGGCGGCGAGGGAAAAACAGGAATTCATCTCTGCTATGAAGGCTTGTGCGCAGGAGGTCAAGGCGCAGTACAAAGACCTAGAAGCTGTCAGTGAGAAATACGCGGAGCTTATGACACTTGGCACGGCAAGCGCAGAACTGTGCGATATGGCGGAGAAAACAGGCGACTGCTTCGGAAAGAGGATATCGAATATTTACTCAAAAACAGCCATGTTCTTCACCGACGCTGAGTTTAAAAAAGCCGAGCAGGAACTTTATCAGGTGCTTACGGAGAATCCGCTCTTCATGGGCGCTATGGAGCAGGACGGAAATTTTGATGAAGTTGCAAAGTCCTTTGCCGGCTCTGTGAACGCCATGGCGGAAAAGCTGAACGCTGAAACGTCAGAGGCGTCAGAAGAGCAGGTGGCAAAGCTAGAGGCTGTGCTGACAGAATTCGATTCGCTCGCAAAGCGCTACGCGTCGGCTCTTGAAAAGGCTGAAACAGTGCGCAAATTCGTAAATGCGAACGAGCTTTTTGTGGATGCTGTAAAAAAGCTTATTCCGGAAATGACTGCCGTGGCTGACACCATGCGTCTGCTTTCGGCAAAGAACGCTCTGCCTCAATCAGTTTCCGAGGCGGGTAAAAGTCTGCGCAACACTCTGGGTAAGGAATTGTCGGAGATTTTGAAAGATAAACGCGACCTTATGACAGATGCGAAAGTAAAAAAATCCGTTGAAAAGATAGGAAAACTGCTGGAAACACTGCCGTTTTAAAAGATTTTGCCTATATGTGCTGTCTTCGCGAGGACTGTAAGGACGACGCGATCTGCCATACATGGCATAAATATACGGTTCAGACTGCTTCGTCACTTTACCCAGCCTTCGACTGGTGTTCCTCGCAGAGACATGATTCCTGTTTTGAAAATAATCTAAAAAACATATCGAAAGAAGTTGATGGCGAGAATACCCACAGCGAGACAGAAAAGAAGTCCGCGTCCCGTAATCGCCGTACCGACCACCACCATCGCCGAAAGTATCTCAGCAATTGTACCTTTTATTATCGTCGGAGCAATAATGGAGACCAGAATTGCTATCGGTATGCTCTGCAGTGCGTAGCGGAATCTTGGAGTAAGCTTCACTTTGCCCGCTATGTAGAACCCGAGAACACGCGTGATGTATGTCGCTATCCCCATTCCGAGGATGGTCAGAAAACTAGTCTTGTCCATAGCTTATCCATGCTGTTATTCCGCCTGCTATGCCGCCCGCCAGTATGTACCATTTGCCGCCCACATAATGCTCAAAGAGGCATGAAACGATGACGGCGACCACTATGACAGGTATGTCCTTTCTGCCGCGGAAGCCCGACACTGCCATTGTTATGAACACAGCCGACAGAGCGAAGTCTATCCCCAGTTTTTCGGGAGAGGGTATATACGCGCCAGCCTGTCTGCCTAGCATGGCGGAGGCAAGCCAGAGAAAATAGAGGATGAATCCCGTTCCCGCAAGATAGCCTATGCGTTCGGCAGTGCGTGCCATTTTGCCCATGGTCAGCGCCCAGCCCTCGTCCACCATAAAGAACAGACTGATGTAGCTCACCCATTTTTTCTCTTTTTCGGCATATGGATATATTGATGCGCCCATGAGTATGTGGCGGATATTCACTATGAAGGTTGAGAGGATGATTGCGAAAACAGGCAGCGGGGAATTCCACATTTCAAGCGCCATGATCTGCGATACGCCGGCAAAGACCACCATGCAGGACATGACGGTTTCCCATGTGGTCAGAACACCCTGTGTGAGCATGCCGTATACGACGCCGTATGCCGCAACGCCCACGGCGACGGGTAATCCCTCTTTGATTCCGAGTTTGAATGCCTGATAATTCGTATTCATCGGAAAGGATTATACAGTTTTGTAATAAAAATTACATCAAGTTTTTATGATCTTTTTGAAAAAGCCAGCGCAACGCCCAGTCCCATCAGTACGGCACCCGCCGCTTTGTTGAGATAACCCGCGCCTCTAGAGTGTTTGAGCTTTTCGCCTATCTGTCCGCTGAAAAGAGCGCAGGCAGAAAACACTATGAAGGTGCATATGATGAACAGCAGCCCAAGAAGCGCCATCTGAATGGCGGGGTGTCCGTTCTGCGGCTTTACGAACTGCGGGAAGAAAGCTATGAAAAACAGCGCCACCTTCGGGTTTAAGATATTTGCAGTGATGCTCTGTACGAAAACAGCCTTCGGGCTTAATATCTTAGTGTCTTTTTCCGCAGATGCGCCGCCCTTGCTGGTGAAGGTTTTCCAGCCGATGTAGATAAGGTAAACGGCACCTGCAAACTTTATGGCGGTGAACGCCAGCGCACTGGAACGGATTATCGCCGACAGACCCACAATGGCAAAGGTGGTGTGTGCTATGTTGCCGAGCGAAAACCCAGCCGCCGCCGCCATGCCGCTTTTGTGCCCCTGTGTTATGCCGCGGGTTATGACATAAATGATATCCGGTCCCGGGGTGATTGCAAGCAGGAGCGATGTTGAACAGAAAAGGATGATCTGTGTGCTGTCGAGCATGTTTTATACCTCTGCAAAAATGCTGTGATTTTTATTATAGTATGCTGAAGGACGTTTGCCAACCTGCCAGTCTGCCTCCGTAAAGAGTTTGGAGCAGTCTGCAACGGACATCCCTCTGTTGTCTTCCGTTTTTTCGTTAGTGTCTCTCGGGTTTGCGCCGACCTCCGCCCAGAAAAGGTTTGCACCGGATGATGCACCGAGAACGTTCGGCTCGTGGGTGCAGTTGCCCAGAACGTTCATGGGGGTGGCAATGCGTGTGACCGCAACAATTTGCGCCAGACGCAGTTCGGATATCATTCCGTATTGTTCAAGGTCGGATCCGGGGATGGTTATCCTGCGCATGGCACCGCTGAAAGCGGGGTCGAATGATGCCGCAAGGAGTATCTTTTCAGCTATTTCGTCGTTTGTGTGTTCAGGTCCGATGGGTTCCACGCAGGTTCCTACGATGAGTCCGGCATCCTGAAACGCGCGTATGGATTTCAACCTTTGTTTCACCGGAGCGTTGGTTTTTTCACCTTCGCCCATGCGGATTGCGTGGTATGTGCCGTTAAACCCTGCATTTTTCATCTTAACCGCCTGTTCGGGCGACATGTCGCCTACGTTGGCTATCATAAGTGTTTCGGGACGGAGTATCTTTCTGATCTCCTGCGATATCTCTATGAATTTTCCGAAATCGTAATTCGCAGTGGTCATAAGGAATACCGCGGCGTTTTCGGGTGCGTTGTCAAAGCCTTTTGCATAGTCTATGGATTCCTGAACTGTGAGTTCCTTGGGTTCTTTAAAAATGCCGTATTTTGCGGCGAACGCGCAGAACCGGCAGTTTACGGGACAGGGTGCAAGATTAAGTGCGAACTGTCCGTGTACCTCGGCGGTGTTGCCTGTCAGTTTGCGGGAGATTTCGGCGCCTTCACCCATAAGCAGGTGTGCCTCTCTGGATTTGGGGTCTGTTTCAAGCATTGAAACCACTTCGGTGTGTGTAAACGCTTCTCTGTCGCGTACTTTTCTGATTATGTCATGAACGTTCATAGATGCCTCCAAACAAACAAATAATTTTCAGAATATATCACATTATGCATCTTTACAATAGCGAATCAGAGCTTTTGTAAGTGCATCCAGAGGCTTTGAATCTATGTTCCATCTGTGCCAGTAAAGATGCGCCTCAACCGTGTGAGGAGCCGCCGCATCGGCTATCATTCCCTGTTCGAGATATGCTTTGCACTGCTGATCGGGCATCATGCCGATACCGAACCCGCGTACGACAGCATCCAGATATTTTTCGACGGACGGGATGAAAAGTTCTGGATGGGCGACACTATCTTTGCCGAGCGCATTTCGGAACATCTGGGTATGCAGTGTGTCCCGTTCGTTGTATATGATTACAGGCACGCTCTGCAAAGCTTTCTCTGTGAAACCTTCGGGGAACCACTCTTTATGTTTTTCGGGGGAGACGTACATTCTGTAGGTTGTTTTGCCGAGGTAATGTACGCTGCATCCCTGCATGGGCGTGCTTCTGGTGCTGATACAGCCTGCCGCTTCGCCGTTTTTCAGCATTGAATGGGTGACTTCCTGATCGTCCACCCGAAGTTTTAAAAGTATCCTTTCACGTTTCACCGTTTCTTCGATGGCATCAAAGAACCATGTGGCGAGGGTGTCCGCGTTCAGACCTATGCATATGCTTGTAAAACCGCAGTCCTCGTCGTGGCTGAGCGCTTTTTCAAGCTCGTCCTCAAGAGAACGCACTTTATTGAAATGCGCCATGAACGCCTTGCCTGTGTCCGTGGGCATTGGCGGGCTGGAGCGCACAAGAAGAACGGATTTCGCCGCATCCTCAAGCTGGCGCACCCGCTGGGAAACTGCCGACTGTGTTATAAAAAGTTTTTCCGCCGCCTTTTCAAATCCACCATGTTCAACAACAGCGCAGAAGGCTTCCAGAAGTTTGTAATCGTACATAAGCTAATATTAGCAAAACTTATGTATTATGAAAACAATTAATTTTACTTTTGATCTGCCATGTCATATGTTCTCTTACGAAAGGAGAGTGAAATGACTGCATTTGTTAGTGGATTTTCAACAGGAGCCGGACTGATAGTTGCGATAGGAGCGCAGAACGCGTTTGTTCTGACCCAGAGTGTTAAGAGGAATCATCATTTTAAGGTTGCTCTGGTATGTGCCATATTCGACGTGTTGTTCATTATGACAGGCGTTGCAGGTGTGGGAACTTTTGTTGCATCAAACCCGACCCTGATGAAGATTGCCACATGGGGCGGCGCGGCGTTTCTTTTCTGGTACGGTTTTCTGTCTTTAAGGTCAGCTTTTTCCGTCCGCAAAATGGAGCTGAACGAAAATACCGATTCCAGCATAAAAAAAACTCTCCTTGCAACTCTCGCCGTGACAGTGCTTAACCCCCACGTCTACCTTGACACCGTGCTTCTGGTGGGGAGCATCAGCGCCGGATTCATCGGCAGCGGACGCTATGTTTTCGGACTTGGTGCGTCAACTGCTTCCGTTGTGTGGTTCTTCGCCCTTGTGCTGTTCGGTTCCGCTCTGGCAAGAGTGTTCGCCAGACCTGTCGTCTGGAGAATTCTGGACGGGCTTGTGTGCTGTACAATGTGGGGAGTGGCGGTTTCGCTCATAATATAGTACAATGCCTTATGGATATAAGGCGTACTTTTTCACTTAACGACAGACTGGCGCAGGCGGGCAGAACTATTTACTGGATGTCCAGAGACCAGCGCGCAAAAGATAACTGGGCGCTTGTTTATGCCGCAAAGCTGGCAGAGGCGGCGGGCAGTGCTTTCGCAGTGGCTTTTTGTCTGTCGCCCGATTTTCCCAACGGCAATTCATTCCATTACAGATTTATGATAAACGGGCTGAAAGAGACCGCGAAAGAGCTTGAAGCCCTGAACATACCTTTCTATTTGCTTATCGGCAGACCGCAGGAAGAGATCCCTAAATTTGTCAGATACCACAATGCAGACACACTGATATGCGATTTTATGCCTTTAAAAGTGCCTATGGCATGGCGTGCGGATGTGGCGTCGGCGCTCGACATCCCCGTTATAGAAGTGGATGCGCACAACGTTGTTCCGTGCCGTTTCACATCGCCGAAACAGGAGTATGCCGCCAGAACAATCAGACCGAAGATACATCGGGTTTTGGGAGAGTTTCTGACGGAATTTCCAAAGATGCAAAAGCAGAAGGCTGTTTTTTCGGATGCTGTGCAGGAACCAGACTGGACAAGAGCTGAGGCGCTTTATCCATACAGCGGTCATTTTCCGATTGTTTCAGGTGCGAAAGCGGCGCAGGAAGTTCTTCAATGTTTTGTTAACGACAGGCTTTGTTTTTACAACGAAAAGAGAAACGACCCGAATGAAGATGCTCAGTCCACGATGTCACCTTATTTCCATTTCGGACAGGCAGCGCCCCAGCGGGCGGCGCTTGACGTTCTGGCGGCAGACGCTCCGGATGCTGATAAGGATGCTTACATTGAAGAGCTGATAGTCCGCCGCGAACTCTCTGATAACTACTGCCTGTATAACGACAGATACGACAGCATAGAGGGTGCTGACCCGTGGGCTTTGAAAACTTTGGACGAACACCGATCAGACAGACGGGAATACGTCTACCCGTATGAAGTGTTTGAGGCGGCGCAGACGCACGATTCCCTTTGGAATGCGGCGCAGATTCAGATGAAGATGACGGGAAGGATGCACGGATATATGCGGATGTACTGGGCGAAGAAGATACTGGAATGGACTGAAAGTCCTGAGACTGCTTTTAAATATGCTCTGCTTCTGAACGATACCTATGCTCTGGACGGGCGCGACCCGAACGGCTGTGTCGGCGTTGCATGGAGTGTTGCTGGTGTGCATGACAGGGCTTGGGCGGAGCGTCCGGTTTACGGCAAGATAAGATATATGAACCGCAACGGATGCCGTTCAAAGTTTGATGTGGACGGATATATAAGAAAGATTGAATTGATAAAAAAAGGCGGCGTGTGATACCGCCTCAGACTGATGACAAAGTCAGGAAAATGCGAGATCGCGTCGTCGCATGCGCTCCTCGCGAAGACAAAAAACGTCTCTGCGAGGGTTTTAACCCGAAGCAGTCTAATGTGAGTCTGTATAAATTTAGTTTGTCAACAACCGGAGGCGGCGTGTGATACCGCCTTCGCTTTATACCGTAAAGTGTTTCAGCATGGATGAAAGCTCCATCGCCTTCGCGTTCAGCGACGCGGCGATCTGGCTGACGTCATCACCTGCGTGTGTGTTCTGTTCGGAGAGCTTATAGAGCTTTTGCATTATAAGTATCAGCTCTTTTGTTCTGGTGGCGATTAGTGTTGTCTTGCCCACCAGCGTGGCGGAAGTGTTCAGCGAAACGCTCAGTTCGTTTTTTGTGTTAGTCGCCAGATTTATCAGGTCGTTCGACTGATCTGCAACTCCGAGTATCTTTTTGGACAGTTTATCGGTTTCCCTGCTGATGGATTCAACGCTGTTGACCAGTTCGCTTGTGGTTGCGTTTATGGTGCCGAGTGAAGCCTGTGTGCGTTCCGCCAGTTTGCGGACCTCGTCGGCTACAACGGCAAAACCCCGCCCGTGTTCACCAGCTCTTGCCGCCTCAATGGATGCGTTCAGCGCCAGCAGGTTTGTCTGGTCTGCGATGTCGGCTATCATGCCCAGAACGGATGATATCTGTGCCATCTGCTCGTTAAGCGCTTTGATGCGTTCTGAAAGTTCCGACTGTCTTTTGCTGTCCTGAACGATTGAAGCGGAAAAAGTGTTGAGATGAACGGTAAACTCCTCAAGTTGTTTGTTCCCTTTTTCAATGACTTCAGTGGTGGTTACTGCCATTTCTTCGGTTACATCAAGCTCCTGTCCCACTTCGGATGTAAGTTCGCCGCTTTTTGAAACAAGCTCCATTTGCTGATGAATGTTGTCAGACAGAGACTCGGCTGTTGATGAAAGCCTGATGCTCGATTCGTAGGTTTCGTCCGCGTTGCGCATTGTTGAGGAAACAACCCTGTGAATTGTGTCGATGAAGTGATCGACATAGGTTGCCGCAGTGCCTATCTCGTCATGGCTTTTAACGTTCAGCCTCAGTCTCAGGTCGCCGTTGCCCTCGGATATGTCGCGCAGTCTGGCTTTGAAAATATTTATGAATCCTATCATTATTTTTGCTGCAAGCATAAGCAGCAGTACCGATATGATTATCACAGCAGTAAAAAAGAGCTGAAGCCTCAGCATATTTGTAACTTTTGCCTCAGAGCTTTTCTGGAGCATGGTAACAGCTTTGTTCATTTCTGCCAGAAGGGGCATGTTGTTCTGCATTATATACGCGAGCGCCTGTTTGTCTCCGGCTTCAAGATATTTTGATATGTTTGCGGAGAGATCGCTCCACATCTTTTCGACTGTTAAAAGTTGAGTGTGGGCAGGTTCGTCCACCGCATAGATGAAGACCTTTTCCCCGTCAGGATCGTTTGAAACGGGAACTTTACCCGAATTCAGAAGACCTTTAAGCGTGATATCGAAATTTTTGACGGAATTCATGATATTCTTTTTTGTATCATCTTTTGCAGAACCGGAACTCAGCTCATATGTGAGTACCTCTTTGGTCATTTTCTGCGTAAGCATACGCTGTCGACCGCCAAGATTGACGATCAGTGCATCTTTCTCCTGACCTTCGATAACCATCCAATTAGCTATAAAAGATATGATAACAATAAGAAAAACTACAGAGGTAGGAATGAAGAGCTTTTTCATAATGCTTAATTTCATAAGAAAACCTCATTTTGTGTTGATTTGATAATAACAAAAATCTTTTCGTTTGTCCGCAGAAAAAAAGTTTAAAACCGCCACAGAAAGTGGTAGCAGGGTTGGAAAAATATTTGACAGCAGTATCAAGCTGAAACAGGACTGAAAAAGTCCTGTTTGCTTTTCCGTCTGAAATAATATATTTATTTTCATAACGGTGGATTGAATGGAAAAATATAAAGTAAATGTTGAAGGCATGGGGTTTGAATACGGAACGGTCTGTGTTCCCTGCGTGTTTGCCTTCATAGATGAAATGAAAAAGCAGAATGGAATTGTAGATGTGAGCTTTGTCATAACGGAGAAGCTATTTTATGTCACGTCTGAATGCGGACATAAAAACACGGAAAAGCGCACGGCGGATGCCCTTGAAAAAGCGGGTCTGACCCTTGGAAAGGATTTCCGGCTGGCTTCTGTCACTGCTTCCTGTTGAAACGTTCCAGTTTTTTGAACGCAACTATCTGTATTACTATTATAAGCACCAGCACAATAATAAATGTGATGAAGCCTTTTTCGCTCTTTCCGCCGGGGATTCCGCCGAGATTGACTCCAAAAAGACCTGTCAGAAATGTCACGGGCAGAAATACCGCCGCCAGCATTGATATAAAATACATGTTTTTGTTTATTCTGTCGTTGGTTATTGCCGCCACTTCGTCCTGAAGAACGTAGCACCTGTTATCCAGTGCATCCAGATCCTCTATGAATTTGCTGATCTTGTTTATACACTCCTGAATCCTTTGTTCTTCCGCCCCGTTGAAAAGACTTCCTTTTGCCGCCGCAAGTTTTGCCGCCGCATCCTTTTGCGGGGAGAAATAGCGTGTGAAAGTTATTACAGCGCGCCGTATCTCGGATATCTGCCTGCGCTGGTTTATGTCGGATTCGTCTATAATCTTGTATTCAAGCTCGTATGTGCTGTCTTTCAGATCGGTGATGTAGCTTTCCGCCCGCTCCGTGAGAAGCTCCAGCAGGAGTGTAACAAATTCGCCGGCAGTGCGCGGAGCCTCGTCAGTTTTAAGTGCCGCCGCAAGGTCTTCAACAGCGTGGCACTGGCGTTTTGATGTAGAGATTATTCTGTCGGGCTGTACGAACATACGGATGGAAACCATATCGTGGGGATCCCTTTCAGAGTTCAGGTTCACCGCGCGCAGGTTGACCATATATCCGTTCTGATAGAAAGCCGTACGCGGACGTGTGTCCTCTTCCAGAAGACTGTCGATCGCCAGAGAGTCTATGTTTTCCTGTTCGTTCAGCCAGTTCAGCGTTCTTTCGCTGTCCGCTTCCATGTGTACCCACGAGAGCTTTCTTTTTACGTTGACAGACGGATGAGTGCGGTCAGTGTCAATCCATCCGTTGGTGTCCGATAGTATAAAACTATATGTGATATATGACTTATCCATTGAATATTACCTCAAAAAGAGTATACCTGATATAGTCTAAGCGTTCTATTATTATTTTGGAGAGAAGATTTTCATGTTGAGTTCATTCAGAATAAAAAACCCGTCAATTTATATTATATTCCTTTCACTGATCGGAGCAACCCCGCCTCTTGCAACGGATATGTATCTTTCTGCTATCCCCAGTATAGCGGCAGACTGGAACGTTCACGTTTCTGTGGTCAATCTTTCTCTGGTTCTCTGGTTTGCCTCTTTCAGTTCGTCTCTTTTGATATTCGGACCGCTTTCAGATAAATTCGGACGCAGACCTGTACTGCTTTTCGGTCTCTGGCTTTTCGTTGTTTCCAGTTTTCTGTGCGGACTTGCAACGAATCCGCATATGCTTATCCTTTTCCGCATTATACAGGGGATGGGTGCAGCTGCGCCGTCCGCCATGGTTATGGCTATATGCAGGGACAGATACGAAGGAGCCGAACGCCAGAAAGCACTGGCATATATAGGAGTAATCCTTGCCGTTGCGCCTATGGTTGCGCCCTCGATAGGCACAATGCTCCTCGGGCTTGGCTCATGGAGGCTCATATTTTTCGCGCAGGGCTCTATGGTGCTTATCACGTCGATAATAGCGATGGGCTATGAAGAGACCTCGAAAGAGTTCATAAAAGGGAGCATCGTATCACTTTTTCTGCGCTATAAGTCATTACTGTTCAATAAAGAATATGCTGTGGCGACGACAGTGATGGGACTTTCCATCTCCCCGTTTTACGGTTTCATAGCGTTCTCGCCCATTGCCTACATTAAGGTATACGGGCTTTCCGGTCAGCTTTTCAGCGTTCTTTTCGGTCTGAATGCGGTTTGTGCCATGGCCGGCTCGTTTGCCAGCGCAAAGCTTTCTATAAAGCTCAAGCAGTCCAGAATGCTTACAGCGGGTTTTATAGGTACTTTTGTGGGCGGACTTTTTGTTTTGCTTTTCAACCACCTCGGCTACGAGTTTTTTGCCGCGGGAATGTTTATATTTGCATTTTTTATGGGTTTCAACAGACCGGTCAGCTCAAGTCTTGTCCTTGAACAGGTACGCACAGACATCGGTTCCGCCTCATCTTTCATGGTTTTTTATCAGTTCATGGCGGGCGCGCTCTGCATGTGGCTTGTGACATTGCCTCACCCCGATCCTCTGCGCTATTACGGTTATATGATAATGTCCATTTCGCTTGTTGTTCTTATAATATGGCCTTTTCTCTTTATGTGGCTCAGAAAGAAAGGGAGAATATAACACAGAACATTCACTTGTTAAATTCAGACGGAATCGGTATATTCAATTAGCAACTGAGTCTTTATTTGAGGTGCCGTATGAGTATAAGGGTGAAGCTGAATTTATTTTTCGCTGTACTGTTCGCAGTTTCCGTATTTACCGCCGTATATCTTGGCGTCAAACTCTCTGGAGCGAAATCCGCTTCCGAGGTGCAGGATTCCAGAACCCGTCAGATTCTTGATGTTAACCTCCTGAAAACTTACAACAGCGGCATTGCTCTTGCGGCAATGGATATTATTGTCGACAAAGATTCAATGCAGATTGCCCCTGAACTCATTGATGAGATCAGCGCTCACTACAAAGATATTGGTGAGATGACCTCCGGTTTCCGCGCCTATGCGGACACAGGAGAGGAAAAAGAGACTATTGAAAAGATACTTGCTCTGTTTGCGAAACAGAAAGAAATCATTGAAGGCGAACTCTTTCCTGCCGTTAAAAACGGTGCTGCAGACGATGTTTTTGCTGCGCTGGATGACAAAATAGACGGTTTAGCAAGCGAGAACAGCTCTGAGATTGACACGCTTGTGTCATCTATAACGAACGAATATGAGATCGCGTCCGACATAAACAGACAGGCGGTGAGTTCCGCTGCTTTCTGGGTATATGTGACGTCGGTGTCCATAGCGATCCTTTCCGGTCTGATATATTTCTTTGTTTACACGTCGGTTATTAAAAGACTTTATGGATTTATCCACATTCTTAAAGATTTCACAAGCGGCAAGGGAGACCTTACGCGTCGTATCAATATAAAGACGAAAGACGAGATAGGAGAGATGTCCGGTTATTTCGACAGTTTTGTCGGCAGTATTCAGGAGATAGTTTCCGACGTTAAAGAGAACGCCTCAGGACTGAGTGTCAGTGCGGAAGAGCTTAATTCCACCATGCGCAACATGACCGAAGCGTTCATGGATCGCTCGCGTCAGGTTGAATCCATCGCGTCTGCAATAAGCCAGATAAGCGCCACCAGCGACGTTATGGTCGATAACATTCAGCAGGCTTCCGTTCCGCTGAACGAAGCTGTCGGTAACACAAAGGAAGGCGCAGACAAACTTGAGATGGTCAAATCCGGAATGGGGAGCATAACCCGTTCGACGGCGAAACTTTCGGAGACCATTGAAAGCCTTACGACATCATCAAGTCAGATAGGCGAGATACTGAACGTTATCAGCGATATCGCTGACCAGACGAACCTTCTTGCTCTTAACGCCGCCATAGAAGCTGCAAGGGCAGGGGAAGCGGGCAGAGGTTTTGCCGTTGTTGCCGACGAGGTGCGTAAACTTGCGGAGAGAACACAGTCTGCCACATCGGAGATAGATTCAATTATCAGAACTTTTATGGCGGATACAAAATCTGCATCCAGCGAAATGGGTACCGCCGAAAAGAACATAAATACCGGCAATCAACTTATTGAAGAAACTGACGCTTCTTTTAAAAAGATAGTGGACGCCATTAATGATGTGAACCTCAGCAACGGCGCCATACGCCTTGCCATAGGTGAGCAGAGCGAAGGCATACAGAACGTAAACGAAAATGCCGTGCAGATGTCGCAGGGACTGGAACAGAACGTAAACACCATGACAGAGGTGAACAGCACCATAGATCAGCTTGCTCAGCAGGCGACACACTTAAACGCCATGGTGGACAAATTCAGGGTGTAATGAGCAGATTTCTTAAGTTTTACAGAGCGGTCATTATTATTGATAAGAACGGAGACACTGTCTATGCGGATGAAGTCGGCAAACTGCTTTTAAACGAGAGTGACGCCGCCTCAAAACTTAAAGATGCCGGTGACGGAACCGTTATCAGCATCGTGAAAAACTCCATCGCTTCAGATTATTCCGTTGCATCGGAAAAGGTCGGAGACAGCGGCTACAGGCTGATCATCCTTGAGAATGTAAGCGAACGTGAAAGAGCGTCTAAGCTTTTGTCACTTGGCGAAATAATGCCCTCTCTGGCGCATGAAATGCGTAATCCTCTGACAGGTATAGAAGTTCTTCTTGACGATATCCACGACAGAATGAGCTGTGCAGAGAACGAAAGACACCTTCTCCGTATGGCGATATCAGAATTTGAGCGGCTGGAAAGGATGCTTACCGACGTGCTGACATATTCCGGCGGCGATATCCGCGCCATGAGCGAAGAGAATATTGCGGCTGTGCTTTCCGAAGTTCTGATGCTTAACCGCAAGCTGTGTGTTATCCACAGAGTTAACGTCCAGACCGATATCGAACCGGATATCCCGCACATACTCGCCGACGGCAGTAAACTGCGTCAGGCTTTTCATAATCTTGTCATCAACGCTGTTCAGGCAATGGAAAGTGGCGGAAATCTGACAGTGACTGCAAAGGTGGTGGACAGCCGTATCAATATTCACTTTAAGGACACAGGTTCAGGAATATCCACGGAAAAGCAACATATGATCTTTGAACCGTTCTTTACCGATAAAAAAGGCGGAACAGGTATAGGACTTTCCGTCGTTCGTGATATTGTCCGCAGGCACGGAGGCGAAATCGCTGTTGAGAGCGAACCCGGGAAGGGTACAGACTTCTGCATCACTTTCAATTTATAGATATGGCGAAAAACCGCCATGTTTTTCCTTGCTATATTCCCATAATATCCTATACTGATTTTCACCCACATTTATTTGCATGGATCGGATATGGAAAAAATACTCGTTGTCGATGATGAAATATTTATTCGCGAAAACCTCGAAAGAACTCTCACGCTTAAAGGATATGACGTTGCTGTCGCACAGAACAGGCATGAATCCATTCATATGCTCACAGAAGGGGATATAGATCTTGTGCTTCTCGACCTTAATCTCGGCAGGGACAGCGGACTTGATATCCTGAGGGAGATGAAAGAGGTCGATCCAGAAATTCTTGTAATAATCATAACAGGTTACGGAACCGTTGAAAGTGCCGTGGAGGCGCTTAAGATGGGCGCCTACGACTATATCAAAAAACCGTTCAAAGCTGATGCGCTTCACCTCATAGTGCGGCTTGCCCTTGAGACCAGAAGCCTCAAGCGGGAACTCAAATCATATAAACGTGACGGCTCCGTTCTGCCGGAAGTGGTCGGTGTCAGCCCCGCTATGACCGACGTTTTCATGAAGATACGCGAAGTGGCGAAGCACGAAACCGCGACAGTGCTTATTACCGGCGAAAGCGGTACGGGAAAGGAGGTGGTATCCAGAGCGATACACAACCTTTCGCCGCGCAAGGATAAGCCGTTCGTGGATATAAACTGCGGGTCACTCCCGTTTAATCTGCTGGAGTCCGAGCTTTTCGGACATGAAAAAGGCGCGTTCACCGACGCTAAGACCAGAAAGATAGGTCTTCTGGAGGATGCCGCCGGAGGAACCGTATTTCTGGATGAAATAGGCGAAATGGACATGAACCTTCAGGTGAAGTTCCTGCGGGTTCTGGAAGAGAGAAAGATACGCAGGCTGGGCAGTACGCGCAACATTGATATAGACGTACGTATAATCGCGGCAACGAATAAAAACCTGCACACAGCTATAAACGATAAGGAGTTCAGAGAGGATCTTTTCTACAGACTCAACGTGTTCCCTCTGTCTCTGCCGCCGCTGCGGGAACGCACGGAGGATATAGCGCCACTTCTGGATCATTTCATAAAACGTTACAACTCTGAGTTTAAAAAAAATATTAAAGAGGTTTCAAAAGAGGCTCTGGAGCTTTTCAAGGCATATCAGTGGCCGGGCAATATCCGCGAAATGAAGAACATTGTGGAACGCATCTGTATTATGTACAGCAAGGAGATAATCACTCCCGACATGCTGCCCCGCGAGATTTCGGGTGAAAAGCCTAAGAACGGGGTTCAGAATAATTTGCATATCCCTCACGAAGGTATGGATTTTGAAGCCGCCATGGAAAGCATCGAAAAACAGCTTCTTTCGGAAGCTCTTGTTCTTACAGGCGCAAACGTTCTGCGCACCTCCAAACTTCTGAATATTCCCAGAGGTACTTTAAGGTATAAGCTGGAAAAATACGGACTGGTGTGATACAAAACCACTATGCGGGATTCTGACAGTTTATAAGTAATTTGTGTTTAGATGCGAGTTATGCAAGGAAGGCTTCTGTGAGACGAGCAAAAGTGTACTCGAATGTACACGTTGCGAGCGAGCGGAAACTGACGAAGCAGAACGCAGCATATAAGCACAAAGAGAGGAGATAAAAAAGCCCTGCCGGTATTGGAGACCTCAGCAGGGCGAAAAGCGGTTGATACCGCCTATGCATCTATTTATTTGTGGCTATTTGCTTCTTTCTGTCCTGTCAGCGGGCAATCCGCCCGCCGAAAAGACACTCCCCCTCGGCTTACGCCGAACCCATGTTTAAATCTGATACCTATTGCGTACGTTTCAGTGTTTATTAGAGCAATGCATGTGCCAAAATTGATAGATTTTTGTTTTACATTCGTAAATGTCTGGAAAGTAACGGATATTTTTTTATTTATCGGTAAATGCGTATTATTATCCCGTTATTTATGTGGCGAAAATCTGCCAATAAGTCTCCTCGTTGATTTTATGTTGGCTGTTTTTCGCCAGCAAGCATCGTAATAATTATATATATTATTGCTATTGAAGAATATTTTTTATAATTCTGAGTGTATTTTATGAATCAATGATTAATTAAAGTTCCGTGCATTTCATTTACCGATGGAATTATTTCTAAATCTATTGTGAATATCCTCAAAATGATATAAGATTCAATTATAGCATACACAGACAACGTTGGCTTTTTTACTACTTTCCGTACCGCTTTGAAAAGCGGTTGGCCCGGAGAAAGCTGCATGATTATTCCTGAAATTAAGAGCGTCAGAACAAAACTTTTCATTTTTGTGATGCTCACAATACTGCTTATGTGTGCCGTTTTTGCAGTTACTCTGTACACTATGACCGTGTCAAATATAAACTGGCGCACTGCCTCTTCTTTCAGAACTTCTTTCGCCGTTCTCAACGAAAAGATCAAAAGTCTTCAGGTGGATCTTCTCAAATACACCGATGTGATATCAAGTTCGGATTATTTCGGAATAATGGATTTTTCTTCGGAAACGGGGCTTTTCAAAGAGGCGTCAAAACTTTCTGAGATGGCGAATCTCGGCAACGTCGGCGCACTTGCAGTTTATGACGGACAGATGAAACTTCGCGTGTTCGCCTTTAGGGAAAACGGCGATTATTACGGCGGTTATATTGATTCTACCGGAAAACCAGTCATAATCAGAAACGGCGACATCCTTCTTGATTTTGGCAACGTGTTGTTCGTAAAAGATTTTTTGTCCAATTCAAAACACATACGCAGAGGCTACAGTTTCAGCAATATTTCAGGCATACTCACGGTTCAGTATTCGGCGGAGGCTGTCAGAAACGGCAACCGAATGACTGTTATGTCCGCTGATTTTCTGGACAGCACCTTCGTGCGTCAGGTTGAGGCCGCCACCGGCATGGGTTTCACATATTACATAAACGGCTGGACGGTCTTTAACGATACAATAAGACCTGATGATAAGTACACCACTCTTTTCCCTGAAAGCTTCACTACAGCAGAACGCATGCAGCGTGCGGACGGAATGAACATATATTTCCAGAAATGGGTTATAGACGGCGACACTTCGGTGGATTTCGGTTTTTCCGCCCACGATTATGCTGTGCGCGATATCCGCCAGAGCATTCTTATGGGATTCATAATGATATCTTTCTTTGTTATGGTGCTTGTGGTGCCTGTCAGTCTGTTTTTGCTGAATCTAGCCGTGACAAAACCTCTGAAAGAGCTTCAGACCGCGGTGCGCAAAGCCGAGTCTCTGGATTATGACCAGTTTCTGCCCATAAAGAGGAGTGATGATATAGGTGAGCTTGTGTCAGCATACAACGAGCTTATCAAGCGGATAAAACAGCGTGAGAACGAACTGCAGGATATCAACGGCAGACTTAAGAACATGGTGGAGCTTGAGACCGGACTAAGACAGAAAAACGAACAGCTTCTCTTTGAGCAGCAGAAGTTTGTGGACATGGGGCGAATGGTTAACGCCATTGCGCACCAGTGGCGCCAGCCGCTCAACATCATAGGGCTTGCAGTTCAGAGTTATCTGATAAGTCAGCGCGACGGGCGGTTTGATGTGGAAGAGGCGGCAGATTTTGAAGAAAAAATAATGACGATGCTTCAGCATATGTCTACAACAATAGACGATTTCAGAAACTTCTTCCGCTCGGACAAGACGGAAAAGCAATTTTCCATTATCACCAGTATGATAGAGGTAATAAGGCTTATAAGCGCTCAGATGAAGTATAATGGTATAATACTGAACTACACATGCAGAAGCGGAAGCGAGATATTCGTATATGCTGAAGGTATCAGCGAAAATCCGGGAAAAATGGCTGAAACTGCTATCGTCAGCGGGTTTCCGGGTGAATTGAAGCAGGCGGTTCTGAACATAATACAGAATTCAAAGGATGCTATCCTCAAAGAAATACGCGCCGGAAAAATAAATGAGGGTATAATTGATATAATACTTGAGGTGGATGGAGACCGTATCTCGTTTTCCATATCAGATAACGGCGGCGGAATAGACAATGCCGTGATAGAAAGGATGTTTGAGCCGTATTTCACCACAAAACAGAACGAGGAAGGTACGGGTATAGGTCTGTATATGACCAGAGCCATTATTGAGAACCATATGAAAGGCAGTATCACCGCATCCAACACAAGAGATGGTGCCATGCTTACTGTACTGCTGCCGAAATTCACTGCTTAGGCGAGGAATTTTATGCGTAAAATGATTCTTCTGGCTGTTTTTGCATTGCTTTTTGGCGGTTCAGCCCATGCTGACAGGGAAAAAGTCTACACTGTCGGGGTTCGTGCATACAATGGTATTCAGGAAGCTTATCAGATGTGGTCGCCGACTCTTGCATATCTCGAACAGCACCAAAACAAATACTCTTTTTATCTGATGCCTGTTTTCGGCTTTGAGCAGATGCGCAAACTTATGGAAACAGGGCAGATTGATCTTGTCATAACACAACCCGCGGAAGCGGTTATTCTGAAAGAGAGGTACGGCGCGCGTATAATACTGACAGAGCTTAAAGAATACAACGGAAAGACAGTTTCGTATTTTTCTTCTGCCGTTTTCACCCGCGCAGACAGAAGCGATATAAACAAATTTAAGGACATAAAAGGAAAAATATTCGCAGGGATAGACCCCGAAGGGTTCGGAGCGTACTGGATGGGACTGAAAGAAGTGCGCGACGTGGGGCTGAAAGAGGGCAAGGACTTCCGTGTTGTGTTCACGGGGACACAGGATAAGGTTGTGGATTATGTCCTTTCAGGCAAGGCAGATGTCGGGAGCGTCCGTTCAGGCATACTTGAGAACATGGCAAAGAAAGGTAAAATTGATCTGAAAGATGTGAAGGTGCTGAACAGCGTTTCAGATGGACTGCCGCTTCTGCACAGCACAAAACTTTATCCCGAATGGGCTTTTATGGTTGGAAAGGATGTGCCGGAACAGGTCGTTACGGACATTCAGAACATCATGACGAATATCCCTCACGATGCGCCGCTGCTTAAAGACAGCAGTTATGCCGGATGGATAATGCCCGTCAGCTATATCAGCATATACGAACTGATGCGCTCGCTTGACATAGGGCTTTATGAGAAGAAATCGTTTATGGGCTTTTCCGAATGGCCGTTCTATCTTAAGGTGCTTGTGCCGATTGCCGTGATCTGGGTGCTGATACTGGCGTATGTAGGATATTCAGTATATAGAAAATAGTTTATATTGATTTAATTCCTACTCAGGGGTATGTTTGCGTATATTTTATTGTTGAGGGAAATATGCGCAAAATATTTTTTATTACCCTTCTGGTACTTCTTGCGGCTCAGCTTTTCGCCGCACCTCTAAAAACCATTGAAGCTGACGACATAGTCAGAATGTCAAAATCCTTTAACGGAAAGACGGTTGTCGTGTTCTGGGCGCCGTGGTGTCCGCACTGTATGCGTGAGATGCGCCTGCTCAGAAACAGTCCGGAATTTATAAAAAAGAACAATATTCAGGTTATCGGCATAACAAAACCAGCCGACGAAAGATATGCCGAATCCACCATCAAAGAGGAAAAGTTCCCTTTTAAATTTTTCACCGGATCGGTTGCTCTGCACAAAGAGCTTATGAAGATAGACGCTGTGCCTTTCACGAAGATTTACAACAGCAAAGGCGAAGTCAGCGACGAGGAATACGGCTCCCAGACACTCGAAGACATAGAGGTGATGCTTAACTGAATCTCAGGATGAGATTCGCGGAGTTTGTTGAGACTGCTTTAGCAGTTCAGGTTGTTGACAAACTAAATTTACACAGACTCACATTAGACTGCTTCGGGTTAAAACCCTCGCAGAGACGTTTTTTTGTCTTCGCGAGGAGCACTAGCCGAAGGCTGAATGAGTCCACTTTAAACTATTTATCGAATAAATCGACGACGCGATCCCGCATTTTACTGACTTTGGCATCAGTCCGGGCTGCTTTAGCAGGTGAAACGAACATAGCGTGAGCGAAAGGAGGCTTCTGCCTATTTGAGCGCTGACGTATTTTTTCCATGGATGGATAAAAATACGCAGAATAGCATGTATGCTTAACTGACTTTCATATAAATACATTTCAGATACGCGCCCTCGGCAAATCCAACTGGGTGGTCAGGAGCGTTCAGTGTTCTTTCAATTTCAATAAATTTCCGTTCTGAACGTTTGGCAGTTTTCAGCACGGTTGTGAAAAAATCATCGGCGCTGACCCTCGCGGAACATGACGCGCAGATGAGTATACCGTCCTTCGCAGTCAGGTTTACAGCCAGTTTTGTGAGTTTTTCATAAGCTGCCAGTGCGTTTGGTATGTCCGCCTGTTTGCGCGCGAAAGAGGGCGGATCGACTATCACCATACCGAACTTTCTGCCCTTGTCGGCAAGCTCCTTCATCGCCGCGAAAGCGTCCGCGCAGAGTGTCTCATGAGGACATTTGAGGTCGGGGTTCAGTGCAAAGTTGCGTTTTGACGCCTCAAGCGCCTGCGGAGCTATATCAAGGCTTATGACAGACCTTGCGCCGCCTTTTGCCGCGTAGAGCGAAAATCCGCCGTTGTAGGCGAATATATTCAGTACGTCCCTGCCTTTTGCCAGCCTGCCGGCTCTGGCTCTGTTTTCCCGCTGGTCAAGAAAGAATCCGGTCTTCTGTCCGTTCACAGGGTCGGCTTCAAAGAGTATCCCGTTTTCGGAAAAAACAACCGCCCCTTTGACAGGTTCGCCGTAAAGAATGCATCCGTCGGAATATGACCCTTGGGGTGCGACTGTTCTGGACAGACGCAAAACCATTGTCTGCGGGCTGACCAGCTCTTCAAATATTTTGCAGATAAGCTCCAGATGGGGAATCCACGCCGATGTATCCAGTTTTATCACCAGCACATGACGGTAAATATCCGCCACCAGTCCGGGGATGCCGTCGTTTTCTCCGTGGAGAAGACGGAACCCGTCGGTGGATTTATCGTTTATAAGAGACTGTCTGACAGAAATTGAATATTGTATGGCGGCTTTCAGCCATTCATTATCTATTGTGGTTTTGGGCTTGGTTGTGAGTACGCGGATTCTTATGGGGGATGTCGGATCATAAAGTCCGAGACCTATGAAATCCCTTTTTGAACTGAATATTGCCGCTATGTCGCCTGTGTTTGCCTCGCGGCTGATTTTAGCCACTGCGTCTGCGTATACCCACGGGTGTCCTTTCTTTATGCTTTTTTCTGCGGCAGGCGTCACCTGAACCGACACTGAGGGTGCTATTGGCGGCATGTTCACTCCTTTTTCTGATGTGGGAATATACAGGAAAAGAGTTGAAAAGACAAAGAATAAGTATGAGACTGCTTCGCGTGCGCTCGCAGAGACGAAAGAAATAATTATTTTTTCAGGTTAGATGCGAGTTGTGCAAGGAAGATTGAGTGAGTCGGGCGTGAGCATACAAATATGTATGTGATGCGGGTGAGCGAAATCTGACGCTGCAGAACGAAGTAAATAACCTGAAAAATAAAAAGCGGCAGAGGGGGGTTATCTCTGCCGCTTTAAGAAGAGGTATGGGAAATTATGCCGCTATAACGGGCGACAGAACAATATCCATCCTTTTAAGTTCGTCAATGATAAGAGCTTCTATTTCGTCAAGTCTCTGCTCAACTTCGGGGCTTAGTTCCACCGAGCTGTCGAGGCTTGCGGGGATAACACCGTAAAATGTTATCGTTTCGGGGGCTTTTTCTCTCAGCTCGCTGAGGGTAAGCACTTCCTGAAGTCCTATCTGGTGAGGAGACATCTTTGCGGGAATTTTTTCCAGCATGATATCTTCTTTTTTGTAGACCCTCAGTTCACCGGGAACACCCTTTGCGTCGAGGCTGTCTACGATAATGACGTGGGCGGTCTCCTCAAGTTTATGGGTGGCAAGAATACCCATAGTCCCGCCGTCATAGAACTCGACATCATCTGAAGGTTCATATTTCTCATTCATCCTTTTTACAAGGTGAACGCCAAGCCCTTCGTCGCTGAGGAGCATATTTCCTGCTCCGAAGACCACCACCTGCATATTATCTAACCCTCACGTTTGTGATCTCTTTGCCCTCGGGGTCGATAGAGTGCACAGCGCAAGCTATACAGGGGTCGAAAGAGTGAACGGTTCTGATAACTTCCAGAGGTTTGTGTGCGTCTGCAACGGGGTTTCCTTTGATACTTGCTTCATAAGGACCGGCAGCGCCGTTTTCGTCTCTGGGCCCTGCGTTCCATGTTGAGGGAACAACAGCCTGATAGTTTTTAAGTTTTTTATCCTCGATAACCATCCAGTGTGACAGTGTGCCTCTGGGTGCTTCGTGGAAACCAACGCCTTGGTATTCGCCTTTGGGCATTTCAGTGTGGTTTGCGTACACTGTGTCGCCTTTGGCGTAGTTTTCGATAAGCATATCGAGATATTTAAGTGATTTCTCTGCCATGATGACGGAGCGGATTGCACGTGTAACGTGGCGGCCCATAGTGGACTGAAGAGCGTTAACGCTGATGCCCAGTCTGCTGCATACGCTGTCGACAAGGGCTTTAACCTCTTTGTCGCCTGCTGCATAGGAAGCGAGAATCTGCGCAACCGGCCCGACCTGAACGGGTCTGCCGTCAAGTCTGGGCGCCTTGCACCATGTGTATTTGCCGTCGGGGTTGAAATCTGTGTATTCGGGTTCTGTAACGCCTTCAAAGGGGTGTTTCGGTTTGTCGTCTCTGTACCATGCGTGAGCAGTGGATTCAGTGATGCCTTTGATGAGCGCTTCGTCAGTATGATTGGTAAGTTTGCGGAAGTTTTTAAGGTCTCCTCCGTGGATGATACCGCCTGACATGTCAAATTTGGTCATTTTGGTGTCAAGGGGGAACTCGGGAACTGCGAGATAGTTATCCACACCGCGTCCGTATGTGAACCAGTCTTTGTACATTGAACCGATAGCCACAACGTCGTTGAAAAGAACTTCTTTAACGAAGTCTCTTGTTTCTGTCATAAGGCTTCTGAGCAGTGCGATACGCTCCATGTTGATAGCGGCTTCGTTATCCATGTTGATAGCCGTGGCAACACCGCCGAGGCAGAGGTTCTGTATGTGGGGGTTCTTTCCGCCGAGAATAGCGACTGCAGCGGCAGCTTTTTTCTGATAGTCAAGTGCTTTCAGATAGTGTGCGGCAGCCATAAGGTTTGCTTCGGGCGGAAGTTTCATTGCGGGGTGTCCCCAGTATCCTGAGCCGAAGATACCGAGTCTGCCTGTCTGTACGAATGCAGTCAGTTTTTCTTTAACGGCTCTGAATTCAGTTTCGCTGTTTCCGGGCCAGTTTGAAATAGACTGTGCAAGCTGTGCCGTCTTTTTGGGGTCGGCGGAAAGAGCGGAAACAATATCAACCCAGTCAAGTGCTGACAGGTGATAGAAGTGAACTATGTGATCCTGAACGGAGTGCTGTGCGATGATAATGTTACGCACGAGCTGAGCGTTAAGCGGAACGTCGACGTTCAGTGCGTTTTCAAGTGAACGGATGGAGCTGATGGCGTGTACTGTTGTGCAAACGCCGCAAAATCTCTGTGCGAAAACCCACGCATCTCTGGGGTCGCGTCCCTGAAGGATTTTTTCGATACCTCTCCACATTTGTGCGGAAGACCATGCTTTGGAAACCTTGCCTCCCTCCACTTCAAAGTCAATGCGGAGGTGTCCTTCAATTCGTGTGATAGGGTCAATTGTGATTCTATTGGACATCTTCGTTTTCTCCTAAAAAATTAATGAGCCTTCGCTGCTTCCGCGCCATGCTGTCCGTGCAGTTTGGGCATGATGGGGAACAGTTTTACGAGTATCATGTATCCGAGTATCTCAAATGCAACGAGACCTACGGTGATAAAGAACTCAGGCAGTGAAGGGAAATAGCTCCAGTTGCCGTGAGGCTTGAATCCGATAAGGTAAACGTTGAAACGGAACCAGCCGCCGCCTATCAGAAGGAACATCGCAGCGATGAAAACCATTCTGGGGGATCTTCTGTACTGATTCCACATCAGTATGTATGTACCTGTGAGTATCAGGAGCATTTCGGCCATGAACATCCATGAATAGAAGTCGCCGGCGAATGCTGAGCTGAGCTGACCCCTTACGTACAGGTCGATGAAACGAACTGCCAGCCATATGCCTGTTACATAAGGAATTATTTTTGAAAGCTGCTGTACTTCTTTTTCAAAAGGTCTTCTGAATGCCATCGAGGAAGCGAAGGATTCAAAGATTACTGTTGAATAGCCTATGTAAAGGGCGTTGATGATGAACAGCAGAGGAAGCATCTCTGTGTGCCATATGGGGTTCAGTTTAGACTTGGCGATGATGAGCATCGAACCGAGTGAAGACTGGTGCATAGAGGGCAGGGTGATACCGAGAACAACTATGAAGATCAGCACCTTGTCAAGTTTGGGGTAGATGATCATAGCGTAATGTTTCAGTTTGGGGAACTTGTCGTTCTTCATATGTATGAAGCGCTCAAGTATCGCAGGCAGAACTTCGATGATAAGAACCACGTTGTATGCCATGATACAGACCGCAACTTCAAACATTACCGAGTTCGGCTGCCAGCGCGAAGGGATGAAGAAGCTGTACGCGTTCCAGTAACGCCCGACGTCAACCATAACGGACATACCGGCAAGCATGTAACCGAACATACTTGTAACCAGAGCCGAACGGATAAGCGGGTGATATTTCATCCTGTTCATGATGTAAATGACAAGCGCCATGGCATAGCCGCCGCACGCGAAAGCCGTGCTGGTCGCAACGTCATAAGCAATCCAGATACCCCACGGGTAGCCGTCTGAAAGGTTTGAAACCGCTCCGATACCCATCACAAATCTGTATGCGATGAGCAGGAAGCCGAGAACTGTAAAGAAAAGAAGCACATAAAAGGCAGGAGTAAGGATCTTCGCCCTATGTACCTGATATTCGTCTTGATGTCCGGCCATTAGTGTTTGCCCTCCTTCCCTTCTTTCTCCTTCTCAAGCTCGTGTTCGATTTCAATCGCAAGCTCGTGCTCAGTCTCGTGTTCGTGAGCCACTTCTTCAGCAGATTTCCTGTTGCGCAGAGCAACGAAAGCAAGGAAACCGTACAGTGCAACGGGGGCTATGAAGCCTTTGTAAAGCGTGTGCTGAACGTGTTCTGACACAAGAGCCGCTGATTCTGTTTCGAGCTCGGGGAATCCGAGATTGTTGAAGTCTGTTCCCGCAAGGTAGATAACGTTAGTTCCGCCGACTTCAAACTCGCCGTAGATATGTTTTTCATATTTTCCGGGGTTTTCTGCCTGACGGCGTTTTGCTTCTGCCAGAAGGTCTTTGCGTTTTCCGTAGATAACGGCGTTGGTCGGGCAGACCTCGCAGCATGCGGGGATGTTCTTCAGTTTAAGGTTGGTAAATTTGCAAAGGTCGCATTTTACTATTTTAGGGAATGTCTCCGGCCATTCAAATTTGGGTATGTTGAACGGACAGGCAACCTGACAGTAACGGCAGCCTATGCAGATGTTTTTGTCATAGAAAACGATACCTGTGCCTTTTTCTTTCTGCATTGCGGAAACGGGACATGCGGAAACGCATGAAGGTTTGATGCAATGCATGCACTGGTATTTTACATATGCGTGCTTTTCCGGGTCTTTTTCATCTTTATAAAGTTTGATGATGTTTCTTGTGCGGTAGTCAAGATCCTCGGGAGCGTCCCATACCCTGTCGCTGTCGCCGGGCATAGGTGCTGCCGCCATGTCGTTGACCTGCTTGCACTTTGAAACGCACGCCTTACAGCCGACGCAAAGTGTTGAGTCATAGAACATGCCTACGGCTTCGTCATCGGCTTTGATTTCTTGCTGCGCGGATGCAGAAAGGGGCGCAATCATCAGCGCTCCGCCTACTGCGGCAGTTTTCAGGAAATCACGCCTTGTCTTCTTCATCATCCCCTCCTTTAGGCAGCTTGTTCGCCATGATCGCACTTGCTGCGATAGCGGCGCCTGCTACCATACCGATAACGCCGGTTGTGACCGGATCAGCACCTTTGCCGCGGGGTGCGGGGTTGGCGTTGGGGTAGAAATCGGGCGGAGTAATTTCATGGATCTGCGCTTTGTCATAGATTGATGTGTGGAACATAACGTCGGGTTCTGTACAGCCGATGCAGGGGTGACCCATGGAAACAGGCCATACGCCAACGTCGTTGAAACGCTGTACTGAGCAGTTTGCAAATGTAACGGGACCTTTGCAGCCGAGTTTGAAAAGACACCAGCCTTCAGAGTGACCCTGGTCGCCGAACTGTTCTGCGAATCTGCCCGCGTCAAAGTGGGGTCTGCGTTCGCAATGTTCGTGTATTCTTCTGCCGTATGCAAATTCGGGTCTGCCGAGTTTGTCGAGTTTGGGCAGTTTGTTGAATGTCAGGTAGTAAAGGATAGTTGCAAGCAGGTTGTAGGGGCTGGGAGGACATCCGGGGATGTTGATCACGGGTTTGTCCTTAACAAGGCTTGAAGCCGAAACAGCCTGTGTTGGGTTGGGATCTGCAGCCTGAACACCGCCGAACGCAGCGCAGGTACCAATGCAGATTACAGCGGCGGCGCCTTCTGAGGCGTCTTTAAGTGAGTCGACCGCTTTTTTGCCTGCAACTTTGCAGTAAATTCCGTCTTCAGCAAGTGGAACCGCGCCCTCAACAACGAGGATGTATTTGCCCCAGTTTGCTTTCATGCTGTCTTCAAGTGATTTTTCAGCCTGGTGACCGGAACCGATCATAAGTGTTTCGTGGTAGTCAAGTGAGATAAGGTCGAGGATGAGTGCTGCCGGATCCGGATGTCCTGAACGGATGAGGGATTCGGAACAGCCTGTACATTCCTGAAAGTGAAGCCAGATTACGGGCGGTCTGTTGTCCGCTGTGGCCGCTTCGGCAACCTTTGAGTGCATAGCGTAAGGAAGACCCATCAGAGCGGTCAGACCTGCGGTAAGACGCAGGAAATCACGTCTGTGGAGCCCTGTGCTGAACAGAGTGTTATCAGACATTTTAAACCTCAAAAAGTTAAAATTAGTGAATCTGAAACGTAAGCAATAATAGGAATCTTTCAAACGTATGCAAATAATGAATAGTTCGGTCTATATATGTGTTTGTGACCGTTAGTATCTAAATACATGCAAAATAAATTAATGCAATAGCCGATTCTAAGTTGATTTTTTTTAAAACACCGATTCAAACGGTTTTCAAAAATCGCAAAAGTATAGTTTTTGTTTTTCTTTGTTTTCTATTAAATTCATATCTTTTAAATATGTAATCATAAAAACATGCTTATTGACAGTGGTTTTACTTATATTTGGCGGGTTATATCTTTTTTAGTAATACTATTTTATAATTAATATGATTTACGTGTGTTCAGAATGAGTGGTTTAAAAAAATATTTAAAAATTCAGGCTTACGCCATAGTAAAACTTTGTTATATAGGATAAGGCAGTGTTCCTCATGTTTTGCGCACATTTATGCACCACAAAGGTTCTGACGCTCAAAATTATCGTATACCGTATACAGTATCCATAGGTTTCCGGCTTAGATTCTAAGGCAGTTAAACGAAGGCAGTGTTTTTATAATGCCGTCTGTTTTTTAGGGCTTATAAAATAATTTTATATATTGTAAAGCCCGGCTGATGCCGGAAGCATGTCAGCAGACAGCATCCTCAAAGCCAGCGCCACAGTAAGCGCTTTCGTTGCAATGTTTCTCATTTCACCGAGGTTGAATGTCCTTTCGATCTGCACTGAAACCATGTCTCTTACCGATTCAAATTGCCATAGTGATCCCGGATCGTCAGCAGCCAAAGGGTATATTGTATAGTCTGCACGCCTGCATATTCCGCCCCCAGCTTCCCATATTTTTAAGCACTGCTTGTGGAAGAGGTAATCGAAAACAAGCTGTAGATCCGAATCAGTTATTTCGGTGCAGTGTTGTATGACACTTCCGCCGATCTGAGCTGTGTTGTGTTTTATTATCATAGATTTAATATCGGACTTTAATGTTAAAAATCAATGAATAAATTGTACTAAATCTGTCTTATTAATAGAGTCTGAGAATGTCTGCCCATTCCGTGCCGAGACCGTTTTGTTTCTGAAAAAGCCTGTACCCGTAAAGTGTCTGATTCAGGATGGTGCGCCTGACCGGAAAGAAAATTCCTGCGCCTTTCAGTGACGTATTTTTGCTGTAAGTTTCTGTGAATATGTTCTTATGTCCAATTTTGAGCGCGTCGAGAAGTCCGTTAAAATCTCCGTTTATACCGAAAAGTGTCACAGCGTTTTCAGGCAGGTTATTGTATGGACGCACGTTCAGACGGCTTATTCTGTCGCGGAATAGACCGACTGTTTTGTTAAGCGGTTCTCCCATGTCCGTAATGAAGACTGTAAGGGGTTGATCGCTGTTTTCGTACGATTTTCTGTAACCGTTCAGATATGCTCTTGCGGCATCTTTTGGAGTGATTTCTGAATGTTTTGTAAAATAATCAGTGAACACTGCATAATCATTGCCCTTCGCGGGAACCGTGGTGGATGCTGAAATTATATATTTTGCCGTATTTTTCAGGATAACCAGACTCTCAATGCTCCCCATGTAGCACATATCAAGCCCAAGAACATCGGGTTCATTGCCTTTCAGCGCCGCGCGTATCTGAAGAGCATTCAGAGAACCTTTGTCGTTCATATAAGGCGGCACGCCGTGCGCAGTTATGGAATAGAAATACCTGTCCGAAGGATAGTTTTTCCGTACATAAGAAAAGAAGGCTCTGAGAGTGTCCGTACTGTATGTTTCGGTTGAAATGTCCGGTATATCAATGAACTTGCCGCAGTCTGAAACGTATGTGATATCTTTAAGATTCGAGACGTCCTCTCTGTTTTTTCTGCGGTCGTGCAGAAAGATTATTTTGAAGTTTTTCGGTTTGTTACGGCATATCTCCTGAACGTTTTCCTGCTGTTCGTGATAGAAATTTATTCCGTCCGCAAGATAGAATGCCAATGTCCAGCTTTCGGCTGCATCGGCTGCTGAAAATAACGAAAAAAGTATGAGGGCGGTCAGAAACGCCTTAATTTGCAGTGTCCTGCGTGTTTATGCTCTGCCTGTGTTCGTCAAGAGAATTATGACCTATCGCGGTCAGTATCATAGCGATGCACAGCAGGGCTACTTTCATATATACTATGGGTCTGAAGTTGCGGGCGCGCAGTTTTTTCAGCCGCAGTGCAATGCCTGTCAGCGCTGTTAAGGCAAGTATCAGAACGCCTGCCACAAGTGTCAGCGGGTGCTTATCTGTTGTGAAAAAATGCACCAGAAGCACGGCGAGCAGAGCTGGGGTGAGGTAAAAATGAATTTTTACCAGCAGCGGGCGCTTAATGTTTATGATCCCTTTTATCTGGGCATATTGAAAAACAGCCATGCCCAGCACCACAAGGCACACTATAAGTGCGACTGAAAGCGAACCTGTTATGTCGTGCAGTTCTTTCATATTTCAAATACCTTCACCATATTTGTTGAGCCGCGGACACCGAGAGGTGTTCCGGCTGTTATTACTATTCTGTCGCCTGATTTTGCCAGACCTTTTGCCACTGCAAATTCCGCCGCGTTCGCAAAAAGTTCGTCAAGGTCGGAAAATCCGCCGCAATGCCCGGGAATAACACCCCAGAACATGTTCAGCTTGCGGAAAGTGTGTTCGTTGGGGGTAAGTCCCAGAATAGGGCAGACAGGGCGGAAACGCGCCACGGAAGAGACCGTGAATCCGGATTCCGTATATGCCACTATGGCTTTGGCACCCAGATCCTTCGCAAGCCAGCTCGCCGAACGTCCCACAGCCCACGAAACTGACTTCGTGTGAGTATCGCTTGACGAACTGTCCACACCCATTTCATAGTTGATATGGCTTTCAGTAGCCTCTGCCAGCTTGTTCATGACGTTTACCGCCTCAACGGGATATGCGCCCGATGCTGTCTCTTCGGAAAGCATTATGCCGCAAGTACCGTCGAACATTGCGTTCGCAACGTCAGTACATTCCGCGCGGGTGGGGCGGAAATTATCTACCATGCTTTTCAGCATCTGTGTGGCGGTTATGATTATTTTGCCCTCCTTGCGGGCTTTTTTTATAACCTGTTTCTGGATGACCGGTACTTCGTAAAGTGGCATTTCTACACCGAGATCGCCGCGGGCAACCATTATGCCGTCGACCATGGGGAGTATCTCGTCCAGATTCTGTACAGCCTGCGGTTTCTCAATTTTCGCGATCAGCAGGGGTGCGTTGTCCTGTTTTGCCAGTATTGAGCGTATTTTAACAAGGTCTGCCGCTCCGCGTACGAAAGAAAGAGCAACTGCGTCCACACCTTTTTCAAGCCCGAACATCAGGTCGGCTCGGTCTTTTTCGGTGAATGCCACAATGCTGAGGTTGGTTGAGGGCATGTTAACGCCTTTTTTGGTGTACGCGATGCCGCCGTTCAAAATGCGACAGGTGACGATATGCCCCTCGATAGTTTCAACTTTGAGTTCCATTGCTCCGTCGGCAAGGAGTACCCTGTCTCCTATGTTAAGGTCTTCTGAAAAGTTTGGATATTGCACCGGCATGATGCCGCCTTCTGCATAGTTCTCTGATGCCAGCTGGCATGTTTCGCCGGATTTAAGCTCTATACCTGATTCCGGCAGGATGCCAAGGCGTATTTTGGGACCGCAGAGATCCTGCAGAATGGTTACGGATGTGCCTTTTTTGTTTGCGAGTTCGCGGATGGTATCTATCATTTCGCCGTGAGATTCATGAGTCCCGTGGGAGAAGTTAAGGCGGGCGACGTTAAGCCCTGCATCTATAAGCTGTGAAAGAGTTTCTTTGTCACACGAAGAGGGTCCGATGGTTGCGACGATCTTTGTTTTTCTCACGTTTGTTCCTCCAGATAAATCATACCATAAGGATAAAGGATACGGAGGAATTTACAACCTTATTTGTGTGAACATACCGGACATGCGGGGTTGCGTCTGAGCTTTGGCATCACCGTGCGCATTTTCATGAAATCTATGTGCATCATACGCCCGTTCAGCGGTTCGCCGTGTCCCGTGATTATCTTGATTATCTCCACTGCCGCCAGACAGCCTATCGTGCCGGAAACAGCGCCGAGAACGCCGAAACCTAGTTCCTTCCAGTCCTTGTCGTTTTCCGGCATGTTGCATGCAAGACAAGCAGTTTTATGGGGCATCACTGTAAAAAGATATCCGAACATATCGTCCATTGCCGCCTCCACCATGGGGATATTGAGGTCGACGCATACTTTGTTCATAGCGAGGCGTTCGGGAAAATTCGGGCGTGCGGACATTGCGATGTCGCATCCGGTGATAAGTTCTTTTGCCTTTGCCTCATCCAGACGCACGTTGTGCATTTCAAGCTTCATGTCGGGGTTTATCTTCATCATGTTTTCATAGGCAATGTCAACGCGCGGTTCGCCCACGCGGTTGATGTCCATGAGCAGCTGACGGTTCATGTTTGTTTCGGTGAGGTTGCCGTAATGGGAAATCACTATCCTGCCGACGCCCGCACAGGCAAGATATGCCGCCGTTGCGCCGCCAAGCCCGCCGATTCCGCCGACGAAGACCGATGCGTTTTTCAGTTTTTTCTGCTTCTCAGGCGTAAAGTCCATCATCATCATCTGTCGTCTGTAGCGTTCGTTGTAATCGTGCATGGTGAAACCTCCCTTTCAGGTCAGTGTATTACCATGAATTTTGGTTGGCAAGTGGGAATAACGGGAGGGGGGGGGAAATCATATTGAAGTTTTTTGGAAATTGAATTTAAATAAACTTTATGAAAATAGTCTAATTTGTATCTTATGGATGTTTGATTATGATTGATATTGAAAAACTGAGTAAAACAGGAAAATTTGTAATTGGAGATAGTTCGGAACTAGTAGGTGAGTTGCATCTTAATGCAGAGACTACAAAGCTGACATTATATACTGACGAATGTTGCACATATCAAAATGTCTCAGAAATTATTGGTACTCTACATGATGGTACAAAAGTAACTTTGATTGATTGTTTTAATCAAAGCTCTGGGTCAATAGGCATATTAATTGATGATGTAGTACCTCCAAAATACGAAAATCATGATTTTTTAGATACTTTTCCTCGATATGTAATTTTTGGTAATCGTCATATATATGCTACTGAAAAAGTAATCCATGAGGTCTCATTTATTATTGATGACGCACATAATATTTTTTATGATTTTGATGTATACGGCTCAATTCATACTTCAACGCCATTAATAAAAGACATTATAAAAAAGAAATCTGAAAGCATTGGTAGAGACATAGAGGTAGGTGAAAACCCTTGGATATTTTATTACACAGGAAAATATCAGATTTTTAGTGTTGATACAGAGTTAGGAGTTATTTCTGCGACTCATAACCCAAAGATAAAATTTCCAGGAGTACATGGAATAAAAGTCATAGATTCAATAAAGCTTAATATAACTTTTGGGATGCCTAAGACAATAAGTGAAGCTATTGAAAACATATATGTTTTGTTAAATTTTATTGAAATTATTGCTGGCAGGCGGCAGAATGTATCTGATTTAATTTTAAACTTATCAAACACCCAAGAAAGACCAGTTCAGCTAACAGTGTATTGGTGCATGCCTCCAAAAAGAGACAGTATTAATGATTTTCATATCCCTCATCCAACAGATATCCCAATACAAGCAGCAATAGAGCCAGAAATTTTTGGGTCTGTACTTTCAAATTGGTTGAAATGTGATGAAGATAAAAGGAATGCAAGGGTTAGGTATATTAATGGCATTTCAAAAGGTAAAAAATATGACATTGACCGTTTAATTGGTGCGGCTAATATATTTGATATTCTAATAAAATCGAAATCTCCACGAGAAAAGAGCCTAGAAGCTAAAATTATCGAAAGAGTAGGACTTATAAAAGAAAAAGTGGGTGATTATTTTAAAGATTTAGACATTGTAGTGAAACATGCAGTTAAATGTAGAAAATACTATGTTCATGGTACGAAAACTGAAATTGATTATAGTAAGAACCCAGATATAACTGTATTTTTTACTGATACACTTGAATTTATATTTGCAACATCTGATTTGATTGAGGCTGGTTGGAATATGACAAAATGGATGAGAGAAGCTACATCAGATGGTCACCCTTTTGCATATTTCAAACTTTCATATGCATATAATCTTATAGAACTTAAAAAGGTTTTAGAAAATTAATTATTTTAATTTCAGTACATTTTTATGTCTTTGGTGGGGGACTCGCTTTTTGTCTGCCTGCGTCGTGCAGTCAGCCAAAAAGACCAGTCTGCTCACTTCCGCCGACATCCTGTCGGCTGATCCTCCCTGTTTTCAACAAGTTCGGTTCAGAAACCATTCCATACAATAGTGTCGTGGTTTTGGTCGGCGTTCGCAGTCGTTCGAGTCCACCAAATACAAAAGACCCATATCTGAAGATGTGTGACGGGGGAGGAGTTCATGTTAACTATTTAATTTACTTATAATAACGGGCATGGTGATTCGATTATTGCAGGAATATCGCTTTAGTTTTCTATGCTAGGTTTTATTAAAAATGTCTTGTTTGTGTCAACATTCTCATTGTGAAATAATTTAGGTGTATCTTCTTCATGCATGTCTTCAAGCATTAATAATGCTACAGATTGATCAAATGCTTTTTGTACTGATAAACCAAACCCTATTGATGAGTAAAATTGTGCTGCGA
>JBFWLW010000008.1:0-122537 GCA_050251945.1 Deferribacterales bacterium | reverse complement strand
TGCCTGTGTTCTACTGCCTTGTTCATATGCTGATAAGGCTCGTTGTCGGGTATCTTTGTTTGCATGTTTCATTCATAGCATATCGGACAAATTATAATATACGTTAATTATTTCGTGATATGCTCTATTATCATGATAAAGGTGATGAATGAAAATTACAGCAAAATGCTACTACGCACTTATCGCGGCGGTTGAACTTTCAGGAAGCTACGGAAAAGGACCTGTGAGGGCGGCAAAGATAGCCGAAACCCACGGTATCCCCGTTCGTTTTCTGGAGCTTATTCTGGGCGATCTTAAAAGCGCGGAGATAGTCGAGTCGAAACGCGGTGCCGACGGCGGATTTTCACTTAAAACCGTACCTTCGGAGATAAGGGTTTACGACATTTTTAAAGCCATAGACGGCGAACTTGTCATGGTGGACTGCGACAAAGTGACCACCGGAGAATGTATGCTCAAGGAATATATGCACGGTCTCCGTGCAGTTATATTTAATTACCTCAACAACACAACTTTACTTGAGCTTGCAGAGTCCTGCAGAAATGATGCGAAGGTTTTAAACTACATCATTTAAAAATTTTTTATTAAAAATATCATAAAATCTGTGATATAAATAGGAGATCACTATGAGCCACACAGACACACAGCTTCTTCATTTCGGATACACACCCGGGGAGGACGGTTCAAGAGCCGTACCCCTTTTCCAGACCACCAGCTACGTTTTCAAATCAAATGAGCATGCGGCTAACCTGTTCGGGCTTAAAGAGTTCGGAAACATATATACCCGTATAACAAACCCCACAACGGCTGTTCTTGAGGCACGTCTCGCGGCGCTGACAGGCGGAACGGCTGCGCTGGCACTCTCTTCCGGTCAGGCGGCGATAACCTATTCAATTCTGAACATCGCGGAAGCCGGACAAAACATTGTAAGTACCACAAATCTTTATGGCGGAACATATAATCTGTTCAAATATACTCTGAAACGCCTCGGCATCGAGGTTCGTTTTGTAGATTCATCCGATCCCGAAAATTTCATCAAAGCGGCGGACGAAAACACCAGAGCGTTTTACATCGAATCCATCGGCAACCCGAAAAACAACGTTGACGACATAGACAAAATATCAGAACTGGCTCACGGCATAAATATCCCCCTTATCGTTGACAACACTGTCGCTCCGCACATCTATGACGTTTTTGCCCATGGTGCGGACATCGCCGTGTTCTCGCTGACAAAATTCATCAGCGGAAACGGAACGTCAATCGGAGGCGCGATAGTTGAAAAGGGCGATTTTAACTGGGCGAACGGCAAGTTCCCCGAACTCACGGAACCGGATCCCAGCTACCACGGACTCAGCTACTGGGGAGCATTCGGCAGTCACGACGGCGCAGTTGTGAAAGGCATTGCATATGCCATCAAAGCCCGCGTGCAGCTTCTTCGCGACATGGGTTCATGCATCAGCCCTTTCAATTCCCATCAGATAATTCTGGGACTTGAAACGCTGACGCTGCGCATCGCGAAACATTGCGAAAATGCACAGAAAGTAGCCGTTTATCTTGAGAACCACCCGAAAGTTGCATGGGTGAACTATCCCGGGCTTGAAAGCCACAAAGATCACGAAAGGGCGAAAAAATACCTGCCCAAAGGTTACGGAGCCATCATAGGTTTCGGAGTTAAGGGCGGATTCGCGGCGGGCGAGAAGGTTATCAACAACGTTAAGCTGTTCTCAAACCTTGCGAATATAGGCGATTCGCGTTCGCTTATCATTCACCCTGCAAGCACAACCCACCAGCAGCTTTCGCCTGAGCAAAGGCTTTCTGCGGGTGTAACGGACGATTTCATCCGTCTTTCCATCGGGCTTGAGGATGTGAGTGATATCATCGCCGATCTTGAACAGGCTCTAAACGCGTAACACCTCCTGCGTAAGCGGGGATTTTTTGGATACTGTGAGTCTGGGCGGAAGAGGGGACTTGAATAGGGATACGCTCAGGCTCCGGTATTTGTTATACCACAGGTTTGCCCCTGTAAATTATAAGCCCCGGAATAGCCAGCCCGAAGGCAATTGCGCCCAGTATGAAAAACGTTTTTAATCCGTTTTCGACTGCGGACTGCATCATGTTCATGTCATAGCCTCTGTCGGCAAGCTCCACCACAGCTATCATGGTTTTATAGGCGTAAACGCCGGGTATCATTGGTATTATAGACGCAACGCTTATAACCCGCGGATGAGCCATGCTCTTTTGCGCCCAAATAACGGCGTAAAAACTTACCATTACTGATGCCAGAAATGTTGAAAGCGGTATCTGCACTCCGTAACCCATCAGCAGTTCCCTGATAAGGTATCCGAAAGCACCGCCAACCGCGCAGAATTTCAGATATTTCGCGGGAACGTTGAACGCCACCGCGAATCCGACGGCGGGAACGGCGGCGAAAAGGCATTTGACTGCTATATCGTATATTTCCATTATCATATCCCTAGAATTCCCATGGCGGAGAGTATCCCCAAAGCTGTTGCCAGTGTCAGCAGTGTCGCTGAGACAAGCCTTGCCACGCCCATGTTTTTGAAGCCTTTCAGCATGTCGGAGAACGAGTTCACCAGCGGAAAGCCCGGAACCAGCATCAGCACGGATGAGTATATTGCCGTTTCAGGTTCCGCACCGAAATGTTTCAGCATTGCGAACCCCGCCAGAAGCGTGCAGACAAGCGCCGCCGCAAACGAGCCTATCAGCGGGTTGAACCTGTCTTTGGAGAGAGCTGTAAATATCAGTTTGCCCAGAGAAGCGGCTATGAACGTCGTGATGAAAACAGGAATATCGCCGCCCGCCAGAAGGCTGAAAAAAGCGCATGAAAGTCCTATCGCCGGAACTGTCACCCATATGCCGTATCTTTTGCGGCTGACGTTCCTGATGTGTTGTTCCATCTCAATGCGGGATATCTCGCCCCGTTCGCAATGAACCACAGCCTGTTGAAGCTGTGTGACGATGTTCATATTCACCCCGCGTTCGGGGCATCGCGACGTCAGCGTGGTCCATTTTCCGTTCTTGTATATCGTCAGCACCATTGAGCTTGATGAAAGGGAAATCTCCGTATCGTCCGCGCCCATTATCCTTGCTGTGCGAAGCATAAGCTCGCGGATCAGATTGCTCTCCGCGCCGCTTTCCAGCAGTCTGCTGCCGAGAAATATCACCAGCTGGATGCACCTGCCAAGCTCGGTGCCGAATGCAGTTTCCTCTGTGTTCATTGTCACCTCTGAACCAACTCATTTATGAGGTTTCATTTAAAGCCACGCTGGTGTATAATCTGCAAATAATGACGAGGCTTGTTAATGAAAGACGTCCTGCTTAAAAAAGAGCTTTTCAACGGTTTCGTTGAAGCTCTTATGAACTCATATAAGGTAGCCGCACCGACAAAACGCGGCGATAAAAGTTTTGCGTTCGATTTCATAACCGATCCGGCGGAGGTCTGTCTTGACCATATCCCCACAATTCTGCCGCCGAAAAAATATTTTCTTCCGCAGCATGAAACCCTTCTGGAATATGATACCACCGAAGGACAGAACATGCAGGCTTTTGTTGAGATTGAACCGATGGTTATCATTGGCGTACACTCCTGCGATATAGCGGGTATACAGTGTCTGAACCATGTTTTCATGGACAGACCGAAGGACTACCACTATCAGGCGCGCCACGACAAGATACTGCTGATAGGCTATGAATGTCTGAAAAAATGCGACGGATTCGCTTCATGCGGGCTGATGCAGACGCACACGCCCACAGGCGGCTATGACATATTCATGACGGATATGGGCGATCATTACTATTTCAGCATTAACACGTTCAACGGCAAGGGCATGGTTCAGCTTTTCGACGGGTTCGAGCTTGCAGACATCACAGCCGAAAAGACGCTGAAAAAACTGCGCTCGGATAAGAAAAAGCTGTTCAGAAACGAGACCGACGTGAGCCTTTCGGAGATACCCTCAATATTTGAGTGGGGATTCGACAGCCACGTCTGGGACAGAACGGCTGAAAAATGCCTGTCCTGCGGCAACTGCACGAATGTATGCCCGACCTGCTACTGTTTCGACGTTAACGACGAACCGGAGCTTAACCTTGCGAAAGGGCGGCGGGTGCGCGTCTGGGATTCCTGCCAGAACGAAACGTTCGCCATCATAGCAGGCGGCGAGAATTTCCGTCCGAAACGCGCCCAGCGCACAAGACACAGATTTTTCCGTAAATTCAAATATCCTGTCGTGCGATACGGCAAATTCTTCTGCACAGGATGCGGAAGATGCAGCAGGCAGTGCATGGCTTCAATAAATCTGAAAGAGACCATATCGAACCTCAAAAGATCGTGGGGTGAGATATGAGAATACCGCTGAAAAAATCCGGATACGAGGTAATCAAGGCGGAGGTGATTAAGATAACACCTATGACCGCCACGGAAAAGCTTTATGAGATAAAGCTTAAGAACGGCGAAAACCTTGACCACGACCCCGGTCAGTTCGTTGAGGTGTCTATATTCGGTGCGGGCGAGGCTCCCATATCTGTCTGTTCTTCACCGACGAATCAGGACACGTTCGAGCTTTGTATCCGCAAAGCGGGTCGCATGACTTCCGTTCTGCACAACCTGAAGGCCGGCGACGAAATTGGCATCCGCGGACCCTTCGGAGTGGGGTTTCCTGTTAATCTGCTGAAAGGCAGGGATATGATATTCATTGCGGGCGGACTCGGCATAGCTCCCCTGCGTTCGCTTATAAATTATGTTCTGGACGAGCGCCGCGACTTCGGAAAGGTGGACATACTGCTTGGCTGCAAAACCCCCGACAAGATGCTTTTCGGCACAGAGGTCGCAGTCTGGGCGGAGCGTATGGACGTGAACTTCTGCTGTACGGTGGATAAGTCCGACCCGGAATGGAAAGGCAACGTGGGGCTTATCACAACCCTTATTCCCGGGGTGAATTTCAATCCTGACAACACCTTTGCGGTGGTGTGCGGTCCGCCTGAGATGTATATTTACGTCATACAGGAGCTTCTGAAAAAAGGCATGCCGGAGAACAGAATATATGTTTCTCTGGAAAGACATATGAAATGCGGAATGGGCAGATGCGGACACTGCCAGATACACCAGTATTACTGCTGTATGGACGGTCCCGTGTTCCCCTATGACAAGGTTAAAGACCTTGAGGGGGCTATATGAGCAAGCCTAAGGTGGCATTTTTCGACCTGGCCTGCTGTGAAGGCTGCCAGCTGCAGGTGGCGAATCTCGGCGAAGAGCTTCTTGACCTGCTTGGTCACATAGAGGTTGTGGAGTTTCGGGAACTTATGAGCGAAAAATGGGAGGGCGAATACGACCTCGCCATTATTGAGGGAAGCGTCACAAACGATGAAGCCGAAGATAAGGTTAAAGAGATACGCCGACGTTCAAAAATGGTCATGGCATACGGTGCCTGCGCCGTTAACGGCGGCATCAACGGCATAAAGAACAAAAGACCTATGGACGAAAACGGGATGATAGTTTACGGCGACAGATTCAAAGATTACCCCAGCAAGCCGACCAGAGCTGTGGGGGATATAATTGAGGTCGACTACATTGTGCCGGGCTGTCCGATATATCCGCCGGAGTTTTTAAAAGTGCTGAAAAGCGCTCTGGCAGGACTTGAATATATTATACCCGACCATGCGGTGTGCGTTGAATGCCGTTTCAACGAGAACGAGTGTATGTACGAAAAGGGTATAAACTGCATGGGTCCCATAACAAGGGCGGGATGCAACAGCTGGTGTCTGAACAACGGAAACAGATGCTACGGATGCCGCGGACTGCTCAGCAACCCGAACATACACGGAGCAAGGGACGTTATGAAGAAATACGACCTCGATCCCGACGTGATACTGAAATCAATCGACATGTACAATGCGGCGACGGGAGGTAAAGATGAGTAAGAACCTCTCTGTGAACGTTGAATTCCTCACCCGCGTTGAGGGACACGGACACATCGTCGTCGACATGAAGAACGGAAAACTGAACAGGTGTGAACTGAAAATAGCCGAGGCTCCGCGCTTTTTCGAGGCGATGGTGCGAGGCAGAAGTATATTTGAACTGCAGCACATCACATGCCGCATCTGCGGAATCTGTTCGTGCGGTCACAGCCTTGCAAGCATTCAGGCGGCGGAGGATGCCATCGGTTTCACACCGTCAGAACAGACTGTGATGCTTCGCAAGATACTGCTTCACCTTGAAAATCTTGACAGTCACATACTTCACATATATATGCTGGCGGCTCCCGATATGCTCGGCAAAAAGAGCGCCCTTGCACTCACTGCGACACACGGAGACGCGGTACGCCGCGCGCTCAGAATGAAAAAATGCTGTAACGATGCCTGTGCTGTGCTTGTGGGACGGCACGTTCACCCCATTTCGTCCACTGTAGGCGGGTTCACAAAGATACCTTCGGAAGCCGACCTGCTTGAAATGAAAAAACATTTTTCGGCGATAAAGCAGGATCTGCTGCCGACGCTGGAACTGGCGAAAACCTTTGTGTTTCCTGAATTTGAGCGCGAGACTGAGTACGTTTCACTCTCAAGCGATACGGAATACGCCCTTCTGAACGGAAAAGTGAAATCCAGCAAAGGTATTCTGAAAGATAAGTCCGAGTATAAAACCCTTACGAATGAATATCTTGTGCCGCACTCCACTGCGAAACACTGCAAACTGTCAGGTGATTCCTATATGGTTGGCGCGCTGGCGAGGTTCAATAATAATTACGACATGCTTCATCCGCTGGCGAAATACGCTGCGGACGAACTCAAATTAAAGCCTGTTTGTTCAAACGCTTATCTGAATACGGCGGCGCAGATAGTGGAATGTTTCCATTTCGCCGATGATGCCATACAGATAATCGACAGACTGCTTGAAAAAGGAACCGATAAGTCTGAGGCGATAATCGTGGGACTGAATGAGAACGAGGTCATAAAGGTTCGTGCGGGCAAAGGCGTAGGTGCCGTAGAGGTGCCGCGGGGACTGCTTTACCACAGCTATGAAGTGGACGACAAAGGAACTATACTTTCCGCCGACTGCGTTATTCCTACGGGGCAGAATCTGAGCAATATAGAGCTTGATATGAGACAGCTTGCCTCCATGGTTTGCGACAAGCCGCAGGATGAAGCCACACTTCTGTTTGAGATGATGGTCAGGGCATATGACCCCTGCATCTCCTGTTCCACACACGTGCTGGAGGTGGATTTTGTCTGATACTGTCAGAGAAATACTGCCTGCCGAAAACGGGATCACCATGTATGTCGGGCTTGGAAGCTCCCTGCGCGGAGATGATTTTGCTGGCTCGCTTGTCATAACCATGATAGAGCCGCATGACAATATTGTCATTTTTGACGCCGGAGAAAAGACCGAGACTGCTTATGACAAAGCGCTGGAGGTCAAACCCGTTAAGGCTGTGTTTTTTGATGCGGCGGATATGAGGCTTCCGGCGGGAACTGTTCAGATGGTTTATGAAGATACGCTGTCCATGCGTGGTGTCAGCACACATAAGGTGCCTTTGCCGCTGATAACCAAACTCATTCGAGAAGAAACCGGCGCGGAGATAGTTATCTGCGGAATACAGCCCGCCTGTGTCGATTTTATGCATAAAATGACCGAATCCGTGAAGGAATCCTGTGAAGCTCTGGCGAAGATCATCAACAACAGCCGCTAGCACGAAAGAGCTCACTGCGGGCGGCATCACCTTTACCCATGAAATAAAACCTCAACTGAAAAGGGTTTATATCCGCATCAGCAGAGACAGACGCGTAATTTTACGTTCTGCACCAATGTCGGAAAAAGACGCTGTGTCCATAATTATATCAAAATCGGCATGGATTCGGACTAAATTAGACAAAATAGTGGAGAAAGTGCCGTCAGACCCCCTCCTGAACATGCACTATCTTGGGGTTGAGTACGAAAATCAGTGGATATTTAACGAAAAAATGGGAATAGGCTCCGTAAAAATAGGTTTTCATGCAGATAAATGCATTTTTGAATATAATCCGAAAATGATGCGTGATGAGATACTGCTTGAGAAACTGAACGCTTTTTACAGAAAAGAGGTAAAAAACATCGTGCCTCCGTTGGTGGATAAGTGGTCTGCCGTCATGGGGTTAAAACCGGAATCCGTGACCTTTCGCAAGGCTAAAAGCCGCTGGGGAAGCTGTTCTTCCAAAGGCGGGCTTTCATTTAACATCTATCTGGCTAAACTCCCTGCGGAATGTATCGAATACGTTGTGGTTCACGAGCTTGCACACCTTGCGCATCATAACCACGGCAAACACTTCTGGGCACTTGTGGAACGTTATATTCCAAACTATGCGTGCCTGCGGAAATCTCTCAAACAGTACGCTGTGTGAGTTTATATTGATTTTGAGGTCTTAATTTAGTATCATATTAAGACAGGAGGATGCTATGGATATTAAAAACAACATTAAGCCTATTTCATATATAAAAGCTAACGCCGCTGAGGTTCTTAAACAGGTCAACGAGACCAGAAGCCCTATAGTTATAACCCAGAACGGAGAATCCAAAGCCGTTCTGATGGACGCGGGATCTTATCAGGAAATGATGGATGCCATGGCGATGCTGAAAATAATTGCTATGGGCGAAAAGGACATTGCCGAGGGCAGGGTTTCGTCACATGAAGACGTTAAAAAACGTTTGGAAGAGAAAATAAATGCCCTTTGATATTATCTGGACAAAAAGAGCAGAGGCTGATTTGGATTCCACCTACGACTACATAGCCGTGGATGACAAACTTAAAGCAGATTCTGTTGCGCGTCAGATAATTGCCGCCGTTGAATCATTGCGGGAAATGCCCGGGCGGGCAAGATATGTTCCTGAACTTCTCCGCAAGAATATTGCGACATACAGAGAACTGCTTGTCTCTGTTTGGCGGGTAATAATTTATATCGGCGATGATAAAGTGTATGTTCTTGGAATTATAGACGGCAGACGCAATGCCGAGGATATTCTTTTTAACAGATTGGTTTTATAATACAGGTGTTTTATGGCAAATAACGGGCAGCCGGTTCTGGCGGCGGTTTGCGGGTTATACTGCGGCGGATGTGCATTATATCTTGCAACTGAAAACAACGATACTGAAAAACTGGAATATTTCGCTGAAATGTTCGGCACGGACGTTGATAATGTCAAGTGTGACGGATGCCGTTCCGGCAGGGTAAACGGGTATTGCCGCAACTGCGAGATGGTGAAATGCGCCAAATCCAAAGGTGTGAATTCCTGCGGAGAGTGCGAAGCGGTTCCCTGCGAACTTTTCGCCACGTTTCAGGTGGCAAGACCGCATAGAAAGGACGTTTACAGAGATTTCGCCCGTATCTCAGAGATCGGTGCGCACCAGTGGGTGCTTGAAATGCGCGACAGATATTCATGTCCCGCCTGCGGATATCCCAACTCTGCATATGACCTGAAATGCCGCAAATGCGGACACGAACCGTCGAATGCATACGTTGCAGAGCATATGGACGATATTAAAAAGTATCTTGGTCTGAAAAACGGTTGAATGGGAAAACGTCCGGCAGAGGCGCAGTTACTGTTATAAATTCTTTCGATACCGGATGGATAAAAGCCATCTTAAAGTGATGGAGTGCTATTGCGCCGTTATCCATTCGTCCTTTGCTGCCGTATTTTTCATCACCGAATACAGGATGCCCGATGTGCGAAAACTGACCGCGTATCTGATGATATCTGCCTGTGTCCAGCGTCACTTCCGCAAGCGACCTGCCGCCGTCGACCCCCTTGACTTCATAGCTTAACACCGCCTCTTTGGAACCCTCGTGGGGTTTATCTGTGATTCTTGCCATGAACCTCATATGCGAATGATGATGCTTCAGGATTCCCTGAGGATTCTTGAAAGTTCCTTCCACAACAGCCATATATACTTTTTTATGCTTTTTGTCCCGCATTGACGCGTTGAGACGTGAAAGCGCCTTGTCTGTTTTTGCGAAAAGCACCGCGCCGCTCACCGGTGTGTCCAGTCTGTGCAGTGCGTGGAGGAAAACGTTGCCCGTTTTGCCGTCCCGCTCGCGAAGCCAGAGTTTTATTCTGTCCTCAAAGCTGTCTTTGTGTCCGTCCGAAGGCTGTGTGGGGATGCCTGCGGGTTTGGATGCGGCTATGACATGGTTGTCAGCGAAAAGGATATCCATCAAAGCCCCTGCTGTTTCCATGCGGCGAAGAATCCCGCCGGAACCGGTATTTCTGTTTCACCTCTGTCCAGTGTAAGTTCGGATGTCTCTATCTCGCCGTTTGTTCCAGCCATCATCTGTGTAAGCAGGTTTTTCAGCGTCATGGGTGTGTATCCGGGCGTATGGCATGTGAGAACCACAAAAGCAGGATTATTGCTCAGCACTTTCTTTATCAGTTTGAGTATTTCCGGAAGGTGGGTGTCTATCTTGAACACCTCGCCTTTGCTGCCTCTTCCGAAGCTGGGCGGGTCAAGGATAACCCCGTCGTATTTTGAGTTGCGTTTCTCCTCGCGTTTCAGATATTTGATAACGTCGTCGGTGATAAAGCGCACTTTTGACTGATTTATTTCGTTTAGTTTTGTGTTGCGTTTCGCGAGGTCGTTTATCTTCTGCGACGCGTCAACATGTGTAACGTCGGCACCTTCACTAGCGGCGGCGATGGTTGCCGCACCGGAATATGAAAAGAGGTTCAGCACTCGCAGAGGTCTTTTGGCGTTTTGTATGCGTTCGCGCACCCAACTCCACGAATATCTGTGTTCGGGGAAGACTCCCAGATGTCCGAAGTCTGTGGGGGAGATGTAAAATTTAAGCCCGTCGAGGTCAATCACCCACTCAGCAGGCATGTTTTTCCTGTATGACCAGCTGCTTCCGCCCTCGCGGGAGAAAACCGCATGAGAGTCCTGCCATCTGTTGTCTTTCAGCGTCTTTTCCCAGACAGCCTGTCCGCAGGGTCTGTCTATGATAAACCCGCCTACGTCCTCAAGTTTTCTTCCGTGTCCGCTGTCCAGCAGACGGTATGATCCTGACTTCGACATTACATCCTCCGAAATAAATAATTTAGCACATTACATATTTATCTCAACAAGTTTAATCGGACCGGTGTAGAATGGATGATAACCATGGTTAGTTGACAATCATTTTTCCTCGGTTTAAAATTACCGCGTAAATGTTTGGAGGCAAATATGTCCATCAACTGGAACGAATACGAACCCGGGAGATTTTACGACGAGCTTTTCCAATCAAAGGGAGTGCCTAGAGAGGCGAGCCGTGATGTTTTCCGCCACCTGCAAAACCTTTCCACGCAGGACATCTACAGAAGAAAAAGGACGGCGGATGCAGCCATTGTGGAGCTTGGCATCACCTTTACGGTGTATGGCGACAGCACGAACATCGACCGCGCATGGCCGTTTGATATCATACCCAGAGTTATCTGCGGAATGGAGTGGAAACGCGCGGAAGAGGGGCTGAAACAGAGACTTAAGGCGCTGAATATGTTCATAAACGACCTTTACAACGGTCAGGAGATCATAAACAGCAACGTAGTGCCTGCGGATGTGATAATGACATCTAAAAATTTCAGGAAAGAGTGTATAGGCATGACGCCTGTCCACGGGGCATGGGCGAATATATGCGGAAGCGACATAGTGCGCGATGACAGCGGAACACTTTATGTTCTGGAGGATAATCTCCGCGTTCCGTCCGGTGTTTCCTATATGCTTGAAAACCGCAAGATAACAAAACGCGTTTTCCCTGAACTGTTCAAAGATATCAATATCATACCCGTTGACGACTACCCTGCCAAGCTGTTTGATATGCTCACCTCCATCTCTCCTGTCTGCGACAGGGAACCGGAGATAGTGGTTCTTACCCCCGGAATATTCAACTCGGCATATTTTGAGCACGCCTTCCTTGCCCAGCAGATGGGCGCGGAGCTTGTGGAAGGCGCAGACCTGTTCGTTGATACTGACGACAAGGTTTATATGAAGACAATATACGGTCTCACTCAGGTGGACGTTATCTACCGCAGGATAGACGACGACTTCATTGATCCGGAAGTGTTCAGGGCAGATTCGGCTCTGGGCGTACCGGGGCTTATGCGCGCATGGAAAAAGGGGAACGTTGCCATCGCAAACGCCCCCGGAACAGGCGTTGCCGACGATAAAGTCGTGTATTCTTACGTGCCGCAGATGATAGAGTTTTATCTTGGCGAAAAGCCGCTGATACCGAACGTTGAAACCTATCTCTGCCGCGACGACGACCAGAGGCTTTATGTTCTGGACAATCTTGAAAAACTGGTCGTAAAGCCAGCCAACGAATCCGGCGGTTACGGAATGTTGGTGGGTCCCCATGCAACAGAGGAACAGATAGATCAGTTCCGGTATCTCATAAACGAAAATCCCAGAAATTATATAGCACAGCCGACTCTTTCGCTTTCTGTGACGCCGACGCTCACAGACAAAGGCACACTTGCCGGACGGCATGTTGACCTGCGCCCGTTCATCCTTCAGGGCGAAAGCTCATACTGCACGGCGGGCGGACTTACCCGCGTCGCCCTGCGCGAAGGTTCTCTTGTGGTAAACTCTTCACAGGGCGGCGGAAGCAAGGATACATGGATAATTGATCCGGAGGAGGCGTAAGATGCTGTCGAGAGTTGCAAACAGAGTTTACTGGCTGGCGCGCTACATGGAGCGTGCGGAGAATATGGCGAAGCTGGCGAACGTTTACGCCAACCTGATGCTGGACATGCCGAAGGGTACGGACATTGTTTGGTATAACCTGATAACCATCATGGATGCGGAGGAATCTTTCGCGGAGCTTTATGACGACAGGTCTGAAACCAGCGTCATGAGCTATCTCATAAGCGACGCCCGCAACCCGAGTTCACTGTTCAGTTCTTTGGCGTTTGCCAGAGAGAACGCCAGAACTTCCAGAGATATACTGCCCAGCGAAGCATGGGAAGTGGTTAACGAACTCTATCTTCTGGCAAAGAAAGAGAACGACTGTGTCGGGACAAGAAGCAGACGCTATCAGTTTCTCACGCAGATAATCAAAGGCGGGCAGAGGCTTGAGGGCATGCTTGTGAGCGGTCTTTCCCGTAATTCCACATATAACTTTTTACAGATAGGCAGGCTTCTTGAACGGGCGGATACCACCACCCGTATTCTTGACGCCGGTTCCCTCCTTCTGCGCAGCAGCAAGCTTAAAGGTACGGAAGGGATAGTCTGGATGAACCTGCTGAAAGCTATGAACGCTTATCAGATGTATCGTCAGGCGGTGCGCCGCAGAGTCGACAGCACCGATGTCATTGACTTTCTTCTTAAAGATGCTATGTTTCCCAGAGCGGTTGCCTATTGCGCCCAGAGTGTTGCCATTCTGGGGGAAAGGCTGCCGAACTCCGCACCCGTTGCTGAAAAAGCGAAGGCTGTTAACAGGCTTCTGGAGGGGTTTTCAGCGAAAAAAGCGGACGTTAAGGATATACATGATTTTATGGACAGAACACAGATAGCTTTATACGAAATAGATGCTGCAATTTCCGACACATGGTTTAACGCGGCTATAGGCTGATGAAAAGATTTTACTGTTCCTGCGGGACAGAAATTTTTTTTGATAATACGATATGCTTTGCCTGCGGTAAGCTAGTGGGTATTGATGTTGTCGGTTCGGAGATGTTTACGCTCAGACACAAAGGCAACGGTTTCCTTGCCGCCACGGTGGGTTCAAACATCCGCTATTACCGCTTTTGCGAGAACCGTTCGCCCGATCTGCTCGGGTGCAATCTGCTGATTAGAGAAGACGACCCGCATACGCAATGCGTTTCGTGCAGGCTGACCAGAACCGTTCCAGTTCAGGACATACCGAGGAATGTTAAACGCTGGCGCACCCTTGAGGAAGCGAAAAGGCGTATGGTTTTCAATATGTACCGCCACCATCTCCCTTTTAAGAACAGGGAGGAAGACCCCGTAAAAGGTCTTTGCTTCGACTTTCTTGAGGACAGACGCTCTAACCCGAACGTTTCTCAGGATGTGGTCTATACCGGACACTCCAGCGGTGTTATAACCATAAACGCCGCCGAAGCCGATCCTGAATACCGCGTTTCCATGCGTGAGGAGATGAATGAACGATACCGGACAACTCTGGGGCATTTCCGCCACGAGATAGGGCATTATTTCTTTATGACTCTTGTTGATGGAACAAAGTGGGAACGTCAGTTCGACGTGCTTTTCGGCGATCACAGAAAAAATTATGACGACTCTTTGAAAGCCTATTATGCCAATGGACCCGCTCCGGACTGGCAGGAACACCACATAAGCGCGTATGCATCCATGCACCCGCTGGAGGACTGGGCGGAGACATGGGCTCATTACATGCATATGATGGATACATTGGAAACCGCAATTTCGTTCAGGGTGCTGGACGTTGATATTGAGCACGGTGATTTCAGATCGGTGATAAACAAGTGGGTTGAGCTGACAGTTATAATGAACTCGCTGAACCGCAGTGTGGGAAAGCCGGACGCCTATCCGTTCGTTCTCAGCAGTGAAGTTTACGATAAACTTGTTTTCGTCAGGAATATTATTCTTTCAGTAAGACAGTGATTATTTTTTAATCTTATGATTAATTTTTAATCAATATTTTGATCGGTTTCATATGAGTTCCATATATGCCTATAGGGAATATCAATATCACGATATTTACATTGTTTGTAGAAATATGATCAGTGTTGTTCCAGACAAATAATGGCGGAATTTTGTAACTCTTTTTTATTTTTCAGCTAAAATCTGTTTTCTTTTTGCATGTCCCGCCGCCGGCAAGCAATGTTGTCAGCCGGTGAATCTGTTTAAAGTTAAATATTTGAGTAAAATTTAACAACCGGACTTTAATTGGATGATGGTATTGGTAAATATGATGTGGCACGCTTCATGCTATTTTACCTCTCCGAGGATGGGGGTAATTTATGTCTGCTGAAGAAATGGTCACGTATAAAGATATCGAAATACCTAAATCGCTGCTTGGGGTCATAAACCACATGGACAGCGTTGACGAATACCGCGAAGAACTGCTGCGGCTGGGCGCTCAGTGGGATCTGCTCACCATTCTGGGGCAGATGGTCGGCACGGGAACCGATATGACGGGAACCCGGAAAGGCTTTCTCGACCTTACTAATAAACTGCTCTGTCAGCTTGCACTGGAAAACATACGAAAGACGGTTCAGGAGATAGCTTCAAAGGCGCAGGTGGCTGTTGATATACTCATACGCAATCTTTTCGAGCGCACCGCAGATATAGGCTTTCTTGCCACAGACGACGACATCAGAGATTTTATCATAAAAAACGAAGAACTGGATATCCTCTGCCGGGGCGGCAGCGAGGAACCCGTGTGCGACACGCTGAACAGAACACAGCTTCGCGAAGAAATGAGACAGGCGCTCATTGAGCGTTTCCGCGAATACGTCGCTAAATATTCGGTATATTTCAACATCATTCTTCTGGATACGGACGGCAACGTGCTTGTGCAGATGGATCAGGAGAACAAAGTTGCAAAAACTTCTGATCCGCTTGTTAAGGACGCTGCGGAGGTTGACGGAGAATATCTTGAAGTGTACAGATACTGCGACCTTCTGCCGCAGAACGAAAAATCGCTTATTTACGCATACAGGGTCACAAGGAGCAACGATGACAAAGATGACGTTCTCGGCGTTCTTTGCCTCTGCTTCCGCTTTCAGAACGAGATGGAGGGCATATTCCGCAATCTCTCGTCGAAAGACGACTGGTCGGTTAAGCTTATCCTTGATGCGGATGGTCATGTAATCGCCAGTTCGGACAGGTACCATGTTCCTGTCGGGGCTAAGATGGATATGGTGCTTAACAAAGAATACGGCATGGTCATCTTTGCCGGAAAGAAATATATAGCGAAAACATGCCCGACGAAAGGATATCAGGGCTTTTTCGGGCTTGGGTGGTATGGACACGTTATGATGCCCATCGAGAGTGCTTTTGAGATATCAGAAGAGAGTTCTGCGAAAAAGAACATTAACGAGAAGATATTGGAAGCCGTGATGAGCGACCCGCGGCTGTTTTCCGGGGAACTGCGCAGTATCCCCCTGCAGGCGGAAAAGATACAGAGCGACCTTGAGCGAACAGTTTGGAACGGAAACGTTAAAGAGAGCGACCCCTCTTCAAAAGTGCTTCTCTGGAGCATCTCAGGAACGGGTGCCAAAACCAAAAAGATATTTGAACAGTCCATAGGCAACCTGCACAAGACGGTCATAGATTCCATACTTTCAAACGTATGGTTCTGGGCGGCGCTTGCTGTGGATATCATGGACAGAAACCTCTACGAGAGAGCGAACGACTGCCGCTGGTGGGCGCTGACATCCGCCTTTAAGCGCATACTGGACAAGCCGAAGATTGAAGACGGGGACAAAGAGAAGATAACCGGAATTCTCCAATATATAAACGGGCTTTACACCGTATATACCAACCTGTTCGTGTACGATTCCTACGGAAGAGTGATTGCTGTTTCAAACCCAACGGAAGAGCATATAGTCGGCTCCGTTCTGAGCAAGGATTTCGTGCGCAATACTCTTGCTCTAAGAGAGAGTTGCCAGTACAGCGTTTCAAAGTTTGAGGCAAGCGAGCTTTACGGCGACAGACACACATACATCTACGGCGCAAGCATTACATCTTTCAAACATGGCAAGAACGTTCTCGGGGGTATAGGCATCGTATTCGACAGCGAACCTCAGTTTGAGGCTATGTTACACGATGCGCTTCCGCGAAACGAACGCGGAGAGGTCGAAGATGGAGTTTTCGGCGTGTTCGCCGACAGGAAAGGCTATGTGATAAGCTCCACCTGCGCCGACCTGAAAACGGGCGATACAATCTCCGTTGATAAAGAGTTCCTCAATATGAAGAACGGTCAGGGGATTTCAAAGATAATTGAATACGGCGGTTACTATTATGCCGTCGGCGCCCATACAGGCAGCGGATACAGAGAATATAAACAGGGCGACGGGTACGAAAACGATGTCATAGCTCTTATATTCACACCGCTTGCGAAGGTGTCGGCGGAAAAAGCGTACAATATACGCAGGCGCGGTGAAAGCGTGCGCGTTAAAGGTGCGGCAGGCAGCAAGGACAGCATAGAGGTGGCAACGTTCTTCATCGGTACAAAATGGCTTGGCATAAAGACAGAAAACGTTGTGGAGGCAATCAATCCCGAGGGACTTACAACAGTACCGGGCAGTCATAAATTTGTGAAGGGCAGACGGATATATAAAGATCTGCCGCTTTTGGTGGTGGACATACGCAGTGTGCTTGACCTGCCGGAGAAAGACGTGGACAACGACAGCCAGATAATTGTTCTGCGCTACAGGGACGATCAGCTTTTTGGTCTCATAGCGGATGCACTGGGGGAAATACCGCAGATACCCCTTGACAGGGTGGAGTGTTCCGACCACATACTTGACAACAGTAAATATACCGAGTGCATCGTAAAGCCCGACCAGACACAGCCCAACGGAGAGATGCTCATGGTTTTGAGACCGGAAGGAATAATCGGGAAACTCAAGGAGATGATATAATATTACATTCTTAGAAATATAATTGACATCTTCTGCGGATGGTATTATACATCAGTCAGGAGATATATTATGAAAGAAATATACAAGTTTGTCTCGCTGGCGGCATTGTTCGCTGTGCTGTATTTTACGCCTTTTGAATCGGTTCGTGTTTCATCCGCAATTCTGGAGGGCTTCTATCTGCTGTCGGAATATGTTCGTCAGCATACGCTCACCTGCCTTATCCCCGCGCTTTTCATTGCGGGAGCCATAAGCGTTCTTATTTCACAGGCTTCTGTAATTAAATATTTCGGTGCCGATGCAAAGCGTGTCGCTGCCTATGGCGTTGCGTCCGTTTCGGGCGCTGTGCTTGCCGTTTGCTCATGCACTATCCTCCCGCTGTTCGCAGGTATCTATAAGCGCGGCGCGGGGCTTGGTCCCGCCATTGCGTTCGTTTATTCCGGTCCCGCCATAAATATTCTTGCCATAGTGCTTACGGCGAGAGTTCTCGGACTTGAAATGGGACTTGCCAGAGGTGTTCTTGCCATTCTCTTTTCAGTGGTCATAGGCGTCGTGATGGCGTTTCTGTTCCGCGGTGAAGAGGCGGAGCGTCAGGCGCTTGCCATGCGGGATGTGAAAGCGGAGAACGTTCTTTTACAGATATTGTTTTTTGTCGCCATGACGGCGGTTCTTATATTCGCCACATGGGCGCGTCCTGAGACGGAAGGAACTCTTTTCGCCGTGATATACGGCATGAAATGGTATCTGACGTTTTTGAGTCTGTGCGTCGTGGCAGTCATGAGTTTTTATGTGCTGAACGCCGATCAGCGAAAACTCTGGCTGGAGGAGACGTGGGGCTATGCGAAACAGATAATTCCTCTTCTTTTCATAGGTGTTCTGGCTGCAGGTTTTCTTTTAGGGCGTCCCGGACATGACGGAGTGATACCCTCAAAATACATTTATATGCTGGTGGGCGGCAACGGATTCGGTGCGACACTTTTTGCCTCTGTGGCAGGCGCGCTGATGTATTTTGCAACTCTGACCGAGATACCTATCCTGCAGGGTCTGATGGGTGCCGGAATGGGCAAAGGTCCCGCGCTGGCGCTTCTGCTTTCAGGTCCCGCACTCAGTCTGCCCAGCATGCTGGTGATACGCAGTGTCATCGGGCTTAAAAAAACAGTGGCATACGTTCTTCTGGTGGTTATTATGTCTTGTACGGCAGGAATGATATACGGAAATATGTGAGGTGAATCATGAAAATAAAAGTATTAGGTCCCGGATGCGTAAACTGTAAGAAAATGCACGAAATGACTCTGCAGGCGGTTAAAGAGCTGGGGATTGATGCGGATATCGAATATGTCAACGATATGACCGAGATATCCAACTATATAATGGTCACTCCCGGACTGGTTGTGGACGAGGTTGTCGTTCATGAAGGCAAACCGCTCCCCACTGTAAATGATATCAAGATACTCATTAAACAGAAAACATCGGCAGCCGGCGGAAGCAGCTGCGGCTGTTCGGGCTGCTGCGGTTAATATGAAGCGCGTACTTTTCGTATGTGTACATAACAGCGCCAGAAGCCAGATGGCGGAGAGCTTTCTCAACGGGCTGTCCGGCTTTTCGGCGCATAGTGCGGGGCTTGAACCCGGCAGTCTTAATCCGTTCGTTGTACGGGCGATGGCGGAAGCGGGAATAGATATTTCCGGCAGCCGCACAAAGAGCGTGACGGAATTTGTCGGGCAGGATTTCGACTACGTAATTGCAGTCTGCGATAAAGAGGCGGCGGACAGATGTCCTGTGGTTCCGGTTTCCGGCGAAAAACTCCACTGGGAGTTTCCCGATCCGTCCTCATTTCAGGGAACAGATGAGGAGAAGCTCGCCTTTGCCCGCACGGTGCGGGACGCTATACGGAAAAAGATTCTGGACTGGGCGGCGCTTTAACAAGATTTTACATGACAATCTGAATAATCGGTATATATTGGTTTCTGAATAAATAACAATTACCGAGGTTCAGATGGAAGAAACAGAAGCAAATCGTTTAAAGAATTTCCCCATAACGCTTTTTTCAACGGTTATGGGGCTTTCGGGACTTGCCATAGCATATATGCGCTATGGGTCTGTGATGAAGACCGACACCGGTTTTTCAAAGTATTTCCTTTATGCGGTGACCGTGTGGTTTGCCGTTCTTGTTCTTATCTATGCGCTTAAGCTGATAAAATATCCGTCAGAGGTCAGGCACGAGTTCCTTCACCCTGTGCGGATGAATTTTTTCCCCACAATATCAATTTCAATGCTGCTTTTAAGCATCGGATACGAGAACATATGCCACCCTTTCGCGTCTGCACTCTGGTGGGCGGGTTCGCTTGTACACATCACATTCACCTTTGTTATCATAAATATGTGGTTTTTCAGGGAGTATAAGATACACGCCATGAACCCAGCATGGTTCATTCCAGTGGTGGGCAACATACTTGTGCCTGTGGTGGGGGCGAATTTCGGCGGAACCGAAATGTCGTGGTTCTTCTTCTCAATAGGGCTTGTGTTGTGGGTTGTGCTTTATACAATAGTGATTTACAGAGTTATATTTCACGACGCCCTTGTGCAGAAATTCCTGCCTACGCTGTTCATTATGATAGCGCCCCCCGCCGTTGGTTTCATATCATATTCAAAGCTGACTGGCGGGCTGGATTCGTTCGGCAGGATCCTTTTCTATTTCGCGGTGTTCACAACGCTGATACTTGTTTCAATGTTCCCGCGGCTTCGCAAGACTCCATTTTATATGTCTTGGTGGGCTTATACCTTCCCTATGGACGCGATGACCATTGCGACGATACTGATGTATAAAATGACCGGAGCTGTGTTCTTCAAGTCTATGGCTTTTGTTCTGCTGGCTGTTACGACGTGTGTTGTTGTGCTTGTGCTGGTGAGAACGGTTTATGCTGTGACGAAAAGGGATGTCTGCATCCCTGAATAAATTAATGAGATCGCCGCGTCGCTGTATTCGATAATCAGTTAAGAGCGGACTCATTCAGCCTTCGTCCGGCCGTTCCTCGCGAAGACGGAATCAAATTCAAGTCTCTGCGAGGAACGAAGTGACGAAGCAGTCTCATGTGATTTTTACAGAAGGACGGACTCTGCCAGAACTTCCGCTATATCTTTAACAAATATGCTTTTTGCATTAAGGTCTTTCATACCGTCTGACATCATCGTCATGCAGTAGGGACAGGCTGTGCAGAGTGTTCCTGCGTTGGTGTCCAGAGCCTGCTGAGCGCGGTTCACGTTGATGCGTTCGCCCAGATTTTCTTCCATCCACATGCGTCCGCCGCCTGCTCCGCAGCAGAAGGCTGTGTCTTTTGTACGTTCCATCTCAACGGGCGCTTTGCCTGTGATGGCTTTGATGATGTTTCTGGGCTGTTCGTAAACACCGTTGTGTCTGCCCAGATAGCATGAATCGTGGTATGTTATGACGGATTTTTTATGGTTGTCGTTCACTTTCAGCCTGCCGTCGCGAACAAGCTCGTCCAGAAGCTGTGTATGGTGAATGACCTCGATATCAAGTCCGTATTGTTTGTAATCGTTCTTAAGTGTTGTGAAGCAGTGGGGGCATTGTGTCACTATCTTCTTTACGCCGCGGGCTTTGAACATCTCAACGTTTTTAAGAGCCATCTGCTCGAAAACGTATTCATTGCCCAGTCTGCGCAGGCTGTCGCCGCAGCAGAGTTCATCCTTGCCCAGAGTTCCCCATGTAACTTTTGCTTCGTCCATGAGCATCGCAATTGCAAGTGTTATCTGCTTGCTGCGCGAATCGAACGCTCCGGCGCATCCGACGAAGAAGAGGTATTCTGTTTCTTCGGGGTTAAAGTCCTTCACCTTAAGGCTTGAGAACACTTTCGTGCGCTCGGTGGGAGCGATACCCCAAGGGTTGCTTCTCTGTTCCATGTTCTCGAACAGGTTCAGCAGTTCTTCGGGGAAGTCGGAGTTCATCTGCACCATGTTTCTGCGCATTTTAATTATCTTTGGCGCATGCTCAATGAACACCGGACAGACTTCCATGCAGGCTCCGCAGGTTACGCATGCCCATATGGTGTCTTTTGATATCTGGTGTTCGCCTTCGCCAACAAGTACCGCCTCTCTGGCGTTCATGTTCTCTTTAATTTTATGGATAAGGGTTCTGGGGTTCAGCGGTTTTCCCGTGAGGTTTGCGGGGCAGTTTACCTGACATCTTCCGCATTCCGTACAGGTAAGACTGTCCAGAAGGTCTTTCCAAGTGAGATCCTGATATTTTTCAGCACCGAGCACCTGAACTGTCTCAAAGTTTTCGCGCTGGGGGATAGCAGGTTTGTCCAGCAGTTTAAAGAATACGTTTGGGATAGCCGTAAGTATGTGCATGTGTTTGCTGTATGGCAGGAAATTTATGAAGCCCAGCAGAAGCACCGCGTGCGCCCACCAGAAGAACACTGCAAGTTTGTGTATACCTTCCGTATCAAGTCCGAGGTACACAACGGAGAACAGTGCGGAGAAGGGGGCGAATTTCCACGGAAGCCAGCCCATCATTATTTCAAATGTGGTCATTCCGAAATATGCAAGCATCAGCGCGCCGATAACCCCGAGGATTATGAAGGCTTCCGCTGTGCGGGATTCTTTATAGAGCGGGTGGAAAATCTTTCTGAGTGCCGCTGCTATGACGGCGATAAGCACCAGTACGGAAACGATGTCGAACACCAGTTTCAGCCAGTGGTGTACGGGTGCGGGAAGCATCCCGAAGGAGAGACGCGGGAAAAGTCCGCTGAGGAGGAATTCTCCGTTTGCCAGCAGAAGGATGAGGAACGACCAGAACAGAAGCGCGTGGTTTATGCCGAAGCTTCCTTTTATGACGCTCTTCTGAAATATTGCGTTGATGAGCGTTCCGGCTGTTCTTATGCCGCCTCTGTCGGTTCTGTTGAGTGATTTACCCTGTCTGACCAGACCTATCTTTTTTGTTACGCTGTATGCAAAAAAGATCATTGATACAGCAAATAATATGATGAAAGGTATATTAACCATTTCTGCCACCTTTTTCAGCTCTTCTTCTTCTTATCTCTTCTGTGAGAGCGGGAACTATCTCGAACAGGTCGCCGACGATGCCGTATGTCGCCACCTCAAAGATGGGCGCGTCCTTGTCCTTGTTTATTGCGATGATAACGTCGGAATCCTGCATACCCACAAGGTGCTGTATGGCTCCGGATATTCCGCAGGCGACGTATATTTTAGGTCTGACGGTCTTGCCCGTCTGTCCGACCTGTCTGGAGTGTGCCATCCATCCTGCATCCACAGCAGAGCGGGAAGCGGATACCGTTCCGCCGAGTTCATCAGCAAGCTCCTGAAGTATTTTGAAGTTCTGAGGCGCCATGACACCCCTTCCGCCGGAAACCAGTATCTCGGCACCGGAGATGTCCACGTCGTCTGCCTTTTTGTCTGATACAATGCTCAGAACCTTGCTGAGAATATCCTCTTCAACGACGGGGGGCTGTTCTGTGATTATGACTGCTTTGGATGCGTCGGCTTTTTTGGGCATGCCCATGACGCGGGGGCGGACGGTTGCCATCTGGGGACGGTATTTGTCGCACATGATGGTTGCCATGATGTTTCCGCCGAAAGCGGGTCGTGTCTGCATCAGGTTGCGCTTGTCGTCTATGTCAAGCCCTGTGCAGTCCGCCGTAAGTCCGGTTGCAACCTCTGTTGCCACGGCACCCGCAAGGTCGCGTCCCATGCCTGTTGCACCCATGAGGATGACTTCGGGTCTGTATCTTTCCACGAGCCAGTACATAGCTTTGTGGTAGCTCTGTGTTCTGTAGTTTCTGAATACCGGCATATCGGCAAGATATACCTTTTCCGCTCCGTATCTGCCCGCGTCCTCGGCGATGTGGGCAACGTTTTCACCCATCACTACCGCGCAGAGTTCAACACCGAGCTTGTCTGCGAGTTTCCTTCCTTCGCCGAGAAGCTCCCATGAAACGTCCGCGGCAACCCCTTCGGTCTGCTCGACGAACACCCATACGCCTCTGTATTGCGCCAGATAATCCTTAAGCTTTTTATCCTCGTCGGAAAGCTCCTCTTCTGCGGCGCCTGCGGCTTTTTGCTTTTCCCACGCCTCAAGCTGTGCTTTCTGTCCGTCCGTGAGAAACATATACAGTGCATCGGCGGGACATACCTTGACGCACTTGTCGCAGCCTATACATTTTTCCTCATCTATTATCGGTGAGCCTTCGCCGTCCATTTTAACTGCGTCAACGGGGCAGGCGCTTTCGCACCTTGCACCGCAGGCTATGCAGGTGTCGGGCTTAAGTCTCGCCTTGCCTCTCGGTTTTTTTATCTTTTCTGCCATCTTGTCAGTTCCTTATACTGTAATAATGTCTTTTGATATCATTTTGTCCAAAAGCAGCGAAGCCACGTCTTTCGGGTCGCTGATGCCCGTGCCGATCATTTCTCCTTTGTCCCTCTGGGGTGAGAATATCTTGCTGACCCATGTTGGGGAGCCTTTCAGACCTATTTTGTTCACATCGAGCTGAAGAACCTCATTGTTCCACATTTCGACCTGTGCCTCTTTGGAGTGCAGTCTCATGGGAACTGTGGGGTATCTGGGGCGGTTTATCTCCCGCACAACGGTTATCATTGCCGGAAGCACTGTCTGAACCGTTTCGTATCTGCCTTCAAGCTTTCTGCGGACGATGAGTTTTTTGGATTCGATGTCAAGTTCGATAATTTTGTCCACAAGTGTGAGCTGCTCCAGCTCCATACGTGTTGCGATGCCGGGACCGACCTGTGCGGTGTCGCCGTCGATTGTCTGTTTTCCGCAGAAAACTATCCCGACCTCTTCGTCTTCGGCAAGTTTTCGTATTGCCGCGGTGAGAACGTTGCTTGTCGCAAGGGTGTCGGCGCCGCCGAATACCCTGTCGGACACCAGAACCGCTCTGTCCGCACCCAAAGACAGAGCCTTGCGCAATGCAGCCTCTGCGTTGGGAGGGCCCATTGATACCGCAGTGACCTTAAATCCGTATCTGTCCTTGAGTCTCAGACATTCCTCCAGTGCGTGTGTGTCGTACGGGTTTACGATGAATGGGATACCGTCTCTGACCAGAGTGTTTGTCTTAGGGTCGATCTGCACCTGTGTGGTGTCAGGTACCTGTTTGATACATGCTATGACCTGCATAACTACCTCATATATGTCATTTCACGCCGTATTGTGTTTCGGGCGTTGTACATTTCTCTCTGAGTGAGTTCTGTGGCATAATAATAAAGGTGGGAATACCAGCGCACATGCTTCCTGTGCGGGTTTTGCGTTATTATGAACACAGGAAACAAACGGCGTTTACAATCATGTAAAGTAGCATAAAAAAAAGTTAATACAAACTATTTTTTCGTTTTATTCCGCAAAAAAACTATTGGTTTAAATGTTACAATGTCAAAGAAGTTTGAATCCACAGGAAAAACATAGCCCCCAAAGAACAAAATGTAATATATACTGTCATATACGTTACAAATGATTGTTTAAGAGAGAAACATCGATGACATTATTAAGATTTTTTTTGTATTTGTCTGCTGTCCTTTCTGTTTACGGCTGTGCATCCGTGGGGCGCGATTACGTGCGTCCGGATGCTAACCTGCCTGCAGGCTGGCACACGGCTTTAGGCAATCCTGTTAAAGCGGAAGCGGACAACCCGCAGCTGATAGGACAGTGGTGGACAGTGTTCGGCGACGATATGCTGAACAAACTGGTCGGGATGACAGTTGACGGCAATCTTGACATCAAAAAAGCGTATGCGGTTCTCGCCGCGTCAAGAGCTCAGATTGGCGTTACGGAAGCTGACGGAAAACCGAATCTTTCGGCATCCGCATCGGCAACGGGAGACTATTCCGGAAGAACAGAGAGTTCTTCGGACAGCTATACCGCAGGATTTGACTCATCGTGGGAGATAGACCTTTTCGGCGGTGTCAGACGAAGTGTCGAGGCGGCTTATGCCGATGCCGAAGCCTCAAAAGAGGCTCTGCACGACGTTCTTGTGTCGCTTTCGGCGGAAACTGCAAAGAATTATATATCACTGCGTGTCGCACAGAACAGCATGACATTCACACAGCAGGATATAGCCACAAAGACAGAGCTTTACAATATAACAAACTGGAAATATCAGGCGGGAACCGGAACGGAGGCGGACGTTAAGACAGCGCTCTATTCTCTGGAATACGCAAAGACCGGACTTAACGACCTGCGCATTGAGATAGGTGAATATCTTAACCGTCTCGCCGTGCTGACAGGACAGACACCGGGCAGTCTGGACGAAATGCTGAAAAGCGTCAAGCCTGTTCCTCTGGTTCCTGTAACGGCGGCAGTGGGTGTTCCTGCGGATATGCTCCGCCGCAGACCTGACGTTCGTCAGGCGGAGCGCGAGCTTGCCGCGCAGACGGCGCGTGTGGGCGTGGCAGAGGCGGATAAATATCCGAAACTGACTCTCACCGGTTCAATAGGGTTTTCATCACCGGATACGGGCAGTCTGTTTGAAAAGAACAGCGCCAGTGCCTCTATCGGTCCAAGCCTCTCGTGGATGCTTTTCGATTTCGGAGCCATAAAAAATAATATAAAGGTGCAGGACGAGACCAGAAAGCAGTATCTGGCGGCATATGAATCCGCAGTGCTGACCGCTATGGAGGAATCCGAGAACGCCATGAAGTCATATTCCGAGGATTATGCGAAAACGCTTCAGCTTGCGAAAGCGGCGGATGCGGCAAAGGATGCCTATGACCTCACAAAGAACAGCTATCAGGCAGGTCTTTCCGATTATTCGGATGTCATGACCGCACAGCAGTCATATATAAGCTATGTTAAACAGCTTTCCGCAGGAAAAGGTACTGCGGGAACAGATCTGGTCGCACTTTACAAAGCGCTGGGCGGCGGCTGGGAATCCACAGAAACAGGAGAGAAAAATAAATGAGCAATATAAATCCTTCAGATATAGCCGCCAACGTGGGCAGCGGGAAAAAAGGCAAAAGTCGTAAAAAACTCATCTGGACAGGCGTCATTGCCGTTGTGGTCGTTTTACTGCTGCTGAGGTTTTTCGGCGGCGGACGCGGAGAAATGCCGCAGTTTAAGACTGTTAAAGCGGAAAAAGGCAATTTTACGGTTAAAATATCCGCCACGGGAACAATTGAACCTACCAACGAAGTTGAAGTGAGCAGTGAGCTTTCGGGAACAATAAAAGCCGTGTACGTGGATTACAACAGCGTGGTTCAAAAGGGTCAGCTCCTTGCAGAACTTGACACAACAAAGCTGGAAAGTACGCTTACTCAGTATCTGGCGGCGCTGAAAGTTGAGGAAGCGACCATTCTTCAGTCGCAGGCGACAGAAAAAGAAACTCTGGCGAAGCTTAACAGGCTTAAAAATCTTTATGATATAACAGGCGGCAAATCACCTTCAAAAACCGACATGGAAGCCGCTCAGGCGGAATATGACAGAGCAGTTGCAGACACAGCGTCAGCATTTGCGCAGGCCGATAAGGCAAGGGCAAACGTTAAATCAGCGCAGACCGATCTGGTAAAAGCGAAGATTGTTTCTCCTGTCAACGGCATAGTACTTACAAAAAGTGTCGAGGCTGGTCAGACCATCGCCGCATCCTATTCTGCGCCGGAACTTTTTACACTGGCAGAGGATCTGCGTGAAATGGAGCTTAACGTCGATGTGGATGAGGCGGACATAGGACAGGTGCGCGACGGTATGCGCGCGGAGTTCACTGTTGACGCGTACCCCGACAGGGTTTTCAAAGGCGACATAATACAGGCGAGATACGGTTCAGAGACAACAGACAACGTCGTCACATACACCACTGTTATCCAAGTTGAAAATAAAGAATTACTTTTGCGCCCGGGGATGACGGCAACGGCTGACATAATCGTCAAAGAACAGAAGGACGCTGTAATGATTCCCAACGAAGCGTTCCGCTATGCACCGCCTGCCATGGACGAAAATAAAGAATCTTTCATAAGCAAGCTGATGCCCAGACCTCCGAGAAGAGGTCAGCAGACCAAGGTTGTCAAACAGGAAGGCATGCAGACTATTTACAAACTTGTGAACGGTGTGCCTGAGCCTGTTCAGGTTAAGACAGGCGAATCTAACGGAAGCAGCAGAGAGCTTTTAGAGGGCGATATAAAAGCCGGCGATATGCTTGTTGTCGGCACTGTAACAGCGAAGGAATAGTGATGGGAAATTCAGACACACCGCTGATACAGCTTAAGGGTGTGACGAAGGTCTACGGAATGGGACAGTCGGAGATGCACGCACTGCGCGGCATCGACCTGACCATAGAAAGCGGAGATTTCGTTGCCGTTATGGGACCCAGCGGTTCAGGAAAATCCACCTGCATGAACATCCTCGGCTGTCTGGATACTCCGACGGCTGGTTCTTATAAATTCGGAGGGCTGGAAGTGTGCGGACTGGAGCGCGATCAGCTTGCCAGACTGCGCAGAAACTACATAGGGTTCGTGTTTCAGGGGTTTAACCTTTTAAACCGAACCAATGCTCTGGAAAACGTTGAGCTTCCGCTCCTTTACAGAGGCGTTTCATCCGCCAACAGAAAAGAGGCGGCGAAAAGAGCGCTTAACCTTGTGGGGCTGACAGGCTGGGAGAAGCACAACCCGAACGAGCTTTCCGGCGGTCAGCAGCAAAGGGTGGCGATAGCAAGAGCTATCGTAACAGACCCCTCGGTGCTTTTTGCCGATGAACCAACCGGAAACCTTGATTCAGCCCGAAGCATCGAGATTATGGAGCTTCTGACACAGCTTAATCAGAAAAAAGGGATAACAGTTGTAATGGTCACCCACGAACCTGAAATGGCTGGATACGCAAAGCGTTCCGTACATTTCAAAGACGGGCTGGTGGTGTCATGAGAATAATGCTTTTCAATACAATTCTGCTCGCGCTGCGGGAGATACGCAGAAACGTTCTGCGTTCATTCCTGACGGTTCTGGGCATAGTTATAGGTGTTGCCGCCGTAATAACACTTGTTACAGTGGGCAACGGAACAACGGAACAGGTTACACAGCAGATAGCCAGCATGGGAAACAACATGCTGATTCTTACCACGGGAAAAAGGATGGGCGGACCGGACAGATCGACCGCTCCCGCTTTTTCCATGGAAGACAGCATTGCCATCAAACGCGAGGTGAACTCTGTCGCCGCTGTAACCCCGACAGCGTCATCGTCAGTTACTGCCGTTAATGGCAACGCCAACTGGCAGACCACTGTCACCGGAACCGATAACGAATTTTTTCCTATAAGGAACAGGGCGATAACCAGCGGGCGGATGTTTGAGGAAGCTGAGACTTCCGGCGGACGCTCTGTCTGCATAATAGGGGAGACGGTGCGCAAAGAACTGTTCGGCGCGCAGGATCCACTGGGACTTTCCATAAGAATAAATACCTTCTCCTGCAAAGTGATAGGGCTTATTGACGTTAAAGGTCAGTCCAGTATGGGAACTGATCAGGACGATGTCATCGTTATGCCCCTTAAAACCGTACAGCGCAGGCTGACGGGAAGCAAAGACGTAAATATGATACAGATATCGGTGAAGGACGGCGAGTCCACCGATAGGGCGACCACAGATATTGAAAGCGTGATGCGCGAACGCAGGCACCTTTCGTTCAACGAGGATAACGACTTCAACGTTATGGACATGAAAGAGATCACCCAGATGCTCACCAGCACTACAAAGGTGCTGACGGCTCTGTTGGGTGCGGTTGCCGCGGTGAGCCTTCTTGTGGGCGGCATAGGTATCATGAACATTATGCTGGTTTCCGTTACGGAGCGCACGCGCGAGATAGGTATCAGGCTTGCCATCGGCGCGATGGAGAGGGAGGTTCTGCTTCAGTTTCTTGTGGAAGCGGTGGTTCTTTCATCAATGGGCGGTATAATAGGTATCATAATAGCCATTGTTGCGTCGTATACAATTTCATCGGTGATAAGTGTGCCGTATGTTTTTGACGGCGGGGTTGTGATGCTTTCGTTCCTGTTTTCTGTTGCGGTGGGTATTATTTTCGGATATTTCCCCGCGCTTAAGGCGGCGAGGCTCGACCCCATAGACGCGCTCAGACACGAATAGATTATGTTTGCCTCCGTGGGTTAATGGCGGTATATTGAATATTATATATAAAACATAGGTTCACGGAGGCTCATATGAAAAAACTTTTCATCGGCGGTCAGTGGGTTGACACCGGAACATATATGGAAGTTCTTAACCCATACGACGGTTCCCTTGTGGATACCATCTGCACGGCATCGTCAGAACTCACCAAAGAGGCGATAGACGCGGCATTTGAGGCAAGAGACACCATGAAGCATCTTTCGGCGGCAAGACGCGGGAAGATTTTGGACAACATGGCGGCTCTCATTGAACGCGATAAGGAAGAGATAGCCGCCCTGCTCTGTGCAGAGGCGGGCAAAGGCATAATGTTTGCCAGAGGCGAGGCGGGCAGAACGGGTGAAAACTTCAAATTTGCCGCAGACGAGGCGCGCAGACTGAGCGGGGAGCTTGTTCCCTATGACGCTTCCGAATCCGGAACCAACCGTTTCGGATATTTCAAAAGATATCCCATAGGCGTTATCGGCGCCATCACACCTTTTAATTTTCCTCTGAATCTGGTTGCGCATAAAGTGGGACCTGCCATAGCGGCAGGATGCCCCATTGTGCTGAAACCTGCGTCCACAACACCGCTGACAGCCCATAAGGTCACGGAACTGCTGCTTGAAGCGGGACTTCCCTCCTGCGGGATAAACCTTGTGGCCGGCTCAGGTTCGGTTGTCGGAAACACTATGGTTGAATCCGATAAGATAGCCATGATAACGTTCACGGGTTCGCCCTCCGTGGGACTGGACATAAAAGCGAAAGCGGGCATAAAAAAGGTTACTCTGGAGCTTGGTTCAAACTCTGCGGCGATAGTTCACGAGGATGCGGATATCCGCTACGCCGTGCCGAAATGCGTCATAGGCGCTTTTGCAAACAGCGGTCAGGTATGCATCTCCATTCAGAGGATATACATCCATGAAAGCAGATACGACGAGTTCCGCAATATGTTTGTTGATGCTGTTAAAGCCAGCCGCAATGGTGACCCGAAGGACGAGAAGACCCTCGTTGGTCCCATGATCGAGGAGAGAGAGGCGGTACGGGCGGAAGGATGGATAAAAGAAGCGGTTTCGCAGGGAGCTGTTGTTGCAGTTGGCGGACACCGCAAGGGAACTCTCCTTGAGGCGACAGTCCTTGAGAACACAGATGAAAAAATGACCATTGTGCGCGAGGAGGTCTTCGGACCCGTCGTGTGCATTATGAAATATAAGACGCTGGACGAGGTTATCGAACGGGTGAACGATTCCCAGTTCGGACTTCAGGCGGGTATCTTTACGGACAATATACAAAACGCCTTCAAAGCCATAGACAGGCTTGAGGTGGGCGGCGTTATGATAAACGATATGCCCACGTTCAGGGTGGATCAGATGCCTTACGGAGGTGTGAAGCTTTCCGGTACGGGCAGAGAGGGTCCCAGATTTGCGGTTGAGGAAATGACTGAACTTAAGACAGTGATGTTCAATCTGAATTAATATGACGGGTTCCCTGTTTCATTCGGGGAACCCTCTGTTTTTTAAATTTTTTAGACTGCCGCGTCAGCCTTAGGGCTTCCTCGCAGAGACAAAGAGCGTCTTCGCGAGGGGTTTTGCGACGACGCGATCTTTTAAAATTGAACAGTTTTTTTAATTTTACGGGGGATTGTGTGAAACGACTTTTGCTGCTGCTTGCAGTTCTTCTTATCTCTGCGGCCGGATTTGCCGCGGGAATCACAGACAACGATATCCGCGGGTTTTTTCCGAAGGCGGATGATCTGCCGGGCGGTTCGGAACTTTGGCTTGGCACCGGAGTGCGTTCAACCCCGGGCAAAAATAACACTGCCTACAGCGCAACATATTCGTATTATTCGGGCAAATCCGAAAAACTCATGAATATAGTCCGCCGTGATCAGTATAAGACAAATGTGGCAATATACTCTTTCAACAATTTTGTCGATGCCGAAAAGCTTTTCAAACAGCTCACAAACGACGCGCCCAAAAACCGTTCGCAGATGGTTCGTTTCGGCGAGCGCGGGCTGTTCTTCATCTTTCCGAAATCATCCAACATAAACGACGCCGATTTCTATCTGGTATTCATAAACAGAACTTTCGTGGTATGGATTCAGGCGGACGACGGATTTGCCATTATGGACATTGCAAACCCCGTTAACGACGCTATCAGAAAATTCATAGCCGACAACCCTAAGCTGTACATGACGAAGGCTATTCACCTTCAGGCGTCCGGCAGCGGGTATGAAACACAGACCAAAAGGATTGAATTCACTACGGATTTTCCCGCCAGCATTAAGCTTTCGGGCAAGGTGTTCAATAACAGGACAATTCCCATGCAGAACGTAAGAGTCACCGTGCTTGAAACGGGAGATTCCGTTCTGACCGCCGCGGACGGCAGTTTCTCAAAGACTCTGCTTCTGGACGGCATAAAAGATATAGAACTTTCAGCGAATTTTTACATGGATATGGACGCGGCGTCGAGGTCAGGCAGATTTGCCAGCGGGCTGGTGGAAACCGTTCTTAAAGATGCGGACGGCTCGGAACGCACCCAGCTGTGGAAAATGGACAGTGTTACGGACACCTATTTCGGCACGGCATACATTAAGACATCGAAAGGAACGAACGGATACCCCATAACGGGCAAAATAATGAAGAACGGTCAGCTGAATCTGACCCTTGACTGTTCCAACACGGGGATAGATTTCAAATGTCAGCAGGTTTTCACCGGACAGATAAAATCGGGAAAACTGCAGGGTAAATGGAGCGGAACAGGCGGCGGCGGAACTTTTGAATCAGACCTTTCAAAGTATTCTACTGTTAGTCGTAAAGTCATGATAACAAAAGATGTTGCTGACATCAGAACTATGATATCCAACAACAACGGAATATATACTCAGGCAGACACCCCTTCGCTGGTGGTCTCTTCAAATGCGAACAACAACGCCATCATATATGCGGTGCCGGATGTTAAAAAACTCGGACTGGACGAGGTAACAACGGCGGGTGTTAAGCTGGTGCTGACCCACGTTCCGAAAAATCAGGCGGGCAGTCTCTCTGTTTTCCTCATGGATGCCGAAGCCTCCGATAAGAAGGTCAGAACGGGCAGAGGAACCTATTCCGGTCAGGTCGTAACTTCGGAAGAGCCTTATAAAGCTGAATTTGAGGTTTATGACATGATAAAAGACGGAAAACCGTTTGCATTGGGAACCGTTCAGGAAGCGAAGACCGCAGGTTTTCATGTGTTTTCCGGTTCGTCAGAGCAGTATGACACGCTGAAACCCTATTTTCTGATAACCGAGTATTCCGACAAGGGCAAAGCGCGCACTGAAAAACAGTTTACCTTTATACCGAATGCAGTAAAGGGCGGCGACTATGCCGGCGACAGGAATAAACCTCAGCAGGACGGAGTTGAGGACATTTGCTACAGCGGTGTCTTCGCATATCCGGGCGGACGGCTTACATCTTTCGAGCTGGAGATAAGCGGCTCTATCAAGCGGGTGTTCAACACCAATCCCGTTGACATTTATCCGCTCATCGGTATTGTAAGGGATAACACACTGCTGAACAGAAAGGACGGAAGTCTGAACATCATGCTCACAAAACCGAAAGAGCAGTTCAGCCTTTGCGTAAACGGAAACTATAAACCGGAAAAGAACGAAAGGATAACTTACAGATATACTATTGACGGCACACCTTACGAAGGGTTTGTGGAATAGGAGACGGAATGGAAGATTTCATAGGACTTATAGTCTTCATAGTTCTGGTGATATTTGTTGCCAGACTGAAACCGGGCGCGGGCTGAGGCTCCATCGGCGGAAGCTGCAGTATCGAGGATCGATACAAAAAAATTAAGAAAGAAAAAGAGAAAGAACAGGATAAAGATGAAAAACCTTTACAGTGAAATAAAGAACGGATTGTTTCTGATATCGGGTCCCTGTGTGATAGAAGATCAGGATATGCTGCTTCGCATAGCGGGCAAGGTGCAGAAGATAACGGATGAACTAGGAATAAAATATATATTCAAGGCATCTTTTGACAAGGCTAACAGAACCTCGGTCACAAGTTTCCGCGGTCCCGGGATGGAAGAGGGACTTAAGATGCTGGCGAAGGTGAAGGCGGAGACGGGGCTTCCCATCCTCACCGACATCCATGAGGCGTATCAGGCGGCACCTGTGGCGGAAGTTGCGGATATTTTACAGATCCCCGCGTTCCTCTGCCGCCAGACAGACCTGCTGGTTGCGGCGGCGAAGACAGATAAGATAGTGAACATAAAAAAGGCGCAGTTTCTTCCTGGAAACGATATGGGACACCCCTGCAAAAAGGTGACTGACAGCGGCAACGACAAGGTAATGCTTACGGAACGCGGCACAATGCTGGGTTACGGCAATCTTGTGGTTGACTACAGAAACCTTGTGGACATGGCGCAGTTCGGGTTTCCGGTTGTGATGGACGTTACCCACTCTGTTCAGAAACCCGGCGGACTGGGCGGTAAAAGCGGCGGAGACAGAGGCTATGTTCCTTATCTCGCGAAAGCGGCTGCTGCTGTGGGCGTTGACGGTTTCTTCTTCGAGACACACGAAGACCCTGAAAAAGCGCTTTCAGACGGCCCCAACATGGTGACACCCGATAAGCTTAAAGAAATCCTCAAAACTGTCATAGACATAAGGGCGGCGATCGGAAAGTGACCGGATTATACATCCACGTCCCGTTCTGCAAAAGCAAATGCGGCTACTGCGGGTTCTATTCCGCGCCGGACGCATACCATCTGACCGGAAGGTACTTTGATGCTGTTTTAAAGGATCTTTCGGCACGCAAAAAGAAAAAATACGACACTTTATATATCGGAGGGGGAACGCCATCGTCGGTGTCCCCTGTTCTTTTATCCGCTTTTCTGGAAAGGTTGTTTTCAGCCGCCGGTTCTGACTTTGCCGAATCCACCATAGAGGCGAATCCCGAAAGTATTTCGGAAGATTTTCTGTCGGTTGTGAAAGATTTCGGCTTTTCACGTCTGAGCGTAGGGTGCCAGAGTACGGACGAAAGCCTTCTGAAACTGCTTGGCAGGATACACGGTCGTGATGATATTTTTAAAGCGGCTGAGCTTGTCCGAAAAATATGTCCTGACACTGCGCTCAATCTGGACATGATATTCGACATTCCAGCAGTTGAAAATTCTGTGCAGATGCGGACGCTTGCGGATATTATTTCACTCTCACCAGAACACGTTTCCGCTTATTCTTACAGTTTTGACACGGAATTTTTGAAAGATGCCGAACCTTGCGGTGAAAGCGCTTTCATAGATGTTAAGAGGACGCTTGCGGCTTCGGGCTACGGAAAATATGAGATATCCAACTTTGCAAAGGCGGGGCATGAGAGCAGGCACAACATAGGATACTGGAAGCTTGAGGATTACGACGGGCTTGGCTGTGCGGCATGGTCACTGGAAAATTTCAGCGGCGGGCGGGTTCTTTACGGCAAGGTAAGCGACATAGGCTCATATATTGCAGAGCCTGAGGTGTATACAGAAACAGACAGGGCAGAAGGTGCGGAGGCGATGGGGCAGGAACTTGTTTTCGGTCTCAGGATGCTTGACGGAGTTGATGTTTCTTCGTTAAAATACAGATACGGCGATATGATGAATATATTTGACGGGCGCATTGAAACGCTTGTCGCGGAAGGGATGCTGACATGGCAAAAGGACAGATTAAAACTTACGGAAAAGGGAGAACTGCTTTTGGATTCTGTGCAGGAATATTTGTGGGATTGTTTGCCCTGACGGTTTACGCCGGATGCGCAGGGGACTGCATGACATGCCACCCGAAACTGAAAGGGAGCAAAGACCACGTTGCGCTTACAACCTGCATTAAATGCCACACTCCGACTAATAAAAAGCTTTTTGAGTTCGGCTCAAGCTCCGAAGGATGCGGTGATAACTGCTTCGATTGCCACAAACAATGGCCGAAGGACGGAAACCACGCACCCATGCTTAAATGTGAAAGCTGCCATAAAAAATACAAAAAATAATTTCGCATTTTGATAAATATCCGCTATAATCAGTTTTTATTACTTAATATCGGAGGAATTATGAAAGCTGAATGGAGTGAAAGCCTTGTCAGCGGAAACGAGACCATAGACTCCCAGCACAAGGATCTGTTCAAGCACATAAATTCATACTTTGAAAGTCTCGAAAGACTGTACGGTCATGAAGTTACCATCAAAACCCTTAACTATCTTCTGAAATATGTCCGCTTCCATTTCGGAACGGAAGAAGACCTGATGAAGAGATACGGATACCCCGATTTTAACGAACACCTGAACGACCACAGAAGACTTGTGGACGAGCTTATGACCTGCTACAAGGTACTTATCGCGGAAGGGCATAGCGAAGAGGTGGTGGAAAGGCTCAGAGTGCTTTTGCAGGAATGGCTTGTGGAACACATAATGGGTTATGACAAAAAGCTTGCTCGGTTTATGAAAGAGGGCGGGTTCTGTTCCTGATCATTTATCCTTTCTTATAGAATCCAGATATGTCTGAATCGCCGCCGCGCGCTGCTGTGCGCTGTTTCTCAGTCCGCTTTCAGCGGAAGGCATTTCGGCAAGTCTTGCATAGCTTATCAGTGCATCTTCATATTTTTTCTGAACGTCCAGTATGCGCGCATAGGCATAAAGAAAATAACTGTCGCCGGGTACGTTTTGTACAGCCTTTTTATATGCGGTTTCCGCTTTGGCGTAGTCGCCGGAGTTTTCCTGAATTATCCCCGCCGTGTAGTATATCTGTCCGCTGCCCGCTTTAGATGAATTCGCAGAAAGCAGGTTCAGCGCCTGTTCCGTGTATCCCATATCCGACATTTCAAGAGCCGCGGCGCTTATGACAGACGAATCGGCAGTGTATGAGTAGTTATTGAGGACGTTTTGCACCTCGTTCACCTTGCCCTGCCGTATTTTTGCGGTGAGAAGTCCTGTTACAGAGGGTTTTGTCACCTTTTCAGTCAGTGCTTTCGCATAAAACTCCTCTGCTTTTCTGCTGTTGCCGGAACGAAGGGCGGATGCCGCCTGCGCTGTCATTGTATTGTAGTCTATCATACGGTCGTATTCTTTTTTTGCGCGCCCTGTCAGAACAAACGAAGGGTTGCTCTGCTGAACCGTCTGTGCCGGCACTGCTGCTGGTGCTGCCGGTTGGGGTTCCGGTATCGGTGCGGGTGCAGTCTGCTGTGGTTCGGGAATAGGAACCGCAGCGGCGGCAGGCCCGGGTTTATTTATCTCCGGAAGACTGTTCATCGCGGCAAGTCTCTGTCTGTTGACAGCAGTGGGGTCGTATTCGGGTGCGGGAGCTTCTTTCGGCTGAATGTCCGTGGCGGGTGTTTTGACAGCAACCGGCTGCGCCGCCTGCGGGATATCTTTTTTAATATCGTCTGCGGCGTTCACCTTATATCTGCTGTCGCCCGTGGGTATGAAGAGCACAGCGAGAAAGCCGATAACGGTAACGGCGAGCAGAACCAGAAGTGATTTTCTCGGTCCTTTGCCTCTGCCGCCTGAAGGTTTCAGGTTGAGCAGGCTTGGGGGTACCGCGTTTCCTGCCTTTTTCGTGCTGTTCACTTTTTTAAGGCTGTCAAGTATAAGGCTCATGTTTACCCGTCTATCAGCGTCGTTGTAATAAATATCACGAGTTCACGTCTTTCTTTTTCCGTTGAGCGCGCTTTGAAAAGCATCCCCAGACCGGGTATGTCTCCAAGAATGGGAATCCTGCGCTCGCTTACAACATCTTTATTGGTTATGAGACCGCCCATGACTATTGTTGTGCCGTTCTGGACGGTAAGGACGGTTCCCGCCTCTTTCATGTTTACTTTTGGGTAGCTGGCGACCGAGTATGAGTTGCCCTGCTCATCCAGTTCGTACTGATATTCAACGTCTTCGATGCTTGAGAGTATCGGAACAACGTGGAGGGTTATCCTGTTGTCGTCCATAACGTTTGCGGTGACGCCCAGTGTTATTCCGTCAAGCACCGTGGAGCGCTCGTATGTTATAGTCTGGGTGTCCTCTTCCGTGTCGTTGTCAACCTTCTTTTCCCAGAAGGGATTGAGCTGACCGGAGGTTATCATTGCGCTCTGTCCGTTCAGCACTCTTATGCGGGGGTTGCCGAGTGATTCTATCCTCCCCTGTGTGGCTATGAACTCGAACAGGTTGTCATATGACTGCACAACGCCCACTGGTGTCTGAGAGCCGATGATGTCGCCGATGAGGTTAACTCCGTACCTTCCGTTTTCGCTTGTCCAGTTGATGCCGTAAGCGCTGGAATCGGTAAGCACCACTTCCATTATCTTCGCCTCTATGAGAACCTGCTTGGAAGCGTCCTTAACGGTCTGCTCGATATATTCGTCGATCATATGTACAACGTGGGGCGGCGCATAAACCCTTAAAAGCCCTGTAAGAGTATTGAAGGAGTATCCGCGCAGACCTCTGTAATATGAAAGTTTTGTCTGCATGGTGCCTGATGATGATGATGCGGAACTGTCAGTTTTTGATTTTGAACCGGACTTGCCGGAACTGCCGGAAGCCGGCTGTGTGTCTCCGCTCTGCTGTGCAGAGCCGCCTGAATCCGATTGCGGCTGTCCGTTTTCGTCGGCTGTGTCAGGGAAGATCATCCCGTATACCGCTGCAAGTACGTTTGCCTGCATGTTTGCCAGTATCCCGGATTTTGAATAGGTTATCTTATAATCGCCGCTAAGCTCGGTGGAGGTCGAATCCGAACCGAATATGTTACCGCCTATGGTGGAGGTCTGGTCAGCGGTCACAGTTGTGTACGGTATCTTGTATGTTTTTGCCACATAAGCTGAAATTTTTAACGTACTGCCTGTTATCGTATATGCGACGCCTGCATTTTCACATACGCTGTCCAGAGCGTCTCTGGCGGGCATGTTCTTGACTGTCAGGGTGAAAGGTTTGCTGACGTTGACTTCGGGTCCGATGATGAGGTTCAGACCGGATTCCGCGGCTATCATGTAAAGCACGGCGGAGAGATTCTGCTCAACTGCGTCAACGGAAACGTAGACGTTTTCAAGCGGATCGTTCTCTATCACGGGTTTTGCTATCACAGGCGGAGGAGGCGGCGCAAGCTGTTTAACGGGCTGTGCCTTTGAAAAATCGGGCATCATTACTGCTGTCTGTCTCTTTTCCTCTGTTGTTGCGCATGAAACGAGCGAGAGTGCCAGAAGAAAGATCAATACTGAACGTAATACCATTTTTTCCCCCAATCCCCTTCCAGCAAAACCTTTGAATCGCCGACCGCTGTCAGGCGGACTGTGCCGTCGACATTTCCGCCGAGATTAACAAGCCTGCCGTTGATAACTGCGCATTTCTTATTTCTGCCGTTCATAACGGCGGATATTTTGTATGCCGGAGCGGGCGGCTGTACAGCCTGAAGACCCGAAGGAGCGCCTTGCGGTGTTTCCTGAACGGGCTGCTGCCAGACTCTGTTGAAAAAACTGCTGATAAACGGATTTGTAAGATAAACCGACATGTTGAAAGGCTTCATGACCTGTGGATCTTTTCCTGTTGTCAGTGCTTTGGTGAATTTTGCGTCATCTTCCGGAATGGAGATATTAAACACCTGAAGCATCCTGTCGAACCTCTCAGAAGCCATGTTGCCAATGGAAGACTCTAGCACAGACCTGAGGAAAAAGACACAGAAAAGCACTGCCAGGGGGAGCGACAGTTTGATATATGAGGCAGTGGTCAGCTTTTTAAGTTTTTTAATATTCATAGACCCCGCCGTAATACGGTTGGTTTGCGCTTATGAGAAAACGTACGGTATTTTTGTCGTTAGACCTTGAAAAAGAGAGTTTTTTTACTGTTATAACCGGAGCTATGCTGTTTTCGAGATAGTTGATTATACCGGTTATCTGCGAGGGGTCTGTGGGCTGTATCTCAAATTCCAGATCGGCGCTGAAAGAGCCGCCTTGATCCGTTATATCGTTGAGAATCTTTCCGCCGTAAAGAGTGCGGAAATTTTCCAGTGTTTCAAGCAGAAGCCTTTTCGCCTCAATTTGCGCGGGATACGGCGGATTTGCGGCATCAAGCGCATTTTCAAGCTCAGTGAGCTTTTCACGGGTTTTATCGGGCTTGTATTGCGCGGCGGTTCTGCGCAGGTCTGTAATGTTATCTTCCATGGAGCTGTTGACTGTCTCAATGCATATCAGCAGAACGGAAAGGGTAAATATCATACTGCTGAACGCTATCAGAAGCTTATAACTTTGAAACGCCTGCCTGATGCGGTGCATCACTCGCCCCCTTTCTTAAAGAGGAGTTTTACGGTGACAGACATTTCGTTTGTTTTGAAAACGGTTCCGTTATCCAGTGAATAGCCGCTTCCGTTTGTTATTCCGGCAAGTTTGCTTTCGAGCGATTCTTTGAAATTCTCCATCTGCGCCAGTTTTCCGAAATGGAGAGTGCCGCCTATCTCAACGGTTTTTTCGCCGTCTTTTGACGCGTCGAAGGTGACTATGTCAAAGTTCCCGAGAGCCAGAAGAGGGGCGAACATGCCGAATTCCCTCGGGACGCTCTGCTGTCTCTTTTCCAGCGTGCGGTAATAGTGCAGGTCGAAATGCTTTCCGTGTCCCGTTGACACTTCCGTGAGATAGTTTTTTATCCTTCCGCTAAGCGCCTGCGCCTGCAGTGTCATAGTTTCTCTGTTTTCGTAAAGATTTGCCAGTGCGGACATATTCATAAACAGAAGCAGCATGATGCAGAGCAGTGCCGCGACGTTCATTATGCCTGTCGCATAGGACGTCGCCTGTTTTTTTATGATTGGTGCTGGGGTCATGTCGTATGCGCTGTCCAGATAACACAGCGAGATGGGTATCATGTATTCCTGAAAGATGTCGTTGGGGCAGTTTTCCACCACTCCGGCAGGGATAAGGGTGGATTGCGCGACTCCGGAGAACTCATAAAACATGGTGACAAGCTCGCTCATATCGGCAAGTTTGCCGGAAAATACGATATTGTCAATTTTCAGCCTCAGGTTTTTTGTCGCGTACATGTATGTCAGGTTAAGATATTCGTAATATGCACTTAAAAGGTTCGATCCTTTTTCGGTGGGGTTGTTTCTTGTGTACAGAATGTAGTCGTTGACGCAGATAGTCACGCATATCCTTGTTTCGTCTGCAAATGCGTGGAACACTGTCCTGTCAGGGAAATATTTGTTTACCAGCGCGCACAGTGCAAAGTCGGAAACAGTAAACATATTGAGCTGTCCCATGGTCTCTTCCGGCAATCCGGAATCTTCGTAAAGCATTGAGGAGGGAACCAGCAGGACTTTATATGTCAGACTGCCCGATGAATCCGGCAGAGCGGACGCGTTCGCTTTGTAAGCCATAAGGTATTCCACAGACGGATCCATGTTCTCTTTCAGCTTGTTCATCGAAATTATTCTGAACGTTTCGGAATCCTTTACAGGAGGGAGTGTGACCGTTTCCTCTATGGTATCGAAATAATTTATTCCAATGTTTAAGGGCATTCCTTTGGAAAGATGCTGGATATTATCAACATCCGTGGTATAATATTTAAGCATGGAAAAGGCTCTGCCTTTTTTCTGCATTACCACGGCTTTAGCAGTTGTTGTCCCGCCGGAACCCGACAGTTCGGCACTGAATAATTTCATAAGCAACAATACTATGGCAATCAAACTATTTCAAGAGAATTGATGTTAAAATGCTGCGAATATTAGTAGTCGAAGACGACGAGGCGATAAGAAGCCAGCTTTGTTTCGCCATGGAAAAAAAATATGATGTGACAGAGGCTTCAAATGCTCCCGATGCCATTGCGGAAGCTGAAAAGACGACTTTTGACGTGGCTGTTGTGGATCTCGGTCTGCCGCCTAACGAGCAAAGCCCCATTGAAGGTCTTAAGGTCATAGAAAACCTTCTTTCCATATCCCAATGCAAGATAATAGTGCTGACAGGACAGTCCACGAAAGAGTGCGCAATGAGCGCTCTGGAGCGCGGAGTGTTTGATTTCCTGCTGAAACCTGTAAAGATGGAACAGCTCTTTTATTCCATAGAGCGGGCGGAACTTTTTATCTCCACTGAAAAGGAACTCCAGAAACAGGGCGTCGAAAAGATAGAGTTTCAGGTTAAGATAGGCGACGGTCTGCAAAAGCTGAGAGAGCTTGCAGAGAAAAATATTATTCTCAAAGTTCTTAACGACACGGGGTTCAACGTTTACCAGTCTGCAAAGATACTCGGCGTTAAACGGGAGAGCCTTTATTATTTCATAAAAAAATTCAACCTCTCCAGAAAGCCAGATGCTTGATTATCTCGTCATTGCCCTTGTCACTGCCGGTTTGATAATCATATTAAGCCATCTTTCAGTAAAGTACGTCACCAACAGATATTTAGGTATAATTTCCCAGCTTATTAAAATGAACGAGGTGGACGGATTCGATCCCGTTATGCTTCTGCGCCACCTTGAACCGTTCCTTAAAAAGGCGGGTATCATAGATTTCGGATATTATCTTTTCTATCATAATGTTGAATATGTTCGCAGAAACGTTTCGCAGAAAAAATCCATGACAAAGTTCGTTCATACCGCGGAATACACGGTATATATTGATATCGTTCCGGGATTCAGGTTCATAGAGTCGGATTTTATAACCAAGGTGCTTGTGGAGGTCATATTCCTCCTGCTGAAAGCGGATGTTAACATACAGACCACGGCGGCACAGAAAGCGTTTCGTAAATCAGTTGAGCTTCAGACCTTTATCAATCATGATGTTAAAAATCTCATCCAGTTTGTCAACGTGCTTGAATTCAATCTGAAACAGGTGGAAGACGACGCCGGATACCGCAGACTTGTGCGATATATGCAGAAGAGCCTGCCGGGTCTTAAGGTGCGTGCGGACAAGATACTGTCAGCTCTCAACAGTACACAGCCGGAGATGGACAGTCTGCCGGAAAAGCTTACGCCTATGACAATAGTATCCGACGCGGCGGGGATATACGGGGTGAGCATCCATTCCGCCACGCCTGCTGATATGGTCATAACTGCGCGCAAAAGAGGTCTTACCGTTATTATTGAAAATATCATAAAGAACTTCTATGATAAGAGCATATCGGAACGCGGGATCAGCCTTTTCGTTGATGTTTCGGAGAATGATTCCGGTTATGTGATGAAGTTCAGAGACACAGGCTCGCCAATTGCCGACTGCGAAAAGATATTTGAACCATTCTTCTCCGGCAAGGTGAACGGACTGGGCATAGGGCTTTTTCACTGCCGAAACGTCGCGGCAGGCATGGGCGGAAAGCTTACCGCTGAAAATACCGGCGAGGGTCCTGTATTTATGCTTGTTATAAACAGATGAGGTGTTCAATGTCTGCGAAGGGCTTCACTCTGGTAGAGCTTGCCATTGTGCTGGTTATAATCGGTATTATCATAACGATGGCTATCAGGGGACTGGGACTGATAGAAAATTCCAGAGGAAAAAAGGTTGCCGCAGATGTTACTGTGTTTGTAGATGCGCAGAATAAATTCATTGAAAGAACAGGAAGATACGCCGGAGACAGCGATGACGACGGTATCATAGATTTTCAGACCCTTAATTCCGCAATTCCCGATAATACGTCAGGAAACTCAGGCGATGCGGATTTTGCCTTTGACGAACTCAAAAATCTCGGGTTTTTACCCTCCGGCACTCCGAACAGCCAGCTTTCATCGACACAGCGGGGCGGGTATATGTATTTCGCAGGAACAACGATCACCGACAGCGCTGGAAACAGTGTGCCGATGAATATGGTTGTTCTTCGCAATGTGGAATGTGCCGCCGCTTTTGCTCTGGAGATAAGTGTCGATTCAGATACGCCCGCTTCCGATAACGGTGCATCAACGGGGAAGATAAGGCGCTTGAGCGGAAACGCCTTTGCAGGAGCAAGTTGGACCGCTTCAAACGGTGACTGTGTTTCCGGCGGAAAAGTAACGGGCAGCAACACGACCAATGTTGCATATATATTCAGCGGAATATAAATTTAGAGCATTTAACGAAATAGATGTCATATGCCGAGCAAAAAGATAAATGCGGGATCGCGTCGTCGCTGTGCTCCTCGCGAAGACGGGCTTTCTATTCGTCTTTGCGAACCCCTTTAGGGTGAAGCAATCCCGTCTTTCGGTATACGACATAACCTGCGTTAAGTGCTCTAGGGATTTCACTTCAAACCTGAACTGTAAATATGTGATAAAAAAAGCCCGCTTGAAAGCGGGCTGTGATGATGTGTCTTATTTCGCTCCGACAATGAAGCGCGCCGGATTCACCGGAACTCCGTTAACAAGCACTTCGTAGTGGACGTGGGGTCCTGTGCTTCGTCCTGTGTTGCCCACCTGAGCTATCCTGTCACCTTTGGAAACTCTCTGTCCCGCCTTAACAAGTATATTGCTGTTGTGAGCATATTTTGTCATATAGCCGAATCCGTGGTCTATTATGACGATCTTGCCGTATCCGTTCTTGCGTCCGGAGAAAATAACGGTGCCTTTTGCCGCTGCGCGGACAGGTGCGCCGTATTTTGCAGCTATGTCAAGACCTTCGTGGAATACGCGTCTTCCTGTAAAGGGAGATATTCTGTAGCCGAAACGGCTTGATATCCAGCCGCTTGTCGGCCAGATGGAAGGTGTTGAACTTAAAACGAGTTTCTGCTTTTCGAGCATGTCGGCAAGCTCTGTGAGGCTCATCGCTCTTTTTTCAAGGTCTGAACCGAGGCTTGAAAGGGTGTTGGAAAGGTCTTTGAAATAGTCCTTATCCTTCTGCTCGTTTGCTTTTGTTATGTCAGTAACCGGGTCAAGCTCTTTACCGCCCATTGCGAGCTGTTTCTTTTCGCCGAGAGCTTTGCCCCCGAAAGATGCAAGACCTCTGACCTTCTCCTCAAGCTCGACAACGGAAGCCAGCTTGTCGTTGATAACGACCATCTGGTTTTCGTAGCCGGCAATCTGATTTTTGAGTTTTTCATTTTCTGATTTATATGTGAGGAGAACTGCTTTTTCTTTGTGGAGCTGGCTGAGTTTGTAAAATCCGACACACGATACAGCGGCAAAAACGGCGCTGAAGGCAAGAACACCGGCAACAACGCGTCCGCTGAACTTACGGGTCTTTACTTCGCCGAGTCGTGACTCATCGAAAATCATGACCGTATATTTCTTCTTCATTCCGCCTCCGTTAAAAATTTAATTATCAATTTTACCCGAAACTGCCGATTATATCAAGATATTATCCGACATAGGCTGTTCAGGCGTAAATCATTGCTGTGCTTTTATTAACAGTTTTGTGACAATTCCTGTATTATTGCCGCTGCACGTTCCGTGCAATTCTCAACGGATATTTCTTCCGTTATTCCGGTCTTTCTGACAGTGATCTCAACGCATCCCTTTTCCAGAGTTTTCTTTCCAATTGTGATGCGCACCGGAATGCCGATAAGCTCAGCGTCGTTGAATTTAACGCCTGCGCGTTCGTCCCTGTCATCTATGATGGGTTCAAGCCCCATCCGGTTCAGAATATTGTATATTGCTTCCGCATTTTTCATAACCTCTTCGTCTTTGACAGCGAGAGGAACCACGCAGACCTTAAAGGGTGCCAGCTGAACGGGCCATACGATGCCTTTCTCGTCGTGGTTCTGTTCAATGGCCGATGCGGCTACGCGGGTTACGCCTATTCCGTAGCATCCCATGATGAAAGGCTGTCTTTTGCCTTCTTTGTCAAGGAAAGTGGCGTTCATTGATGCGGAGTATTTTGTACCGAGTTTGAAGATGTGCCCGACCTCGATACCTTTTGTAATAACGTATTTTCCGCCGCATTTACAGCATCTGTCGCCTGGGTTTGCGTTGCGGAAGTCGTCAATGTCTGCAAAGTCAAAATCTCTGCCGTGGTTGACATTCAGTGTGTGCTTCTCTTTCAGGTTTGCACCCACGCAGTAGTTAACCATTGAGGCAACGGCAAAATCGCCGTAAACGGGAACCTTCATGCCGACGGGGCCGGAAAAGCCCATTGGACCGCCGGTGGCTTCTTCTATCTCTTCGTGGCTTGCAAGCTCAACCGTGGTTGCGCTGAAATAGTTTTTCACCTTCGCCATGTTCATTTCGTGGTCGCCGCGCACCATGATGCCGACGAGCTTATCGTCAACGCGGACGATCATTGTTTTGGCTATGGAAGACGAGGGGAGGTTAAGGAACGCCGCAACCTCTTCGACTGTTTTTGCCTTTGGGGTGTCGACGTCTTCGGACGGCTTAAGCTCGTCCGAAGGTTTTGTATATTCATCGACGCATACGGCTTTTTCAAGGTTTGCCGAATAGTCGCATGAATCACAGCTTATAACGAAGTCCTCGCCTGTGTCGGCAAGAACCATGAATTCGTGTGAGAATGAACCGCCGATGGAGCCTGTGTCAGCATCGACGACTTTATATTTAAGTCCGCACGCCTCGAAAATGCGGCAGTATGCCTGACGCATGTTTTCATAGCTGGTGTTCGCGCCCGCATCGTCCATATCGAACGAGTATGCATCCTTCATAACGAATTCGCGTCCGCGCATGAGACCGAAACGGGGTCGAACCTCGTCGCGGAATTTTGTCTGTATCTGATAAAGATTGATAGGCAGGTTTTTGTATGAGCTGATGAAGCTGCGCACCACGTCGGTGATTACCTCTTCGTGGGTGGGACCGTAACAGAATTCTCTGTCGTGGCGGTCTTTGATGCGCAGAAGCTCTTTGCCGTAATAGTTCCATCGTCCTGATTCTTTCCAGAGTTCTGCGGGCTGAACGGAGGGCATCAAAAGCTCAATTGCTCCAGCTTCGTTCATGCATCTGCGTACTATGTCCTCAACCTTGCGGATGACGATAAGCCCGAGCGGCAGATAGTTATAAACCCCCGACGCCAGCTTTTTTATCATGCCCGCCCTGAGCATCAGTTTATGGCTTACAACCTCCGCCTCTGCGGGAACCTCGCGCAGGGTGGGGATGAAAAATCTGCTGTATCTCATTTTTATCTCTCCTTGATAAAAAGAAAAATCTATAACATAATCCGGCTGTGGATACCAGCGCTAATCATATTCTATATCGATGCGCGTGTGAAGAAATAAATTTTTATGACCTATTATCCGAGGGTTGAACATGTCTAAAAAAACAGTGGGGCAGCTCCTTAAAGAGCTGGGATATGTTACGGAAGAGCAGATTCAGGTCGCACTGGATGTTAAAAAGATCAGAGACAGGCTGCTCGGCGAGATACTCATAGAACTTTCCTTCGTTTCGCCCAGAGAGATAGCTCTCGTCGTTGCGAAACAGTCCGGCAAACCCTACATGGACATCAGCGAACACCCGCCGTCAAAGGACGCGCTGCGCCTCTTCGACAAAAGCGTGGCAAAACAGCTTGAGATAATACCACTTGAGAACAGACCCGAAAAACTTGTTGTCGCAGTCGCCGACCCGTTCAATATCAATACCATCGACATCCTTAAAAGAAAGGCGGGAAAAGAGGTCGATATATACGTCTGCGACAGGGATTCAATTCTTAAAAATATAGAGATTAATTATTTCCTTCTGGAAAAACCCATAGATGAAGAGATTGACAGAATAGTGAAACGCTATTCCTCGTCAGGCTCGTCTGCGGAGATTCCGCAGCTTCTGGAGCATATTCTTAACAGCGCCATCATAACCCGCGCAACCGACGTCCACATATCTCCGGAGAGCATGGCGACACATGTTTTTTTCAGGGTGGACGGCATACTCCGCCATTTTTACGTTTTCCAGAGCGAAATGCACATGGCTCTCTCTTCGCGGATAAAGATATTGTCGAACATGGATATTGCCGAACAGCGACTTCCGCAGGACGGCTCCATGAGCCATACTTTTTTCGATGAGAACTTCGATATAAGGGTGTCCTCCATCCCGACCATACACGGCGAGGGCATTGTTATGAGGATTCTCAGCAAGAACGTTTCGCTGTTCAACCTCGACAGCCTCGGCTTTGAAAAGTCCACTCAGATAAGACTTGAAAAACAGCTTGCCCGTCCCCACGGCATCCTGCTGGTCACAGGACCCACAGGTTCCGGTAAGACTACCACGCTGTACGCATCACTGCGTAAGATAAATTCCCTGCAAAGAAAAGTGCTCACGGCGGAAGACCCAATAGAATACAAATTCCCTTTCATCAAGCAGACGCAGGTAAACGAAAAGGCGGGCTATACGTTCGCCCGCGCCATGCGTGCGTTTCTGCGTCAGGATCCCGACGTTATCCTCCTGGGCGAGATGCGCGACGAAGAGACAGCCGAAATGGCTATGCGCGCCGCTATAACAGGTCACCTTGTGCTTTCAACACTGCACACAAACGATGCGGTAACTGCTATCCCTAGACTGCTTGAGATGAATATAAAAGATTACATGATAGCGTCAGGCGTGGGCGGGATACTTGCCCAGAGACTGGTTCGCAAGGTCTGCATCTTCTGCCGCAAAGAGGCTGTGATAAAGGGTTCCGAGCTTATCAAGATGGGGATCCCCGAAGAGATGCTGGCACGAAACGGCATCTCCCCTGATTACGACGTTAAATATATGCGCGGAGACGGATGTGAGATGTGCAAAGGTACTGGATATTCCGGCAGGGGGGTCATAAGCGAACTGCTGGAGATAACCGACGAAGTGGGAGACCTTATAGTATCCGGCGCTTCACCACTTAAGATATACACCAAGGCTGTTGAATCCGGTATGATACCTATACTTGAAGCGGGGCTGCTTAAGATGATGAAAGGCATCACTACTCCCGAAGAGATTCTGAGGGTCGCACTTTAATGCAGGTCTACAGGATAAGACTGCTTGACCATACAGGCAGGATTACGTCAAAAATAATTGAGGTCGAAAGCGATGCCGACATAAACGGCTATGTCTTAAGTTTCGGCTCAAACGTCATCGGGGTTGCCAAACTCCCTTCGTACGCAAGATTTCTGAACAGAAAGAAGAAGATACAGACATCCGAAATAGTGGAGGTAATCGACAACCTCCATATGATTGTGAAATCCGGTCTGCCTGTTAACTCCGGTCTGATGGATCTTGCTGCGGACAGCGAAAACCCAGCCGTGGCAGATATGCTGAATGATATGAGCTACCGCATACAGACTGGAATGACATTTTCCCGCGCCATGTCAAAATATGAAAAGGTCTTTACCGGAATGGTGGTGAACCTTGTGCGTATCGGCGAGGAGACGGGACAGCTGGACAACACCCTTAAGAATGCCGCCGAGCACCTTAAAAAAATATCAGACCTTAAAACAAAAACAAAATCGGCACTTATCTACCCTTCGTTCGCTTTCGTCGCCATGATAGGCGTGATGGTTTTCTGGCTTGTGGTTGTCATGCCGAAAATGATAGAGGCGTTCAAATCGTTCAACATAGAGCTTCCGCCCACCACCAGATTCATAATGGGTCTTTCCGGATTTCTGGAAAACTACATAATTCTGGTGGCGCTGGTTGTTTTCGGGGTTATCACCCTGAACGGCATCCTGCGCAGAAAGGTTGAGGAATACAGGTTTGTCACCGACAGGATAATCACGCGTCTGCCGGTCTTCGGGATGATAGTCAAAAATTATAACTATGCCTTTATTGCCGAATATATCAGACTTATGATATCCGCCGGACTGCCGCTTTATTCCGCGCTGAACATAATGGAAGAGAGCCTTCCAAACCTTGTTTACAAGCGTTCGATAGCCGCGGCGAGGGATATGATAGCAGGCGGACGGTCGTTTTCATCCGCTCTGGCGGAACAGAAGATGTATCCGAAGATAATCACCAGAATGGTGGGGATAGGGGAGCAGACCGGAAACCTTGACAATCAGCTGGGCAACGTAGCTGAATACTATTACTATAAAGTCGATACCATAGCGCAGAACATTTCCAAGATGATAGAGCCTATAGTCATAGGGGTTGTGGGGTTGTTCATGCTGGTCATAATGATAGGGCTGATGGGGCCCATTTTCACCCTAATCTCCAGCATGCCCACTTAGCCGCTTTTTATAACCTTCGTATTTCTTCGTCAGCTTTTGTTCGTTCGCAACACGTACAGAGTACGTACGCTTTTGCTCGCCTCGCAAAATCTTTCTCGAACTGCTCGGTTCTAAAAACCGACAGGTCACTCAGTACTGCTTGCATCTGATCGCCGACACAATATCGGTTTTTATAACCGTCGTATTTCGTCGTCAGCTTTTGTTCGCTCGCAACACAAAATCTTCCCTGAACTACTTGGTTCTAGAGCATTTTTCATATGTTATGTCGTATGGAAAAAAGACGAGACTGCTTCACCCCTATGGGGTTCGCAGAGACGTGATTTTTATTCCGTCTTTGCGAGGAATGAAATGACGAAGCAATCTGAAAGGTTCAGGTTGCGTCAGGCGAACAGCCCTTGCGAAGACGGAAGATTTAAGTTCTTTCGAAGCCACCTCATTAATAAAAACTACCCCTTTATTTCTTAAACAGTCAGCGGTACAATCAGATAAATAAACAAACATAGGTGGGAAATGTTCCGTATTTTCGCTTTTCTATTAGTATCATTTGTCATTTCCGCATGTACTTTCAGATACGAAGTGCCCTATCAGGATGTGTCCGCATCCAAACTTCCTGCCGCGCACGCTATGCAGAAGATGTACGTTAAGGCTGCGTATCTGCCGATGGATGAGAACAACCCTTCGCAGAAGCTGGAAGACAACGGTTCCGGTGTTAAGCAGCTTATGGTCATGCCTATAGCTAAACAGATAAATAAGGCTGCGAAAGATATTTTGCCGCAGTATTTCACCGAAACGGAGGTTTTACAGTCACCAAATTCGGACAAAGGGCTAATAATCTCCGTTGAGCTTCACGATTTCGATTTCAATACGACAGTCAGAGGTTTCAACACCTGCGGCGTAACACCCAGACTGAACCTCCGCACCCACTTCATGGATAATAGCGGACGCGAACTTTACCGCTCCGACACGGTTTCGTCCATATCCAACGTCGAATACAGCTGTACCGACACAAAAAAGGCGCAGGAGGTCTGGAACACCGGATTGTATGCCGCCGCCGGTGATGCTTTCATGAAAGCGCTGGATAGTATGCTCAATTCCTACGCCGTCAGCAATTATCTCAGGGGGCAGTCCGGTGAGAAAGTCCCTGAACCGGAACCCTACGTTCCGGACGGCGCAACGGAAAAAGACAGACTGCGCGCCGCCTTTGAACACGGATATATAGATTCCGCACAGCTCACCAAAGCCATCGGCGAGCTTGGCGGCGATAGGTCAAAACTTCTGGAATCGTTCCTTAGCGATAAGATTGACGCTAAAAAATTCGGAGAACTCTACTGATGAAAACGCTCAGATATTTTTTTATATTATCAATGGTTATGCTGTCAGGCTGCGCAAGTGTCATAGACGTCCCCATGGTGGAGAACGCAGGTTCTGTGCCCGACAGGGTGAACACGGTGAATATGCGGGTGGGTATCGTGCTGCCCGATGAGAATCTGGTTAAGTCCTATGTCATAGGCAGCGCCACAGAGAATATTCCCTCCGGAAAACATCTTAGGATCATGGAGAAAAAGTATTTCCCGGTTGCGTTCACATCGGCTGTAGCGGCTGCGCCGGGCAGTTTTCCTGATAACGTGGATGCGCTGATATCTGCTGACGTTCAGGACTTTTCATTCGAAGGAGTACAGGTTGCCGCAGGATTCGGAATGAAATACCGCGTTAACCTCGGTGTAAAAGCCACCGTAACCGATAAAAACCGTATGACCATCTGGGAGACCACAGCCAGAAGCGTGAAAGAGAGCAGGTCGGTGGTATCTCCGGTCATTCCGTATAAAACACTTATGGCGGAGGCACTCTCTGCTGCCATGGACGCCTGCTTTAAAAAACTGAACGAGGAGATAGCGCTCTCCGGCGAGCTTAGGGCGTATGCCTCCAATCTCAAAAAACAGCCGACGGTTGTGGTTGCGTCCGCACTCCCGACCTATGCCGCTCCTGTGCAGACCGCGCAGACAGTGCAGCAGAACGGCGGATATCTCGGTGTGAATATTCAGGCTCTAAGCGCGGAAAAACAGCTTATGATAACAAGGCTGGTCACGTCGAATACGCGGTTCAGGGCAGGTCTGTCCGGCGTTGAGGTCGTCGGTGTAATGCCGAATAGTCCTGCGGAAACTGCCGGAATACACACGGGCGACATCATCGCCGATGTCAACGGAACGCCTGTGACCTCCGCTGAAAATTTCGTTTCATTCATAGGTTCTCAGGCTCCGTCCGCAAAGATAACTCTGTACGTTATCCGCGGAACCCGCCCTTCATATTTTGACGTGGTGCTCGGCTCAACTGCGGACGCAGGCAAGCCCGCTCAGCAGACCTATGCCGCAGTTCCAGTTCCGGCTGCTGAACCACAGACGGCAGAGAGCGAACTGCCGCCTTACAGAACAGACGCTTATGCGGTGGTGATAGGTATAGACTATAAAGGTCGCAGCGATATACCGACACTGAAATACGCCTCTGCGGATGCGCAGGACGTATATAACATACTGACGGACAGAAGATACGGCGGCATCCCCAAAGAGAACGCGGTTCTTCTGCTCAACGAAAACGCCACCCGCAACAACATAGTTGCGGCATTGCGCAAAATAAGGACATGGGACGGATACATGTATGTCTATTTTTCCGGTCACGGAGCGCCTGTCACATCCGGCGAAAAAGTAACGGATGCGCTCATCGTACCCTATGACAGCGTTCTTTCCGATCCCGATTCGCTGTCGGACACTGCGGTCAGGGTCAGCTATATTGAGGATATGGTGGATAACTCCAACGCGAAGGGAGTTCTTGTTGCGCTCGATGCATGTTTCACAGGCAGCGGAAAATCCATCGTGGCAAAGGGCGGCAAGCCAATTGTGGGTATGATGGCGGCACCTGACATAATAAAGACAGTGGGTTCCGGCAGAGTGATAATAACCTCTTCGGCTGCAAACCAGCAGTCGTGGGAGGACGACAGCGAGTATAAATCCGGTCTGTTCAGCCATTTCTTTAAGGAAGGACTCACAGGGAAAGGCGGAAGCGGCGTATGGGTGACCATAAACGACATATCGGAATACATAAAGAATAACGTTGCGAAGGCTGCTTTCCGGCTTAAAGGGCAGCAGCAGGATCCGCAGGTGATAGGCAACGGTGATTTCACTGTCAGCCGCAACTGGGAAAAATCCAGACTGATGGACGAAGAGACAGGGAAAAATAAACTGAAAGCGCTCTTTGAAAAGGGGCTTATTAACTCCGCTCAGCTTTCCAAAGGCATGGATGAGCTGAAAAAGCCAGTGAAATCCAAACTTATGGATGCTTTTCTTAAAGGAAAGATTGACGACAAGAGTTTCGGGGAACTGTACTGATGAAAAGATTTCTCTTTCTCATGCTGCTTTTTGCCGCATTTGCAGCTCACAGTGCGGAAAACACTATAACCGTTGAGGCGGACGGTGTTTCTGTCATGGGAGATTCCGACACCATGAAGGAGACAGCCATGCGCGCCCTGAACGATGCCCGCAGAAACGCACTTGAAACGGCGTGCGGGATATTTATAAAGTCCAGAACCCTTGTGCAGAACAGTCAGCTTGCCGAAGACCTCATCTATGCGTCGGTGAAGGGGCGCATACTGAAATACGACATTATTTCGCAGGGGTTTGCCCATGGGAGCAACAGCGAGTATACGGTGAGGATAAAGGCTGTTGTGGAACCGTATCAGCCGGAGAAAACCGATGGTTTTGCAGTTGACCTTGCCATGTCGAGGTCGCAGGTCAAACAGGGGGAAATTGTCAGCATAAGCTACAGAGTGACAGAGGATGCCTACGTCTATCTGTTTTCAATAGCTACGGACGGTTCTGTTACGCTTCTTCTGCCGAACAGCGTTCAGAGAAATAATTTTGCGCAGAAGGGAAAGACTTACGTCTATCCGGACAACGAGTGCAGAATTGTGCTGACGGCGCAGTTTCTGCCGGGGTTTAAGGGTAAGTCCGCCGAGGAAAAGATTAAAATAATCGCCACGAAAAAGAAGGACGACCTTCTGACCCTCGGTTTTCAGGAGGGGATGTTCATAACCTACAGCGCGTCATCAACGGGCATGATAAGTGATCTCGTCCGCAGGCTGAACAGGCTCGACCCGTCGGACTGGGCGGACAATACGGTTACTTACACCATCGTCCGCTGATCAGTAGTTTATATTGCCCAGCGCAGGGAATACCCTGAAAAGGAAGATGCTTACAGTCTGCATGCTGTCAGTCACCATCAGAACGCCGATGATGATAAGCAGTGCGCCGGATATCTTTTCCACAGCCATGACAAGTTTACCAGCCTTTCTCACGGTGGAGAAGACAAAGCCCACAGCCATAGCCGAAAGCAGAAATGGTATCCAAAGCCCGAACCCGAACACAGCGAGAAGCATGATGCCGCTGGAAACGGTCTCTTTCGCCGCAGCGAGTGACAGGATGCCCGCAAGGATGGGACCTATGCAGGGTGTCCAGCCGAAAACGAACGCCACGCCCAGAAGAAACGCGTTAACAAAAAAAGGCGCGCCCTTTTTTGAACTGTAGTGCCATTTTTTGTGCATCATGAGTTTATTAATACGGAAGATACCTGTCATGTGCAGACCGAGTATGATGATAACCACACCCGCAACTCTTCCGATTATGAGCTTATACTCTTTTAAAAACATGCCTATTTTGGTCGCGCCCGCGCCGAGAAGTATGAACACCAGCATGAAACCCAAACCAAAAAACACAGCGCCAAGAAAGACTTTTAGTCTTGCCGTCTTTTTATCGCCGGATGTGAGGGTCTCTATGGATTCGCCGGACATAAAAGAGAGATATCCGGGGAGAAGAGGCAAAACGCATGGTGACAAAAAGGAAAGTACGCCCGCAAGGAACGCAGTATAAAAAGAAACATTGTCCATATACAATATTTACAAATTTCTACTTGATTATGCAACTTTTTTTTAACATCATAGTCTAAGCTTTATAAAAGCAGAAAGAGGTCATAATGAAGAAATCGTATAAGTTTATTCTTGCCGGGGTCGTGTTCGTCGGTGTTGTCGGCTGGCTGTTCATGTCCAGTTTTAAGCAGGAGAGCGTTTACTATCTTGAAGTTCACGAAGTCACTCATAACCCTGAGAAATATAACACAAAGGGAATGAGAATTACAGGAAACGTTTTGCCCGGTACCATAACACAGGATTATAAAAATCAGTATCTTCTTTTCACAATTCAGGATATACAAGGAAAACCTGACACAATGAAAGTGGAATACCACGGGATCATCCCCGACACCTTTAAAGAGGACATCCACGTTATTGTTGAAGGAAAATATGACCCTGAAAAACAGGTTTTCAACGCCGCCACAGTTTTGACAAAATGTCCGTCAAAATATGAAGCGGATGTTGAACAAAAATCATAATCACCTGTCTCTGTTTAGACTGCTATGCGGGCGATAATTTTTATTGTTTGCATATGCCCGTTTGAAAGATAAGGGCGTGCTTTATTCAAATTTATAAGGGAGAATTATGGGACAGTTAGGTAATTTATTTCAGATTCTCGGTCTGCTTTCAGGCTTTGCTGCCTTCGTAATGTATGTTTACGCCATGCAGACCCAAAACAAGTCCACGGCAAAGCTTGCGGACACAATAATGATCGGTCAGCTGGTTGCCTTTTCACTGGCATCCTGCGTTCTGGTCTATGCGCTGGCGACAGGCTATTTCAAAATGGAATACGTCGCGCAGTACACGGACTCGAAACTTCCTTTTGTTTACAAAATAAGCGGCTGGTGGGCAGGACAGGCGGGTTCGCTCCTCTTCTGGGGCTGGCTTGTTGCTGTTTTTGCTGTCATAGAAATATTCCGTACGAGAAACTATGACACAAAATACAGAGCGGCAGTTCTTGCGGTTTCAGCTCTGACATCCACCTTTTTCCTGATACTCACCATTTTTGTTACAAACCCCTTTGCGGAACTGGATTTCTTCCCAGCCGACGGTATGGGTATGAACCCTCTGCTGCAAAACCCGGGCATGCTGTATCACCCGCCCACCCTTTTCCTCGGTTATGTGGGTTACACAATAACCGTCGGACACGCTTTTGCGGCGCTTGTTAATAAAGACTCGTCTGCAAACTGGGCTATTGATACACGCAAATGGACAGTTATCACATGGATATTCCTTACCATCGGTATCATCCTCGGCGGCGAATGGGCATACGTTGAGCTTGGCTGGGGCGGCTATTGGGCATGGGATCCGGTTGAAAACGCATCTCTGCTCCCGTGGATAACATCAACGGCTCTGCTTCACTCTGCTATGGTATACGAAAGACGCGGCAAACTGAAAATATGGACGCATATGCTTGCGCTCATCTCTTTCCAGCTCTGCCTGTTCGGAACGTTCATCACAAGAAGCGGTGTTCTGGATTCCGTACACTCATTTGCTAAATCTTCGCTGGGATATTTCTTCCTTGCGTTTATAACAATAACAACGGCTATATTCCTTAAATATCTGTTTCCGATGCTGAAAGAACTTTCAGACAAAGAGGAGCATCATTTCACCTTCTTTTCAAGAGACGGAATGTTCTTCCTTGCGAACTGGCTGTTCCTCGGACTCACCATAGTCATCGCAGTCGGAACCATGATGCCCATCATCTCCGGTCTGGTTATGCCCGATAAGATCACTGTTGGTATCCCTTATTTCAACAGGGTTTCCGCACCTTTCTTTGTTCTTATCCTGCTTGCCGGCGGTATTGCTCCGCTTCTGCACTACGGAAAGATGGACAGAAAAGAGCTTCTCAAAAAGCTCGCGCCCTCAACAGTCGCTATGATAGCGGCTATGGCGGCTCTTGTTGCCACAGGACATAAACAGGTGCTTCCGGTGCTTCTGCTGGGATTCACCACGTTTTCACTGGTTTCCATCCTCGTGTCAGTGTTCACTACTGTCAAGAAAGGCGGAGCAAAGGTTCTACTTTCAAACAGAAGGTATTACGGCGGTCTTATCGTCCACATAGGCGTGGTAATGATGGCATACGGCATCGTGGCTTCATCCTTCTATAACGATAAGAAAGACGTTACCGTTGCACCCGGTGAAAAATTCGAGTTCAGCGGATACACCCTTCAGGTGGGTCAGCTCAACGCCAACGAGATGCAGAACTACGTTTCCGTGTATGCACCCGTGACCGTTTACAAAAACGGTAAAGAGCTTATGACGCTTGCACCTGAAAGACGCTTTTATGAGAAGAACGAGCAGGCTTTCGCAGAGGTTGCCATCAGCTCAAAACTTCACGGTGACCTTTATCTGATACTCGCCAGCTATTCAAAGGTTGAAAACTACGTCGGAATTCAGGCAGTTTTCCAGCCGTTTATCACATGGATATGGATAGGCTGTGTTGTGATGGTTCTCGGCGGACTTTACAGCATTTCGGGCAGGAAAAAGAAGAATGTCTGAAACTCTCGTAGAGTTTAAGAAAGTAAATAAAAAATACGGACACATCCACGCACTGCGGGATGTGTCCGTTTCCCTTAATAAAGGCGAATTTGTCAGCGTTTTCGGACCCAACGGCGCGGGTAAATCCACCTTTCTGAAACTCCTCTGCACCATGACTCCGCCCACAAGCGGACAGATTCTATACGAGAATACACCCCTCAACAAATTACAGGACAGCTTCCGCAGCCGTTTCGGCGTTATCTCGCACCTTCCGTTCCTTTACAGCGAACTGACGGCGCTTGAAAATCTGCGTTTCTATGCAAGAATGTACGACGTACAGAACATAGATGAACGCATAAAGCTGCTTCTGGACAAGGTTGAGCTTTATAAACGCAGAAACGACAAGGTTCGCGGTTATTCCCGCGGCATGCTCCAGCGCCTTTCAATAACAAGAGCGCTCCTGCACGATCCGGAGATAGTGGTTCTTGACGAGCCGTACACCGGACTTGATACACACGCCTCCGATATCCTCACACGTATCCTCATGGAGCTTTTCGGCGAACAGAAGACCATCGTCATGGTGACCCACAACATGAAACAGGGCTATGACGCGGCTTCCAGACTTGCCATAATCAAGGGCGGTCGGCTTGTTTTCAACGAGGAAAAGGCGAGAATAAGCGTTCAGGAATTCGATGAGCGCTACATAGAGGCGGTGAGCAGATGAAGTATCTCAATACAATATCCGCCATCGTCCGCAAAGACGTTCTGCACGAGCTGAAATCCAGAGAAATAGTGGTTTCCATGCTCCTTTTCTCCGTGCTTACGGTGGTTGTTTTCAGTTTTATCTTTGAACCCGGCTCCCAGTTCAAAAACGAAGTCGTCGGCGGCATCCTCTGGATGTCTTTCGTCTTCGCGGGGATTCTGGGACTTAACAAATCAATGATGAGCGAAGTTACAGGCGGCAACTTTTCCGCTCTGCTTCTGGCTCCCGTTGACCGCAGTGCCATATTTTTCGGCAAGGCTGTCAGCAATTTCATCTTTATAGCGATGGTGGAAATATTCACCATTCCGCTGTTCATGGTTCTTTATAACGTAAACATCTTCGCATACGGCGCTATGCCGGTTGTGATTTTCTTTTTAGGCACCTATGGTTTTGCCATACTCGGCACATTGTTTTCCATCATTTCCGTAAACACCAGAACAAGGGAGGTCATGCTTCCTCTTCTGCTTCTGCCTGTTATCGTTCCGATAATTCTGTCGTCCGTTCAGGCGCTGAATATATATATTCTGGGACACGATCCGGCGGATGCGTCAAAATGGCTGCAGCTTCTTGCGGCTTTTGATGCTATCTTTACGGTAGTGGTCTTTGCTGTTTTCGATTTCATTGTAGAGGATTGATATGAAGAAGTTACAAAAGTTTCTGGATATCGCCGCGATACTGTTTATCATAGCGGCGCTTTACATGGCATTCATGTTTGCACCCCTTGAGAGGGTGATGGGCGCCGTGCAGAAGATTTTCTATTTCCACGTTGCGTCCGCATGGATAGCTTTTTTCGCTTTCTTTGTGACGTTCGTTTTCAGCATCCTGTTTCTTGCCAAACAGAATTTCCTGTTTGACGACATAGCTGAAAGCTCCGCAGAGATAGGCATTATGTTCTGTACGATAGTGCTTATCACAGGACCCATCTGGGCAAGACCCATCTGGGGAGTGTGGTGGACATGGGATCCGCGTCTTACGACAACGACCATACTGTGGTTCATTTATGCGGGTTACATTATGCTTCGCAAGTTCATCGAAGAGGCGGACAAACGCGCCAAGTTTGCGGCGGCGATAGGTATTATCGGTTTCATCGACGTACCGATAGTCTTCTTTTCAATCCGCTGGTGGAGAACAATCCACCCCAACGTGGTACAGAAGGGCGGCGGCGGTCTGCATCCGGACATGCTGAAAGCGATGCTTTTCGCTATCCTCGCATTTTCCGTGCTTTATGTCGCTATGATGCTGAAAAGAGTGCGCATTGCGTCACTCTCAAGAAAAATTGATGCTTTAGGAGAGAACAATGGCTAATTTCGGATATCTTTTCGCAGGTTATACAGTTATCTTCGTGCTTCTCGGGGCATATTTTTTCAGCCTCGGTTCACGTCTGAACAACCTTGAAACAAGGGTTGAATCTCTGGAGAACAAATAACTTATTAATACGGCTGCCTCCTTTCGGGGGCAGTCTCATTTCAATACAATTTCAAATCTATGCAGCTTTTGTAGTTTTCAAAATCTTTGTCCAGTGTGAAGACCGGAATGTCGTAATGTGCGGCAACAGCACATATCAGAAAGTCGGTGTGTGAACCCTGAATACCGCCTGTTCGGCATTTATTGGAAAATTCAGCGGCGAGTTCATAGATATCAGTGTTTATGGAAAGGTCTTCAAAGGCACGCATCTTTTCTTTTAAAAGTTTAAATTTTCCACCTGAAGATATACCGGAGAGAAGCTCCTGACGTACCGCTCCGATGATTGCGGCACGGGAATCCCTGACCAGATCGGTGAGACGGGATACGGTTTTAATATCACTTTCCGTATTTGCGTGTTTGCGCAGGGCGAGTGACCAGACGGAAGTATCTATCAGAACTTTCATCCGCGATTTCTCAGCTTTTTGTAATCATAATCGTCGTCGTAATCCACTGTTCCGAAAAGATCAATGATCTCTTCCTGTTTTCTTTTAGTTATGAACTCTTTCAGCGCAGTATTAACAGTATCCTTTTTAGTTTTTAAACCGCTTATCTGCTGTGCTTCTTTAAGGAGTTCGTCGTCTATCGCAAGATTTGTAGCCATAACAGCCTCCATAAACTAAGTTACACATTATGCTGTGTAAATTCAAGGCGTATTATGTGTGTTTTATCATATAACCCCTGAGAACAAATCGCCCCATAAGTATTGCTGATGTCATAAGCACACCCAGAAGCAGGATAAAACTGCGCCAGCCGAAATCTTCATAGATAAGCCCGGGCAGAACTGAGCCCAGTGCACCGCCTGCATAGTAAAACGCAACATAAAGCCCGTTGGTCACACCTTTGTGTTTGTCCGCTATCTTGTTCACATAGCCAGCCGCGGCAGTGTGTGCCAGAAACATGCTCGCGCAGAAGACGAACATTCCGAGGAACATTAGCCGCGTGTCGCCGGACACGAACAGTACCAGCGAAAGCACGAAGCTTGTCAGCCCCGCAAAAACGGTACGCAGTTCCGAACCGAGATATTTGATTATCTTCATGACGTTAACCGACATTATAATGCCCATTATATAGCCTGTGTACATGATGCCGATAACCAGTTCACCTGAGTTCGGGTCGATCTGGCGCAGACGGAAAGGCACGAAATTGAGTACAGCGGCGAACATGAAGAACATGAAGAAAATCATTATATAAATCATCGTGAAGAGACGTTGTGATAATATATCCGCAGCAGCTCTGGGGTTCATTTTTGCCAGTGTGGTTTTGTTTTCCGGCAGAGTTCTGATTAGATAAACTGCAAAAGCGAGACTTATGCCCAAAATCAGGAACATAACGCGCCATCCGGCGTAGTGCGCTATCATGCCGGAGAAGAAACGTCCGGCAAAGCCTCCGAAAATGGTTGCGGATATGTAAAGCGCCATGTTTTTCTGAATATTGCTTTTTTCAGAAGTGTCGGCAATATAGGTCATGATGCCTGTCAGAACCGCGGGGATTGCGCATCCCTGCAAAAAGCGGACAGCCACCAGCAGATAGAACGTGTTTGAGAAAAAGAACATGAACTGGCAGACTGACAGAAACGCCAGCGAAAACAGCAGAACGCGTCCGGCGGACACTGATTCCAGTATGTAGCCGTAAAATACGGGTGCGACTGCAAGGGGAACCATTGTGGCTGTGGTCAGAAGTGACGCCTGCGACATGGTCAGACTGAATTCCTCCGCGATAATCGGTTGAACGGGCTGCGGGGCATACAGTGACGAGATGGTCATCACCGTTGCGAACAGCAGGATAAGAAATTCTCTGCTCTGTTTCATCTATAACTTCGCAGGTATTGCGGCGGAATGGGTGCTTCCGCTCCAAGCGCTCTTGCGGCGTGTATAGCCCACTGATGGTTTTGCAGATGTCCTCTGCCTATCATAACTATGTCGGCTTTACCTTCGGCAATGATGTTTTCGGCTTGCTGTGGTTCGGTGATGAGTCCGACCGCCGAAGTGGTCATTCCGGTCTCTTTTTTTATTTTTTCTGCGAAAGGCACCTGAAATCCGGGTCCTGCTGGGATTTTTGCCGGTGCCACACCTGCCGTGGAAACGTTTATCAGAGCCACGCCCATAGGTTTCAGCATATTAACAAGTTTAACGGAATCTTCCGGCTGCTGTCCGTCGGGAAGCCAGTCCGTGGCGCTTATGCGAACGGATATAGGTACGCTGGCACCAATGGCAGACTGCACCGCTTTAACAGTCTCTATAAGGAAGCGCGCCCTGTTTTCAAGATTGCCGCCGTATTTGTCCTCGCGTTTATTGGAGACGGGTGAGATGAACTCGCTCAGGAGATAGCCGTGGGCGGCGTGCAGTTCAACTATCTGCGCTCCGGCACGGACGGCGCGAATTGCTGATTCGGCAAATTTTTCAGTGAGTTCGTGTATATGCGAAACGGTCAGAGCCGCGGGCGTCTGCGAGTTTTCGTCGAAAGGTATGGCGCTGGGTGCAAAAAGGTTTGTCCAGTCTTTAAGGGGCTTGCCGCCGAGCCATGGTTTGTCGGTGCAGGCTTTTCTGCCCGCATGAGCTATCTGAACGGCGGGAATTGCGCCCTGTGACTCGATAAAGGAAAAGATGCGCGCGAACCTGTCCGCCTGTGTATCGTTCCACAGACCAAGGTCGTAGGGGCTTATGCGCCCTTCAGGAGTGATTGCGGTAGCTTCTATAATGACTGCGCCTGCTCCCCCCGCTGCCATTGATCCGTAATGGACAAGGTGCCAGTCGTTAGGGAGTCCTTCATTTGCGCTGTATTGACACATGGGCGGGATAACCACGCGGTTGCGGAGAGTGACGCCGTTCAGCGAGACTGGTTTAAATAATTCTGACATAAGCATCCTCCAATAATAAAATAATATACTAACAATAGTACCTGTCAGGTATAATTCTCAAGTGGTTTTTTTGGCATTGCGCGGCACTGCTTCGTAATGTTATAAACAAAAGTGCAGACGAGGTGCTGAAATGATATATGAAAAACTTTTTCAGGCGGCTCTTAAGGCTTCAAACGAACAGGATCTTCCTGACACGCTGTTTGCCAGCATCAGGTTCATCTGTGAAGGGAAAAATTCCGATCCGGAACTTATCCGCGAACTGATAGATCATCTGGAAAATTACGAACCGTTCGGCGACGTCGGCTGCGGGAATCTTTTTTCCAGTACAAGGGACGTGGAGCAGTGCGTCGCCAAACTGTTTAAAGTGGGATGATCATTTATTCCAAACTATTATCACGCTTCTGTATCTTACCGTTTCGGTGTAAGTTCCGTCAGCGTTTCCGAATTTTTCGAGATTTGCTTTAACCTTTTCCCTGTCAATGGGTACGTCGTATGCCATGAGCATGTTCATTGAGCTTTCGGTGAGGTCTTCCAGAGATTTTGTGTGCTTCCACTCTCCTTCAACGTTTTCACATTTGTACGCTATGCCGTTCTCCTCAAGCCATGCGCGCATTTTGTGTGCGTCGCAGAAGTTTTTAGGGGTTATGCCGAAGATAGGGCAGAGGTGTTCAAGCACGTCGGAGGAACGCAGTCCGTCAAACCCCATGTAAACGACACACTCTGTAGCACAGTCGTTAAGTTTTTTCCTCGCCTCACTTGCGCGAAGTGCAGGAGACATGGTGCAGAATGCGATATCGAACGTTTTGTCCGGTTTATATTCGTTCCAGTCAGAACGCACTGTTGTAATGTTTTTAATGCCGTTTGCGGCGGCATCCTCGTTCAGAAACCGAAGCATATCGTCGGAGATGTCAACTCCGAGAACGGATTTCGCCTCCTGCGCTATGTGCAGAGAATACATGCCCGTTCCGCATCCTGCGTCGATGACTGTTTTGCCTTTGAAATCCACACCCATTTTCCGTATGCGGTCAAGGATGCCAAGCTCATAGTTTCCCTCTCTGTTTTCGTATCTGGGAAACTCCTGCGCCTTTTTGTTCCAGAATTCTTTCTGTTCGCCGTGTCCGAGATGTTCCATTTATTCCCCCTTAAAAATAAGCGCGCCGTATCGGCAGAACGGTATGCATTCTCCGCATCCGGTGCACGTTTCTGTTCTGATGACTATAACTTTTCTGTTCGTTTTGTCAGTGTAAAGCAGAATTGCACCTGTGGGGCAGTGGGTGACACATGCGCCGCAGCCTTTGCATTTTTCTGTTATTACATGAACTTTAACGTTTCCCATCTGTTATTGTATACAACTTAAATATGTTCTTGCAATAAGAACAGAAACGACACAGGTTTAAATAAACGATTGATTAACGAGAGGGAGAGATGAATCTTAGATTTATTATATTCATCAGTATTTTTGCAATAATGAACGTTTACGCGTTTTCAAGAATAATAACCAGATGGCAATGGGCAAAAGAGCATTATGCGGTTGCATGGTCGGTTGTAGTGCTGATATTTATGCTGGAACTGCTCGCACCTCTTGGCGACAGAATGTTTCTGCCGCGTCTTAAGAGCGAGCTGGGTATGGCATGGCTGTTCATAGCCGTAAACTGGGTTTCATACACTGTTTTCGGCATGGTTACGCTTCTGGCGGCATACGGCATTATAACTGATGTCGGTGCTATGGTGTGGCGTTTCATAGCACCGCCTACGGATGCTGTGGATATGGAGCGGCGCGTACTTCTCACGCTGGGCGTGCTGACCGTCGGCTCCACGGTGCTTGGAATAGGGCAGGCGCACGCTGAACCGAACGTTAAAGAGGTGAAGGTGCCTATCAAAGACCTTCCGGAGCAGTTCGAGGGGTTCCGCATAGCGCAGATTTCGGATCTGCACGTCGGACCCACCATAGGGCGCAGGTTCGCGCAGACTGTGGTCAACCGTGTGAACTTGCTGGATGCCGACATAGTGGCTCTGACCGGAGATTTTACGGACGGACATGTCAAAGACCTCAAAAACGACATAGCTCCCATAGCCGAACTTAAATCGAAATACGGCGTTTACTATGTCACAGGCAACCACGAATATTACTGGGATGCCGTCGGCTGGGTTGAGGAATTTGAGAAGATGGGCGCGAAACCGCTGATAAACAAACATGAAAAGCTAAACGTCGGCGGTGCCGAGATAGCGCTTGGCGGGGTGAGCGATTATTCAACAAGGAATTACGGCGCACTGCATGCATCAAGCCCGAAAAAAGCTTTCGACGGAGTGCCTGAAAGCATGACCAAGATACTGCTTGCCCACCAGCCCAACAGCTATGAAGAGGCTTATAAAGCGGGTGTGGACTTACAGCTTTCCGGGCATACCCATGCGGGGCAGTATTTTCCGTTCAGCCTGCTGATCCCATTTTTTCAGAAGTATTATAAGGGACTTAACCGACATAAAGATATGTGGGTGTATGTGAACACCGGAACTGGATACTGGGGACCGCCCATGCGCGCCGGAGTTCCTTCGGAGATAACCCTTCTGACACTGCATAAAGCATAAAACAATGAGACTGCTTCGTCCTTGCGTCCTCGCAGAGACGTCTTTGCGAGCCGCAGGCGAAGCAATCTCATCATATATTTTTTGCTATTCAGCTAAAAGTTTGTTTATGGATTCTGCCGCCTTGCGCCCCTCGCCCATGGCAAGAATCACCGTCGCCGCGCCGAGAACTATGTCTCCTCCGGCATAAACCCTTTCCATTGAAGTTTTCTGGTCGTCGTTTGCAAGGATATTGCCCCATTTGTTGACGTTTATCTCAGGCGTTGTCTGGCTTATGAGCGGGTTGGATGAGTTGCCCAGCGCCATGATAACGCTGTCCATATCAAGAACGAACTCACTGCCTTTTATCTCTACAGGTTTGCGCCTGCCTGAATCGTCCGGTTCGCCCAGCTCGTATTTCAGACATTCGATACCCGTAACTTTTCCGTCCTTGTCGCCTATGATGCGTTTCGGATTTGTGAGGAAAAGGAAAGTTATGCCTTCCTCTTTGGCGTGGGCTATCTCCTCGCGCCTTGCGGGCATCTCTTTTTCCGTTCTGCGGTAGATAACGTAAACCTCTTCCGCGCCAACACGCAGAGCCATACGCGCCGCGTCCATGGCAACGTTCCCGCCGCCCACCACAGCAGTCTTTTTACCTGTAAATATAGGAGTGTCCGCCTTGTCTGGTGTATAGGCTTTCATGAGGTTTGCGCGGGTGAGGAATTCGTTTGCAGATGAAACGCCCACCAGCCCTTCGCCCTCGATGTTCATAAAGTTGGGAAGCCCTGCGCCTGTTCCGACGAACACAGCGTCAAATCCGTCTTTTTCAAGCAGGTCGGAAAGCTTTCTGGTACGTCCCACAAGAAAGTTCTTTTTAATGGTCACTCCCATTGAAAGGAGGTTTTCTATTTCTTTGTCTAGGATGATCTTCGGGAGACGGAACTCCGGAATACCGTAGATCATAACGCCGCCGAGCTTGTGGAACGCCTCGAAAAGCACGACCTCGTGTCCTGCCTTGCGCACGTCCGCCGCCGCCGTGAGCCCTGCGGGACCTGAACCTATGACAGCTACTTTTTTGCCCGTGGCGGGTGCTATCTCAGGCAGAGACATCCTGCCCTGTTCGCGTTCCCAGTCTGCAACGAAACGCTCGATGCGTCCGATTGCCACTGATTTATCCATATCTTTAAGCGATTTGCCCACGGTACATTCCGCCATGCACTGTGTCTCCTGAGGGCAGACACGTCCGCATATTGCCGGAAGCATACTGTTCTTTTTGATTATATTCACTGACTTCTGATAATCGCCTTCTGCCGCCGCTTTGATGAAACCGGGGATATCAATTGCCACCGGACATCCCTTTATGCAGGGCGCGTTTTTGCACTGGAGGCATCTTTCCGCCTCAAGTTTGACCTGTTCCTCAAAGTAGCCTATGGATACTTCCTGAATATTCTTCGCGCGGACTTCCGGTTCCTGTGCGGGCATCTCCTGCATAGGGATGGCAAGCCTGTCTTTTGGTTTCAGCGCAGAGAAATCTATCTTATTAACGAGTTCCTGCGCCTCTTTGCGCAGTTCTTCTGCGGGTATGTATGACATTATTTCTGCTCCTGAAGTTGTTCCACCGCCTCCTGAAGACGGCATTTATGGTTTGCATCCTGTTCCTGCGGCTTATATGAGCGCTGGCGGAGCATCATGTTGTCAAAATCCACCTCGTGCGCGTCAAATTCGGGTCCGTCAACACAGACGAACTTTGTTTTGCCGCCCACGGTGACACGGCATCCGCCGCACATTCCTGTGCCGTCCACCATTATGGTGTTAAGCGATGCGAAAGTTTTCACTCCGAACGGGCGTGTGGTTTCCGCACAGAATTTCATCATTATCGCGGGACCTATGGCAACCGCAAGGTCAACGCCGCCCTTTTCGCATATCTCTTTCAGGGGTGCTGTGACAAGATCCTTGCGTCCGTATGAACCGTCGTCTGTGCAGACTATGAACTCGTCCGCTATGGCTCGCATCTCGTCCTCAAGGATGAGAAGTCCTTTTGTCCTTGCTCCCATGATGATGATGACTTTGTTTCCCGCCTTTTTCATCGCCTGTGCGATGGGGTGCATCGGTGCGACGCCGATACCGCCGCCGACACATACAACCGTGCCGAATTTTTCAATGTGTGTGGGCATCCCCAAAGGTCCCAGAACATTCTCCACAACATCTCCCGCATTAAGCTGCGCCAGTTTCAGTGTGGATTTGCCCACAACCTGAAAGATAACGGTAATGCTGCCGGCCGTTTCGTCGGCGTCGGCAATGGTGAGGGGAATCCTCTCGCTGTAATCACTGTCCGCCTGCAAAATGACGAACTGTCCGGCACGTCTCTCTCTCGCTATTTCAGGTGCTTCAAGCACAAGCTGAAATACGTCGCGCGAAAGCTGAGTTTTCTTTAATACTTTGCTCATTGCTTACCTCGTCTGTTAGTCGGAAAGAGCTAATTTCATGCAATTTTTCTTTAAATGCAAGATGTTTATGAACGCTGCGCAGGTGTGTTCCGCCTAATAGTGTTTTAATTTATGAATATAGAATATGCTATTTTTTAATATGGCTCAAAACAGATATTTGTAAATAGTTGTAGGCTTGAAAAAGGTTTTTTTTGATAGTCATGCAAAACGTTGTTTGATTATTTTCCGGAAAGCAGTTTTACTCGCGATATTTTTTTGTGAGACCGTTGAGAAATTTCCGCATATGCTGATCACCCAGAGACTGAAAATTGCGGTGGTCGGGTCTGCGGAAGTATGCGGATACTTCTGATTTTGTAACTTTCGCTCCGCCCATTTCAAATATTTCTATGATGTCGGTGTCTTTAAGCTCAAGCGCAACGCGCAGTTTTTTAACTATATCGTTATTTATCATCTTTGGCGCCCCTTTTGAATGTGATGAAGCCGTCAAGAAAGGCGTTCAGAAGTTCGTCGGACGTTTCCTGATAGTTCTCGTCTTCTTCTTTTGACATAAGCGCGGGGATATCCTCACGTTTCATGGGACTTCCGCCCATGTCCAGTATTTTCAGGATTTTGTTGTCGTTAAGGTTCATCGCGTAGCGTATGCGGCGGAGTATATCGTTGTTGTTCATGGGGGTATAATACAGATTGAAGTATGATCAGTAAAGCGAAAAGAATAAGTCAGATCGCCGCGTCGCTGGCGCTCCTCGCGAAGACGTATAGCTGTCTCTGCGAGGAGTTTTGCGACGAAGCAGTCTATATTGGTTTTTAAAGCGCTCTTTGCAGTATGCATGCCGAAATATCGGGGGTGATGGCTCCCGTTTCGCCAAGCGCTGTCATGCCGTGGCTCTTCAGTGCGTTCACAACAGCCTCGACATCCGCTTTTATGCCGTATTCGCTCAGCGTCAGCTTAACGTCGATACTGCGGAAAAGTTCCTCTATTTTATCAATAGTGTGTTCTTCAGAGAGTGCGGCGCCTTCCAGCCCGAACACGTTTCTGCCCATTTTCAGAAGTTTTTTCGATTTTTGCAGTCTCATCTGGCGCAGAACCGCGGGAAGGATTATTGCCAGTGTCTGTCCGTGGTCAAGCCCGTAGATGGCGGTGAGTTCGTGTCCTATCATGTGGGTTGCCCAGTCCTGCGGAACGCCGAGACCGATGAGTCCGTTGAGTGCCTGATTTGAAGTCCACATAAGGTTCTTCTGCCAGCTTTCCGTGCGTCTGTTGCCCCAGTCCTTCGCCAGCGCCGCAACGTTGCGAAGCAGCACTTCCGCATATCCGTCCTGCACCATGCCGTCGACGGGGCAAGTGAGGTATTGCTCCGTGGTGTGGACAAAAGTGTCCACCATGCCGTTTGCAAGCTGTCTGTCGCTCAGTGTTGTCATGACGGTATAGTCCATAACGGCGAACACAGGGTATACCGCTTCGGACTTGAAGAAACGTTTTTCATGAGTTTCAGCTTTTGTTATGACAGAACCGCCGTTGGATTCGGAACCTGTTGCCGGAAGCGTCAGCACGGCACCGATAGGCAGTGCTTCAGTTACAATATGTTTCCATTCCAGTATGTCCCATCCTTCGCTTTCATAAAGCGCCGCCGCCGCAACGTATTTAGCGCCGTCTATAACAGAGCCGCCGCCAACGGCAAGAATGAAGTCTATATTGTTCTCACGCACAAGCTGAACGGCTTTGTTCAGTGTTTCATAGTGAGGGTTTGCCTCAACGCCTGAAAACTCAAAAACGGTATATTCTTTCAGGGCATCCGCCACCTGCGCGTAGACCCCGTTGGTTTTGATTGAGCCGCCGCCGTATATGAAAAGAACTCTTTTGTCTTTGGGTATAAGAGTTGCCAGCGAACCGATGGTATCCTTACCGAAAACTATCCTCGTGGGGTTGTAATAGTTAAAATTGTCGAATGTAGTCATGCATCCCTCCGTGTTATCTGAATAGAGAATATAGTCAAAGACTTAAATATTGTAAGTGCGGTTTATGCAAATTCTTTGCACGATCCTGTGAAAGCATAATGTGAAAAATACCTCTTTGTTAAATTTTAAACTCATGACAGCTTGATTAATTTTTGTGCAAGTATAATATTAATTAACAAGCAGACTATTTTTATCTCATTGAGGTGTGTTATGAAAACCAGCGGCGGAGCCACACCAAAAAACAATACCGGCTTTACAGTATCAGACAACGATATTCTGTTGTTCCGCTCGCTGATGACCGATCCCGACGGGGTTATAATCTTCGCGCTGGACAGGGATTACAGGTACACGTCCTTTTCCCTCAGTCACAAGAATGCCATGAAAGCCATTTGGAACTGCGATATCGAACTTGGCACCTGCATACTGGATTATATTTCGGTACCAAACGAAAAGGAGCGGGCAAAGAGTAATTTTGAAAGAGCGCTTTCCGGCGGATGTTTCACCGAAAGAGAGGTTTACGGCGGGAGGTTCTGGGAAGACAGATATCAGCCTGTTTATAAGGACGGGAACATAATCGGTGTGACGGTTCTTGTTATAGACGTTACGCGGCTTGTTCAGGCGGAGGAGGACCTGCGCAGGGAAATATATGAGATGGAGCGTCTGAAAGAGCGGGAGCTTATTTTTAACAGCATCGGCGAAGGGCTTTACGGTGTGGATCTTAACGGCAACTGCACATTTATAAACCATGAGGCACTGCATATCCTCGGCTATGAAGAGCACGAGGTCATAGGCAAAGAGACCCACGCTCTGTTTCACCACCACCATGAGGACGGAAGCATCTATGAAAAGAGTGACTGCATAATCCACCGCTCGCTGTCAAAAAATACCCGCGCGGATGAGATAACATGGCTGTTTAAAAAGAACGGTGAAAAATTCCCCGTGCGTGCCATTGCAACCCCCATAAAGGATGGTGAAAAGGTCAGCGGTGTTGTCATAGCCTTTTGCGACATGACATCCAAGCACGAGATTGAGGTTCAGCTTAAGAACGCCAACAAAGTGCTTAAAATGCTAGCCACCACCGATCCGCTGACAGGTCTTTACAACAGACGCTATTTCGAGGACAAGGGGGCTCAGCTGATAGCCAAAAGCAGAAAAGACGGTTCGGAGCTTGCCGCAGCCATGTTTGATATAGATTTTTTCAAAAAGATAAACGACAGATACGGTCACTCCGTGGGTGACAAAGTCCTTGTAATGGTCGCAGCCACTGTCGCGAAACATCTTCGCAAAGACGATATCTTCGCACGCATCGGCGGTGAGGAATTCGTTATCCTTCTGCCGAACGCAAGTCTGAAGGATGCCGTGGATATTTCCGAAAGGATAAGGCGGAGTATAGAATTCGCGGTTACGGAACACCATGGGGAAAGGATAAGCTGTACTGTGAGTATCGGTGTCACCGGTGTCGGCGAAGGCATAACAAACCTTGACGGGCTTTTAAGAAAAGCTGACGACAGATTGTACGCTGCGAAAGGAAGCGGCCGCAACAGGGTGATATCCGCAGATCAGCCGGAATAGGTTTCAACGCGGTTTCTGCCGTTCTCTTTGGCTTTGTAGAGTGCATCGTCCGCCTTTCTCACAACGTCGTCGAGAGTGTCGCCGCTGTCCGGCATCAGGCTGAAAACACCTATGCTGACGGTCATGCTGATGCTTTTTCCTTCAACATTCACACGGATGGTTTCAATGTCCTTTCTGAGAGTTTCCATATGTGTTGTGAGTGACGTTTCTTCACCGCCCGTAGTGTACATGGCAAATTCCTCTCCGCCGTATCTTGCAGCCGTATCGTTATCCCGCTGGAAATGGCTCTTTATAACGTCCGCCGCGCGCTGGAGACATATATCCCCTGCGACGTGTCCGTATGTATCGTTGATTCTTTTGAAGTGGTCGAGGTCAAGTATTGCCATAGAGAACCGCACGCCCTCTCTGCGGCAGGTGCCGAACACCTGAACGGCGTTCGACGAAAAGTATCTGCGGTTGTAAAGTCCCGTCAGACTGTCTTTTTCGCTTAATTCCTGTAATTTTATGTTTGCCTCGGTGAGCTTTGTGTTAACGCGCTTAAGCTTTGTGCTCCAATAGAGCATGACGGCAATGAACAGTGCCGCGATCAGCGCGATACGGGTAAGAAGGGCATAATTTATACGCTGATCGTAACGGATGCTGAGCCAGTTGCCGAGTATTTTATTCTTTTCCGCTTCGCTGACTGTGTTTATCAGCTTCTGGAATATGACGGCAAGCCGGGGTTCGTCGTTCCTGGCGGCAACGCCCATCTCCCAGTCGCGTGGCAGCCTTGCCGATATCTTTATATCTGTTATCTTCTGCTGACCCAGCTGGTAGCCTATGGATGGCATTGTGCCGATATAGCCGTATATTCTGCCCTGCTGGAGCATGCGGATGCCCTCTTCGTCGTTGCTGACCTCCACAAGCTTAAGCTCAGGGTACTGCTGTTTCAGCAGTTCAGTTATCGCATAACCTTTGACAGACCCGAATTTCCTGTCCATCACGCTTTCTAATCCGTCTATGAAGGGTTCGTTAACCGACGTGGCTATTACGTTGGGTACTATGAGATAAGGTTTTGTGAAATTGAGATACTTGCTTCGCTCTTCGGTTTGCATGGCGAGGGAGAGGATGTCGCACTTACGGCTTTTAACCGCCAGCAGTGTTTCTTCCCACGATGCAGTGGGAACTATAACCAGTTTTGCAGGGAGCTTCGGGCGTATCAGTGCGAAGAAGTCCGCAGCTATACCCATATGCTTCTTCCCGTTCTTAAGCTGTTCAAAAGGCATCCAGTCGGGATCGACACACATGCGGATCACTTTTTTATCTTTCAGATAACGTATCTCGTCTTCGGTGAAAAGATTGCGCGGGTTTTCCGTTTCCGGTGCTTTGGCGGTCAGCCACTGGTTTTCAAGCTGTAATTTCTCTTCGGGTTCGATGCTTAACATTGCTTTTTTCATTACGGAGTACAGAAGCGGATACTTCGGGTTTACTCCGAAGCGCAGATCTTCCATGTTTATTTCCTGAGTTCTGAAAGCTTCGGCTATTTTCAGATTTACCAGCGTATATTTTTTTATGACGTTGTTTCCTGCGTTGATGGCGGTTATCACCGCATCCAGATTTCCGAATGCGAGATCCCGCATCATCTCGTCCTGAGAAAGATATTTCTTTGCAGGTTTTTCAAGCAGCTCGTTCAGGTTTTTTTCATAGAAAATATCCGACATTATCCCTACGCGCTTGTTTTTCAGTGAATTTATTCCTTCGTATCTGCCGAAATCGTCCCGAACGAAGATAACGTTGGGAACCCTGAAATACTCATCGGTGAAAAGCGTGTATTTTGTTCTTTCTTTTGTGTATGTTATGTCGGCGATAACGTCCAGTTTCCCGTTGCCGAAATTATGCAGAAGAGCCGACCAGTTGTTTACGGAATAGAGGAAGGTTATGCCTGTCTGTCTGCTGATGATATCCAGAAGGGAGCGGGTGTATCCCGTGACCTCGCCGTTTGAAACGAAGCTGAACGGTGAATAGTCGGGCATAATACCCACAGAAAAAGCGGGATGTGACCTTATGAAGCTTTCCTCTTCATGCGTGAGCTTTATTTTGTCCGGCTTTGTTATCTCTCTGCCGCTGAAAGTTGCCCAGCACTTTTCCAGATCGGATATCCCGGATTTGGGAATGGAATTCAGCGTCTTGTCAATTACAGAGAAAAGTACGGGGTTTCCTTTTTGTACACCCAGTCTGAAATCCTCGTCCTTAAGCTTGTTAATGCCGGCATTGCCCACCGCCTGAACGTTCGGCAGCCCGACTTCCCTCGCGATAAATCTGCCTGAAAGATCGCTCAATACAACAGCGTCCACCCAGCCGAAGGCGAGAGCCTTCATCTGGTCGGCATAGCTCGTATATTCGACTATATGCAGACCTGCTTCGCGGAGTACCGGAAGATAAAATATATCTTTGATAACACCTATTTTTCTGCCTTTGAGATCCTGCGGGGAGAGTGCCGTGAAGCGGCTGTCGTCAGCACGTTTGAAAAAAACCGTCCTTCTGTAGTGATACGGCTCCGTGAAGAGTATCTTTTCCGCGCGTTCTTTCGTGTATGATATCTCGTCTATGACATCTATCTGTCCGGCGAGGAATGCGTTGTATATGTCCGTCCAGTTGCCCATGCGTATTTTGAATTTCAGTCCCGATTCCTTCTCCATCATGTGCAGAAAATCAACCGAAAAGCCCTTTTCGGCGCCGTCACGGAAAAAGGAGTAGGGTTCGTTGTCGTTCACAACGCCGACGATTACAGCTTTATTTTTTTCTATATATTCCTGTTCCTGCTGAGTAAACATCGGTTTTGCCCATGCGTCGGGCAGAGATGAAAAGATTGAAGCGGCAGCCAATAGTGTCGAAAATAATAATCTGAGCATATTGAAGCTCCCCTTCAGTTTTGAAGATAATATATGGATGATTTTACACTTTACAAAGTTTAAAATCTACCGAAATATGCCGCAGACAGGTTCCTTTGACGGTGGATTTTAAATTTTTTTTATGTAAAAAGTTTGCCAAGTTAAACATATGCTTAATGTGTATTTTTCTGAAATATCATTCTGTTAACCGATACATTATTTATAAGATTAATTATGTCTTAATTCTTTTGCAACAAAAATTTACATAATTTATCTGGCTTTTTTTCAGGTATTTCACATATTATGACGTATACACAAGAGAGACGGAGTATTATTATGGAAACGCTGACATATTCAAACATTTTCGATTATTTTTCTGCCACAACCGGTATAAGGGAATCTGTTATTCGTGAGAAGCTTCGCAGCGAAGGAGTTGAATCTGTTTCATCACTTCTTCGTTCATTCGGGAGAGAGATGTATTCCACTGATACAGTTCTCGCTGAAACGCTCACCGATGCGCGGGGAAAGATAAAGATACTGGACAGTTCCCGCCCGCTTTTTAAGCATATTTCTCTTTTGCTGGGTCTGCACAGAGCGGATGAAAATTTTGCTACATCTCCCATCGTGATCGAGATCAAGGACACGGCAATCACAGGTTCGAGACACTATATAGCCAAAAGGGTCTCTGACGTAGTGGTGGGTGCCGCGCAGAAACATCCGGTTTTCGGAATCTTCGCGTCAAAGCTGATGCAGAAGGACAGGCGCTTTGAAGGGCTTGTGAACACATCTTTCCTCAAACTTTTTTCATCAACTGCGGGTGTCCGCGACGGGATGAGGATACTTCTTGACCTTCAGAACAGTCCTTCTCTGCTTGAGGATGCGGCGGCAATGGCGGTAGTTACGGGAAGTATGATACTGAATATGCAGAGGTCCGTATCTGTTCTCAAATCTGACTCCGCTCCTATACAAAAACTTATGAACGCATCGCTTATTTTTCATTCACTGCTGAAACACGGCAGGGGACATCTTTCCGTGTGTGCAAAGGATGATGAATTGAAAAGGGCGCTTGAGATATGTTCAAACCCGATTCCTCTGCCTGTTTTCGGTTCCGCAAACACAGAGAACACTGTCGTTAAAAGTATTGTAACTGCCCATATTTTTATAAAACTTCTCGAAAAAGGCGGAAAGACCCTTTCGTCCGGCGACGCGCATATATCCATGAATTATCTGGCAGATGCCGGATATGCCGACGATGCGGCAGTTTCACGCCTTGGCAGACTGTTTCTGGCGGAAAGCAGATTCAAAGGGCTTGAGATGGCGCGCAGACTCAGACAGATATGCAGATTTAAGCCTGTTATATGGGGAGCGCAGGGAAGCGCGGCATCCGTGCGTATGCTTTGCGGCAAAGGGGACTGTTCATATGCAAGGGGCGGCAGGGTTTGTGTCACAAGCGACATAAAGGTCAAAGCCGACAAAGAATACCCCACCGGTATCAAAGCGGGCGATTATTTTCAATGTACAAGATTTTTAAATCAGCTTGAGGATCTTTTCGGATACAGGCAGGAAAAGGTTTCTTAAAAGCTTTGGTTGTTGATAAACTTATTAAAATATAATGAGACTGCCGCGTCAGCCTGAAAGCTTCCTCGCAGAGACAGCAATTTGCGTCTTCGCGAGGAGCGCGGCGATCTGACCTTTTCTTATTTATACCGGAGGGTGACTTGAAGACCTCCCCTGTTTTCAAACATAATCGAACCTTTCACCTGACGTGTGAGCGACTTGATTATCATAAGACCGTATGAAGTTTCTTTGCCGAAATCCTCAATACCGTCGATACCGGTTCCGTTGTCGCAGAATATCAGTATTTTTTCGCCTTTTTCTTCATAAAACCGTATGAACAGCTCCAGTTTTTTGTGGTCGGTCTTTGCGTATTTGACTGAATTTGTGAACAGCTCATTTATTATCAGTGCGCAGGGTACAGCCTCGTCAAGTATAAGACTTATATCCTGAATGTCGGTTATCAGGGATATTTCACCGGTATTGTTGCTGGCGCGCAGAAGGTTGTCGAGCATTTTTTCAAAGTACAGTTTTGCGCCCAGCTTCGAGAAGCTGTTTGTCTCGAAAAGAAGCTCGTGGGTGAGCGACATAGAGAGTATCTTGAGTACACATTCGTTTATGAAGTCTTTTTCCGGTGAATCTCCCAGCTCCTCAGCATGTAGCGAGAGCAGACTGCATATCATCTGGAAGTTGTTCTTGACCCTGTGGTGGAGTTCTTTCAGCAGCACTTTGTTCTCTTCCAGAGAGCTAAGTATCAGCTCCTCTGCGTTCAGTTCCTCCGTGATATCGCGGAAGATGAGCACACCCATGTTTATGTTGCCCTCATTCTTCAGAGTACTGAAATTGAAAACCACCGGAATGACATGCCCGCTCTTATGTACTAAATGCTCCCGTTTGTTCCTCACGGAACCGCCTTTACGGAGGCAGGAGAGTATTTCGCAGTTGGAATCGGTCAGTACGCCGTCAGTGTTTTTGTAATGTATGGTGCTGTGATGATCCTTGTATATAAGTTCGTCCGGTTGGTATCCGAGCTTTTCCGCTGCCGAGTTGTTTATGAAGAAAATAGTTCCGTCCTGATTAATTCCTATGACCCCTTCGTTCAAAGATTCCAGAATAGACCTGTGAAGGTCGCGTATGTTGGAAAGTTCGTATGCGAGGAAGTTTTCGCTGGTCTTGTCCAGAATGGTTACGAAAATGTAGTTTTTATTGTCGAATTTCAGGAAAGACGCATGCATCGTGACGTGTATTCTGGTTCCGTCTGCCAGAACGTTTTCGCAGTGGAAGGGTGCGCCTTCGTCGGCACTGTTCAGGAAATCGAGATAATCCTCTTCGTTAAAGAACATTTTTCTTATATGCATCCCCTGCATACCGTCCTGCGGGTAACAGTAGAAGCTTGTCATCGCATAATTGGTGTCAATTACGGTCATGGTGCCGCTGTCCACAAGCATCGTCATGATGTTGGATCGTTTGAAAATAAGTTCGTACCATGTTTTTTCCGATGCGAGCCTGTCCATTTCCATGGCTTTTTCAGTGACGTCCCGTGCAATGCCTATAACGCTTTCCGGTTTTCCGTCCAGTCCGTAGATTATCGTCTGGTTCAGGTCGAACGTAAGCACGGCACCGTTCTTAGCCTTGATAGTGGAGGCGTCGTGTATGTATTTTTTGACATCCTGACCGTTTGCCAGTTTGTTTAAAATGCTTATCCTTTCGCTGTCCATTATCTTTTCAAGAAAAGCCGGACTGCCTATGATCTCTTCCGGAGAATAACCGGTCAGCTTTATGCATGACATGCTTATGTATTCAACAAAAGGCTTCGGTTTCAGTTTTATTGAAAATACCATGTCTTTATTGGTTTCCGTGAGCTGTTTCAGTATCATATTTGTACTGTCAAGTTCCGACCGCATCTTTTCAAAGTGCATCATGACTATGCCGAGAGCGGAAACCAGTGTGAGAAATACAGTAATCTGCATATTTTCGTATGCCGTTTCAACATTCCTGTGGGTTATTATGACAGTGAACATCATGATGCTCCACGCGATGAACGACATGCCTGCCACGCGGCTTCCTATGCCTTTTATTTTTCTGATGAGAACCAGTCCCGAAAGGAGGAATACGGAGCCTGCGAAGGTGTAGACTATAGCCACAAAAGCGTTTTCAGGATTATCAAGACGTGCCAGACCGGGGAATAGGGTGAGAGGTATCAGCATGGACACGAGTTTTACCGACGGTCCTTTTCCGTAGACGAAATGATATACGCCAAGCCCGATGAATATACTGCTTATATAGTTCAGCACCATTGATATTAATATGAAGTCATCTATACCGGGGGCTATCATGGGGAGTGCGCGGAAAAGCACCGATATGGAGTTGACGCCCCACCCTATGCTCCAAAGCAGCAGATAGTGTTTGCCCTCGGAATAATAGATGAACAGAAAAGTGAACGAAAGCGTTATCGCCGCTATTATCACTGTCACCGAGTCGTTGAGCAGATGGAACATGTTATTATCCTGTTATGCAGTGTTTCATTACGGCGGATGAGATGGTTTCCAGCGGCAGAACAATGTCGGCTGCTCCCGCCTCTATCGCCATTTTAGGCATGCCGAAAACGACGCTGGTTCTTTCATCCTGTGCTATGTTAAATGCCCCCGCATCTTTCATTTCCTTCATGCCCTTCGCGCCGTCGTCCCCCATGCCGGTGAGTATGACACCTATCGCGTTCTTTCCGACGTATCTGGCACCGCTTCGGAAAAGCACGTCCACCGACGGTCTGTGTCTGCTGACGAGAGGACCGTCCTTCACTTCAACGTAATATCTTGCGCCGCTTCTTTTGATAAGCAAATGCTTGTTGCCGGGCGCTATGAGAACCCTGCCGGGAATAACGGTGTCGCTGTCGTCCGCCTGTTTAACGGTGACCCGGCAGAGACCGTTCAGTCTGTTTGCAAATGATGCGGTGAAGTTTTCCGGCATATGCTGAACAATGACAACGCCCGGGCTGTCTGCCGGAAGTCCCTGCAGGAATACGCTGAGAGCTTCAGTTCCGCCTGTGGAGGCTCCGACAAGGATCACTTTTTCGGTGGTCTTTATCATGGAGTTGCCCCTCGGCGCCTCAAGAACTGCATCAGCGGTGAGTTTCGGCGGTATCTCGTGGAAAACGTTGCACATCTGCGTCACTTTAACCTTTGACGCCGCCTTAACCGCGTCGCAGACCATTATCCGGGATTCTTCAAGAAACGCTTTCGTGCCGGATCTCGGCTTTTGTATTATATCAACTGCACCGCATTCGATAGCTTTCAGCGCAGTTGCGGAGTTTTCTTCTGTAAGGCTGGAACACATCACCACGGGAATGGGGTGCTGACACATAAGTTTTTTAAGAAATGTGATGCCGTCCATCTTCGGCATTTCAACGTCGAGTGTGATCACATTCGGAATGAACGTTTTCATCCTCTCCGCTGCGGCGAAAGGGTCGCTGCATGCAACAACAGTTTCTATGGACGGATCGGACAGCAGTATCTCCGTTAAAACCTGCCGTACGACCGCTGAATCGTCGATAACCAGAACTTTGAGTTTTCCGTTTTCGCCCGGCATATGTTACAACCCCTGTATTTTTGATATCTTTCTCAGGTAAACAGTTCCTGTATCAAGTGAGAAGTAAAGCTTTCTGGTAAACTGCCCGCCCGTGTCGCTGGATATGATAGTATAGCCCAAACTTTTCAATATGCTGACGGAAGCTGTGATATTTCTGTTGCCCACGCCCGAATCTTCATCCGAGACCGAGAACATATTGCTGCCGCCGAACAGCTTCACTTCTATCTCTTTTTTATTTGCACCTGCGTTAAGCATAGTTTTGTTCATATACAATACAGCGCAGTCAACGTATTTCATTATGTCCTCGCCCCGCTTTATGGATTCGGTGGAGGAGGGGAGCATACAGTGGCTCATCATGCCTATGCCCAGTCTGTGGGCATACATTGTTATGCTGACACATGAGCCAAGGACAGTGTTCACCACCATAGGCGTATCGGCATAAAATATTTCTCCCGGTTTCAGATAAAGACTTTCGGCATGGTTTATCATTCTCAGATCCTGTAAAAGACAGTTGGTGCCATCGTGCTTAACGGAAGATCCATCCCGTGGATGGATTCCGAATGCCCGAGAAACAGGCAGGCTCCTTTAAGCATATAATGGCATATTTTTCCAATTATCTCATACTGGGTCTGATGATTAAAGTAAATTATCACATTCCGGCAGAAAACTACGTTCATTTCCACAGGAAGGTTATAGTTATCGTTCATAAGGTTCAGTCTTCCGAAGGAGACCTTTTGCCGCAGCTCCGGTTTGACACGCACCAGACCGGAGGTCTGATCTTTGGAGCGGAGCATATATTTCTTTTTCAGGTCATGCGGAACACCGAGCGCCTTTTCCTCTGTATAAACTGCTTTCGTTGCACGTTCAAGAACGGAGTAGCTTATGTCGCTGGCATATACCCGAAAGTTACCTTTGATTCCGAAATATTCCGCCAGCACCATGGCGAGAGTGTATGGTTCCTCGCCTGTGGAACAGGCGGAACTCCACACGTTCAGAGTGCGTTCAGTGCCGTATCCCTGTTTTTCCAGTTCAGGCAGCACCTTCTGCGCAAGAAATTCAAAGTGATTCGGTTCGCGGAAAAAGTCTGTCTTATTTGTTGTGATGGTGTCGATGAGGTTTAGCTGTTCTCTTTCGGACACGGGGTTTGCGCTGTCAAAAACCAGCGCAATGTAGTCCCCGTATGTCGAAAGGCTAAGAGCCTTGAGTCGTTTGCGGATTCTGCCTTCGACCATGTCTTTTTTGGTCAAAGGCAGTCTGATTCCGCATTTTTCTTGTATATATGTCTGGATGATGCCGAATTCGTCGGATGTCAGTTTCTGATTGTAAAGGTCGTTCATCAGTTCCGCATCCATAGTTTCCTTCCTTATTCCGAATGTTCTTCTGCGGGCTGCTGTGTTTGTGTTATTGACGACAGCTCGCCCATTGAAAACACCGCGTTCACGTTAAGAATTATCACAAACCCCGTCTCGCGCTTTGCCATGCCCGCTATGAAGGCGGTGTTGAGTTGTGTGCCGATTCTCGGCGCATCTTCGATGACGTTGTTCTCAAACTCCACAACCTCCTGCACTGAGTCAGCCAGTGCGCCCAGAATTGTGGATTCACCGTCTATCTGCACCTCAACGATTATGATGCATGTGTTGACACTGCGCTCCGTTACACCCATGCGGAATTTCTTTTTCAGGTCAACGACAGGTACGACGTTTCCCCGCAGGTTTATTACCCCGACCATGAAATCGGGGGTATGCGGAACCTTTGTAACACTGGAGAAGTCAAGCACCTCGCGAACGGACATTATATCCACCCCGTAAACCTCTTCCTCCAGTCTGAATGTCAGAACCTGACAATCGGTGCCGTTCTTTACGGCTGTGTTTTGTTCCATGTCTCACTCCTTTCAGAAGCTTTCAAAATCGAGGTCGATGTTGTCTTTCTTGCCCTCTGAAAGATCAAGGTGTACACCTTCGCCGTCTTTTTTAGCGGAAGGCTTGTTTGCCGCCATTGTGGGTTTTTCAATATGTTTGTTTGTGAGCGCCGTCTTTGTGGCTTTTTTTGTCAGCGATGCGTATTTTGCGCTGAAGCTTCCGTCCCCTTTCATCTTAAAGAACGATACTGCGTGCTGAAGTGATTCCGATTGGCTGGAGAGTTCTTCCGCAGTCGCCGCCATCTCTTCGGATGCTCCCGCGTTGCGCTGTATCACCTGATCAAGCTGCTGAATTGCGGTGTTGATCTGTTCGCCGCCTGTGCGCATCTCGCTGCTTCCTGCGGTTATCTCCTGAACAAGTTCCGCAGTTTTCTGGATGTCTGGAAGAATCTGCATGAGCAGTCCGCCTGCCTTTTCAGCGATGTCAACGCTGGATGATGAAAGGTCGCTTATCTCACGCGCCGCTTCCTGACTGCGCTCTGCAAGCTTGCGAACCTCCGCCGCAACAACCGCGAAACCTTTTCCGTGTTCGCCCGCTCTTGCCGCCTCTATCGCCGCGTTGAGAGCCAGCAGGTTTGTCTGGCGTGCTATTTCTTCTATGATGGATATCTTGTCGGCTATCTCTTTCATCGCTTTCACTGTCTGCTGAACAGCCTGACCGCCCTCTTTCGCGTCGCCTGCCGCTTTCAGCGCTATCTTTTCTGTCTGAAGGGCGTTGTCGGCGTTCTGGCTGATGTTGGATGCCATCTCTTCCATGGACGCGGATGCTTCTTCCGCACTTGCCGCCTGTTCGGTTGCGCCTTGGGACATGTCCTGTGCAGCGCTTGAGAGCTCTCTGGAGCCTGCGGCAACGTTGTCGGCGGATGTCCGCACGTCGGTTATGATGCTTCTGAGTTTGCTGACCATATTTTTAAGTGCTATGGCAAGCTGACCGACCTCATCTTTCTGATCAACGTCAAGCTGCGCGTCGAGGTTTCCTTCGGCAAGCTGCTGGGCGAAGTTAACGCCTTTGAACAGCGGACCGGTGATTGATCTGGTGAGCAGGAAGCCTATGAAAAGTCCGAGTGCAATGCCTGCCACTGCGAATATGACTATCATGGTGATTGCGCCTGCAATTTCGCTCATCATCTTCCCTTTCTGGTCTTCCGCAGTCATGGATACCACATCCATTGCAAGCCGCGCGTTTTCGACAAGAGTTTTTTCTATTGTTATCTGTTCTTTTATCTTTGCGAAGTAAGCATCTATGGAGGTCTTGTATTCTCCCAGTTCTTTAACAATGTTGGACGTCAGTTCGCCCGGATGTTCCGCTGAAAGTGCGCGGGCGACTTCTGCGGCGATCTCGTAGTTTTCGTTATACTGTTGAAGATACTGCTCGTCGTGTGAGATTATATACTCTTTTCCGGCGAGTCTTACTTTCAGAAACTGGCTGACGAATTTTTGTGCGTCAATGGAATTGAAGGTTGTCATGGCTCTGTCGGAAGACTTTACCAGATCGTTCGAGTTGACGTTCACGCCTTCCATGAGAGCAATTTTTTCTTTTTCTATAATTACATAATTGTCAAATGATTTGATATATGCGTCAGCATTTGACATTATGTCGTCCATCTGCTTCTTATTCACCGGATCGGTAAAAGCGTTTTTAAGTTTTGTGGCAGTTTCCATTATCTCCTGAGCTTTTTTGTCCACAAGCTCTGCAGTGGCGAAGTCCTTACGCATGATGAAGTTCTTCTCCTGCTGTCTGCTTTCCAGAAACAGTCTGACTACCTGAGCCAGATCATTGTTCTTTTCCGCACGGTCCTCAACCTTATGAAGACCGCTGAAACCCATGTATCCTGAAAGGATAATCAGGATGATAAGAAGTCCGAAGCCTACGAAAAGCTTCAATCCAAGTTTAAGATTCTTAAGCATAATAGCCCCCGATTAAAAAAATTACTCGATTCCTGTGTATATTTTTTGAACATCAACAATGAGCGCCACTGACCCGTCGCCGAGTACCGACGCGCCGGAAATGCACTCTATGTCTCTGAAAGCCTTGCCAAGTGATTTTATGACAGTCTGATGGTCACCCACCACATTATCAACGACGAAACCGACGCGCCTGTTCTCTATCTCTATTATTACTATCTGCTGAATCTCCGGCGCCTCTTCGTAAATGTTAAAAAAACTGCGCAGATGGACGTAAGGAATGAGTTCGTTGCGAACCATGATGATTCTGCGTCCGGAGCTGCTTTTATGTGCGGCTTCGTTGAACTCTATACATTCGTTGACGATTGAAAGAGGGATGATGAAGAACTGTCCGCCGATGACCACCAGCAGTCCGTCGATTATTGCGAGCGTCAGCGGCAGTTTCAGTGTTATGGTGGTACCTTTGCCCTGAACGCTTGATATGTCTATTGTGCCGCGCAGGGATTCGATGTTTCTGCGCACCACATCCATACCGACACCCCTGCCGGAGACGCTGGAAACCTTTTCTGCGGTGGAGAAGCCCGACGCAAATATGAGATCGAAAACCTCTTTGTCGGAAAGTTCGGCGTTTTCAGGTATCAGTCCTTTTGATTTTGCCTTTTTCAGCACTGCATCTTTGTTGATACCATTGCCGTCGTCAGCTATTTCAATAAGCACGCTCCCGCCGGAATGTGTTGCGGAGAGGCTTATATAACCCTTAGGGTCTTTGCCTGCGGCGACGCGCTCCTGCGGCGTTTCAATGCCGTGGTCTATGCTGTTGCGGATGAGATGCACCAGCGGATCGCCGAGTTTTTCTATGACAGTCTTGTCTATTTCCGTTTCGCCGCCGTGTGTGACCAGTTCGATTTCTTTACCGAGTTCCGCAGACAGATCGCGCACCAGTCTTTTAAACTTGCTGAACGTGGAGCCTATTTCAAGCATGCGGATGCTCATCGTGTTGTCGCGGAGTTCCCACACGAGCCTTTCCACCTCTTCGGCGACTTTCAGCATCTCCTGATTGTTCTCTTTAACGGCTATCTGGCTGAGTCTTGCCTGTACCGTTACCAGCTCGCCCACGAGATCGACGAGGAAATCCAGTCTTTCCGAGGGGACGCGTACGGATGAGATGTTCTCCGCCGCCGTTTTCTGCTCGCGCACGTTGCGGACGTGCTGCTGTTCTTTCAGGGCGGCATCCAGAGCGTCCTGCGAAACAATACCCTTTTCAACCATGACCTCGCCTATGAGTTTGCGGTTATCCATCAGAGCTTTCAGCTCGTCCTGTGATATGTCTCCTTTTTCAAGGAGTATTTCGCCTATTTTTTTAAGGCTTTCGCTTCCTCCGGTGAAATCGTCTATGACGCTGATATTGATTTCGCTTTCGTCCTGAACAAAGATAAAGATGTCGCGTATGTCGTTTTCAGTTTTGTCGGTTGTTAGTATTATCTCCCAGTATGTATAACATTTTTCCGGTTCCATCCCGTCAAGAAGCGGCATGTTGGTCGTCAGCGCGGATACGCTCGCTTCTCCAAGTGCCGCCAGTTCACCAACCAGAAGTTCCGGATTTGAACCGAAAAGAAGGATGTCTGGCGAAGGCTTGAAAGTTATGCGGAAAGTTGTCAGGTTCTGTCTGGTGAGCAGTTCTTCTTTTTTTACGGGTTCGTGTTGTTTTTTAGCAGGAACCTGACCGCCGGTTTCCGTGAAAAATGCAGATATTTTGAGCGCAAGTGGAGAATCCGCTTTCATCGACGGATCCGTCAGCATCTCTTTTATGATGTCGCACGCCTTCAGCGAGTAATCGAGCATCGGTTTTGTGATGTTGAGTTTGCCGTTGCGCACCAGATCGTACGACGTTTCAATGCTGTGTACCAGCGCGGCGATATTCTCGAAACCGAACATCGCGCCAGAGCCTTTTATGGTGTGCATGGCACGGAAAACCCGCGCCACCAGCTCCATATCTTCGCAGTTGTCCTCAAGCTCCAGAAGTGACTGTTCAAGCTCCTGCAAAAGCTCGGTCGCCTCCTGAATGAATACATCCTGATGCACGTCCGTTGACATATGTCACCCCAGAACTTTTTTAGTAACCGTAACAAGCTGTTCCGGCTGAAAAGGTTTAACTATCCAGCCTGTTGCTCCTGCAGCCTTGCCCTCCATTTTTTTAGAGTCCTGCGACTCTGTGGTAAGCATTATGATAGGAGTGAAGCGGAATTCGGGCTTGGCCCGAAGCTCTTTTATCAGGGTGATGCCGTCCATGTTGGGCATGTTGAGGTCGGTTACCACCATGTCGATCTTCGAGCCGCCCGTCTTAGCGAGCGCATCCTTGCCGTCTGATGCCTCGATTATGTTATATCCTTCTTTCGTAAGTGTAAATTTCACCATCTGTCTGATGCTGGCGGAATCGTCCACCGTAAGTATTGTTTTTGCCATTATTTAATTCTCCATAACCATTGCACATGTGCCGTATTTGTCTCTTGAACATCCTTTGTGGCGGACAAAACCTGCCGCCGCGCCTTTTTTCAGCAGACTGTTTTTTCCGTCTGTCAGTATGAACTGTCTGTCTTTTGCACTGAATGTTCTGTGTGCGCTGCACATAAGCTGGAAGAACGTCATATCAACACTCTCGATGCCGCTGACATTGACTGCAGTGTCAATCTCTTCGTTGGCGGCTTCATTCAGCACAGAGCACAGTTCGGATGCGTGCTGAACTTTTATGTCGCCTGACAGTGTGAGTACAGCGTTCAGTTTGTCTTCTGTTTTTTCGATATGTATGTTCATAAAGCACCTCATTTCCTTAAAAAAGTTCGACGTTGTCGTTTGGTTTATGTTTGCCCGATTTCCTGTTTTTCCCGTCGATGGATACGTTCTTTATAAGGTCGCGTTCGGATTCCATCGTATATATGCTGTTGAGGTGGTCTGTAAGCTCGCGTACGTTAAGCCCTTTGCCAACCTCTGATATGTCTTTCAGACCGCCGGAGATGGTGTCTATGTCACATTTCATTATACCGAGGGGATCTATGACGTGTTCTATTCTCTGTCTGTTTATGTCCTGATACTGCATTGAGACAACCATTGCGTTTATGTCTTCTGCAAGCTGCATGGAGCTTTGCTGGATTTCGCTTATTATGCTGTGGGAGCGTTCAAGGGCTTCGTCCAGTCTGTTGAGCGTGCTGTCCACGTCGGCATGTGCGTCTGATGTCACTTTTGTGATGTTGGCAACCTCTTTCGCAGACTGACCGTGGATTGTTTTCACCTTGCCTGAAATGCTGTCCACTGCCTTTTTTATCTCTGTTGCAAACTCGTTTGATTTTTCGGAGAGTTTGCGTATCTCGTCGGCAACAACGGCAAATCCTCTGCCGTGTTCTCCCGCTCTTGCCGCCTCAATTGCGGCGTTGAGAGCCAGCAGGTTTGTCTGGTCTGCTATATAGCCCACGTTGGCGACTATTGTGCGGATATTCTCCACCTCGGTCATTACTTCGTTCAGACTGTCATTGGATTTTGTGGCATATTCGCCCATTTTCTGCATTTCGGTAATGACGCTCACCAGAGTGTGGCGGCTGTTCTGCACAAATCCCTGACCCTCTTCACCTGTGTCGCCTGTGAAGCTGGACAGTGCGTCGCCTGCCATCCTGGACTGACCTATAGCTTTATCGACAATACCTGTAAAATTGCCGCTTATTATATTTGTAGCGTCTTCGCTGTCTGAATTCACGCTCCTGAGCTGTTCCTGAAAGACTGTCAGAAGAGTGGCGTAGTCGTCCAGAACCTTGCTTACGGGGGTGAACTTTTTATTTATCGAACCTGCGAGGCTGTCGCAGCTTTTTCTGACCTCGTATTCCGCTCTTTTTTTTATGTCGTTTGTCATCAGCTTCAGCACAATGAATGTGGCGGAGAGCAGTATGGCGCTGAGAACGTATCTCAGCGCCGCTGAATCAAGATAGAGTACGCCAGCCTGTATAAGTGTGATGACTACGACCACTGCAGCCTTATTCTTATTGATATAATCCATCCCGTCCTCCGGAGTTTGTAGCTGTGCCTTCAGTCTTTAACATCTCAAGAACCTGACTGACCAGTTTGTCGTGGCTAAAAGGCTTCTCCATAACCTTTATTTTTTTTATGTTTGAGCAGAAAAATCTGAGATCATAGTCCATGTACCCGGTCACAACAATCACGGGGATACTGAGCTCGTTCTGTATAAAGAACTCAAGGATGTCTATCCCTGTCAGTCCGGGCATCATTATGTCCAGTATTATGAGGTCATACAGACTCCCTGTCGCCATGCTGAGGATGATGTTTCTGAGTCCGTCGGAGCCGTCCTGCTCGTCCGTGACCTGAATACCCTCTCTTTTCAGGGCGATTTTCACGCTGTTTCTGAAATGTTCCTCATCGTCTATAAGAAGTACTTTTTTTCTCATGGTGAATTATACGCAACGTTCATGCCAAAATAGAAGTTCTTATATACCAATATGTTGGTGATTAGAGGCTAAAGGGAAAGTGTTAATCAAAGTTGACATCCCTGTTTAAATATGGCTAACTTGCCTATATAAAAAGATTTTGTTGTGTAAAATAAAGTTGACACTTTCGTTTTTGTAATGAAAAATTATACATGCACCGTGTTTATTACGCTCGAGGCTGATATGGCGAAGAGAATACTAATTGTTGAAGATGAAGCAGTAATCGGACTGGACATAGCTTCCAGACTTGAACGCAACGGCTATACGGTTGTCGGGCTTGCCGTTGACGACGAAGAGGCTCTGGCTGCCATCAATAAAGAGAAACCTGATCTCATGTTGATGGATATCAGTCTGAAGTCATCTGTTGACGGCATTGAACTTGTCACGCAGATACACAAAACCGAAAAGATTCCTGTCGTGTACATTACAAGCTATTCAGACCCCGCCACTATCGGCAGGTCTATGGCGACGTCCCCGTATGGATATATAATAAAGCCTTTCACATCGCAGTCGCTTCTTGCCACTGTATCTTTGTCTTTTACAAGAATTGAGCTTGAACGCACGACCATAGAGAAGAGCAAGCTTGTTCAGAGCGTGCTTGAGCACACTTCCGACGGTATTGCCGTCATTGACGAGGACTACACTGTAAGTCTTCTTAATGAAACATTCTGCGGCATTACAGGTCTGTCAAACTGCGAAACAGGCAGGAATATAAGAGATATTCTCGGCGGATATACCCACGGTACATACTCTTCCGTCATCTGTCTGGACAACGGCAAAGAGAAGAAAACCGCCGTTATGGGCGTTGGGCGCTTTAACAACGGGAGCATCGTTACCCTCACCGATATAACGCAGACCGAACTTTTTAAGACCGAGCTGAATATTGCGGAGAAAAAGTTTGTCAGCATTTTCCAGAAAAGATTCATTCCGGGGCTGATAGTGTCAATGGACGGTCTTTATATTAAAGACTGTAATGAAGCTCTGATGCGGCTTTATTCGCTGGCATCCGATTCTGAAGGAGTTCCTTTGCTGTCACTGGTCGGGGAAGCTGTCGCGCTTAAAGTTCAGGATCTCGCGCGGGAGCAGCCATATTTTGAACTTCCGAGAGTGGAACAGGTAAGCCGTTCGGGCAGAAACTTCATTGCGGATTTCAGGGGGAACGTGATCTCTGAAGGCAGCACTGAATTTGTCATGATAGATATTGAAGACGTTTCCGAGAAAGTCCGTCTTGAGACCATAGAGAAAGAACTTAAGATGCGCATGATACAGACCAATAAAATGGCTGCGCTGGGGACGCTTGTTTCCGGTGTCGCTCACGAGCTTAACAACCCCAACAACTTCATAATGTTCAACAGCTCCATAATCAAAGAATATATCAGCGATTTTATGAACCTGCTGGATGAGATGGAACAGGAGAGGGGAGAGCTTATGATCGGCAATACGCCTTATACCGAGGCGAAAGGCGACATGATCCAGCTTCTTGAAGGCATATACAAAGGCTCTGAAAGGATAAGAGACATCGTCCTCGATCTGAAAAGTTTCGCACGTCAGGACACTGTTGCGGTGCACCAGCTTCTTTCGGTTGAGGTTCCGCTGAAGGCGGCGATACACATTCTCGCCCATAAAATTAATAAAAGCACCGACTGTTTTGCGGAGGATATAGAGACTGATCTGCCGCCTGTCATGGGCAACAGTCAGAAACTTGAACAGGTTTTTATCAACATAATCATGAACGCTCTGGAGGCAACGCCGGGCAGGCATCTGCCTGTGTCGGTCAGGTGCTTTGTCAAGGACGGACATGTCGTTACAGAGGTGAAGGACTGCGGTGTAGGCATCCGTGGAGAGGATATACAGCGCATCACAGAGCCGTTCTTTACAACCAAACAGGCAGAGGGCGGAACAGGGCTCGGGCTTTCCATTGCATATACCATTGTGCTGGATCATAACGGCGGATTTCATGTTGCATCAGAAAAGAATAAAGGTACCGTCGTCACTATAAGCATACCTGCGGGTACGGGTGTATGACATCAAAGGTCGTCATCATTGATGATGAAAAAATGATAACCGATTCCTATGCCATCTTTATGAAAAGAAACGGCATAGCTGATTATGTCATCCATAACGACCCCAGAGAGTTTGTTGAGACTATAGACTCAATAAACCCCATGGCGGTTTTTGTTGACCTGCAGATGCCTTATCATACAGGAGAGGAACTTCTTGATATGATAAAGAAGAGGCATCCGGCGGCATCTGTTATAATAGTAACCGGAAACAACGACATCAGTACGGCTGTCCGGTGCATACAGAACGGGGCGCTGAACTTCCTTGTAAAACCTCTGGACAGCGACAGATTTGCCGCGGCATATCATGCGGCAGTGAACGCTTTTCAGATGCATATGGAGATAGAGGCTCTCAGAAATGCCCTGCGTACGGACGAAAACAGCGATCTGGTTGACTTTCACGGAATTATGACTGCCGACGGCAGGATGAAAGAAGTTTTCAGATATATTGAATCGGTCTCAAAAAGCAGTTTTCCTGTGCTTATTACAGGGGAAACAGGTGTCGGCAAAGAACTTTTTGCCCGTGCAGTACACGAATGCAGCGGGCGGAAAGGGCAGTTCGTTCCCGTCAACGTTGCCGGGCTGGACGACACTATGTTTTCCGATACCCTTTTCGGTCACGTCAAAGGTGCTTTCACGGGCGCAGATAAGCCAAGGCAGGGGCTTGTCGCCGCGGCGGAAAGAGGAACGCTTTTTCTGGACGAGATAGGGGACATGGCGGAGAGTGCGCAGGTCAAACTTCTCAGACTCTTGCAGGAGAAGGTTTATTCACCTCTGGGTTCTGACAGATACATGAACGCGAGCGTCAGAATAGTTGCCGCAACAAATGCCGATCTTGAAGAAAGCGTGCGTTCCGGAAAATTTCGTCAGGATCTTTTTTACAGGCTTTCTACTCATAAACTTTCAATTCCGCCTCTGCGCGAAAGGATCTGCGATGTCGAGCATCTTGCGCTCATGTTCTACAACAGAGCGTTAACGGAGGTCGGTCTTGCTGCCGTCAGCGGCATTCCGGCATATATAATAAGGATGATCAAAAGCTATGATTTCCCCGGAAACGTGCGCCAGCTACAGGCAATTATGTCTGATATGGCTATGGTTTTCGGCGACAGGAAGCCTTCCGAATATGAAGCGGCGTCTTTTTTCAGCAGGCACGGACTGAAAGTGAACGGTTCGTTGAACACGAATGTTAAGACATTTTCATATTTTGGTGACTTCCCTACTTTAAAGGAAATTGAACATTACGTTGTCGACTCGGCACTGAAAGAATCGGATGGTAACATCAGTTCGGCGGCAAAACTATTGGGAATAACACGTCAGGCTCTGCACAAGCGTCTAAAATCTAACTGATAATCAATAATTTTTTTCACTCTGATATTTTATGAATATTATGTAATTGAAATATTCGGTAAAATGCATGTTTGTACTTATTGTAAAACCCTAAAGTTTAGTATGATTGAATTGTGATATATGCCTAAGTAAAACATATAAATATTCAATTAACACAATATATAAAAAACAATCTTCGGTAGTACTTGATATATAGTAAATTTAATGTTTGATGAATTCGGTAGTATGCTAATTTTATGAACTTGGGTTAAAAATTACGGGCATATGCCAATTAGCCTTAGTTAAGTTATATTTGACATCTGAATTTTATTTGGTATACTTTGTAAAAAAAGTAATGACCGTGTAAATTTTTAATGACCGTGTAAAATGACCGTGTAGATTTTAATGACCGTGTGTTTTGAATTTTTGATTGAGCAAAAAACCTGCGCTTATCAGGCATCCTCTGTAAACAATAGAATGTCTGATGACACAGGCAGTATTTGACATAAAGCAAAAGGAGGCTAAATTTATGTCGAGAAGAATTTTATTTCTTTTAATGCTCGCTTTCACCTGCGCGTTTATGCTCGTAGGTTGCGGCGACGACGGCTCAGATGGCTCAGATGCTGACGCTTCTGCACAGATTGCAGAACTCCAGGCACAACTCGATGCCGGGCTGATCACAATTGAAGAGTACGAGGCTGCTATCGCCGCTCTTCAGGAAGAGATGATCACTGATAAAGTTGCTCAGGGTGAATCCTGTTCAACTTGCCACAACGGTACTGTTCAGTTTGACGGTTCTGCTCACCAGGCAGAATATGCAAAATATACTGACACAGACGGCACTAACGTAAGCGATATCAAACTTACAATTAACAGTGTTGTTTCAGCAGGTACCGCTCCCACTATTTCATCTGTCATGACAATTACAGTGCTTCATGACGACAACACTCCTTATGTTTTCTCTACTGCTGCTGATTTTGTAGCTGCTTTTCCCCAGAAAACATTCTATGTAGCTCTGTATGACGCAACAACAGGTCAGTTTACAGCTTCGACTTCATATTCAATTTCGTCAACAACTGTAGATGTTACCAATGCTGCCACAGGCGTGTATACAATTACAAAGACAGGTCTGTCTGTTGTTCCTGAAACTTACTATTCTTTCGCTTACGGCTACCTTGCAAAAGATCAGCTTACTTCACTTGCTGACCAGAACGGTGTTCGTACAGGCGGAAGCATCAAGCTTTATGACAACATGGCAAGTGCAGCTCTCGCTCTCGGTGCTGATGACCCCAATGATGCCACAACCGGCTATACTTCAACTGCTAACGTAGCAGGTTGCGAAGGCTGCCACGGCGCACCTTACAGAAAGCACGGCTATCGTGAAGCTGTTGTAGGCAACCTTCCCGATTTCGTTGCTTGTAAAGCATGTCACATTGACACAACTGCAGGCGGACACACTGGTTGGCAGCTTCTGTACGACGATCCTGAAGCTTATGCTGCACAGGACGGAGTTACCACCACTGACCAGAACACAAAATATGCTTACAAACGCAGCGTAATGGCTGACGTTCACATGTCACACAACATGGAATTTGCATATCCTCAAAGCATGGCTAACTGCGTAACTTGCCACGAAGGAAAACTTACTGAAATCCTTGATAACGATAACTTCGTAATCGCAACTTGCCAGAGCTGCCACGCTATTGACAACCTGAACGAGAAAGCACAGGCTGCTTACGCAAACCACCCCACGCTTTCCGTATCTTCTGCCGCTTGTAACACAAGCTGTCACCAGGACGGTTCAGGCGTTGAGTTTGACACTATCCACACAGGATATAACTCAACAATCTACAAAGACGGAACGACTAAGTATGCAGACAACATAACCATAACTGTTGACTCTGCTTCTTACAACTCAACAACAAAAGCACTTACATTCCAGTTCACTGCTGCTGCAACAAACAGTGTTGCTGACATGACAGCTATGGTTCCCACAGTTCTCATCTCCGGTTACGGATATGACACTAAGAACTTTATAGTTTCAGGTCACAACACGGTAAGCGGCGTAAGAGTTGGTGAAGGTGCTCTCAGCACAACTGCAACTGTAGCTAACTTCACCGGCATAACAAAAACCGGTAACGCAACAAGCACAGTCTGGACAGCAACTTACGACATGAAAGCCCTTGACTACACAGGTCTTGTGACTTCCGGCGCAATCACAAAGGTAGAGATTGGTGTTCTGCCTAAAGTCATCGTTGGAACAGACACTGTAGTTGCCGCAAGTGCTGCATCTGCAACATTTGACCTGTCTGGAAACGCTCTTGTCGCCGACTACTTCCAAGGTGCTGCCAAAGTGGTTGACGAAGCTAAATGTAACGCTTGTCACGCTCAGCTTGCAACAACATTCCACAGCCCTTCTTACGGCGGTAAGATAACTGTATGCCGTATGTGTCACACACCTATGTCCGGCGGCTCTCACCTTGAGATGCAGTCACGTTCTATCGACTCATACGTACACGCAATTCACTCTATGCAGCCTTTCGATACTAAAAACATCGACTGGACAGATGATGTTGAAGCTATGGAATATGATCACCATGTTGAAAGCACATATCCTAACTTCACAATCATGAACTGTGAGTCTTGCCACGAAGCAGGCACATATGATGTTCCGGATCAGTCAGAATCACTGCCCGGTAAGTTCTCTGCTTCTTACACTTGGACTAAGGACAGAAACATCGGAACTATCCCCAGCTACGATTCAGGTCCCGGTTCACGTGCATGCGGTTCTTGCCACAGAACTAAATACATCAATGAAGATGAAGCAGGCGATCTTACTACACTCAATGCACACGTTGCATCTTTCGGTTACCTTATAACTGATGCAGACGGTGTACTTGACACCATCATTGAAACAGTAATGGCAATGTTCTAATCGGACATCGCTGAAATTTCAGGGCGCCTTTCGGGGCGCCCTTTTAAAAAATGTTAATCTATGAAAAACACGTTTTGTGTTTTTTGTAAGTTTCATTACAGATTAATTAAACAATAAATTAATTTTGAAACCAGTCACTTAAAAATACCCTGAAATTATCTTAAAAAACCGCTGTAACGTTTTCTGAATATTCAAATTTTGCTATCTTAATAAAATTTACAATTTAGGACACATGTCGGGCTATCTTATGTTGACAATAACCGTGACCTATTCTAGTCTATGGCAATAGCCGGATTTTAGGCTGTGTTAATAGACTTTATGGCAAGGTTGAAACTTTATGTCTTGTTTTCCTTTTCCGAAAGAAGGCTGGGGTGGATTTGCTTGAGGAGATAATGCCAAAAGCAGATCTTGTATTTCAGATTGTGTGAATACACAATATCTGTTTTCTCTCCCTCCTTTAGCTAAAGGAGGGTCGGGGTGGATTTGATTAATATTTAATATAAATCCCCCTTAATCTCCCTTCGTCAAAGGGGGAGATGGGAATAAGCAGGCTCTCAGGTACTTTATTCCCCGATGTTTGAATGGAGAGACAGGAGCTTAACAGATTTTGCCGAAAGTCAGTGTTAATCATCTATATTTTTGGAGCTGATGATGAGAATATATTGTTTTATTGCCGTCATGGTCTTCAGTCTCTTTCTGACCTGCGGGTTGGCAGGTGCAGCCGTCACGGATGGTGAAAACTGCATGATGTGCCACAAGTATCCCGGACTGACCCGCGTCAATGACGAAGGTTATCTTCGGGTGTTCTATGTCGACTCCGACAACTACGCACACACTGTCCACACAAAAGTCAAGTGTACCGGATGTCACACCGACATAACAGAAATCCCGCACAAAGAGATGAAACCTGTTGACTGTTCAACCGAATGCCACATCAAGAATGCCGGTTCGGAAAAGCCTTTCTCTCACAAGAAAATTCTTGATACCCTTAAGAAAAGTATCCATAACCCTGACAATCCTGACGTAAGGGCGCGAATTGTAGAGGATTTCCCCTCCTGTACAAACTGCCATAAAAACCCTGTATACAGGTTTGACCCGGGCGACGTTGAGACCGTAAGCGAGGCACGGCACAAAGAGCGTGTTCTGCAGAAATGCGCAGTGTGCCACGACAATAACGTCGACTATAAATATTTCTTCAACCACGTCACGCACAGGATAAAGAACCTTGCCCCTTCGGAGGACGTTGTAAAAACTTGCAGCAAATGTCACTCCAGAGAGGAAATGGCAACCAAGCATAAAATGAAAAACGCCGCGGCAACATATCTGGATACGTTCCACGGCAAGGCTGTCGAGTTCGGAATGCCACATGCGCCGAGCTGTATCGACTGCCACGTTAAAAAAGGAGACTCCGCACACAACATTCAGAGCTGGAGAAACCCGGTAAGTGCAACTTACGAAGCCAACAGGTATAAAACCTGTGAAGATGCCGACTGCCACGCTAACGCTTCACAGCAATTCGGTATGATCAGGATGCACTCTGTCATCGACAAAGACATTTATCCTGTCGAATTCTATGTAGCGCTCGGTTTCACCATTCTGACAATCGGTGCATTCTATCCGCTGCTTGTGCTGATGATTCTGGAACTTATCAGAGAGATGTTCCCGAATTTCAGCCTCAGACGCAAAAAAAAGGATTAAGAGGGTACCGATATGATGAGAAAACTGCCGCTGATAAAAATTAAAGACGGTAAAAAACATTACCTGAAGATAACAGGCAACCAGAAGGCTCAGCACTATATCCTTATGACGACGTTTCTGATGCTGACCCTCACCGGATTCCCTCTGAAGTTCCATTACTATGACTGGGCTCCTGCCATCATAGATTTCTTCGGCGGGCTGCATGTTACAAGAATACTTCACAGGATAGCAGGCGTTACCATGTGCGGTCTGTTCTTTTACCACTGGTATTACCTGATCAAAAACATTTACAACTACTACTATGGTCCCGCGAAAAGAAGCGGAACCTTCTCTTGGAAAGAGCTTCTGCTCTTCGTATACTACTCGCCCATGTGTCCCCGTGCAAAAGACGGAAAGGACATTGCGGACTTTGTTAAATTTGCGCTTTTCATCTCTGATGAGAGACCGAAGCACGAAAGATTCCACTGGAGAGAGAAGTTCGACTACTGGGCAGTGTTTTGGGGTATTCCCGTTCTCGGTATCACAGGCGTTTTTCTGTGGTTCCCTGTCTGGGCAGCATCGTTCATGCCGGGCTGGGCTGTCAACATAAGCTACATCGCTCACTCAGATGAGGCCATGCTTGCGGTCAGCGTTATCTTTATCTGGCACATGTACAATGCCCACGTCAACTATGACAAGTTCCCCGCATCAAACCTGTTCATTACAGGCTATCTGCCGGAGAACCTGATGAAGCACGAATATTATGTGGAATGGGCGCGTATCAACAAAATAGTTGAAAAAGACCCTACATACATGCTTGACGTTGACGCACAGCAGGAAGCGCAGAAACTCGAAGATGAAGAGAAACTCGAAATCATCAGAGACCAGATAAGCTTCCTTCAGGAGAGCGAAAAGAACGATAAGGGGGATAAATAATGTCTCACCAACACGTTAAGGTCGGACCTAAAAGAATAATTTACTGCCTTCTGGGCATAGCCATAATGGTCTACTGCGGTTACATAGTTGAGATACTTGTGATGCATATCTGGCACAAGGCTCCTCATGCGGAGCATTCGGAAGCCGGACTTTCAAAAGAGGATAAGCTCTATCAGGAGATGATTTCCGGCGTAAGTCAGGAGGGCGGACACGGTGCGCCTGTTGTCGATATCAACAGCAGCCACAAGCTTTACGACTTCCACGATACAAACAGAAAAGCGATTCAGGATTCACAGAACCTCTGCGTTTCATGCCACGGAGACGTTCCTCACGATAAAAAGAAAGAGGTCAGAGCTTTCCTGAACATGCACGCATATTTCATGGCTTGCGAAACTTGCCACATAAAAGTGAACAACACCATGACCACAAAGTTTGTATGGTATGAAAAAACCACCGGAAAACAGGTGGACAAGATAGACCTTGCAACCTATCTGAAAGACACTCCTTACAAGCTTCTGCCTCTGAATGCGGACGGCAGCAGACTTTATGACAACGAGCAGATGATAAAATACGTTGACGAGTTTAAAAGTCAGGTAAACAACATGGCTCCCACAGCGAAAAGCGCCGCCATGAAGGTTATCCACAGACCTATGACAGAGCTTAAAAACGCTGTCAACTGCGAGAACTGCCACACTCCCGACCGTATGAAGGCATATCTGCCTTTCGAGAAGATAGGCTATCCCGAAAGGAGAGCAAATCAGCTCGTCGGCAACGAGGTTGTGGGTATGGTCAACAAGTATAAAGAGTTCTATATACCTAATTTCCTGAAACCTGCAGAGGGAACAGAGAGTGAAAATTAAGATAATCGCCGTATTACTGCTTTTTGGTATTACCGCAATAAGTGATGCTGCCCAGGTGACAGCATCACTTCTCTATAAAGTGAAGCTGGGCGATAAATCCGCTCCGGCAGATGCGGTTGTCGAAAGCGATTCAAGCACAGGGATATACGACGCCTATTCAGGTTCGTATACGGTTTACAGAAACGGAAAGGCTGTCAGATCGACACAGAAGGCTTTTTTAAAGGGCGGCACATGCCTTGTTAAAAGCGGCAATTATTTCCTTTTCTGCAACAGTACAGAAAACACTCTGGACATGCTGACAGGCGGTCTGGACAAGTTCAGTTCGTTCGGCGCGCACGGGCTTAAGGGGAAATATGACCCCACCGATGCCGTTGTTTCCGGAGGCTACGTTTATTCGGCGGATAACGACAACCACCGGATACTCAAAACCCATATGGGGACAAAGGCTGTGGAAGCCGTTGTTGGCGGCTATGGACAGGACAAACTGCAGTTCTGGTATCCTTTTGCGATGGCGATGGATAAAAAAGGCGTTCTTTATGTTTCTGAGGTTCTGGGAACCCGCGTACAGAAGATAACCAAGGATTTCAAGTTCTATGAGTTCATCGGACAGTGGGGTATTGACAAGGGGCAGTTCTACAGACCCACAGGGATAGCCCTGCTCAACGGTGAAATACTTTTTGTCGGCGACGGATACAACGGAACCGTGCAGTATTTCGATGCAGACGGCAAATATATGGGCGTTCTGAAAGATAAGAACGGCAAAAAAGTAATTTTTGAATCAGTTACACACATGAGAATAAACGGACGCTACATGGCTGTTGTCGACGGCTTTGCCAGAACCGTTTCAGTATACGAACTGAGGGGGACAAAATGAAAAAGCTCCTCCTTGCACTGGTTATAACAATTGTGTCGGCATTTACAGGCTTTATTCAGATAAACGAGACTGCTTCGTCACTCTGTTCCTCGCAGAGACAGACTGTCTTTGCGAGCGCAGCGAAGCAATCTCAATCTGTTTTTGACAGATTTTCAGAGTTTGCTTCCCCATCCGCTTTTGCGGCTGACATAACAAAGAGCAACCCTGATTCATCCAAAGAGTGCGCGCTTTGCCACTATGAATGGATGCCCCAGTTCCTCTTCGACCTGAAAGGAACGGAAGTTGTTCCTTATCAGAAAGATAAGGTGGTTGCGGCGGAAAAAATGTGTTACAGCTGTCACAACGGAACAGTCGGCGACAGCCGCGTACAGGTATGGTCCGGCGGTATGCACAAACTCTCCGACAAGATACCCGAACACATGAACATCCCCAATAATCTCCCCCTTGAAAAAGGTAAGATAGCCTGCCGCACGTGCCACTCGGCGCACTCCACAGGCGATCCCAGAAACGACAGAATTGACAAGAGCATTTTCCTCCGCATGGAGAACTACGACTCACAGCTCTGTATGGCATGTCACAAGGACATAGGTCACGACGGCAACATAAGCCACCCCCTGAAAGCGCCCCAGAGCGGTTATGACGGTATGGCGGCTGCCGTTAAATCCAGATACGGCAAACTCGGCAGCAAAGGACAGGTTGTCTGTGAAAGCTGTCACGTTGCACACTCGCCAAAAGGCGAAAAACTGCTTATCGAACCCCTTGACGGCGGCAAGGTGTGCGGCGTCTGCCACGAAAACGTTGTTGATGCCAACAGCGGCGAATATGTGAAAGGGCTGCTGAACCACCCTGTGAACGTGAAACACGGAAGACAGGCTGAGATGCAGGCGATGGTTAACGAGGGCGGAAAATACGGCAAGGACGGAAAAGTAATCTGCTCCACATGCCACTCCACCCACAAGGCAAAAGCGGAAGGACTGCTTGTTGAAGACAACGCAGAAAGCAAACTCTGCTACGCATGCCACAATAACAAGAAAGATATCGTAGGCGGCAAACACGACATGCTGACTGCTAAAGGATTCCGTACGAAAGACGGCAAATCCGCACAGCAGGCGGGAACATGTCAGAGCTGCCACGCTCCCCACGGCTGGTCCGTCGGTCTTGCGGGTGACGGTGACCTCCTTACAAAAGGATGCATCGGATGTCACTCCGAGGGCGGAATAGCCAATAAAAAGATAATCGATACCAAAAAGTTCAATCACTCAGTGGGCAAAGTCCTGAAAAAGGATATGCCGAAGAATGAAAAACTGCCTCTGTTCCAGAAGATAATAAGATTCTTCACCACGCTTGGTTCTGACGACAGCAAAACAGAGATAACGTGCGCCACATGTCACGACGTTCACGGCAAAGAGAAGAATTCTCTTCGCATTGACGCTCAGAACGGCACACTCTGCATCACCTGTCACAAAGAGAAAGAGATGATCGCCAAAACTTCCCACGGCGACAAGAAGAACGAGAAGAGCTGTCTGTCATGCCACAAGGTACACAACAGCGACAGCGAAAGACTTCTTGCCGTGCCGGAGAACGACGGATGTATGGACTGCCACAAAAAAGGCGGCAGTGCAGAGAAGATGGTCATAGGCGAACACTCCCACCCTGTCAACATGAAGACGAAAATGCAGATGACAGGCGACTTTAAAACAACAAAAGACGGCACCTTCACATGCGTGAGCTGTCACGATCCGCATAAACAGTCCAAGAAAGGCACATTGGATAAAGACTTCATGAGGGGCGGCTTTGCCGATCAGGATTCGTTCTGTTCAGCATGTCACCAGACACAGAAAGAGGTTGCCGGATCAGATCACGACGTGCGCAAGAAGGATACCGATCCGGTATGCGCCCAGTGTCACAGCGTTCACAACGCAAAGACCAACGTGAACATGATGACAGTGGAATACGCATACAAAACAAAAGACGATAATTGCATCGCTTGCCACAATCCGAAAGGTTCCGCAGACAAAAAAGCTGTGGACGGCGGACACAAGATGGGCAAGATAGAGGCACACGACAAATATAAATATCTGACACAAAAGGACGGCGAATACTTCATCTACTGCTCGACCTGTCACACAGTCCACAACAACGGACCGAAGAAGGGTGACGAGGGTACGGTGCAGAACAGCTTCCTTGACAAGAAGATAACTGCCGTTAACGGTAACTTCTGCGCCGGATGCCACGAGGATCAGAAAACTCTGAAAACTTCACCGCACAACGTGCAGAAATTTGAAAAGAACAGTGACAAGGTTGCCAAACTTAAAGCTGCCGACGATACATGCGGCGCATGTCATGAGGTTCACGGCGACGGCGGCTACTATCTTTTCAGCAAGTCCTACGGCAAAGACTTTGAAAAAATATGCTCAAGCTGCCACAGCACAGACGGCATAGCTTCCAAAACAGCCATCACGTCAAGCCACAAGATGAATGTGAAGCCGAAAAAAGATATGAAGATATACCTTCAGGACGGAAACATTGTGTGTGCAACTTGCCACGAACCTCACGGACCTGAGAAGGGTATGCTCAGAGATTTGGGCGAAAAGAACATATGCTTCGCATGTCACGAGGATCAGAAACTTGTGGATATGACCAAGCACAACCTCGCAAAGCTTGACTATCTGAACGAAAATGATAAGAAGAAAGCTGCTGCGAACGTATGTTATGCCTGTCACACACCCCACAACTTCCATAAGGATAACAGGCTTATGTGGGCATACAAACCGGATGGAAAGACACCGTTCTCGTTTGAAATGTGTACCGACTGCCACAAAGCGGACGGCGTAGGCTATAAAAAAATACCTGAAAAGATAACGCACGACAGGATATTCAAGATATTCCCCTATAGGGAGAGATTCAAAGAGAACCTGTTCGACGATAAGGGAACTGTTTCGGCTGAAGGTTCCATCACATGTCAGACATGCCACAATCCCCACGTCTGGAAAGCGGGCGGCACAATGGCGGCGTCTTACAGCGTTGAAGGAGACCTGAGCAACAGCTTCCTTAAGAAAGATGTTAAAGCGAAATTCTGTTCTGTTTGCCATGGCGAAACGCAGGCGAAAGACCTGTTTGAGAAATATCACGATAAGAAATTCAGGGACAGCAGAAGTCTGATCAACAGAAAGATGCTGGAAGCTGAAGTGCTCAAAAATCTTTTTGAGATACAGCGCAACCTTGAAAAAATAGAGGGGCAAAAGTGAAACTGAGAATACCGGCAGGAATGCTTGCTGCGGCGCTGATATTTTCTCAGGCGGCGGCGGCGGATGAACTTAAACCAGTTTTTAAGACATCAAAACCTTTAAGCGAGAACCGCGCTGTACTGTATTTTGACAGTAATAACAGATTTAACGTCAGTCTGTTCGCAGACTTTCTGAAAGAGTGCGAAGCGCACAACGCCGTGACGTGTGTCGGCGCCGAAAGCTCGGCTTCCACGTTTGAAAACGTTGCAGACGGGTTCAGAGGCAGCAGAGACGAAAGCTTCATCTATAAAGGTGTTACAGATAAACACCTGCCCTATATGGAGTTTTATAAAAAGAACAAACTGATAGGCTCTATAGACAGCGAAAGCAGTTTTAACATCAAGGTCGGCATCTATCTGGATTTCATTTCAGGCAGAATGGATGCAAAAGAGCTTGAAGATAAACTGAAAATGGCGGAGAGCGCGGAGAACTATAAAAAGATAGTCCCCCGAATGAACTTCGTTCTTCTTCTCGCCAAAAAGGGCGAGACGGAAGCGGCGCTTAAGGAACTCAACTCAATAGACGCGTCAAAACTTGACGACAAGGGCAAACTCCTTTTCGGTCAGACGTATCTCAGGCTCAAATCGCCCGACAAGGCGCTTGAGGTTCTTTCAACCTGCACGGACAACGAATGTAAGTTCTACACCGGACTCGCCTACTATCTCGGAGGCGACAATAAGAAAGCTCTTGAGATACTTACAGGGCTTAAAGGAAAATACAGATCTGAAAACAGACTTAATTATTATTTGAAAACTATTTATGAAGCAAATGGAGACAAGAAGCATGCGGACGAGATCAAACTTCCCGATAACTTTAATATTGATTCTGAGTAGTCTGCTTTTTGCTTCTTCCGCGTGGGCGAAGATGGAAGTAATCTTTCCCATGTCTCAGAACATGAAGGCTGTCAGCAACATGCACGTTATCGGGCGTTCGGACAGCACACTGCCCGTGCGCATAGACATAAACGGCAGTATCATGGATAAAAAGCTGATACGCGCCAAAGATAAAGAGGGCAGTGACTATTATATGCTGATGACCATCCTGCGTCTTGACGACGGTGTAAACAACATCACTATCACGCAGGGGGACGATGTTCAGAAGTTTGTAATCAACAGGATCGATTCCGCGGCTAAGGTTGCCGACTGGACAGAAGGGGTTAACGGGTTTCACTCAAGCACCAACAAAGAGATATGCCTTAATTGTCATAAGTTTGAGAATCTCAGCGACTGCGTGAACTGCCACAGCGACAAATTCCTTGGCGCATGGGTGCATAAACCCGTTGCGGAGGCAAAATGTTTCTTCTGCCACGAAAAAGAGAACAACTTTATTCCGCAGGAACCGTTTGCCGATACCTGCCTTAAGTGCCACACGACGATGAAAGAGAAGATTGATACAATGCCTATGGTACACGCTCCCGTTATAGAGGGTTACTGCACCATATGCCATTCGCCCCATAAATCCACCAACAGGACACACCTGAGAAAGCAGCCGGGCGAGCTTTGCTTTGAATGTCACGATTCAGAGAGCATACACAGCACAAGCTATATGAAAACTCACCCCACGTCCGGAGTGAAGGTGGAAAAGCTTAATAAAGATATCGACTGTGCGGACTGCCACAGCCCCCACTTCTCGGACAACGATAAACTGCTGTCTGTTGAAGGCGGACGCGAGGCGCTCTGTGCAAAATGCCACGACCCGGAAGAAGCAAAGGATCTGCTGGAGGCTCTGGAAGACATGTCTTCCGAGTAACGGCAAAAAGAGGATGATATGAGATTTATTAAATTTCTGCTTGCAGCTATGTCGCTTTTTGCCCTGACGGGCTGTTTGGGCAACGGAGACGTTAAAAGCTCCATAAATGATGATACAAGTATAATCGTAACCGTGCAGGTCGGTTCTGACGGTGTGCTGAACTACGTCGGCAGCGGCGATTTGGAAGGATTTTCCGTCAGCGCCACTTCTGACGAACTTGCCGGGAAAACGGTCACGATTGAAAAAGCGGAGGCAAGCTATTCCGTTGGCGGATATATATCGCTCTCCTCACTTTATAAAATTACCGTGGACGGGCTGGAAAGCACCGTTCCGGCAACCATAACAGTGCCTTATGATGCAAACATACTGGCTTCGGAAGGCGGCTCTGCGTCGGATTCAGTTTTCTGCTCGCTGGGAGACAGCGTAACGGAGTTTACCACTGCACACGGTTCCGGCAGTGACGTTTCTGCGACCGCTTCACTTGTTGGAGATTATTTCGCAGGATACAAAAGCCAGACATCGGAATCATCTTTATCCGGCATAATAAAACTGGAAGCTGTCAGCTATTCAGCCGCAACATCAACGCTTCTTGACCCGTCGGGCAACTCGCTTCCTGACACTTCGCGCGGTATTGACCACGTTCAGACAGGCGAAAGTATTTTCGCCGATATTGATGAGGTCGTCTTCGGCGAAAGCGTTTCATCTTATATATGGACACTGGCTTCCAAACCGTCAGGTTCGTCCGCAACACTGACATACAGCGGAACAGGCGTTTATCTGGTTCCTGACGTTGCGGGAACATACAAACTCAGCCTCACTCTTAACGGCGTAAACGGCACAACCACCACGGAAACAAAGAATATATTTGCTCTCACATACACTGCCGATCAGGGCGCAGGCACAGCAATGTGCTATCTGGAATGTCACACAGGAGCATACGCTTCATCAACAGTAGTTGACAAATACGGACGTCAGCTTCTGCGCGATATGGTCACTCCGTGGGGTGCATCCGCCCACGGTCAGGCGTTCGCAGATATTTCAGGTGAAACGGATTCAACTTGCTATCAGTGCCATGCCACAGGTTTCAGATATGACGGCTACGCTGCCGCAGGTTACGACGAGAAGGTAACCAACTGGACGACCATGGCGGCGACAGGCGCGACACACCTTCAGGGTGTCACTTGCGAGGCTTGCCACGGACCCAACGCAGGGGTGAGCGGCGGGTTCTTCGACAGGCACTATGACAAAACACCCACAACTTCCAACGTGTGCCTCACATGCCACGATTACAGCGGTGTGAGCGGGCATGAATTTAAATATTCAGATACTCATGATAAATCTCATACTCTCGCAAACGGCAACGTTGCAAGAAACTCATCATGCTTCAAATGCCACACCGGCGAAGGCATGATGGGACGTATCTTTAACGTTGACACAACCCCGTCGAATACCGAAAGCATATCCGGTATCGGCTGTTCCGTATGCCATGACCCCCACGGCGAAAGCGGACTTGCTTCACAGCTTAGAACAACCGGAAGTTACACTCTTCCCGACGGCACCACTGCCAGCGTCGGAACAAGCAAGCTCTGCTATTACTGCCACAACGCGGAAGTATCGCTTCCATCTGTGGGAACTATCCCGCACAACACTCAGGCAGAATTCATGCAGGGTATCGGCGGTTATGAATACGGTGAAAGCCTTGGCTATACAAAGTCCATTCACTCCGGTCTTGGCGCTCAGTGTGCCACTTGCCACATGAAAGAGAACGGAGAAGCGACACACGAACTTGATATGCACGACGACCCCGCGGCACGTATTACAAACTGCGTGGTTTCCGGATGTCACACAACTTCGCCCACATATACCGACGGACATTACGAATATGACGGACGGGTTGCAGACGTGAGAGACAAAATGGATCAGCTTAAAGCTGCCATCAATGCAAAAGCGGGAGTTGCTTCCGGCACTGCGATAGCAGCGAGCTACAGTGCATCGACAACAGCGCTCACAACAGCACTCAACCGTGCGGCATACAACTATAATTATCTTCTGTACGACAGAAGCGGCGGTTTCCATAACCCCAATTATGCAGCGTTACTTTTAGATCTTTCCATCGCCGACCTGGCGGCAAACTGATAAAACGGGAGAAAGCCGGTGAAATTTTTTAAATTTTTCTTAGCTGCGTCAATAGTGTGTTCAGGTTTTTCCGCATACGCATACAATGTTGACGGATTCTTTTCAACCGCCCTCGAAGTTTCAAAGGACAAGGGCGAAAGTTCGGAAACCCTCTGGGAAAACTATCTGAACATTGACAACGCGAAGATATACGACCCGTATCTCGGTTTCAACTTTTACGGACGCTTCGCAACTGATTCAGAAGAGGACAGCGACAGCCAGTCCGACGTATATTCAGCATATCTGGACTACACCAGCTTCCAGAACGCCGTTGAGGTCAAGGCAGGACGTTTCTCATACATCGGCAACAGATTCCTTACGCTGGACGGTGCGCTTGCAACAGTTCGCACGGATTATAAATTCGGCGTTACGGCGTTTGCGGGCAAGCCCCAGTATTTTGATGCCGACGGCAGACACATAAACGAAGATTTCCGCAAAACAGGCGACAAGATGTATGGCGGACGCGTGTTCCTTAACGGTGTTAAGGATACGACAGGCTACGTTTCATACTCTAAAGAATACGACAGCGACCTCACATATCAGGAGTTTGCAGGCATGGGTCTCGGCAGGGTGTTCGCTCTTTCAGGCAAAAACATTTTAAATGTTGACGCAAAAGGCGAATATGACATGCTGGAACATAACTTCTACAGAGGCACGATAAGAGCGTATCTCAAACGCGACGCTCTCAGACTGATAGCGGAAGGCTCGAAATATAACGTTAAAGACGGTACGAATTACGACGACGTACTCATCATAAGCAACTTTTCCACCGGACAGGAAGAGAAGATGGCGTTTACGGTGCAGTATGCATTCACAGAGAACGTATCCCCGTATGTCAGCGTTGTCCACTCCAAGATAGAGCAGGAGAGCGGAGACATAGTAGACGGGCAGATATATAAGGCGGGAGTGGACTTTGACTGGTTTAAGACAAAGGGAGTCTCTGCCAACATCGAAGGCTATTACTACGACAGCGAGAGTTCCAACGCCAAAGGCGCAAGCGCCGCGCTTGACTGGAGCCTTACAAAAGAATTCCGTGTTACGTTCGAGGGCGAGATGCTCAGACTTGAAAACTACGCGACGGATGAGAACATCTACTCGCTCTATGCCGATGCGGAATACGACATAATGAAAGACCTGACACTCAGCATTTATGCGGAAAACAGCCGGGAGACAAGGTATCTGCCGGAGAACAGGTATGGCGTAAAAGCCGCATACAATTTTTAAACCATTGCCAGAGAAGAGGATATAATGATTAAGAAGTTATCATGGCTGCTATTGCTGATCGTTCCTGTCATCTTCGGATGTACGCAGTTTTATTATCAGTCCCCCGTGACTAAATTTAACCACGAGAAACATGTGGACATCCTTTTTCAACAGAAAAAGGACTGTTTCCACTGTCATAAACTTCCGTCAATTGAGACTATGATCAAACAGGGCGGAGAGCTTAAGATTGCCGCCGACCTCAAGATAGACGGCAAATGCCACTCGTGCCACAGGGACATCGAAACAAGGGTGGCATCCGCTCCCCAGAACTGTTCCACATGCCATGAGAACATGAAAGTGCTGAAACCCGCGGATCACCTTAACAACTGGAAAGAGATGCACGCCGCACCCGCAACTCTGGACAGCAGGGCATGCGAAACATGTCACGACCAGTGGTATTGCGAAAGCTGCCACAGCAAACAGAATTCTATGGAGAACATGAGACACAGCCGCTCGTTCAAGCTGAAACACTCGCTGGAGGCTTCAATAGACCCAGGTTCGTGCGACACATGCCACAGGGTTGAGTTCTGTATCTCTTGTCACAGGAAGGACTGATTATGAAGACATTTTATAAAGCTCTGACATATATAGCTATTATAGCAATCGTCGCCGTTACTGCCGCCTGCGGCGGAGGGTCAAACTCAAGTGACAGCGACTCACCCAAAACGACCAGAACAGGGGACGCTCCTCAGCTGACTGTGCCGGAGGCTCACTACGGCGGCACCGCATGGGGCAACGACAAATGCTACCTCTGCCACAATATCAAAAAGCTTCAGGATATACACGACTACAGCCCTGAACTCGCCGAGAGCTTCGGAAAAGTGGGCGAGACAGACATTGGCGCGTGTCTCTACTGCCACGGTTCAAACGGAATTGAAGGCATCACGGCCGACACATACCAGTGTCTCACCTGTCATGCCGATTCTGATATAGTATCTTCCCACGACATGTTCGGCGGGTCGGAAATACACGATCTGGACGGCGACGGCAAAATAGGCAACTCCGACTGCGTGATATGCCACGATTGGTCAGATATGGACGGTACGCTTGAGGTAGCTGTTGATTTGACACAATCAGGCACAACATATGCAAGCACAAACGATTTTTGTCTCAACTGTCATGACGGCAACGGAGCTTTCAGCATCATGCCGCCTGTCCTTGCGTTTGACACTGAGCAGACGAATATATACGCAACCTTCATGGGTACTGGAAGCACAGAGAGCGAAATGAAGTCCACGGCGGACATCCACGGCGCGAAAATCGGTCAGGGACAGAGCTTCGGCGTATTCCGCGGAAGCTACGCCAACGATATGGAACTTCCGTGCTTAAGCTGTCATCAGGTGCATTCATCCGATAACCCGTATCTCATAACGAAATCCGGCAAAACGGCGACTCTCGCTGACGACACGGCAAAAAGCGCATCAGTAAGCGTCACGGAGAACAACTTCTCCGAGCTTTGCGCTGTGTGCCACACAAACGACAGCGGTGCAGACACGACCAACGGGCTGAAAGAAGTTGTGCATACCAGCACATACTCCTCAACCTGTACTGATTGCCATTACCACGGTGCCGGATATGGTACGAGCGTGAACGGTCTGTTCTGACAGCATTTTTTCACTTAAAATATATAAGGGGAATCCTGAAAAGGGTTCCCCTTTTTTTCGCCCTGGTGCATTTTTTATAAGTAATGTCGCAAATCGAAATACGGGACTGCTTCACCCATGGCTGGGTTCGCAGAGACGTGATTTTTATTCCGTCTTCGCAGGAAGCACTAGCCGAAGGCTGAAAACATTTGCCTATTTTTGCAAATGTTTCTGTACCGAGCTTGCTGAAATGAGTCCACTTTAAACTATTTGTCGAATAGAGCGACGAAGCGATCTGACATCTTCAGCATGTTCTATGCGGTGCAGATTTCTTCGCTCCGCTCGCAAAGACGACTTACTTTTGAAAAACGCTCCAAATACTCTGCTGACAGCGTTTTGTAGAGTTTAATTCAAAAAATTCAATATTATCAGTTAAGCAGATTAATTAAAGATGTCTGATGAATGGATTCGATAGCCAGTGCTAATATTCACTATAAGATATATTCAAACGCTATTATGTAATTATAATAGATAGAAAATTAATAGAGAGTACAAAAAGCTGAAATGAGCTGTAATAAAGTAAAACATGGCATGTTAAAACTATAATTTTGCTGGAATATCCATAATAATGTTATATAATTAATGATAATAATCGGGGACGATTATACGGAGGTTAATTATATGAGAAAAGCGATCACATCTGCTCTGTTTACCATGTTATTCGCTTTCGGCGCTATGTTCGCATACGCCGAGGATCTCAACCTTACCATCCCTCTGCCACTCACGGGCACGCAGGCGAAGTTCGGTGATATCCAGAAAAGGTCTTATGAAATTGCCGCTGCCGAAATAAACGCGAAAGGCGGCATCAAAGGTAAAACCCTTGTTCTGAAATTCGAGGATTCGGGTGCAAAGCCTGAGGTTGCAAGAGGCATCGTCGAAAAGCTCATCGACGTTCAGAAGCAGCCCATAATAATCGGTGAATACACATCAGCATGTGCAAAAGCGGTCGCTGCTGTCAGCGAAGAACGTAAAACACCATATATGGTTGTTGTGTCCGGTGCCGATGACATCACTCAGCAGAATTACAAATACGTTTTCAGACTTAACTCTCCCAACGCAAACTATGCCGACGGTCTTCTGGGTTTCATGAAAGAGGCTGTTAAACCCAAGACTATCGCCATCCTGCATGAAAGCTCGGATTTCGGCACATCCGGCGCGGAAGAAATGGCAAAACACGCCGAAGCGCTTGGTATCAAAGTGCTTCTGAAAGAGAAATACGAAAAGGGTGCGGTTGACTTCAAACCCGTTCTTACAAAAGTGAAATCACTCAGACCTGATGTGGTTTACATGGTTTCATACGTTATGGATGCGGCGCTTCTGATGAGACAGATAAAAGAACTCAGACTGGATGCCAACCTCTTTGCCGGCGGTGCGGCAGGTTTCGCAATTCCTGAGTTTGTGGACAACGCGAAAGACGCATCCGAATACGTTGTAACATCAACTCTGTGGAGTCCGCAGGTTAAATACAAAGGCTCGAAAGAGTACGCTGAAAAGTATAAAAAAATGTACGGCGACTACCCTTCATACCACGGTGCTGCAGCATACGGAGCGCTTTATGTTGCGAAGGACGCTCTTGAGCGTGCGAAAACGTGGTCTCCCAACGATATTCGTGATGCTCTGAAAGCAACGAAGATGCAGACTGCGTTCGGTAACGTTCAGTTTGTGGACAAGAACGGATATCAGAATCAGAACTTCATCCCCACGCTTGCGCTTCAGGTCATAAAAGGTCAGCACGAAACAATCTGGCCCAAGAGCATGGCGAGCGCTAAATATCTGTATCCGATGCCCAAATGGAGACAGAGGAAGTAATCATTATACTGCGGCTCCTTTTGTTTCGCAGAGGGAGCCTTTCTGTTTATGCAATTTACTTTGATAATGGATAAGACACAGGCAGGTTGTTGACAAAGTTGTAATTTCCATTTTTCTCCCTCCTTTAGAAAAAGGAGGGTTGGGGTGGATTTGATTGATATTTAATCAAAATCCCCCTTAATCCCCCTTTTCTAAAGGGGGAGATAGAAAGTAAAATCCAATTTGTCACCAGTCTGAGACACAGGAAGTGTCTCACGGAGAATGTTTTCAGCCGATTTATGGATGAAAACATGCGCAGTGTGAGCAAAGCGAAGTTTGACTGAGCTTTGCGTTAGTAACAAAATGATACGAGGTCATTTTGTTAAAAATAAAATAAGACACAGGAAGTGTCTCACGGAGAATGTTTTCAGCCGGTTTATGGATGAAAACATGCGCAGTGTGAGCAAAGCGAAGTTTGACTGAGCTTTGCGCTGGTAACAAAATGACACGAGGTCATTTTGTTAAAAATATAATAAGACACAGGAAGTGTCTCACGGAGAATGTTTTCAGCCGATTTATGGATGAAAACATGCGCAGTGTGAGCAAAGCGAAGTTTGACTGAGCTTTGCGTTAGTAACAAAATGATACGAGGTCATTTTGTTAAAAATATAATAAAGGAGCTTCTGGTGGTTCAACTTGAGGTCTTTCTACAAACAATGGTTTCGGGGCTTCTCCTTGGCGGACTGTATGCTCTTATAGGTCTCGGAATGACGCTCATTATGGGTGTTATGAAGATCATAAACCTTGCCCACGGCGAACTGATGATGGTGGCGATGTACATTGCATACTGGCTGTTCACTCTTCTCGGTGTGGATCCGTATGTCGCAGTGTTCATAGCGTCGCCCGCTCTGTTCATTCTGGGTGTGCTGATACAGAAATATCTGATAACTCCGGTTATAAAAGTGGAATCCATTCTGCCGGAAAATCAGGTTATTCTGACAGTGGGCATCGGCATGGTTCTGGCGAGCCTTGCGAACGTTTTTTTCAAATCCGATTACCGTTCAACTCCGGTGGAGTATGCATCTGTGACATGGTATCTGTCTGATTTCTGGCAGAGCAGCCCAATAGAACTTTCGATTTCGCTTCTGTGGGCGGTTTCGTTTATTTTCTCAATACTTATCACCCTTGCGCTGTGGTTCTTCCTCAGCCGCACGGACATAGGCAAGCAGATTCGCGCCACATCGCAGGACAGCGACGCGGCTATTCTGATGGGTATAAATGTTAACAGGGTGCGGGCGTTCAGCTTCGGTCTCGGTTCCGCCATAGTTGCCGCTGCGGGCTGTCTTTTCATCCCCCTGTACTACCTGTACCCGGCGTTGGGAGGACAGTTTACGCTTATTGCTTTCGTAATAACAATTCTCGGCGGTCTCGGCTCAAACATCGGCGCTATCATAGGCGGTTTGATACTGGGCGTTTTCGAGTCACTGACATCAACATACATAGGAATGGGCTGGGCGCCTGTGGGCAGGTTTGTGATATTTATCGCGGCGCTTGTCTTTCTTCCCGGCGGCATAGCCTCACTCCTTAAAAGCAGGAGGTTAGGGAAATGAAAAAATATTATCCTTTCATAACTCTGGCACTGCTTCTGGTTCTGCCGCTTTTGGGATTCAGCACTTATGTGATGCATATTTTCATACTGCTTCTCATGTGGGCAACGATAGGCATGGCGTGGAACCTGCTTTCAGGATACTGCGGTCAGGTTTCGTTCGGTCATGCTACATTCTTTGGCATCGGAGCCTATACGGCGGGCATACTGTACAGTAAGGCGGGCGTTTCCCCGTGGTTTGGTCTGCCGCTCAGCGTATTCGTTGTGGGCGTGTTCGCCTTTATCATAGGTCTGATAGTGCTCAGGCTTCGCGGTCCGTTTTTTGCGCTTGCAACGCTGGCATCCGGCGAGGTATTCAGGGTAAGCGCAGAGAACATGGAATGGCTCACCAGCGGAACTCTGGGCATCATGCTCCAGAAGAGGCTTTGGGTGAGTAAAGAGCCATATTATTACATCATTCTTGCAATAGCGGTTGCGACATTTCTGATCCTGAAATATCTGGTGAGTTCAAAGCTCGGCTACTTCTTTGTGGCGATACGCGAAGATCAGGACGCGGCGGAGTCCATGGGAATAAACACCACTCTTTACAAGACGATAGCGCTTATAGTCAGCGGTATGATCACAGGTGTGGCGGGTGCGTTTTATATGAACTATATGGGATACATAGACCCGCACATAGTCTTCGCACTCCACGACGTGTCGATCATCACCATAATGATTGTTATGGTTGGCGGCGTAGCGACCCAGTGGGGACCTTTTGTGGGCGCCGTGATAATGGTAATGCTTCAGGAGGCGGTTCGTTCGATAGGCAGTCTGGGCGCTCTGCATCAGGCGATATTCGGACTTCTGCTGATATTTATAATCATCTTCCTGCCCAACGGTATCGTGGGCGATTTCCATAAGATCAAACGGTTCTTTGGTCTTGGGAGGGTGAGAGCATGAGCATTTTACAGGTTAAGGAAGTATCAAAGTTTTTCGGCGGTCTGGCGGCGGTTTCCGGCGTCAGTTTCGACGTGAACGAAAACGAGATACTGGGTATCATAGGACCCAACGGAGCGGGCAAGACCACTCTGTTCAACGTCATAAACGGTTTTTACAAGCCTTCTAAAGGCGAAATAATTTTGAACGGCAAATCCATAGGCGGCAAAAAGCCCCATGAGATATGCAAGGCGGGCATGGCGCGCACCTTCCAGATAGTGCGCCCATTGCGCAGGCTCAGCGTTTTCGACAATGTTCTTGCATCCGCGTTTCTGCGGGCGAAGAATAAGGCGGAGGCGGAGAAAATAGCCACGGAAGTTTTAAAATTCACAGACCTTTACGAGGACAGGGATATTCTTTCAAAAGGACTGCCTCTGGGCAAACGCAAACGTCTTGAGATAGCGAGGGCGCTTGCTACCAGACCGAAACTTCTTCTTCTGGACGAATCGTTCGCGGGGCTTAACCCTGCGGAGCTTGATAAGTCCATAGAGATAATCCGCAACATCAAAAAGAGCGGAGTAACGGTAATGATCATCGAACACCACATGAAGGTCATTATGTCCATTTCCGACAGGATAGTGGTGCTGACATACGGACAGAAGATAGCCGAGGGAACGCCCGACGAGATAAGGCACAACCAGCAGGTTATCGAAGCTTATCTGGGGGAGGCGTAAGATGCTTGAAGTTAAGAATATTGACGTATTTTACAGCGACCTTCAGGTTATATTCGATGTGTCGTTCGGTGTTAACACCGGAGAAGTTGTTGCGCTTATCGGTGCTAACGGAGCCGGAAAATCCACTATACTGCGGACGATATCCGGTCTTGTTCCGCCCGTTAAAGGCGACATCGTATTTGACGGGCATGTGATAAACAAATTGCACAACTACAGCCTTATTGAGCTTGGTCTTGTGCATGTGCCGGAAGCCCGCAGGCTGTTTCCTGAAATGACCGTTGAGGAGAATCTCGATATCGGTTCTCTGCGGGGTCAGGCAAAAAAGGACAGAAAAGTGAACAAGGACAGGGTATTTGAGCTGTTTCCGCGTCTTTTGGAAAGACGCAGGCAGCTTGCCGGAACCCTTTCAGGCGGCGAACAGCAGATGCTTGCCATCGGCAGGGGGCTTATGTCGCTGCCGAAGCTCATGATGCTGGACGAACCCTCTCTCGGGCTGGCACCAATACTGGTCAAAGAGGTGTTCCGCGTTATTGAGCAGGTGCGCTCGGAGGGGATGACGGTGCTCATCGTTGAGCAGAACGTAAAGCAGACCCTTGCGATTGCGGACAGGGCGTATGTCCTTGAGAACGGAAAAATCGTTATGAGCGGAAAAGCGGCGGATCTTGCCAACGACGAACACGTCAAAGCCGCATATCTCGGCGTATAGGAGCGGAGGTGGAATATGTACGTTAAAGACTGGATGACTCACACGGTTCACACAGTTGATATAAAAGATGGTGTCGTGGCGGCGGTAAGGCTGATGCATGCCATGGACATAAAACATGTACCCGTTATGGATCACGGCAAGGTGATAGGTCTTGTTTCCGACAGGATGCTGAAAGAGTATCTGCCGTCCAAAGGTACCAGCCTCGATGTTTTCGAGCTGAATTACCTTCTTGAGAACACTAAGATATCGGAACTGCTGAAGCACGAGGTCATTGTCTGTCCTCCTCAGCTTCCCATTGAGGAGGCGGCTATGGAGATGCTTGACAAAGGCATCGGGTGTTTGCCCGTTGTTCAGGACGGGGTGCTTGTGGGCATCATATCCGACAAAGACATCTTTAAGGCTATGGTGGACATAACAGGCGGAAACAAGAGGGGATACAGGATAACATTCGTTCTTGAAGACCGCTCCGGAAGTATCAAAGAGGCGGCAAATATAGTCAGGGCGCACGGGTTCGGTATCGAGAGCATACTCAGCGGACACGTTGCCACCGACGGTATGAGAAAGGTAGTTATACGTTCCAGAGGAAAAGGGGACGGAGAGGCTATGTGCAAGGAAGTGATGGAGAAGTATCCCGACGCGGAGATTCTTTTCAGAGGATAACTTAACTGAACAGCCCCGCTTTCTGCGGGGCTTTCCTGTTTTATGCGAAAGTGAAACAGTTTATTTCTTAGTATACAGCCCTTTCGGTTCCGTGAGCAGATAAAGAAATGCCAGAACGGGCAGTGCGAACCCTGTCCACATCGCGGCGTAGAATCCGTATGAAGCATAGACGTAGCCGCCCAGCGCCGAACCTATTGCGCCTCCTGCGAAGAATGCCCCCATGTAAACACCGTTGACACGGCTTCTGTACTGCGCACCCAGAGAAAATATGACCCTCTGACCCATGACCTGACTTGCGATAGCTCCGAAATCAAGGACAACGGCACATGCCGCGAGAAGCAGAACCTCCGCCATCCCCTGTCCGCCTGCAAAGTGAGGAAGCAGCAGACCGAATCCGGCGGTGAGTATCGCCATGGCTGATTTAAACTGTGTTACGCCTTTGTCGGCTATCCTGCCGGCTATGGGCGCCGCTATTACGCCTGCCGCGCCAACCAGTCCGAATATCGCTATATGCCCCTGAGTCATGCCGTAGGTTTCGCTCATAAAATACATGGGTGTAACAGTCCAGAAGAGGCTGAACCCACAGAAGAGAGACGCCTGATATACGGCTCTCCGCCGGAGAACAGGCATTGTCACAAACATTTTTGCCATTGATGCAAGCAGAGCGCCGTAACTCATGGTCGCCTGCGGTCTGCGTTCAGGCATCATCTTATAAAGAACAGCCATCAGCAGTGTCAGAACAGCCGCCGAGATAATGAAAATGTAATGCCATGAGGAAAGCTCTGTGACTATGCTGGCGAATGGTCTGGCGAGCATGACACCGAGCAGAAGCCCGCTCATGACATAGCCCACAACGCGCCCCTGAATCTCCTGCGGAGCTATGCTTGCGGCGTAGGGAACGATTATCTGTACGGCGACGGAGCCTATGCCTATAAGAAACGATGCGGCTATGAACTGTGCGGAATTCTGCGAGAACGCCGCGCCCAGAAGGGAGACTATCCCAAGTGCGGTTATTGTTATTATAAGCCGTCTGTTCTCAAACATATCCCCTGTCGGGACAACGAACAGAAGTCCCAGTCCGTACCCCGCCTGAGACATCGTGACAAGCAGTCCCGCGGCGGCAGGAGCCATGTTCAGGTCTTTTGATATAAGCGCCACGAGTGGCTGTGCATAGTAGAGGTTTGCCACTATGAGACCGCATGACGCGGCGAGAAGCATCACGATGGATGCGGAAAATGCTTTTTTTATCACTTTTACCACCAATAGATCAGTTTATTCCGGTTCGTATCTCTCTTGATTCGCTGGCAGGCGTTCTGCCGAAGAGTTTTTTGAAGTCCCTGCTGAACTGCGACGGGCTGGCATAACCGACCCTGCCGGATGCGTCGCTGGCATTCATCCCGTCCTGTATCATCATCAGGCGCGCCTTGTGCAGACGGATGCTTTTCAGATATTGCAGGGGCGAGGTTGATGTTACTGCCTTAAAATTATGATGGAATGCCGACAGACTCATATTTGCTTCGCTTGCCAGAGCTTCCATAGTGAAATCGTTGTCAAACTCCGACTGCATCCTGCGCAGAACCCTCGCTATCTGGCTGAAGTTGCTGTGGCGGACTGCAAGTGCGCGCAGAGCCGCCCCCTGTTTTGTGCAGAGGATACGGTAAAGTATCTCCCTCACTATCTGAGGTCCCAGAATACGGCAGTCTTTTTCGTGGTTTATGCATCTGAGAAGCCTTACGGCGGCATCTGTCATCTCTTCTGTCAGTTCGGATGAAAAGGCTCCCGCGAAGTTCTGCTGATAGTATATTTCGGAATCCATGTCCAGAAGCAGTTCGCCGACGGTTGCCGGATCAACCTTTATGGATATCCCCAGAAGCGGTTCTTCAGGTGATGCGAACGTTTCGCACTCCAGAGGAAGCGGAACAGACATCACAAGAAAATGGTTCGGATCGTAATGCAAAATCTCTTCACCCATATATACACGTTTGCTGCCCTGCGCCAGAATAAAAATATTCGGCTCGTAAACCAGCGGTGTCTTGCGCACGGAAACGTCACTTCGTATGAGCCGCACTCCGTCTATGGGTGAAAAGGTAACGCCCGGTTTCCGCGCGTATTGTTTCAGAAGTTCTGCCATGATGTTTCGCATCGTTTCCTCCGAAGATATCAATAATGCAATCTGATTTAATATTCCAGTCTTTTGCAGAAACAGGCAAGAAAAAGGCAGAAATGAGTATTGAAGATGATAATATAAAGTATATTCTGACACCAGAGGATTTTTATTACGGAGGTTGCCGGATGCTTTACAGAAAAATGCCTAAAACGGGGGACGAACTCTCAATTCTCGGGTTCGGGTGTATGCGTCTTCCCATGAAAGACGGACAGATAGACGAAGAGCGTGCGAAAGCACAGCTTCGCGGAGCTATAGACAAAGGTGTGAATTACGTCGATACCGCATGGCCGTATCACTTCGGCGCCAGCGAACCTTTTGTGGGCAGAGCGCTCAAAGACGGTTACAGAGAGAAGGTATCTCTCGCCACAAAACTGCCCTGCTGGCTGGTGAAAACACCCGATGATATGGAAAAATATCTGACGGCGCAGCTTGAACGCCTTGAAACTGACCACATCGACTATTATCTGATGCACAGCCTAGGCTGGGACACATGGAAAAAGATGCTTGAAATGGGCGTTACAGGCTTTATGGACAGGATAAAAGCTGACGGGCGCGTGCGCAGAGTGGGTTTTTCGTTTCACAGCGCGCCGGATGAGTTTGAACCCATAGTGGATTCATACGATTTCGATTTCTGCCAGATACAGTTCAACTATCTCGACAGGGATTTTCAGGCGGGTCTTTCAGGGCTTAAGTACGCAGCATCGAAAAATATGGGGATTGTCGTAATGGAGCCTCTGCGCGGCGGAAGTCTCGGCAGTACGGAACAGCCGGAAGCTGTTAAAGCAGTCTTTGACAGTGCGGATAAGAAACGCACCCCAGTTGAATGGGCGCTTCGCTGGGTGTGGAACTATCCGGAGGTGGGCGTGATACTTTCCGGTATGAACGAGGAAGCTCACATTGAGGAGAATATAAGAATAGCATCCGTGGCGGAGCCGCTGTCGCTCACTGCGCAGGAGCTTGAGATAATGGATAAGGCGGAGGCGGAGTTTAAAAAACTTATCAAAGTGAACTGCACCGCCTGCGAATACTGTCTGCCGTGTCCGGCGGGCGTTAAGATACCCGTTTGTTTTGAGCATTATAACAACATGTTCATATTCAACGATCCCAACGGCGCGATGTTCCGTTATGCCATACAGACAGGCGAAGGTTTCGCAGAGCACCCCAACACGGGATTTGCATCCCAGTGTGTGGAGTGCGGCGAATGTGTCGAAAAATGCCCGCAGGGGATAGATATCCCCACCGAGCTTGCCGAAGTTGTCAAGGTGATGGAAGCCGGGGATTTTCAGGGCAGGGTGGCAGGCGTAAGAGCCTTTGCGCGCCGCGGACTGTAAGAATGCATACAGGCGGAGGTTTGCCCTCCGCCTTCAGGTTGTTGACAAACTAAATTTACACAGACTTACATTAGACTGCTTCGGGTTAAAACCCTCGCAGAGACGTTTTTTGTCTTCGCGAGGAGCACTAGCCGAAGGCTGAAAACATTTGCCTATTTTTGCAAATGTTTCTGTACCGAGCTTGCTGAAATGAGTCCGCTTTAAACTATTTATCGAATAAATCGACGACGCGATCCCGCATTTTACTGACTTTGTCATCAGTTTGCAGGCGGAGGTTTGCCCTCCGCCTTTTTTTATCCGGGTATTGACATCCATTGTCTGCGGGTGCAGACTGGCGGATAATTTTTTTATTGAAGGCTTGCCGTGTATAATCTGCTACAGGTTTTTGTCCTGAAATCATCTGCTATCGTGATGGAGGCTCTCCCTTTTATCCTGCTGGGGTCTCTTGTCTCTTCGCTCATACATATCTACGTTTCGGAAGAAACAGTTGTCAAATCGGTGCCGAAAGGCGTTTTCCGCCAGATAGTCTCCGGTATTTTCCTCGCTCTTTTCATCCCTTCCTGCGAATGCGGTATAGTGCCGATAGTCCGCAGACTGAACGCAAAAGGAGTTCCGGCTCCGATGTCAGCGGCTTATATGGTGGCTTCGCCGGTCATAAACCCTGTGGTGATGGTGGCTACCTACGCCGGTTTTAAGGGCAATGCCGAAATGACGCTTATGCGTATACTGATAAGCATCCTTGCCGCATTTGCCATCGGTTTTCTGTTCTCGCGCGTGAAAGAGCCTTTTTATGCCGTTAAAGAGGAAACCCATGCTCACGGCTGTTCGTGCGGCTGCCACAGTGGAAAGGGCGGTTTTGTAAACATAATTAACCATGCGCGGGACGATTTTGTCCAGACGCTTGTTTATCTGATAATAGGCGCTTTTTTTGCGGGAGCTTTCCATGTGCTGATGCCGGAAAGCATCATGAATTCCATAAGCGGACACGGCGCGGCTGCAATTGCGATTATGATGGTGTTTGCAGTTCTGCTCTCGGTATGTTCAGAGGCGGATTCGTTCGTTGCGGCATCATTTGTGCGTTTTTCTCCCGCATCAATGCTGGCTTTTGTGAATTTCGGGCCTATTTTTGACCTTAAACTGGTCTTCATGTACAGAGCAGTCATGTCAAACCGCACCATGACAAAAATGGTGCTTACCGCGGCGGCTGTTGTGTACATAGCTTGTCTGCTTCTTGATATTGCAGGATTCGGGGTGTGATGATGTATAGAAGGCTTGAAGGCATACTGCTTGCCGTTTACGGATGTTTTCTGCTGTTTCTGATGTTCAGCGGCAGATACAGTCTTTACATGAATCCGAAATACATGTGGCTGACATTTCTTTCCGCCCTGATGCTTCTTATCTACGGGGTGCATGGAACGGTTTATCCGCCCCAACGTGTGAGGATTTTTTATACTTTAGTGATAGGGCTTCTGCTGGCTCTCATGCTAGGCGTTCCCGCGCGGGAACTCGGCGCGGGCGACATGCTGTTTTCCCCTTTCTGAGGATGCTATGAAATATATCACCACTGCAATAACCGTTATAATGATCGTCGTGCTTGCATTTTCCATCTTCCACAACAGACAGAGGAAAGAGGTGCAGGCGTTTGAGAATAAATACATAAAACTCAATCTCGCTGAACTGTACATGATACTCAACGATGACAAAATGTCGAAAATGCACAATATGGACTACGTTTTCAGAGGCAGGGTATACCTTGACAGCGGGCTTGAAAAAGAGGGGTATTTCGGGGTTCTGAGAGTTGCCATGGTCTGCTGTGCGGCGGACACTATCGCCGCCGGATTCCGTATACCTGTAAAATATCTGCCGAAAGATATCGAGAACGGCGCATGGGTGAAAGTCTACGGAAAAGCGAAAAGGGTAGGCAAAGATAAGGAGGATGAGACCGTTCTTAACGATAAAATGTCCAGAACCATGTCAGGCTCTCCGGTATCTGTTACAGTGAGGAACGATTTTGTTTTTATTCCTGACAGGATAGAGAAGATTGAAAGACCTGACGACGGCTATATGTATAAATGGAACGAGTCGGGACCTTATAATTACTGAAGCATTGGTATTGTTACCTGTACACTCATGGGGTATTATGTGTAAATACGCCATGAGGTTGTGATATATGAGAAAAATCCTTGCCTGCGTAGCTGTTGCCGCCCTTTTCGGGTGCGCGCCGAAAGTCAGCACGTCCGTTCTTATGCCGTCGGGAGCCGATGGAATATCTTCACTCAGAAACGTTGTTGTCATCCCCTTTTCGGGGAGCTACGGGACGCAGCTCGCGCCTTCTGCGGAGAACGTCCTTGTCACTGCGGAGGTCAGAGGTGTCCGTTACTTTAACGTTGCGGACAGACAGAACCTCAACAGGGTGATTTCGGAGCAGAAACTTCAGATTTCGGGAGTGACGGACGAAAACACAGCGGTCAGGCTTGGAAAGCTCGTAGGCGTACAGGGTATTTTCACCGGAACTGCGGACATGACTTCCGACAGGTCGAACTATACCGAATCCCGCACAAAATGCAGCTCAACGAACAGCAAAGGCAAATGCACTTCATATTATGATTACAACGTTATGTGCATGAAAAAGAAGGTGCTGGTCACGTTCATCCCGAAACTCATAGACGTTTCCACCGCACAGGTGGTCTATTCCGAAAAGATAACAGGCACGGCTGAGGATAAAAGGTGTCAGGACAGCGGTTCGCCGCTGATTTCCGATGCCGACCTTATAAAATCCGCTGAAAATTCCGCTATGTATGAATTCCGCAGACAGGTAGCTCCGTATACTGCAGACGTAAAGCTTACCCTTTTAACGGGCAAACGCGGTCTGGACGGCGGCGGCAAAGATATGCTGAAATCCGCGCAGAAGTTTGCAGAGGCGGACAGGATGGACAGAGCCTGCGCCATCTGGGAAGACGGCATGGCGAAATATCCCCAATCTCCTTCGTTTCTCTTTAATGCAGGGGTTTGCCGCGAGACCGAAGCGAAATATGAAGAAGCTCTTGAGCTTTATATGAAAGCCGACGCGCAGACCGGGGAACCTGACAAAGTTATAGGCGAAGCTATAAACAGGGCAAAACAACGCATAGCAGACAAAGACAGGCTTAAAAAGCAGCTTTAATAAGACAGAAATTACCGTTTGCTTTTTTAATACCTCCTGATACAATTTTATATGGGGGAAAATATGAAAAAGGTAATATTGCTCGCTGTGTGTGCGGCTGTTATTGGATGCACCGGATCGAATATGTCTTTGGTGAAGTCCGATTCGCCGACCGGCTCTCTTTACATAAAGGCGAGTGTTCTGCGTGTTGACGGCGACACAGCCACTCTCCGGACTTTGCCTATGCCTGAAAATATCGGCAGGGACAGCTCCATTGCCGTTCTCACTTCAAAGATACTTAATCTGACATATCTCACCGAAGGATCCAGAACTACAATCAACGGCAAGAGTGTCACCGTTACCGAAAAAAGAGGGGACACGCTTATGATAATACCCTCCGCCGGACTTAAAGCGGGGGATCAGGCAGAGCTTTTTATTCCCAAAAAAACTCTGATAATTTCCGACTTGAAAGTTACCGATAATTCAAAAAACATGGTGGGGAAGCTGGCTTTCGGCGAATTTTCCGAAAAGCTGACCAACTCCGGCAGATTCACCGTTCTTGAGCGCAAGGAGCTCTCGGCGATACTTCAGGAACACGCGTTGGAACTTAACGGTATGACAGACCCCGAACAGGCTTCTCTTCTGGGGAAGATTCTGAAAGCCGATCTTATGCTGAGCGGCGAAATGCTGAAATCAGGATTCAACTGCGTTTTTGATATAAGAGTAATAGACACCGCCACATCTAAAATTCTGGGCGTAGCCAGAGAAAACACTCTCTGCTCCAAGGTGGAGGATACGAGAAATATCCGCTCAACTGCGGCAGATTACGGAAATTTTGAAACATCGGAGACCAAAGGCTGGATTCTGGGCGATATAAAGAATTTTAAAGGCAGAACAGTTCTGGATACAACAACAGGAGCGGGCGGTACGTCGTCAAGTATCCTTCTTATGGTTAATAACCGTGAGATGACGGATACGTCGGCTATTCTGAATAAGATAAAAAGAGACCTTTCCGGATTCACTCAGGTTCATTTCTGGGCGAAAGCGGACAGATCTATGACCGGAGTGTTTTTTGTGGATGATGAAGACGAGGACGGCAATACCGAATATTTCGACAGATGGGCGGGAACGTTCTGGCTTAATACGGAATGGAAAGAATACACGCTGAACCTCGATGAGCTGACCCTTTCAAAAGGAATGAAGAAGGAATCCAAAATGAATCAAGGGGATAAGAGATTTTCACCGGACATGGTGAAGCTTAGCGGCTTCATATTCCCTAAACATAAGAACAAAGAGATTACGAACGCAAAAGTGTGGGTTGACGAGCTCAGCTTCCACTGACAGCCGGAAAACAGAAGCGGAGCAGATGCCCCGCTCAGGTTGTCGACAAACTAAGGATTTATATAAAACAATTAGACTGCTTCGGGCTAAAGCCCTCGCAGAGACAGGTTTTCCTTTCCGTCTTCGCGAGAAGCACTAGAGCATTTCACGAAATTTATGTCGTATATCCGGCATGCTTAAACCATCCATATAAATCAGAGTAAGTCACTTTTTCGAGAGCTTTTCCGATGGCATTGCATAGTTCGTCTTTAGTTCTTGCTT
>JBFWLW010000007.1:0-132111 GCA_050251945.1 Deferribacterales bacterium | reverse complement strand
TGCATCGACCAGCTATCGGGTGTGTTGTAACCTTCTGCCTCAAAGGCAAAAGAAACATACGCCGACGTGCCAAGCAGGAGAGCTGTAATTAACAGACTGCTTAACAAATGTCGCATGGGTCCTCCTTGTAGGTGATGAACCGGCGTTGGATTTATGCCGATTTTCCATAGAGGTACCACTTGACGGGTTAAGACATGGTTAAGAACGGTGATATTGTGAAATTATTGTGATATCAATCCGTTATACTCAGCAGAACATAACGCCTAATAGCGTTAAGATCGCTGTCGGACATTCCTGCATGCTGCTGCATGGATTTAAGTATACTGTCCCAGCGATGTTTTGCATATCTGTTCGGTTCAGCAGCTGCGTGACATGTACTGCAAAGTTCGTAATACTTTTTTTCGTATTCTTTCAGCGATTCAGGAAGCGTTTCGGAGATCGCCGTATCCTTAGTAGAAACATTTATCACAGTCTCATAAAGCCCGTTTGCTGTTTTTCCCGTAAATCTGAGGGATGAAACGTCCTTTGTGAAACCGCTATCAATGCTCTTCTCTGCATCGGCATACAGAACTCCGCTCTTTTTATCAGACCAGAGATAGACTCTCCCTCCTGTAAGCTGAGAACCGAAATAAACTGTTGTGGATCCCATTGCCACATTCGCGTTCAGATATCCGCTTTTGCTGTCGGAAAGGGCGAAATATACGGACAGGGACACAACGACCGGAATTAAAAATAAAATCTTTCTCAAAACTGCACCTATTGACAACACTAATACATGTGTTTAAGAGTAAAATCAATTCAAAAAGTTCAATTCACAGTTTACTCATAACAATTGCAGGGTTGTCGTAAGCCGTATTTGCCTTCACTTTTTCTGTCAGAAGCCTCAGAGAGACCAGACAGCTGTGGGCAGTGCAGGCCTGTGCCAGGCAGGATGTAGGTTTATCTGATGTCAGTACGTTAGGGTTGCCGCTGATACATCTCGTGCCAAGCAGACCGGGCTTTTCCGGCGCATACCACGCGCCTTCGTCAACCCGTACAACATTGCGCATCACTCTTTTGCTGAGCACCGCTCCGCAGATTATGGCTCCTCTGTCGTTGAAAACTTCAACAGTGTCGCCGTTCTTTATACCCAGTAATCTAGCGTCTAAAGGATGTATAACAACAGGTTCTCTTCCGTTTACTTTATATTTTTTGGTAAGGGGCAAATTATCCATCTGTGAATGAAGTCTGTCTTTTGGATGAAGGGACAACAGATGAAATTTATGCTTCTTTGCACGAGAGCCGCCAAGCCATTCCTTAGGCTCGTACCATGTGGGATGACCGGCGCAGTCGGCATATCCGTAGCTTGATATCTTTTCGCTGTGAATCTCTATCTTGCCAGAAGGAGTAAAGAGCGGGCTTGATTTAGGATTTTTAACAAAATCATCAAATCTGACATATGTTTTATCTTCCTTACTCTGTGTCAGTTTAATGTAGCCTACATCCCAGAAACGGCTGAATGGAACCTTATTTCCGGTACCCTCATAACTCCATTTGACCCATTCCAAACCAGACTTGCCTGTGGTGAATTTTTTTTCAAATCCGAGCCTTTTTGCAAGCTGAGTAAGCACCCAGTAATCATCTTTAGCGTCATACATCGGCTCAACGGCCTTTTTAAGCGCCCAAAGGTATGTCACGTTGTTTACAAAGCTGAAACCTATATCATCCTTCTCAAACGTTGTGGTGACGGGAAAAACTATATCCGAATGTTTCGCCCAAGGCGTCCACACTATTTCGTGCGTTATCATGGTCTCAACTTTCCTCAGTCCGGTCAGAAGAGCGTTTATATCCTGATGATGGGTCATAGAGTTAGCACCCATGTTATAAATAAGCTTTATATCGGGATAAGTTATTTTTGTACCGTTGAAATCTATGGTTCTGCCGGGGCTTAAGAGCATTTCACCCATGCGGGAAGCAGGAATTATTGTTCTTGCAGGGTTTCTGCCCTGTGATATCCTGCGAGGCATTTTGCCTGCAATTCCAAGGAGACCGCCGCCGAAGTTTACACCGGAACCGGGTTTGCCTATATTCCCCAACATTGATGCAAGAGTTATCAGACCCCAGTGGAACTGTTCGCCGTGTTCTATCCTTTGCGGACCGTAGAGACTGCCGATGAGTGTTCTGTCACTTTTCAGCGTCTCAGTCAGCGCAATCAGTCTTTTGACAGAAATTCCGCATATTTCAGAAGCCCACTCAATGGTTTTCGGCTTGCCATCCTCTTTGCCGAGCAGATATTTCGCAAAAATATCAAATCCGACTGTATATTTATCTATGAAAGATTTACTGTATTTTTTATTGGTATAAAGATAATGACACATGCCGAGGATCATGGCGGTGTCAGTTCCTGGACGCACAGGAATCCACTCAGCTTCAAGTTCCTTCGCGGTGTCGTTATAAACCGGATCAACGCAGATGAATTTGATACCGAGCTTTTTATATCTTCTGAACCACTTTATCCTCTTGAAATCCGGAACTGCATTATCTATCAGAAAAGATTTTATAGGATCCATACCCCAGAGCACTATCGTTTTTGTATTTGCCGCAATGACCTCAGGCGAAGTCTGTTTGCTGTATACTTCCATACTGCCCAAAACATAGGGTAGAAGCTGGCTTGAAGCTCCGGCGGAATAATCGCTTATGGTGTCTGTAAAGCCGCCGAAAAGCCCCAGAAACCTGCCCTGAAGTGTATTCGGACGGTTTATGGCTCCGGCGTGTGACCAGCCGGCAAAGGATGTACGGAATATAGACTCATTGCCCCATGTCTTTTTAGCCTCTTCTAGTTTTTCTGCCGCAAGGTCAAGGGCTGTTTGCCAGCTCACGGCAATAAATTCCTCCGCACCGCGAAGTTCGGGCTGTTTTCGTCCCTCCAGAAAGCTTTTTCTTACGCAGGGCGTCTTTATTCTGTTGGGAGTGTTAACATAATCAGCAAGGCTGTGCATCATGTCAGAATCAAATTCCAGTGCAGGATGCGGAACGGTACTCACCATCTTACCGTGTTTAACAGTCGCCAGAACAGTACCGAAATGCGTCGCATGAGGAACAACTTTTTCTCCACCGTCCGCAGACGCATTCTCAAGAGGAACGGCGGAATACAGCGATGCCATCGCCGCAATCTTTAAAATGTCGCGCCTTGAGAAATTATCCTTCATAATGTACCTCTGACTGTTCCAACATATTATTCATAAAAAGACCTTTGCAGTCTTCACAGGGGTTTTCCGGTTGTTCGTAGCATATCCGCGCCTGCGTTCCGACACCCGATTCCGAACTAAGATAAAAATCCCAGTCCATGCTTATACAGAGGCGTCTGACTATCGCAAGTCCGAATCCGAACCCTTCGGCATGGTTCCTTGAACCGCCCGTCTGCAGTTGCAGAAGGGTTTCAGGTTTTATCCCTGAACCTGAATCATGAACCTGTATACAATGGGTGCTGAGGTAGATATCCACAGTTCCCTTTTTTGTATATGTGAACGAGTTTCTGATAAGATTGGCTATCAGTATTTTCAGAAGTTGCGGCTCGACGTTCATTACTATATTTAAACTGTCATGAACAAAAACCTCAACAGGTTTATTGTCTATCAGGTATGCATTCTCGTGAATTATTTCGTTAACTATCTCGGAAACGCGTACATCTCTGCGCTCGAACTTATCAAGATTTCTGTGTCTGGAAAGCCAGAGGAACGATTTGATAAGGTGTTCCATATTGGCTGTGGCACGGTTTATCCTGCCTATTATCTTTCTGGTATTATCGTCCAGCTGCGGTTTCAGCTCACTAAGAAGTTCAAGCGAGTTTTTTATGGTTGTCACGGGGGTGCGGAGTTCGTGCGATGCGTCTCTGGCGAACGCAGTTTCACGTTCAACCGATTCCTGCATGCTGTTCAGCGCGCTCTTAAGAGTTCCCGCAAGAAGACCTATCTCATCGTTATTAAATTTATTGTCAAACCCTTCAAGCAGCTTCACTTTCGGGTCGCGTTCGCGTATTATCTGTCCGAGTTTTATCACGGGACCTATAACTTTCTGAGCAGTGATAAGCCCAAGTGCCAGACCGAATATAAGAATCGGCAGTAATGTCAGCAGGATTGTCTTTTGCAGCGATACAAGGGAATCTTCGTTCATATTCTGCCTTGTCACATTGTACAGCAGATAGAACTTATCTCCGTCGGGGAGTTTTTTTATCAGAATACAGTATCTCTGTTTATCGTTATCGGCAAAGTAGGTGCCTGGATTAAGCCCCGGTATCTTTCTGCTCACCCATACCGGTAAAAGATCCTCACCGTAATAATGGGTCATATAGGGCGAAGTAGGACTTATTGCATTGAAAGCGTTTGATGTTGGGGCGGCAAAGGACGCAAGGTATGCACTGAGATAATATTCTGCCTCAACCTTAAGCCTGTTTTCCATAGACCTTGTTTCGCTGAAACGGGTGGCGAGTATAACCGCAATAACCGTAAGCGAACTGAGCAGAAGGCTGTAGCCTATAAAAACAAGTATTATCCTGCGTCTAAGGCTAGACCTATACCTCAAGTAAATTTTCCTCTGCGGAGATGAGATATCCGCGCCCCCTGAGGCTGTGAATCAGCTGCCTTTCAAAGGGTTTGTCCAGAAGCTGTCTCAAAGTGTAGAAATGCACCTTAAGAGCATCAGTCATTGGCGGCTGATCCTTCCACACGGCGTATTCCAGCTCTTCTTTGGTGGCGTACCCCGGGAATTGTTCAACCAGCTTCATAAGGATCGCAAAGCAGATAGGCGGCAGATCAATACGCGCTCCGGCTCGTGTAACTATGCCTTTTTCCACGTTCACGCACAGATCCTCTATGCAGAACATGTCCACCATTCCCTGTTTGGAACGGCGAACCATGGCGCTTAAGCGCATCTTCAGTTCCGCCAGCTCAAAGGGCTTTGCAAGATAGTCATCCGTACCCGATTCAAAACCTGTCAGCTTATCGTCCAGCATAGTGCGTGCCGTTAACATCAGAACAGGCGTGTTCAGACGAAGTTTCTGTCTGATCACCCTGCACACTTCAAAACCGTCAATTCCGGGCAGGTTGATGTCAAGCACTATCGCGTCGTAATGATTCTCGTGAAGCAGTTCTATAGCCGCTTCACCGGACGCGCAGTAATCTGCCGTGCAGCCATGCAGTTCAAAATAGTCGAGTACATTTTCCGCTAAATCAGTGTCGTCTTCGATTAATAATATTCTCATAATTTGCCTGTAGTTTTACTATAGGATTGCACACATAAATTTCACGCTTTTTTTACGGGTAGCCTACATTTTTTTTACTATCTGCACGGTTAAGCCACGGTTAAGGGAAGGTTAAATAGCGGATGAATAAAGATAAGGGGCAATCAGTTGCGCTTAAACAATTCAAGCAGGCGCTTAGATGCCACAGAGGGCGGTATTATGCCTTTTTCCACTGCTTCGCGTGTTCCTGCGAACATTCCCTCCACATTCTTGTTTGTAAGGAACATTTCTTTCAGGTCGTCCATAAGCAGTGACCAGAACCAGTCGACTGACTGTTTGCGGCGCTTCATGTCAAATTCGCCGCTGTTAGAAAGTTTTTCGTAGTAATCACACACCATGTCCCATATTTCGGCTATGCCCTCTCTATACATTGCGCTGCAAAGCATGACGGGAACCTGCCAGTTGGGACTTTTCGGGCGAAGAATATGAAGGGCGTTCACATACTGCTGTGCGGCGACCTCTGCACGCATACGGTTTGAGCCTTCCGCCTTGTTTATGACTATCGCATCGGCTATCTCCATAACACCCTTTTTGATTCCCTGAAGCTCATCTCCCGCGTTTGCAAGCTGAAGGAGCATGAAGAAATCCACCATGGATGCAACAGTTATCTCTGACTGACCGACACCTACAGTTTCCACAAGGATGACGTCGTAGCCCGCCGCTTCGCAGAGAAGCATGGTTTCGCGGGTTTTTCTTGCCACGCCGCCAAGAGTGGCTCCTGCGGGAGAAGGTCTTATGAATGCATGCTCGTCGCGCGCAAGTTCCTCCATACGGGTCTTATCCCCCAGAATGGAACCGCCTGTTAGCTGTGAAGTCGGATCGACAGCCAGAACGGCAACCTTATGCCCTTTTGAAGTGAGAAGTTTTCCGAATGATTCTATGAATGTACTTTTGCCAACCCCGGGAACACCGGAAATTCCGATGCGAACGGAATCTCCGGTATGGGGCAGTATTTTTTCCATAAGTTGATTAGCTAGCTGACCATGTTCCGGATTGCGGCTTTCAATCAGCGTTATAGCTTTAGACAGAGGGCGCAGTTTCCTTTCCAGTATTCCTTCTGCCAGCAAATCAACATTGTACAAATCTAAACTCCGATAGATTTTTTAATAGCTTCCAGAGTGTCTCTGGCGGACTTTGTTATTGTCGTTCCGGGTCCGAAGATGCATGTTGCGCCCGCGGCATAAAGTTCATCATAATCCTGTCTGGGGATAACACCTCCGCAGACTATTATGATATCTTCCGCGTCGAGTTTTTTAAGCTCTGCAGCAAGCTGAGGCACCAGCGTCTTGTGACCTGCCGCAAGCGATGAAACGCCTACAACGTGGACGTCGTTTTCAACAGCCATCTTTGCAGCCTCTTCCGGAGTCTGGAAAAGGGGTCCGACGTCAACGTCGAACCCGCAATCTGCATAGGCTGAGGCAACCACTTTCGCCCCGCGGTCGTGTCCGTCCTGTCCCATTTTGGCAACAAGGATACGGGGACGACGACCTGTTTTCTTTTCAAAATCATCTATGTCTTTTTTGATACCGGCAAATGTCTCGTCAGATTCAAACATTGAACCGTAAGCTCCCGACACAAGCTTGATCTCCGCTTTGTGTCTGCCGAATTTCTTTTCCATCGCGTCGGATATCTCGCCCACTGTGGCGCGGAGTCTTGCCGCTTTAACACAGTATTCAAGAAGATTAGCCGACTTATCATCACATGCCGCCGTAAGCGCGTCAAGTGCCGCCTGACATGCGGCGCTGTCCCTTTCCGCCTTTATCTTTTCCAGACGTTTTATCTGTGACTCGCGGACAACAGTGTTGTCGATGTCAAGAACGTCTATGGGGTCTTCCTGCGCAAGCTTATACTTGTTTACCCCTACTATAACATCTTTTCCGCTGTCTATCGCGGCTTGTTTTTTCGCAGCCGATTCTTCTATCTTAAGTTTGGGCAGACCGCTTTCAATAGCTTTTGTCATACCGCCCAGTTTCTCTATCTCGGCAAGCTGTCCGCGCGCTTTGTCGATAAGCTGCTGAGTGAGTGATTCTATGTAATATGAGCCGCCCAGCGGGTCGATTACCTTTGTTATTCCCGTCTCTTCCTGAATAACAAGCTGGGTGTTTCTCGCAATCCTTGCCGATTGAACGGTGGGAAGCGCGATAGCCTCGTCAAGGGCGTTGGTGTGAAGAGACTGGGTACCGCCCAGAACCGCCGCCATCGCCTCAATAGTCGTTCTGATAACGTTATTGTAAGGATCCTGCTCTGTGAGCGACCAGCCGGATGTCTGGCAGTGCGTACGCAGAGCGAGGGATTTGGGATTCTGAGGGTTGAACTTGGCGATAAGCTCGCTCCAGAGCAGTCTTGCGGCTCTGAGCTTGGCTATCTCCATGAAGAAGTTCATGCCTATCCCGAAGAAGAATGAAAGCCTCGGAGCAAACGCGTCGATATCCAGACCTTTCGAGAGTGCCGCTTTCACATATTCAAGCCCGTCCGCCAGCGTAAACGCAAGCTCAAGAACGTTGTTAGCCCCGGCTTCCTGAATATGGTAGCCGGAAATTGATATTGAGTTGAACTTGGGCATGTATTTGCTGGTGTGTTCTATGATATCAGCGATAATTCTCATTGAAGGCGCGGGGGGATAGATATAGGTGTTACGCACCATGAACTCTTTCAGGATATCGTTCTGGATGGTTCCAGCCAGTCTGTCCTGTGTCACGCCCTGCTCTTCCGCCGCCACTATGTACATGGACATAATGGGCAGAACCGCACCGTTCATGGTCATTGAAACTGAAACGTCGCCAAGGGGGATACTATCAAAGAGTATCTTCATATCCTCGACAGAATCTATTGCAACCCCTGCCTTACCCACGTCGCCGACAACTCTGGGGTGGTCGGAATCGTATCCTCTGTGGGTCGCAAGGTCGAAAGCCACTGACAGCCCCTGCTGTCCTGCGGCGAGGTTTTTCTTATAAAATGCGTTGGATTCCTCAGCAGTTGAGAAACCTGCATACTGACGAACCGTCCATGGCTTTCCGGCATACATTGTCGCCATGGGTCCTCTCAAAAAAGGAGCCATGCCCGGCAGAGTATCAGTGTATTCGAGATTGTCAGCATCAGTTTTTGTATACAGAGGCTTAACGTCTATACCCTCTGCGGTGTGCCACATCAGACGGTCAAGACTGTCCGATCTGGTCTCTTTCTTCGCCTGTTTTTCCCAGTCCTCAAGGGACTTCCGTGCAAACATAGATTACCTCACTCATAAATTTATGAGACTGCCGCGGGTAAATCCCTCTCAGAGACATAAAGCCGTCTTCGCGAGGAACGCAGTAACGAAGCGATCTCATTGATCAGCCGCAGTGTTCCGACTCCCTCAAGTGAAACAAAAAAGGGGGGATTCCCTTCAGAAAATTGACAAAGTAATTTCCACTTTCTTATCTCCCCCTTTAAAAAAGGGGGACTAAGGGGGATTTACATTGAGTATCAATCAAATCCACCCCGACCCTCCTTTTCTAAAGGAGGGCGTAAGATGGGCTATTTTACCTTGTCATAAGCTCTGAGAGGATGTTCCATCCCCTTTTAACTGCAGTGTTTTGGGCTACAAATTACTCAACAACCGCCAGTTTGTCGCCTGTGGCAACTGTCTGGTCAAGAGTAACGAAAATATCCTGAACAACCCCACCTTTCGGAGCTTTGATCTCGTTTTCCATTTTCATGGCAACAAGGATCATAAGGGGCTGTCCCGCCTCAACTTCCTGTCCGGGTTCAACAAGGAGTTTCCAGATATATCCGGGCATCTGCGCCTCGATAACCTGACGTCCTTCAAGTCCGGCAGTTGAACGCATCTTCATCAGACGTTTCATCTCGTCCAGAACCTCAACCTCGAAGGTATCGCCTTCGTCTGTGAGGATGGTGAAGTTGTCGCCCTTCTCGTCTATATCCATAGCGTATGACCTGCCGTCAACGATGATGGAATAAACGGCGTCGCCGGCTACGGAAAAGTCGGCGGTATATTTTCTTCCGTCGATATCTATCTCGAAGATACCTGTTTTTCTTTCAACAAGCTCAACAAGATGTTCTTCCTCGCCTTTATCGACCGTAACGAAATAATTTCTTTTTGTTATCATTGTTCCACCCCTTAACCGAGCCTGTTGCCAAGGCTTACAAGTCTTCCGAAGCGTTTCCAGTGGGATTCGCCTACGTCGCGCCTTGTCACGCTTCTCGCGGCCGCTTCTTTTTCTGAAAGAAGCTGTTTTATGACAGCGGCGATTATCGGCACATCAACGTCGGCAGACTGCTTACGCTTAAGGTCTTCCATGTCAAATTTGTTGTCGATGAAGCCTGTGTCATAGTTTCCGGAGAGGAAGGTCTCATTCTCAAGCACCCGCTGGTGAAAGGGAATTGAGGTTTTGATACCTGAAACCTTATACTCGGAAAGGATACGTTTCATGCTCACGATAGCGCTTTCGCGGGTCTTGCCCACAGAGCATACTTTCGCGATCATAGGGTCGTAATATATCGGAACTTCAAATCCCGCATACGCACCGCTTTCGATACGTACGTTGGGTCCGCCGGGAACTTCATAAACGGTTATGAGACCGGGGGAGGGAACGAAATTGTTTGACGGATCTTCCGCATAAACGCGGCACTCAATGGCGTGACCGTTTCTTACGATCTCATCCTGGGTGAAAGTGAGCGGTTTGCCCTCGGCAACAAGTATCATATCACGAACGATATCGACGCCTGTGATAAGCTCTGTTACGGGGTGCTCAACCTGAAGACGGGTGTTCATCTCAAGGAAATAGAAGTTCTGGTCTGCGCCCACGATGAACTCAAGAGTACCGGCGCTGATGTATCCAATGGCTTTTACCGCTTTAACGGCAACCTCGTACATCTTCTCCCTTGTTTCATCATTGATGAAGGGGCTGGGAGCTTCTTCTATTACTTTCTGGTGACGACGCTGGATTGAACATTCACGCTCGAAGAGGTGAACGGCGTTTCCATGGGAGTCGCCGAGAACCTGAATTTCAATGTGGTGAGGCTGTACGATGAATTTTTCAATGTACATCTCGCCGTTACCGAATGCATTCTGCGCTTCGGAGCTTGCCATTCTGTATGAGGACTCAAATTCGGATTCCTCATTAACAAGACGCATACCCTTTCCGCCGCCGCCGTGAACGGCTTTAAGCATGATGGGATATCCGACCTCTCTGGCAACTTTTTTAGCAACCTCAACATCGGTAATGGGTTCTTTCGTACCTGGAACAACGGGGACTCCGGCAGCCGTCATAGCTTGTCTTGCGCCTGTTTTTGAACCCATCATGATGATGTGTTCGGATTTGGGACCGATGAAGGTGATGCCCTCTTCCTCAAGACGTTTAACAAACGAGGGGTTCTCGGAGTAGAAACCGTATCCGGGGTGGATAGCGGCACCTGTTTTTTTGGCTATTTCAATAATGAGGTCCATCTTAAGATAGCTGGTGTCATGATCGTCGACAGTAATGCAATACGCCTCGTCAGCATAGCGGACGTGGGGAGCCTTGCGGTCTGCGTGGGTATAGATGGCAACTGTTTTGATGCCCATCTTGCGGCATGTTCTGAAAACTCTTATTGCGATCTCGCCTCTGTTGGCGACAAGTACTTTTTTAATATCAGCCATTTTTCCCACTCCTTACAGCGGCAGGTTATCGTGCTTTTTAGCGGGGTTTGTCTGCCTTTTGTTGGAAAGAAGCTCAAACGCCTGAATAAGTTTAGGACGTGTGTCTTCGGGCAGGATAACCTCGTCTATGAAGCCGAGTTCAGCAGCTCTGTAGGGGTTGGCGAACGTTTCTCTGTATTCGTCAACTTTCTCTTTTTTAGCGGCAGCAGGATCGGCAGAAGAGGCTATCTGTTTGCCGAAAAGAATCTGTGCCGCGCCGTCGGGTCCCATAACTGCGATCTCCGCGATAGGATATGCGTAATTAAGGTCGCCGCGAACGTGCTTGGAGCTGAGAACGTCGTATGCGCCGCCGTATGCTTTTCTGGTGATGAGGGTGACTTTCGGAACAGTCGCCTCGCAGTATGCATAGAGCAGTTTCGCGCCGTGGCGGATGATACCGCCGAGTTCCTGCTGAACGCCGGGCATGAAGCCGGGAACGTCTTCAAGAGTGAGTATCGGGATGTTGAACGCATCGCAGAAGCGAACGAATCTCGCCGCTTTTACGGATGAGTTGATGTCCAGAGCGCCTGCCATGATAGCGGGCTGGTTTGCCACGATACCGATGGAGCGTCCGTTGAGCCTTGCAAAGCCCACGAGTATATTTTTTGCATAGTGTTCCTGAATCTCGAAGAAGTTGCCGTCGTCCACGATCTTGGCAATAACTTCGTGCATATCATAAGGCTGGTTGGGGTTTTCAGGAACAATTTTGCGAAGTGATTCGTCTGTTCTGTTGGGATCGTCTTTGGTGGGAACTATGGGAGCTTCTTCCATGTTGTTGGAAGGGATGAAGCTGAGCAGCTCTCTGATTCTCAGAATAGCGTCTTCATCGTTTTCGGTTGCGAAGTGAGCCACACCGGATGTTGTGTTGTGGGTCATCGCACCGCCGAGTTCCTCTTTGGTAACGTCCTCACTTGTAACGGTCTTAACAACCTCAGGACCTGTGATGAACATGTATGAGGTGTTTTTAACCATGAAAGTGAAGTCTGTCAGAGCGGGTGAATAAACAGCACCGCCCGCGCACGGTCCCATGATAGCTGATATCTGGGGAACAACGCCGGAGGCAAGCGTGTTGCGAAGGAAAATATCGGCGTAGCCTGCGAGCGAAAGAACGCCTTCCTGAATCCTTGCGCCGCCTGAATCGTTAAGACCGATCACGGGGCAGCCCAGTTCCATAGCTTTGTCCATTATCTTGCAGATCTTACGGGCAAACATTTCAGCCAGCGAACCGCCGAAAACCGTAAAATCCTGAGAAAAGACAAAAACTGTTTTCCCGTTAACTTTGCCGTAACCTGTTACGACGCCGTCGCCAAGGAATTTTGTTTTCTCCATTCCGAAATTGTCGCATCTGTGAACGACAAATTTATCAAGTTCGACAAACGTGCCTTTATCAAGCAGTTTGTCGATCCTCTCGCGGGCAGTGAGCTTGCCCTGCTTGTGCTGCTTTTCAATACGCTCAAGTCCGCCGCCGAGCTCCGCAGCTTCATTGAGGTCATGCAGCAATTTAATTTTCTCATCCATTATATATAGCCCCCTCTTAGTGGATATAATACCAAGTAATAAAACATGTTTTAAATTTCTTGTCAACTGTCAATACAAAAAGCCCCTAATTAGGGGTACTTTACTAATCAGCTTCCACATTAGGTAGTTACAGGATTATATAATTAGGTTTGTTTGTCTGTTTTCTGAGAATGGGTTATTTCGATAATGTCAATTTTAGTTTTATTTTATACTATTCAAAAAGCCTTTTTAAATTGCCGAGAGCTAACTTTATGTTCCACTCCTGAGTGTCGCGTCTTCCACAGAAATTTGAAATGGCTCGAACCTGATATGCTTTTATCTTCAACATGTTACATACAAATCCGAATGCAGCGCCCTCCATGTTCTCAACAGAGGCACCGTACTTTTCATGCAAAAGTGACGACACATCACCCTCTCCGTCGAGGAAAGAAACGGTATTGGAATCAACTATAGGAAGGTTATCGTACGAATCAAACCTGCAACAGCCTTCTTTAGCGAATTCAAAGCCCATTTCGCCCAAAGAGGTTATTCTGTCTTTATAAAAAACAGCCTCGTCGGCAAAGAAATCTCTATAAACGGACACAACATCGCCCACCTTCAGACCTGACTGCCTGTAAGCTCCGCAAATCCCTGTCAGGACAGCCTCCTGAACATTAAATTCATTAAATACCATAGACGCGGAAAAAGCGGCGCACGTTTTCGTAACACCTGTGACGAATATCATAATGTCATTATATTCAGCCTTAAAAATTCCATGTTTCCAAAGCATTAGCTCAATATCTGGAAATATGCCCTGTGCCTCTTTAACTGTGGGTACAAATATTGCTTTCATCAAAACTCCTCTTCTTCTCCCTCTTTTAACAAAGGAGGGTAGGGGTGGATTTTATTAATACCTAATGCGAACACAAGTCGTTGATAAACTATCGATTTATGCAAAACAATCAGACTGCTTCGGGGTAATGCCCCCGCAGAGACAGGTTTTTCTTTCTGTCTTCGCGAGAAGCACTAGCCAAAGGCTGAAAACATTTGCCTATTTTTGCAAATGTTTCTGTACCGAGCTTGCTGAAATGAGTCCACTTTAAACTATTTGTCGAATAAAGCGACGACGCGATCTATTCTTTTCTCTTCTTTGTCATCAGTCCGGGAAAAGGTTTAATTAAAATTCCTCATAAAATTCAGGATATTTATCAAGCTGTCCGCGGTCCTCCAGAACACTCATGGCTTCGTTTATGCTCCGGACCAGCCTGTCTCTGTCCTGCGCAAGTCTGCCCTCCAGCGGCAGAAAGTTTGATACGTGGTTGGAGCGGAATATAATATTGCGCCCCTCTATCAATTGTATCATGTCTCTGGATTCCTCAAAAATGTCGCAAAACGTCGGTTTTTCCAAACCGTTGAAATAATCCTTCTTTCTGCGCAGGAACAGAGTGAGAAAGGAAAGATATTCAGGCGAAACCTCTGTCACCCACCTCGCCGTATCCGCAATATGCTCCTGTTTTAGCTTCTTTCCGCCGCCGCCCAGAATGACCATAACGGAGAAAGCTATCCCTGTCTCTTTTATCTGCCTGACCTTCGGAAGTATCTTAAAGGCGTCCATGCCTTTGTTCATGAGCTTCAGCACCTCTTTATTGCCTGATTCCAGACCGAAATAGAGCAGTTTTAATCTGCGTTCGCTGAAACGCTTCCAGTCTTCTGCTTTTATTTTCATTATAGCCTGCGGACCGCAGTAGGAACTTATCCTTATCAGATTCGGGAATTTTTCGTTGAGGGCGTCGAGGATGATTATCAGATCTTCGGTTGGATATACGACCCCGTCGCCGTCGGCAAGGAATATCTTTTTTACTGTTTTGGCATAGGAACCGGGTACGGCGGATATCTCCGCCAATACCATGTTTAAAGGTTTTATCTCGAAAGGTTTATGCAGGTACATCCCGCAAAAGGCACATTTGTTATAGGAACAGCCGTGGGTTATCTGAAAAATAAGCGAGTGTGCCTCGCTGGGCGGTCTGTAGAGCGGTTCGGTGTGGACAGGCATTACCTTATCCTGTCCAGAACGGCCTCTGTGGCGCCGTGTTTATTCAGCGTGTAGAAGTGCAGTCCGGCAGCACCTGAGGCAAGAAGCCCCCGGCACTGTTCGACGGCATATTCCACACCTGTCATAAATTGATTCTTCTCGGATTTACCTTCCATTCTGTCCACAAGAAATTGCGGGACAGTCGCTCCGCACATCTGGGTGAACTTAACCACCTGAGCGATGTTGATTATAGGCATTATCCCCGCCACAACGGGAGCTGTTATCCCCGCCTTTTCCAGCCTGTCCATGTATCTGAAATAAAGCTCATTGTCAAAGAAAAGCTGTGTGATTATGAAATCCCCGCCTGCGTCGAGCTTGCGTTTCAGGTTTTCTATGTCGGCATCCATATCCGGCGCTTCGGGATGCATCTCAGGATATCCGGCAACGCCCAGACAGTATTTATCGCCGTGTTTTTTCCGCAGATACTCCACAAGATCCGATGCATAGCGGAATTTACCGTTTTTTTGCTCTGCGGGCATGTCCGCCGGATAATCGCCGCGCAGCGCGAGCAGGTTCTCAACTTTTATAGAGTCAACAGCATCCGTTATTCTGTCTATGCTCTTCTCATCCGCGGCAACACAGGTGAGATGCATCATCGTTGTCAATCCATGAACCTTTTTAATATGCGTAGTCCATTCGACAGTCTTCTCCTGCGTGGAGCCGCCCGCCCCGTATGTAACTGATACAAAATCAGGTTTATAATCAACAAGCTCTTTTATTGTTTCGTATAGTACGTTTTCGCCCTCTTCCTTTTTAGGTGGAAAAAACTCGAACGAAACGGTACGTCTGGCTTTAAGCATGTCAGATATTTTCATGAAACTTCCTTTTTTTTAAAATGACCCCTATTATCCTCATAGACTTGATTGACTGCAAGAAGTTTTTATGACATTGTTTTTTTATGTTAAACAGAGCTTACAAGACCATTTTATATACATTTATATGCTACATTCTGCTTTTGAACATGCTGACCTTTCTTGCCTCCGGAAGCCCGAAGGCACTGATAAACCCGTTCTATCTCAAGAACAGAACAATAAGCATGTATCATCTGACAAAACACGTTGTCCTCGTTGCAGGACTGGGGTTCACAACATCCGAAACTCACGAGGTTGAGGCGTTCATAAACTCCGCCTGCGAAAAATATGAGGTTGATCCGAAACTTATCCATATAATGATAAAGGTGGAATCGAAAGGCAGACAATTCGCGGTCTCACGCACAGGCGCAATGGGGCTGATGCAGGTTATGCCTGTCACTTTCTTTGACATCTCCCACGGCGATCCTTTCCTTGCGGAAGACAACATAGACGCTGGCGTCAAATATCTTTCGAGACAGCTTAAAAAGTTTGAGAACGTTCCTCTGGCACTGGCTGCATATAATGCTGGACCCAACAACGTTAAAGACGGAAAAGTGCCTGATTTCGGTGAAACCAAGCACTATATAAGAAAAATTATGGAAGAGTACGAAAGGTAATCAATAGAAAATGTATCAACGCTAAGGGTTTCATCCTGAAACCACAGGTTCTTGACTAACTAAAGATTTATACAAAACAATTAGACTGCTTCGGGCTAATGCCCTCGCAGAGACAGTTTTTTCTTTCTGTCTTCGCGAGAAGCACTAGCCGAAGGCTGAATGAGTCCAATTTAAACTATTTGTCGAATAAAGCGACGACGCGATCTAGTCTTTTCTCTTTTTTTGTCATCAGTCCGGGGTTTGATCCTGAAAACATATCAATACTTTTTCAGAATTTCCAGAACGAAATCCTTTTCAGGAGCAAAAGGCGACCATTCGCTGTTCTTTTTTGTAAGAGCATAGTCGACCATAGCCTCTATCTCCACATCTGAAAGTATCTCTTTTATTGTGACATCATACCCCATCTCATCCTGCCAGCGGGAGATATTGAATCCGTATTTCTCCATCAGCGCATCAACGACCATGCATTTTTCAACGCCCGATTCACGCATCATCTCAAGATAATAAGGCAGAAGAATGGCGTTCGCAGTGCCATGGTGTATCTTCTTTTCATTTGTCAGGTAATAGCCGAGCGCGTGAAGCAGCGTGGTTGCAGTGTGCAGAATAACTATGCCGCCAAGTGTGGAACCGTAAAGAAAGTTTACAAGCGTCTCATCCTTCGTTGTGTCCGCACCCTCGGCAAATGTCGAAAGTATTATCTCCATACCTGTGATGGCGTGGCTGTCGCTGAAAGGATTCGAGCGAACGGACACAAAACCTTCGAGGCAGTGGGTAAAAGCGTCAAACGCAGTGGCGTAAAGGGTTTTTCTGTTTAGCGAACGCAGGAACACAGGGTCGATAACCGCATATTTCGGAAACGTGTTCTCTTTGGCAAAGTTTATCTTGTCCAGTTTTTCTGTATCAGTGACGATGCTGTAATTGTTCATTTCACTGCCGGTTCCGCAGGTTGCGGGTATGCATATCACAGGCAGAGGCTCTTTTTCGAGTTTTTCCTCGGTGAGCAGTTCGTAAAATCCCTTGTTGTTGGTGGCAAATGCGGCAATGGCTTTAGAAGCGTCCAGCGGACTTCCGCCGCCGAAACCTATCACAACCTCCGCTTTACATTCGCGGGCAAATTTTCCGCCTTTCAGAATGGTATTGATGGACGGGTTCTCCTCTATGCGGTTGAACCAGTGTATGTTCTTATCCTTGAAATACTCGTCCATATATTTACGGAATCCGGTTTTTTCGGGGGAAGTCGCGCCGCAGACGATGCAAACTGTTTTGTAAGGCTCAAGAAGGGTTTTGAGATTGTCTATGGCGTTGAATCCGAAAAAGGCATGGACGGGGCTGTGAAAGCTGAACTGCTGCATATTGTCTCCTGAAATGGGGAAGAAAAAGAGACTGCCGCGGGCTGCGCCCTCGCAGAGACGAAAAAAGCCTTCGCGAGAAGCACTGGCGGCGCGGCGGTCTCATTAATATCTTTTTACTTTTTTAAGCCAGCCGAATTTGTCGGGCGCCTCGCCCTTCTGTATTGCGGTATAGGCTTCATATATCTTTCTGGTGTGCTCGCCAATCTGTCCGTTGCCGACCTTAAGTATCTCACCGTCATCAAAAACGTATTCGTTAACGGGTGAAACAACGGCAGCCGTACCGAAACCGCCAGCTTCAATGATGTCGCCGCTCTTTATCTGTGCGATGAAATCTTTGACAGCAATGCGTTCCTGACGAACCTTATAGCCGATTGCAGGAAGAAGCTCTATCATGGATATGGACGTGATGGAACGCAGGATCGAATCCGTGAACTCAGGGATTATGACCGTTCCGTCCTTCATGATATGGAAGTGGTTCATGGCGCCCGCTTCCTCAATATATGTATTCGTAGCGTCAAGGTAAAGAACCTGACTGGCGCCGCATTGTTTGGCGACCATGCCGGGTTTCAGCGACGCTGTGTAGTTGCCGCCTGTTTTGGAAGCTCCCGTTCCGCCGGAAACCGCTCTGTGATATTTATCGGTGATAAGCAGTCTCACGCTGTGATTAAAACCGCCTGAGTAATAAGGACCGCTGGGCGACAGAATTACGCAGTATATATATTCGCGGCTGGGGCGAACACCGAGTGCGTCCTCCGTTGCGAACATAAAAGGGCGGATATAGAGTGATGATTCGGGTACGTCTGGACACCATTTGCGGTCAATGTCCATAAGACGCATTGCACCTTCCACCTGAAGCTCTTCGCTGATGGGCTGCATACAAATCAGTTCTGCGGAAACGTTCATCCTTTTCGCGTTCTGGTCAAGCCTGAAGGCGTAAATCTCACCGTCAGGGTGTTTAAAGGCCTTCGCGCCTTCAAAAATCGTCTGACCGTAGTGCAGTGACACGGCTCCGGGCATCATTTCTATCGGACCGTAGGGCACTATGCGGGCATTCTTCCACTCTCCGTCCTTATAATCCACAAGAAACATGTGATCCGTGCGGAACTGACCGAAGGGAAGGTCTTTGATACCTGCAATTTGCGAATACTTCCTCTCACTTTCAGGAAGCAGTTTGGATGTTATTTCCATGGGACTCCTCCAATACCTTTGCCGTCACGGCAAAGGGTTCGTGCATGAAAATATACTCCCTCGGTATGCAGGTAGTAAAGGAGAAAATGCTTATATTTTCTTTTTGGCATATTCTGCACAGGAAATTCCGGCAAGTCTGCCCGTACTCCAGCACATCTGGAGGTTATATCCCCCGGTCGGCGCATCCAGATCCATCACTTCCCCTGCGAAGAAAAGCCCGTCAACAATCGTGGAACTCATTGATCTGCCGTCAATTTCTTTAAGTTTTACTCCGCCTGCGGTAACGACAGCCCGTTCAAATCCGGCAAAGTTAACTCCTGAAAGCTCAAGCCCTTTCACTGCGGATACAAGTTTATTACGGTCTTTTTTTGATAGATTTGACGCTTTCAGCATAGGGTCTATACCTGAAACTGCAAACACAGCAGGCACAAGAGAGGACATAACACATTCGTCTATAATATTTTTCAGTATTTTTTTATTATTCGTGCGCATCGACAGTTCAAGTTCCGCGTCAAGTTCCGTTGCAGACTTAAGCGGCAGCAGGTCTATCATAAGCCTGTTGTCGGCGCTGCGGTCGAATTCATATCTTGTGATGTCATACACCGCAGGACCCGAAACACCTTTGTCTGTGAAAACAAGGTCGCCGTCTGCGGATGCGACGTTCTTTCCTGCCGAAAACAGAGTCAGCCGGATATCCCGCAGGCTTACGCCCTGCAGGTCCTTTATCCATTCGCTGTCGGAATATGCCGGAACGAGAACAGGACGAGGTTCGGCAATCGTATGCCCGAGCGCAGATGCCAGTGCATAACCGTCACCCGAAGAACCTGTCGCCGGATAGGATTTCCCGCCGCAGGCTATCACAGCCGCATTACATTCGATATCCCGCCCGCCGGCGGTCACGGAAATTATTCGTCCGTCAGCAGTGTTTATTTTCGTTACGGGAGAGGACGAAAGAAACTCAACTCCGCCCGATACGCAAAATCCCATCAAAACGCGCAGAACGTCAGCCGAGCCTGCATCACCCGCCGGAAAAACCTTAAAATTTTTCTCAACAGCAGTTTTAAGACCCTTTGAGTTAAAAAAAGAAACCACATCGGAAGTGGTGAATGAATTTATAGCCTGATACAGAAACCTGCCGTTTTTGCCGAATTTAGCAACGAACTGTTTCGTATCTTTTATAGTATTGGTTATGTTGCATCTGCCGCTGCCGCTTATGAGCAGTTTGCGCCCGCATGTGACCATCTTTTCGGCAACGAGCACCTTCGCGCCCTCTTTCGCGGCAAATCCCGCCGCCATAAGCCCTGCCGCGCCGCCGCCTGTCACAATAACGTCATACATTGCGTTTCACCGCAATAACACAAACATGCGTCTGCGGATACTGGTCAAGTTCCAGATGGACAGGAGTAACCCCGCATTTCATAAGCAGATTCAGATTACCCTCTATCCCTATGGAACTGTAATAATACTGTTCATCATGCCATGTATCGGTATGTTCACCGACAGCATCTCCGAACGTATACATCAGAACGCCTTCCGGTTTCAGCAATCCGCACAGTTTATCAATGACGGATTCATGCATGTTCAAAGGCAGATGAAAAATGCTGTCCCACGCGGTTATCAGATCAAATTTTATATCCGATTGCCATTTGCAGATATCGTCATGGAAAAAAGTATGTTCAGGGTGGTTCTCTTTGGCAAGTTCAATCATTTTCGCTGAAATATCCACACCCGTAACAGCAAAACCGGCAGCCTGCATAGCGTGTATAAAGCGTCCGCCTGCGCCGCAGCCGATATCCAGAGCTTTATTCCCGCCACACATGGCGAGAGTTTTCTTCAGCGCGGATATTCCGTACTGCGAATCCCTGTGCTGTTCCTGCCACCAATGGGCTATCTTGTCATAGTTTCTGCCTGTTTTTTCCGGCATATCAATCCTCTGTATTTTTATTTCGGGAACTATACCTCAATTTGACTGTCACTCCAACATAATTAAGATGACCGCAGTGAACATTGAAGATATAATCATCTAAACTTTGGTCACAGAGACACACAATGAAATTATTCAGATCCATAACAGGCAGGCTTTTACCCGCCTTTTTCATTACGGCGCTTCTGCCCACGCTGCTTCTGTCGGCAAGCGTGTACTTCTCTGCAAAAAAATCTGCACTGCTCACATCCGAAAATATGATAAACGAACAGTTCTCAATGGTTGATTCACTCATCGACCAGATTCTGGTGTCGTCCGCTACTGAACTTTCCGTTGTCGAACAGCATGAAAGCTTCAAAAAATTTCTGAGAACCGGTGATCCGCAGGATATTTCGCGTGAATTCAGCGCCATAATGCTCCGACATCCCGAATTTCTGCAGATAAAATACCTGGACAAAAGCGGGATGGAGATAATACGCCTGAACAGGACGCAAAAAGGACTGTCGCGCACAAAAGAAAACGAACTGCACAACAGAGCCGACAAATATTATTTCAGACAAGCTCTCAATATGTCTGGAAAGTATATATACGTTTCCGGTCTCGATCCGAACGTGGAAAAAGAGAAAGATCATATCCGCAGGCTGGTTGCACGGATAGGAGTTAAAGCCGAAAAAAGCGGAATACTGCTGATAAATCTCGACGGCAACTACATATTCAAGCATATCCTTCCGCTGGCAGGAGCAAAACCCTCAAAGGCGATGCTCATCAACAATTCCGGCAAATACATAAGTTACGACGGAAGCGGTTTCAAAGAATACGCCTCAAACGAGATACAGGAACGTTTCGGAATAAACGCAAAAAGCCTTCTTACAGAACAGCATATTACTCAAAAACGGGTGAAAAAAGGCTACCTTTCCGTGATGCCTATAAGATTTGATAACTCAGAAGGCACAAACCTGTGGTACGTCGCAATATACGAATCCGACAGCGAAATAAACAACGCAGTGTTCTCCATAATGCGCCCATACATGATAAGCCTATGGGTGGTTTTCGGCTTTGTACTGCTCTTCACACTGCTGGTGTCGGCAGACATAATCAAAAAAGTGAAGCATCTGGTGCGGTTCATACCCACAGCAGCGGACAAAGGATTCACAGAAACAGGCATCAGCGAATTTGACGGCATCGGACATGCCATCCGCAAGACTGCACTCGGGCTGAAACAGAGTACCCTTGAGCTTGAAAAGCTGAACAGGAACCTTGAAACCAGAATAGTAGAACAGGTGGACAAGATAGCGGGCATGACAGAAAAAGAACTCGAATATCAGAAACAGCTTCGCGAAATTCAGGAACAGCTCATGCATGCCGACAGACTGGCGTCTCTGGGGATGATATCCGCCGCAATGGCACATGAGATAGGCAACCCCCTCGCCGCAATGAAGACCAGTCTGGAAGTTCTGCGGTCTGAAAACGAATCGCAGGAAGAGAAGGAATTCATATCCATGATAATTTCGCAGGTGGACAAGCTCTCTGTATTCCTTAAATCCATCACTAAATTCGGAAGAAAACCGGACGCGGAATACAAAGAGACGGACATTGCTGAAGTTCTTAAAGAGGTTGTTCTGACGCTTGAAAAAGAGACCGAGCGCAACGGGATATTCATCAACCTCAAAGCGGGCAGAAGTGTTACTGTGTGCGATGAAATGCAGCTTCGGCAGGTTATTTTCAACATACTGCTCAACTCCGTGCAGCAGCTTTCTGACATGGGCGGCGGAAATATAGACATATCCGTGCAGGGCATCAACGGCGCATACGAACTGGTGATTTCCGATACGGGCGGAGGGGCAAAAGAACCGGAGAAGATGTTCAAACCCTTTTACACTACCAAACAGGACGGCACCGGACTGGGGCTTGCCATTGTGAACGATATAGTTAAATCAACGGGCTGGAGCATAACCGCCGGAAACATTTCAGGCAAAGGGCTTCAAACCACAATAAGAATTAAGAGTACAGACAATGAAAACTAAACTCCTGATAGTCGAAGACGACCAGCTTCTCGGTACATCACTTGTGCGGTTCTTTTCAAAGGAACACGAAACCACGCTGACAACCACGTTTGCAGGTGCAAAAAACGCTATAATGTACGAGGATTTTGATGTGGCAATCCTTGACGTAAACCTTCCGGACGGTGAAGGAACAGACCTGCTGCCCATTATCAAAAACTCGCCCGGCAACACAGAGGCTATAGTCGTAACAGCTTATCCGGAAGTACAAATGGCAGTGAAAACGCTTAAAATGGGCGCATTCGACTATGTGAACAAGCCTTTTGAACTGGTTGATCTTCAGCTTTGCGTCAACAATGCCATGACCCTTAAACTGGCGAAACAAAATCTGGGAGCCATTCACGCCATGAAGGACAGAACGTCTCTGGACAGTATCGTCGGCAGTTCGGCGGTCATTCAGGAGATGAAAAAACAGATAATTCTGGCGGCGCAGTCCGACGAGACGCGTGTCCTGATTTCCGGTGAAACGGGAACGGGGAAAGAGCTGGTGGCAGAGGCTGTCCATATGCTTTCACCGAGAAAAGAGCGCCCGTTCATGAGCATAAATTCTGCCGGACTGCCGGAACAGCTTGTCGAATCTGAACTCTTCGGTTACGAGCAGGGGGCATTCACCGACGCACGGAAAAATAAAAAAGGCTTGATAGAGATGGCTTCGGGCGGCACGCTTTTCATGGACGAAATAGGTGATCTGCCCATGTCCACACAGATTAAACTTCTGCGGTTCCTTGAAAACGGAACCTTTTTCAAACTTGGCGCAACGAGAGAAACAAAGGTAAACGTACGCATCATAACGGCAACCAATAGAAACCTTGAAGCGCTCGTTAAAGAAGGAAAATTCAGAGAAGACCTTTTTTTCAGGCTTAACGTCGTAAACATAGTCATCCCGCCGCTTGCGGAAAGAGACGGCGACTGCATTGAGCTGGCTCAGTATTATCTAGACAAATACAGACGAAAGATGAACAAACAGCCCATGGAGCTTTCCGCACACGACAGGCATGTTATTCTCAATTACGGCTGGCCCGGCAACGTACGCGAACTCAGGAACATAATGGAACGGACAGCGCTTTTCGGTCATCTGCCGGAGCTGAACCCGAAACCTGCGGCTGCCCTCGTGCATAAAACGGCGGCTGAAATGTGCTGTCTGAAAGATATTGAGAGGCGCCACATACTCTCGGTTTATGAATCTTGCAGCAATAACAAAACTAAGGCGGCAAACATTCTTGGCGTCAGCCGGCTTACTCTTAGAAAAAAACTGGAAGAGTACGGAGTGGACGACCCCGACTGATAAGTTTCTTACCGTTCGGCAAGAAACTTACCGGATATTTTCTTACCTGTCAAAGCGAATCAGCAATATAACCATCTGATAAACTGTGACTTTCTAAATATACCAAAACTGGCACACCTGTTGCAAGTTATATGGCATAACGAATACGTTGACTCAGGAGGTCAATCATGAAAAATGCATCACTTCTCGCATCGTCAATCCTTGCAGCAGCTCTCATGTTTTCAGCTTTCAGCGCCATGGCATCAGAAATGAAAGCGCCCGCAGTTAAAAAAGAAATGGTCAACTCCGCTATGCTGACACCTGAAGAAACAAAACAATGCGAGGAATACGCTAAGAACCCTGCAATGGTGAAACTGACTAAAGCAGAGATCGAAAAATGCAAAACTCTGAAACCTGCTAAAATGAAATAAGCAGGATACAATCCTTCAAATCCCCTTATTATCCGGTAAAAAAACGCCGCACGCAACTGCGGCGTTTTCATATATGCAATCTTTTAACCTATCTCTTCTTTATCAGTTAAAAAGACCTATTTTGTGAAGGAAGACGATCAGAACTGTCAGAGGTGTTATGAACCTGATGATAAAATACCACACGTTGAACACTATAACCAGCTTGTCAGTCTCTGCTATCTGTCTGTAAGCTATCTCTTTTTTAAGAATATGACCGACAAATACCGATGTCAGCATCCCGCCTATGGGAAGCAGATAGTTGCTGGCAAAATTATCCATGGCATCAAGCACAGGCATCCCCATGACAGTGAAATTCCCAAGCACGTTGTATGACATAGCGGCGGGCAGTCCTGTTATGAACAGCACGAACCCCATCATTATTGATGCTTTTTTACGTTCCATCCCTTTTTCGTCAATAAGATACGCAACAACAACCTCAAATATTGATATCATCGAAGTCAGCGCCGCAAAAGCAAGCAGAAGGAAAAACAGGAACGAAAGAGCATGACCAAAGGGCAGAGATGCAAAAACCTGCGGAAGAGTTTTAAAAATCAGCCCGGGTCCCGCGGCGGGTTCAAGCCCTACGGTAAAAACTATTGGAAACAGTGCAAGTCCTGCGACAAGCGCAACCACTGTGTCGAGAACTGCAATCTTTGTTGCCATGGGAAAAATAGTCTCGCGGCTGTCCATGTATGACCCGTAAGTAACTATGATACCCATTGCCAGAGACAGAGTGAAAAATGAATGACCTATCGCCTCAAGCACTCCTTCTACTGTCAGCTTTGCAAAATCCGGATAAAACATGAATTTTATGCCTTCCAGCGCTCCCTTTGTTGTCATTGCATATGCAAACATCACAACCAGAATGATGAACAGCCCGGGCATCATCACCCTGTTCCACTGCTCAATCCCTTTTTTAACGCCCTTGAGAACAGCATAAACCGTCAGCACCAGAAAGACAGTGAAACAGAATATCTGCGTCAGTGCGTCTCCCACGAGCTGTCCGAAAAGTCCCGAAAGCTGTTCGGCGGGGAGTTTCAGATATGAACCTGATACCGATTTTAATAGGAAGTTGAACGTCCATCCGGCAACAGTGCCGTAATAGGAAAGAATAACATAACTTGCAATAAAGTTGATCCATCCGATGTTTGACCAGAACGGATTCTTACTTAAATGCTTGAAAGTGCCGACAACATCCTTCTGCGACTCCCTGCCGATAAGCAGTTCCGCAATCAGCAGAGGCAGACCGCATATGACAATGGCAAGAAGATAGACCAGAACAAAGGCGCCACCCCCATTCATGCCTGTAATATAAGGAAATTTCCAGATATTACCGAGCCCCACAGCGGATCCCACCGCGGCTAACGTAAAGCCGAGGCGTCCGCTCCAATGATTTCTCATAGTGTTCTCCTTTGAAAAAATAATAATAAGAAAATGTGTTGTGTTCCTTTATTGCAAAAATTTCAGAAAAATTCAATCCACTGAAATGATCTGTATGAAAATAATCTAAGCGTCTGTTATCCGCGCAAATGCCAAATGCACCAATGACATTTTCAACTGATATTGACCGGAAGATAAATCAGGAATATATTCTTGTTGGAACAACTGTAAAACAAGACGCTGTTAGGCATGAGGTGTAAAATGGCGACAAAAAAGGGTGAAACATACGTTTGCAAGGTCTGCAACGCGGTAGTTAAGGTTGAAAACGGCGGAAGCGGCGCTCTGATGTGCTGCATGGTAAAAATGACAAAGATGTAACAAGGGCGGACATTCCTGCCCGCCCGTAAAATGTCTTAGTAGTTAAGTATAAGCATTTCAAAATGTTCTTGTTTATGTGCGCAGGCGGGGCATACAGCGGGAGCTTCGATACCCTCGTGGATGTGTCCGCAAACAAGGCATTTCCATGCGACTGTCGCACCTTTTTTGAAAACAAGACCGTCTTCAATGTTTTTCGCAAGCTGACGATATCTGGCTTCGTGGTGAGCTTCAATAGCGGCAATCTTTGTGAAAAGAGATTCAACCTGCGGGAATCCTTCTTCTTTAGCAACTTTAGCGAATGCGGGGTAAAGAAGTTCCCACTCTTCATGTTCGCCGTCGGCAGCGAATTTCAGGTTATCGAGAGTTTTTGCAAAAGCAACGGGATAGTCGGCGTTGATATTGACCATAAGGGGTATCTGGTCGCCGAGAAGATCGTTTGCATAGTCAAAGAAGCGTTTTGCGTGTATTCTTTCGTTATCGGCAGTTTCAAGAAAGATGTTCTCTATCTGACGGTAACCGTCTTTGCGTGCCTGAGCAGCGTAGAAGCTGTATCTGTTGCGTGCCTGTGACTCGCCAGCAAAAGCTTTCATAAGGTTTTGAAGTGTTTCGGTGCCTTTCAATGATTTTGACATTTCTGTCCTCCTTTGTTTTATTTTTTGCATTATAGCATAGTTGTTCTATATTGCAATAATATTCTTTTGATAATTTTTATCCAATAATGATTCTCAATTCACTCATCATTCAATTATATCAGACAATGTTCACGGCAACAGTAAAAATTGCGCCTGCGGGGCTGTTCTCCGCTTTAACATAACCGCCGAGTTTTTCCGCCATGCCTCTTACGATGGAAAGCCCGATACCTGTGCCCTTGTCGCCTTTGGTCGAAAAGAACGGTTTGAATATCTCTTCCGGAAGGAGCGATTCGTCAATTCCACCGCCGTTGTCAGCAAAGACAATGATAGCGTGGCTTCCGCCGTTGTGTACGTCTATGTCTATACGCCCTTTCTGTATCCCGCGGTCTCTTATCACATCCATGGAGTTCATGATGATGTTCATGGTTATCTGTTTGAAATCACCCGATACGCCGAAGCTTTTCACAGATTCGTCGCCGCTGACGGAAACAGTTATCCCGCTGGCTATCAGCAGTGGTTTTGCGATGTTAACCACATCGTTTGCAATTGAAAGAACACTGAACGAGGATTTTTCTGCTGACGGTCGGAAATAATTTCGGAACTCTGTCAGCGTTTCGTTCAGATATTGCACCTGAGCTTTAAGTATATCGCTGTTCTCCTCAAGGTTGTCCGGCTCATCCTTCATAACCTGTGCGACCAGCGAAATTGTACTGAGCGGCTGTTTCATCTGATGCACGGCGGCTGAGAGCAGTCCGCCCATTTCCACCATCCTTTTCTGCTGGATGACCACCATATCTTTTTCCATCAGCTCTTTTTCGCGTCTAAGCTTCTCCGTTATGTCGCGCACGACCGCTATCACTATCGGTTTGTTCGTGAGATACGTCTGCCGGACTGTGGTTTCCACTGTCCGCACTTTTCCGTCCGCGCGAATTATACGAAGTCTCCCTTCATAAACCCCCACACTGTCCAGAGCCACTCTTAATCTTAAAAGGTATGTCTCGTATTCCTCTTTGTCTTTTATGAGGTCTGCGGAACGCTTAAGAAGCAGTTCTTCCTTACTGTATCCGAAAAGGGTGCATGCCGACTTATTTACATCGGCAAAGCTCATCTTTCCGTTTTCGCCTATCTCCATGATAAGCACAGCATCCTGACTCATCTCGAAAAGATTCTGGTATTTTGAGGTTGTAACGACGCACGCCATCTTCTCCGCCTCAACCCGTTCATTTATACGCTCGTTCAGATCCGAAAGAAGCAGTTCGTACATCCTTTTTTCAGAAGCATCCGCAACAATGGAAAAGAGCAGTGTCTTGTTTTTTGCCGGCACGGGGCTTGAATACACCTCAACATCCTTTATGGAGCCGTTCTTCATTCTGTGTTTAAAATTGAAGTAATTTCTTTTATAAAGCGCCGCCTGAGCCATCTCTTTTTTGATAGCCTCGGGCGAAAGCATATTTATCTGGTCGATCGTCAGCGATTCTATCTCCGCCTTGGTATAACCGTAAAAACTGCATGCCGCTTCGTTGGCGTCAAGTATCCTGCCGTTCTTTCCGGCATCAATAAGCAGCATGGGAGCAGATTTTGACAGATACTGAGGAATGAAGGGCTGGTCTGAACCGTAAAAGTCTATCTGTGACCGTCCTTCTTTTGTCAGGTTTTGCGCACAAAAGAAGTAGACGTCGCCGGAATCATGCATGAATTTAAGAGAGAACACCTGCTTGCGACCGTTCACCATCATGGATGAGTGAACTTCCAATGCGCCGTTCCCCGTAACAACCGACCTGAAGTCGGGAATGTTTCCAATGAAAAAGGGAGCCGGCAATAAAATATCCGCACCGGGAAAATATTCGTCAAAAAGCTGATTTTTCTCAATAATATTGAGATTAATGTCTGTATAAGCGGCAGCTATTTTGATTTTCTGCAACAGATCAAGTTTGTTTTTCATGTGCCGTTCCATAGAAATCCAGATATGCTTTAATCTACCACATTTAAACGACGATTGGAATTATTGAAGTTTACATTATTATATGATAATCTCGGATATTAATGGTGAGAAATGAAAATCAGGCTTTCAACAGTAACATTGATTACCGCTATTTCAGTTGCGGTCATGTTCTCGTTCACTCTCATATATAACCTTACCTCTTTGTCTGAAAAACACATCATAAGATCCGTTGCAGAACTTAAAAAAAACTATGAAACACGTCAGAAAGAATTGATACGCAACGAAGTTCTTCGTTTAATAAGCAGGATAAAACAGGAAGAATCAGAGGTTTACGGCGATGCAAAAACCGCTGTCAGCGACAGGGTCGATTCCGCTGACGAATATATAAAAATACTCAAAGCGGGCGGAAGCTCCGAAAATGATATAAGAACTGCACTCAATTCTCTCATTCATTCGTTCAAATGGGAATTTAAAACCGGCTATTACTATGCCCTTGATGAGAAAGGCGTAATCATCAGCCACGGCGGGAATAAAAAATATGAAGGAATGAACGCCGTCACACTTGTCAGCAACACGCCGTTCAGCCAGTTTATCAAAAAAGCTTATGATGAAGGCAGCGCATACGGCGAATATGAATTTGAAAAACCGAACGAACCCGGGAAAAAATATACAAAAATAGCATACGCAAAATATAATCCCGACACAAAGATAATGATTGCTGCCGGAATCTATCTGGACGAGATCACAGACCTTGCAAAAGAGAATATCCTGACAAGCATCAGAAAAGACCGTTTCGGGGTGGAGGACACCGGATATTTCTGGATTGTTTCCACTGACAATAAAACCATCTTTTATCCTGACAAAAAGATCAGCAGTGCAGATATCAGAACCGTCACATCCGGCGATGGCAAAAAGATATTTCTGGAAGCTATCGACATGGCAAAAAACCAGGGGGAAGGATATTTTTCATACCGGTGGAGACTGCCAAACAAAAATGAATTCACAGAAAAAACCTCATACATAGGCTACGTTCCTGAATGGGAATGGGTCGTGGGAACAGGATTCTATTATGAATCTCTTAATGAAACAATAGCATCAGAAAAGCAGGCAATACTTGGAACGTCCAAAAAAGAACTCTATTCAAATATAGCTCTGATAGCCGTTCTTCTGCTGTTCTCTCTCGCGGCTTCAATATTTGTTTTCAGAAGGATGCGCGAGGTTGAGGACAAACAAACAAAGATACTTAACGACCTTAAACAGTATAAATTCATCATGGACGAAAGCTCCATCGTCAGCATGACAGACCCTTCCGGAGTGATAACCTACGTAAACGATCAGTTCTGCACAATCAGCGGATACACCAGAGAACAGCTCACGGGACATAAGCACAATATCCTCAGGCATCCCGACACACCTTCGGAATATTTCGCGGAACTCTGGAAAACCATAGCCCGCGGGAAAATATTCAAAGGGATAATAAAAAACCTGCGCCCCGACGGCAGCCATTACTATCACAACGTAGTTATAATCCCTATTAAGGACGAGAATGAAAAGATAGTGGCATATACGTCATGCAGTCAGGATGTCACCGAGGTGATAGAGAACAGGGAGCGGATGCAGGTTGTTTTCAATACGGACAAACTGACCGGACTAGGTAACAGATATAAGCTTCAGCAGGACATCGAAACCTCTAAAAAACCGTGCCTCGCGATTATGGACATAGACCGGTTCCATGAGATAAACGAACTTTACGGAATGAAACTGGGCGACGGACTGCTTTCAATGTTCGCAGACAGGCTGACAAAAGACGTACATCTGAAAACGTTTGAACTTTACCGCCTCCACTCCGACGTCTTCGCCATACTCGCCCCATACATGGATATTATGTCCTTTATGGAAATAGTCAAAAATGCCGCCGCAAATATCACAAAAGAATACTTTGTGATATCCGACAAGGAAATGATATTAAGCTGCTGTATCGGCTTCGCAGACAGCACCCGTTCCGATATTATGGCGGAAGCGGATATAGCCGTTCAGCAGGCGAAATTTGAAAATAAAGCCTTTCAGGTGTTCGACCCTAACCTCACAGATAATTTCGCAACCTATGAGCAGAACATAAAAATCCTTAAGATGCTTAACGACGCCGTAGACAAGGACAGAATAGTCCCCTTCTTCCAGCCTATATATTCTTTCGGTGCGAAGGAGATATGGAAATATGAATGTCTCATCCGCATCATAGGAGAAAACGGCGAAGTCATTCCGCCCTCGCAGTTTCTTGATATCAGTAAGCAGACAAGGCTTTACCCCAAGCTGACGCTGGCTGTGGTGAGAAAATCCATAGACATGTTCAGAAAAGTCAATGCAGAGTTCTCCGTCAATCTCTCCGTAGAGGATCTGCTCAACGAAGATACTATGAACGGGATATTCAGATATGCCAGCGATGCCGGAGTAATGAACAGAATGGTGATAGAGATAGTTGAAACAGAGCGGCTTACAGGTGACGAGAACATATTGAATATCATCAGCAGGTTTAAGCATAACGGGACGAAGATAGCCATCGACGACTTCGGTTCAGGATATTCAAACTTCGACTATCTGCTTAAGGTTCAGGCGGATTATGTTAAGATAGACGCGAGCATCATACGGCTGATATCTAAAGACGAACGGGCATCAGACATCGTGCGCTCCATCACAAGTTACGCGAAAAAGATGAAAATGCAGACAATTGCGGAATTCATCGCCGACGAGGCGACTGCGATAAAAGCGAAAGAACTGGGCGTGGACTTTGCGCAGGGCTACTGGTTTGGCAAACCGGAACCGGAACCTATGGCAAAACCCGAAAACATCCTATGAGCGTACAGTTTTTGATGTAACGTATTTCAGTATCAGCGCCGCCAAAGGCGCAAGATGAAAAAACAGGTCGAAAATATCTATGGGGCGATTGAGCGTCCCCTCTGAAAGCATCCTCAGCTTTTCCACAATATGCGGTTCCGGAGTGAACGGAGCAAGCCCCATAACGATTGTCAGCACAATAAGTATTGAATAATTCACTTTTTTAAACATACGATCGCCTCCATACAAAATACATAATTATGTTAAGTAAACATACGTCATGACGATTAGCATCAAAGAATCGAAATTACCGGAGCCAGCCATGTATGTGAACTATAACTCAAAATCAGCTCAACTTCAATACACCGCTTCCGAGTCGAAAAGCGACAAAGGAAGCACAAAAACCAGAAGCGTGGACATCCGCATTGACTATAAAAGCGTCGATGTGAAAGCGGTTGACAACTCTGACGCCAAGACCGGAAACGACAGCTATGTCACAGACAGAGAGGCGGGAAGTATCGAAGAATATGTCAAAAAATCAGTTTCAAGCATTATGGACAAAATAGGCAGACACAGCAGGAACACGCTGCGTGCGCAGGCAGACACAGTTCTTGCGAACGTGCATATCATGAGCGTATCCATTGAGATAAGCGTGCATACGGAAACAAGCGATGCTTCCGTCACAGCAAATTCTCTTCTTGGCGAGGATGGTTATTTCGGAGTGGAAAAAACATCGCAAAGGCTGTTTGAGCTGGCAAAAGCGCTATCCGGTGACGACACCGGAAAGCTGAAAGAAGCTGAAGACGCGATTACAAAAGGATATGAATCCGTTGCCGGTCTCTTCGGTGAAAGCACGCCGCAGATAACACACGACACTTACAACAGAACAATGGAAAAGATGGACAGCTACATTGACCATCTCAACAGGCAGGTTGAAAGATCTTACGCCTGACAGATATCAAGAAAAATACTTATCTTAGCGCCGAGACCAGTGTTCTCGGCGTTTATGTTTCCGTGCATCCTCTCGCATATGATAAGTCTGCTCATATAAAGACCAAGCCCTGTCCCCTTCTCACCCTTTGTGGATGAATACGCGCTGAATATCTTACCCAGCATCTCCGAGCTTATGCCGCCGCCGTTGTCGGTGACCGCAATGAGAACCCTGCTGCCGCGTCTTCCGACAGTTATGTCAATCTCGCCGTCTTCCGCGCACTTGGCTTCCAGAGCATCTCTCGCGTTTGTAAGCAGGTTCAGTATAACGTTCTTAAACTCATTTTCATAGCCGAACACCATGATGTTTTTTGCTTCCTCACCCTCAGGATAAATACCGCATCTGATGCTGTAGTATTTCAGCTGAGGTCTGTAAAGCTGTAAAACGTCGCTGACCGCTTTAAAAACATTGAATTCGCACGCCTCACCCATAGGTTTCAGAAAGTTTCTGAAATCGTTGATGGTAGCCGTCATAAAATCTATCTGTTCGTTTATGCTGACCACCGTTTTATGCACCAGCTTCTGCGAATCCGCATCGAGTTCAAGCAGTTCTTCAAGCATCTGGGAGATCATGGCTATGGCGTTGAGCGGCTGCACCCACTGGTGCGCTATGATACCCACCATTTCACCCATAGTCGCCATTTTGGACTGCTGCAGAAGCATCCGCTCCTGCTCAATATTCTTCTCCTGCGCCTCTTTCAGACCGGAAATGTCGTTCAGGAAGCAGAAGACCCTCGTTTCCTCATCCGTAACAAGCAATTCAAAACTGGTGAGAACGTGTTTTATATGCCCGTCTTTGGTGCGTATGCGGTAATCTATGGAACTGCATCTGCTGATGGTCTCCTCAAGGTTATGAAAAACAGACGAAACCTTTCCTCTGTCCTCCGGCACAACAAAAATGTCGGACGATTTTCTATTTTTAACATCGTTAAGGGTATAACCCGTCAGGGTAAGGCAATACTGGTTGCAGTCAAGGATGCGTCCTTCCATATCCATGGTAAATATGCCGATGTTCGCACGGTTATAAAGGGTTCTGTAAAAGGTTTCCTGTCTGCGCAGTTCCTTTTCGGCGTTCTTTCTGAATGTTATGTCGTAGAAAACGCCGTCCAGCACATATCCGGACGGAGAAAGCTTACGGATGACAACCTTTATGTGTCTTTCCGCTCCGGCATCGTCCAGAATGGTTATTTCGGATTCTATTGTGGTATGCTCCGATATCTCGGACAGCGTGTCGCATATTTTGTGGAAGTTCTCATCCGTAATGCGGCTGCATATCTCGTCGATGTTGATGACGGTCTTTTCGGTGTTGAACCCCAGCACCTGACAAGCTTCCGGTGTAAGCACAAGGCAGCGCTGATCGCTCAGATATTCAAAGTTTCCGGCACCTGCTATACGGTTTGACTGACTGAGTTTTTTTCTGTTTAGTTCAAGGTCGCTGACGGCCTGATTAAGCGCAATGGTCTTTTTGCGCACCTCTTCATCCAGAAAATTTTCAGACGGCTCGTCCGCAGTTTCAGGCTGTGCAGAAACTGGGAAAAGCATGGCGAGCATACAGTTTTCAAGCCCTATATCCGTGAACGTGACGATATAGTGGCTGTTGTCCACGCGGACAAGCTGTCCTCTGCGGCTAAGACCGTTTTCGGCAAAAACATATCCGCCGAATATCTCGGAAATCGCCTTTCCTGCCGGATTGTAATACATGATTCTGCGCACGCCCTCTGACGCCCATAAAACTTTATCAAACGGTGCTCTTCCGGTGACCCGCAGAATCAGTGAATCTGTATGTTTCGTCATATACCTAATCATATCTTACAACACGCCGGTTGCGCAAGTTAAGATATTAACTGAATTGTGAATTACAAAGCTTTCAGGTATGAAAAAAGGGAGCGGGCGCCCCCTTTAATGTTTGTCGTGAGTATCGCATTTCTCTCCTGTCCGGCAATGTCCCTGCCCGCACTTGCACGAGCTTTTGTTTCGTCTTAAAAAAAGCACCAGTGCGAAAAATGCGACCGCTATAAAAACTCCGGTGAAGACTGCGAAAAACTGCATCATATCAGCTTCCGAAATCGTCAAAGAAGATGTTTTCCGGTTCAACGCCAAGGCTGTCCAGCATGGAGAGAACCGAAGATATCATAACGGGAGGTCCGCAGAGATAATACTCTATTTCTTCCGGCGCCTCGTGGTCTTTCAGATAGTTCTGAAGCGCCACCGTGTGTATGAATCCTTTATATCCCGTCCAGTTGTCCTCCGGCTGAGGGTCTGACAGGGCTATGTGATAAGTGAAGTTCGGATACTTCTGTTCCAGTTCCCTGAAATCTTCCGTATAAAAAAGCTCACGCAGGCTCCGTCCGCCGTACCAGTAGCTTATCCTGCGGGTGGTATTCAGTGTGCAGAGCTGGTCGAAAATGATCGACCGGAGCGGAGCCATCCCCGCGCCGCCGCCGAGGAACACCATCTCTTTGCCTGTGTTGCGCCCGTAAAACTCGCCAAAGGGTCCTGCAATCGTTACTTTATCACCCGGCTTTTTGCTCCATACATACGAAGAACCGATGCCGGGGGGTACCTGTTTACCGAAAGGAGGAGTGGCTATACGCACGTTAAGCTTAACAAGTCCCTCTTCCGCGGGATAGCTCGCCATGCTGTAGGCTCTCTGAATCTCCTCTCTTGTTCCGGCATGAAGCTTGAAGAAACCGTATTTGTCCCAGTCGCCCCTGTACTGTTCCTCGATATCGAAATCAGCGAAATCAGCCTCATAAGGAGGAACAACCACCTGAATATAACCGCCCGCTCTGAAATCCACCTTTTCAGGCACTTTCAGTACGAACTCTTTTATGAACGTCGCAACGTTGTCGTTTGAAATAACCTCGCAATCGAGCCTCTTTGCCGCGAATACTTCCGGCGGAAGCTCTATAGTCATGTTCTGTTTAACGGCGGTCTGGCATGAAAGCCTTACGCCCTCTTTCTCCTGTCTGCGGTTTATATGGGTCTTTTCCGTGGGCAGAATAGCCCCGACACCCTCAACGATGGTCACGCGGCACTGACCGCATGCGCCGCCGCCGCCACAGGCGGATGAAACGAATATTCCGTTGTCTGCCAGAGCATTCAGCAGCTTGCCGCCGCTGTTTACCTGAAAATCTTTTTTATGGTTGATGTTTATGGTCACCGTTCCGGCGGCAACAAGCATCCTTCTGGCGTTTATGATAACGCCGACAAGAAGCAGGATGACAGCCGTAAAAACGAAGACGCCCATTATTAGCAGTGTCATAACTTTATCCCTGAAAAAAGCATAAAGGCTATCGCCATGATGCCCGCCGTAATGAATGTTATGCCCATACCGCCAAGTCCTTTCGGCGTGTCGGCATATTTAATTCTGTCTCTAATCCCCGCCATGGTTACGATAGCCAGCGCCCAGCCTATGCCCGAACCCAGCCCGAATACGACGGATTCGCCGAACGAATAGTCTCTCTGCACCATAAACAGCGAGCCGCCGAGAATAGCACAGTTAACCGTTATCAGAGGCAGGAAGATACCCAGTGCCGAATAGAGTGTCGGAACATATTTGTCCAGCGCCATCTCAAGTATCTGCACTATGGCAGCGATGAGACCTATATATGTCACCAGTCCGATGAATCCGAGATCAAGATCCGGAAGCCCCGCCCATGCCAGAGCGCCCTCTTTCAGAACGAACCTGTAAAGCAGGTTATTCGCGGGAACAGTTATCGCCTGAACGACGACGACAGCAACGCCAAGCCCGAAAGCGGTCTCAACCTTCTTTGAAACGGCGATAAAGGTACACATGCCCAGGAAGAAGGACAGTGCCATATTCTCGATGAAAATTGATTTTATGAACAGCGAAAGGTATGCTTCCATATCAGTCCTCCGCCTTAACAACTGTAAGTCTGGCTATCCATATCAGGATGCCGATCAGGAAAAACGCGCTGGGCGCAAGGAGGAACAGACCGTTCGGCTGATACCATCCGCCGGAATTCACAGAGGGCAGTATGGTAAATCCAAGCAGTTTGCCGGAACCAACAAGCTCCCTGATGGTGGCAATTATGATAAGCACCAGACCGTAGCCCGCGCCGTTGCCCAGACCGTCAAGAAAACTTTTGAAAGGCGGGTTGCTGATAGCATACGCCTCCGCACGTCCCATAATGATACAGTTGGTGATGATAAGCCCCATGAACACCGAAAGCTGTTTGCTTATGTCGAACATGTATGCCTTGATTATCTGATCTGCGATGATGACCAGTGTTGCGACAACCGTCATTTCGATGATGAGCCTGATGCTTGATGGCATGAGGTTGCGCATCATAGAGAGGAACAGGTTTGAAAGCGCCACAACGGTCATAACGGATATCGCCATAACAAGGGTCACTTCCAGTTTGGTTGTGACAGCCAGTGTGGAACAGATGCCCAGCACCTGCACGGCGATGGGGTTATTTTTTATGATGGGGTCTGTGAAGACCTTCATAGCCGACATTAAGCACCCCCCTGTTTCAGCGAGTTCAGATATTTTCCGAACCCGTCCTGACCCATCCAGAAACGCACTGTGTTTTCAACGCCGCGGCTTGTCATTGTCGCGCCGCTGAGTGAATCCACCTGACTTTCGCCTTTCGCTCCGCCTTTAACAACTGAAAGCGCCACCGAACCGTCGTTTCCGTATATTTTTTTGTCAACCCATTGAGCCTTCCACAGCGGATTGTCTATCTCGCCGCCAAGCCCCGGGGTTTCGCCATGTTCATAGAAAGTTATGCCGCTCACGGAGTTAAGATCACTGTTCAGCGCCATAAAGCCGTACATCGTACTCCAAAGCCCCGAACCGTAAACGGGCATTACCACCTTCGCTATCTTTCCGTCCCCGTCGCGCAGAATGAAAACGGGAATCTTAGCAGGTATGCTCTTTATAACGGCAATATCCTGCTGTTTTGTCAGATGCACAGCATCTTTCGCCGCAGCAAGCTTTCTGATGCTTTCAAAATATTTGCCTGCGTCGCCCTTTTCGGACTTGCCCGTCTTCATATCAACAAGGTACGTCTCAACTGAACCGAATTCCTTGTTGATGTCCGTGTCTGATTTCAGAATTCCCGCGGCAAGCAGGATATTCTTTTTCCTTTCCAGTTCCTTGTTCATGTCCTGTCTGGGTTTCAGAAGCACATTTGCCCCCGCAACAAAGAATGAACAGATGACAGCCAGCACGAGGGCTATCAGAAACGTTCTAAGATCGCTTTCACGCCGCATATCTCTTCGCCCTCCTTGCTACATTCGCTCTCATGACCAGATAATCCATAAGCGGGGCGAAAATGTTTGCGAAAAGTACCGCAAGCATCGCTCCTTCAGGATATGCAGGGTTGACAACCCGCACCAGAGCGGTCATGGCTCCTATCAGAAATCCGTAATAATACTTTCCTTTATCGGTGTATGCCGCCGAAACAGGATCGGTCGCCATAAACACCGTTGCGAACGCAAACCCGCCTATGACAAGGTGCCAGTCGGGGGTAAGCGAAAACATATAATTCGTATCGGAACCTATAACGTTGAACAGTCCGGTTATGATAACCAGTCCCGCCACGGAAGAAACCATGATACGCCATGAACCTATCCCTGTGTAGATAAGCACTGCCGCACCGAACAGGCACGCCAGAGCGGACGTTTCACCCATTGAACCGGGGATAAACCCCAGAAAAGCGTCCATCCATGTGACGTTTATGTGTCCGGCAAATGACTGCGATGCCAGCGGTGTAGCATAGCTGTACCCGTCAACGGCAACCCACGTAGTGTCACCTGAGATACCGGCGGGATATGAGAAAAAGAGTATCGCGCGGGCAAACAGCGCGGGGTTTACAAAGTTGCGTCCCGTTCCGCCGAAAACTTCCTTACCCAGCACAAGCCCCACCGAAAGAGCAACCATCGCTTCCCATATCGGGACGGTGGGCGGCAGGATCAGCGGATAGAGCAGGCTTGTAACAAGGAACGCCTCGCCTATCTCATGTTTGCGGATAACGGAGAACAGAAGTTCCCAGAAACCGCCCACGGCAAGTGTCACTATATACAGCGGCAAAAAGTACAAAGCGCCGTGGAAGAAATTCGCGCCGATGCTGTTCGGGTCATAACCGACACCCATGGCGCGTATCAGCACATGACGCCAGCCCTCAAGGTTTTCGGCACCGGATGCCGCAATAGCAATGTTCGCTTGTAACCCTGTGTTGTAAAGCGCCATCAGCACGCAGGGGATCAGCGCCACAACGACAGTTATCATTATCCTCTTAAGGTCGATACCGTCGCGCAGGTGGGTTGTCCCTTTAGTTCTATGTAGCGGGTTATATAAAAAGGTGTCCGCCATTTCAAAAACGGGGTACCACATTTCATATTTTCCGCCCTTCTCGAAAAGATGCTTATGTTTTTCAAAGAATTTTCTCATTGTCAGCCCTCCTTCTCAATGGTTGTGAGGGCATCGCGCAGCAGAGGCGCATAGTCCGTTTTGCCCGGACAGACGTAGGTACAGAGGCTCAGGTCTTCCTCGGAAAGTTCCAGAGCGCCGAGTTTTTCCGCCCCTTCGTAATCTTTCATCTGCAAGGCTCTCAGAAGGTGCGTGGGCAGGATATCCAGCGGCATCACCTTTTCATATGTGCCGACGGGAATCATAGCCCTGAAACTGCCGTTCAGAGAAGTGTCAAATTTTATGTCCTTTTCTCCGAAGACCTTAGAGGCAAAGATATTCACTACTGAATGCATCCTGAATCCGGGGAGCAGCCAGCCCATGAACGGACGGTCGGTCTGCTCCGCAACGGCGGAAATCTGAGCGAAGTTTTCAGACAGATACGCCGTTTCGGGTGTTACGGAAAATCCGTACAGCACCGAACCGTTTATCATGCGCACCTCTCCGGTCTTTATTCTTCCTCTGGTGAGCCATGTTATGCAGGCACCGTGCACAGTGCGGATATGGCATGGATTTTCCACCATCGTACCGCCTGTTGCAATTATGCGCTCTTCGTTAAGCTCTTTATTTTTAATGAGATATCCGAGGTCTATGACCGTCTGCATGTCAACCGTCCAGACAATTTTTCCCTGTGCGACAGGGCGCAGGAAGTGGACGTGTGTGCCTGTCAGTCCGGCAGGGTGTACACCGTCGAAAACTGCGACCTCGACGCCTTCGACAGCGTTAATGCTCACTCCGTTTCCGCAGCAGGCATAGGTTTTGCCCGATAGCTTGGCGACTGCCTTAAGACCCTCGTAAAAATAGTCTTTGTAATGAGATAATATCAAAGAGGCATCCGGTGCAAGCGGTCTGGTGTCCATACAGTTTACAAACACCGCCTCCGGCTGTTCCTCTTCGCGTACGCACACTGAAAACGGGCGTTTACGGAATTTTGTGAGCAGACCCGAAACCTTTAAAAGTTCCAGAACCTTCGCTCTGTCCGAAACGTCAGTGTCGAACCGTTCAGGTTCGCTTCCGTCCTTTTCAATGACAAGAGAAAGAAATTTCCTTTTCTCCCCGCGGTTTATCTCCGCAACTGTTCCTGATGCAAACGCTGTGAAATAAAGTGATGGATTCTTGCGGTCGGTGAAAAGAAGCTGTCCTTTTTTCACTCTGTCCCCGACCCGTACCTTAATAGAAGGTCGCAGACCGGGGTAATCATCCCCCAGAATACCAACTCTGCCTACTGTCGTCATATCGGCTATTTCGCCGGATGGACGCCCCTTTATCGGCAGATCGAGTCCTTTTTTGATTTTTCGGTGCATATGTCTTACTCCGATAAAATAAAACACAAAATTTTATGTTCTAAGTTTAACGCTATGTGCTTGAATGTCAAGAAAGAACGGTGTAAAAAATATTAATTTTGTCCTGTTTTACTTCTTTCTGGCGCGGACAATGAGAATGCCGCTGAGAAACACCAGAAACATACCGGCGAAAGACACGAAATCCGGCAGTCTGTCGCCCGCCAGAAAACCGGTAAACACACTGAAAACAAGTTCTGAATAGCTTATCGCTCCCATGAGCGACGCACGACCGTAGTAATAAGACTTGGACATGAGAAACTGTGCGGCGGATGCCAGTGCGCCTGAAATTATGAAATACCATAGATGCAGACCGTGTGGAAGAAAATCCCAGTTTGCGTAGCGTGGGTCGCCTGAAAAATAAAGCACTATAAAATATACCAGCGAGCCGATAACACCCACCAGAGAAAAAACGAACACGACCACACGAGCATCGTAATAGTCCGCAAGACCGCGCACCGTGGTATACGCGAACGCCGCGAGAACTCCGCATAGGATACCCGCCGCATACCCCGCAGGCGGCACGTTCCCGCCCGGCTTAAGGATAAAAAGAACACCGAAAAAGCCAACGCCTATAGCCGTCCAGACACGCCAGTCCGCTTTTTCCTTCATAACAAAAACTGCTATCAGCGCCGTAAAAAGCGGCGAAGTTTTTGAGAACGTGGCGGCGGTGGCAAGGTGCATAACACTTATGGCATAGAAAAAAGCTATCATCGCCGTAACACCGTACACCCCGCGCATAATGAGAAGCACGGGCTTCCCGCCGCGGCTCACAGGACGTACAATAACCATAGCGCTCCATATGATAAGCATGGTTATCAGGTTGCGCATGAAGATTATCTCCATGGTGGAGAAATCCTCTGTCAGCTTCTTTATGAAATAACCCATGGACGAAAAACATACGGATGCGCCAAGCATCATCACGATTCCCATCGTCTCATTGTCGTATTTAGGAGTTTGATTTGCAGACATAGTGCGGGATTATACGCCCATAGAAGAAAGTTTACAAAGTATTTTCTCCCTCCTGTTCAACAGGTTTGGAGCAGAAACACTTGCATAAACAGTGCAAATCTTTTATCAGAGGGAGGCTGATAACCTATAAAAAATAGTGGAAGAGCCAGTCGATGCGTCCGCGCTTGATAAAATAAATGCCGCTGAATTTCATGATTTCGCGAATTTTGGCGCGCATTTCAGGCTTATAGCAGTGAATTTTGCAGTCTTTGCATTTGGGTTTCGGGTCGAGCGGACATTTATCGTTGCGACGCAGGGCATATTCCAGAACAGCCTTGCAGTCCTCGCAAAGTCTTTCTGTTTTATGGTTTTCGCGGCAGTAAACGCCTGTAAAGGCGGTCAGAACCTTTGCGTCTCTGACCACCCTTTTCTCTTTTCTCATATCTCTTCCAGTGTGTCGCCTGTTCTAACTCTGTTGCGCAGTTCCAGCAGTTTTTTATCAAGCTCCTGAAGCTGTTCGAGGTTCTTGCGTTCCTTGTCAGAGGTTGTGATTATCTTCGCAACGCCGCCGTTCTTAATAACCAGCCTTTTGTCGCCCATCAGCGCCAGAATCGGGTCGTGGGTTGACATCAGCACTATCTTTTCCTCACCTACAAGAAGGTCTAACGCTTTTTTGCGGTCTATACCTGCGTTCTCAATCTCATCTATAAGAACGATGGGAGACTTGCTGAGAAAAGCTGTATCCGCAATCATAAGCGCTCTGGACTGTCCGCCGGAGAGGGATGTCACAGGCGTGTCGCCGTCGAATTTTTCTCCTGCAAGCTCGTTCGCCTTCTCTATGATGATTTCGACCTTTTCGTCAGGGTTCTGCACAAAGCGGCTCTCCGCGTGTATGCGCACAAACTCTCTGGCGGTGAGATCCATTACGAAGTTCATGTTCTGGGACAGCTGAGCGACCGGCTTGTGTTCCGGCGAAAATCTCCAGCTTTTGTCGGGATCCGCACCGTTAATCTTAATGCGGCGATTAGTGGGCGTATCACCCATCGCCATCCACTCGATATCTGCCAGCAGACGGCTTTTACCTGAACCTGTGGGACCCACGATACAGATTATCTCGCCCGCTTTTATCTCAAGCTCAAAGTTTTCATCCTCGCCCTTCTTATTGATGCCGCCTGTGATGGTAAGACTGCTGATCACTGACGTTCTCTCGGTCATCGAACCGACAGCTTCAAGGAACGTAAAGAAGCTGTTCAGAAACTCCGCAGGCTCAATGCCCATGTCTTCAAGCTGTGTGTCGGTCAGATTGTCGATAAAATTCTTCACCGATGCCGTCGGATCCTCGAGTCCCTGAGACTCGAAGAAGTCGCCTGCAAAGGGCATTTCAGCCAGAAGTTCCGCAAAAGGTTTATGTAAAATCTGCTGTCTATCCATTGTCCACATCCATCTTTCTTACGTTGCCCATCTGATATTCAGCGCCGATTCTCTTTTCGCCGAGGCAGTATGAGCAGAGTGCCGATGGCATTGAAAATCTAAGGCTTTTTCCGTTCAGTGTGTCGGTTTCGGTCTTTTCGTCGGCAAAAAGCGTCGAAAGCTCGAAAGCACCCTGACCTGTGATACCGTTAACATGCATTATGCTCGCCGTGGGGTTAACGGTTGCAACCCTCGACGCGAACACCTCACGCTCCGCCTGCGAAACTATGTCGCCTTTGGTTATGACAACCACGTCGGCGGATTTCAGCATCGGTCCTATCTTTTTTGGCGTGTTTATGCCTGAAAGGTTGTCTATAACGCAGACAGCCAGAATTTCTTTAATATGCGGACTGCATCTGTTGCAAAGCCCGGCGCTTTCGCTGATGAGGATATCAACGCCCTGCTTTTTGCCCCATTCAAAACTTTCGGATACGTTGCTCACGAAGTAGTGGTCGGGGCAGAGTGCGCCGGAAAGTCCTTTTTTAACAGGTATTCCCTTCTGTTCGTACAGCTTATCGTCGTCTGTATAGAGGCAGTCAAATTTGACCACGCCTGCCTTTATGCCGCGCTGGCGGAGGCTTTCAACGGTTTTAAGTATCACGGCGGTCTTACCTGATGACGGTGGGCCGCTTACGGTTACGAATCTCATTGTTACGCCTCCAGTCTTTCGTTGAACATGCTGTTCAGTCTTTCAAGCAGACTGCCCATATCTGTTTTGTATATATAGTCCCAGCCGACCCAGTAGAACCTGGCGCCTTCGGGAAGTCTGTTGTCCACCTCTTTGTTCAGTACGGGAAAAAGTCCTTTGTGAGCCATTATCTCGCCTGTCTCTTTTCCGTAAAGGAAGTCGGCGGCGGGTTTGATAATTTCTTTTCTGTCTTTGCGGGTAAGCATGAACACGGGGCTTATGATACTGCCCTCAGAAGGCCATACTATCTCAACGGATTTGCTTCCGAACAGCATCTTTGTAAAGAAGTAAGGCATAATGGTCACGGCGGGTTTCGCCTCTGTCTTTCTGCCTGCATTCTTAACCATCTGCGCGGGGTGCATGGACTGTATCATGCTCTTTGCCAGCTTCTTAACCCCTGAGTCACCGAACATGTGGTGGATGTGCACCAAAAGGGAGTTGAACAGGTCAAAGTCACCGACGGGAAGGGAAACGCTCTTTTCAAATTCAGGTGAAAGCAGATCAGCCCAGCCTCTGGGGACTTGTCTTGCACCAAGCGCATCGAGGTTCACCATGAACACAGCGGGGACAACCCCAACCATGCCGTAGTTGCCTTTGGGGTCTTTCATCTGCGCAAGATAATCGTGGCACTCGCCAGTCATATCCTCGAACATACCGTTTTTCACATGTTTTCCGAATGAACGCTCATCGAAGAAAACGTCGAATCCCGCAGAAACGAACAGATCGGGAACGTTCTCCGCTTTGATGCCCACAACGTTCTCCTCAAGCCATCCCTGCCCCTGTGCGGCGGCGATGAGATCGTATGCCACTGTCAGCCCCGTCTGCTCTTTAACGCTCTCTGCGAAAGCGTCTATCTTTTCAAGCAGAGGCAGGCGTACCGGACATGGCAGAAGTCCTTTAAGGGTTATATCCCCATCCGTCTTCCGCTCTTTAAGGGTAACGTCCACTGATGCGTCGTTGTTTTTCTCTATCTCTGCAAGGCTGTTCAGAAATGTCTGAACGTCATAATTTTTCTGTTTTATCGCTGTTTCCAGTTTAAGGAATTTTCCTGCGGCAGAAAGCACTTTTTCGTCTTTAAAGCTATCGAAACCCTTGCTGACAAACAGGCTGAATGCCGCTGGGTGCTGTTTGGAAAGTTCGTAAACTGTTATATTGGCGTTTATCATTGTAATCTCCTTAGTCTTTCATCTTATGAAAGCCAATATAAACATATTGTACGGGAATAACTTGATTGATGTCAAAATTTGTCTGAATTTTTTATCGCTGCTCTGATCTTTGGTGCCATTCGACCGGCAACGAACAAAGAGCCTTGAACTGACAAGTGGTTGGAATCAAAATAAAGCGGAGACATTCCGTCGAAAAGCTCACATTCTCCGTTTTTGCAAAGGAATTCCGAAGGGTCTATAACAGAAAACCGAACCTCTTTTGAAAGGGATTTGATCATATCGTTGAAATCTTTTGCCCATGCATAGTGAGTGGACGAGCTGAAATCATAGTCCAGTTTCGCCACCCTGTCGCCAAACATCTGCTTCATCATGGCATATTTGCCCGCCTCAACAGGCACGTCAAAACCGATATCAGGCACGTCCAGTATCACAACCGCATTTATTCCGGCGGCGTTAAGTCTGGCTATCGTACTTTTAAGTCCTTTATAAAGCAGTCCGTCGCTTGCATAGGGACTGCCCTTATCCTCGCCGTCTTTCACCACATAAAGTTTTGTCGTACCCTGATAGCGCTTATTATTGGCATACATGCCCCATCTTGCCGTCAGAAATACTGTCTTTACGCTGGATCCGCTTATGATAACGTCAAGCGCCTTATCTATGTATTTACTGCAGTCCAGATATCTTGCGCCGTTCAAAACGTCCGTACCGTCTGCAGGTGCGCATGTGGAGCGCGCGAACAGCAGACCTGCGGTATCGGTTTTTTTAAGCAGGGCATCCATACCGCCGCTCATGGCAAGAGCATGCGAATCGCCTACCAGTGCGAAGGTCGGCTCGGCTTTGCCTCCGATGCGGCAGAGCCTGTCTTTTGTTATATCCTCGTATTCAATATCGAAGCACTTTTTCGGGTCAAGCCCACCCATCTTTGCCGTGCTTGCTTCAATTACATTTTTGGAGAATCTTGCACCCATACCGTTGGTATGCTCAACGTATATGGCGGGCAGACACAAGACTCCCATACAGGCGGCGGCGTATGCAAAAAGCTGTCTTTTATTATACACTTTCATAGTGCGCAGAGGTTTTTCGACCACATAATAAGAAAAGACCGCCATAGCAAAAACAGCAGGTATAAGAAACGTATTGGTCAGGAAAAAAGAGTCGAACTCAACTGCGGAGATATAGTTTCTGAAAGCGAAAAGCGGCCAGTGCCAGATATAAAGGGAATAGGACAGAAGCCCAACCCACACAAGCGGTTTCAGCGAGAGAAATCTGTTAACCGCAGAACCCTCGGCATGTATTACCAGCGCCGTCCCGATACACGGAAGAAGCGCGGCATAACCCGGGAAAAGAGTATTCTCGTCTATCAAAAATATGCCTGCGGCTATAAGCAATAATCCGGAAACGCCCGAAATCTCGCGTTTGACCCCTTCGGCAGAAGGAAAAAAACCCAGCGCGAGCATGGCGCCGAGCATCATTTCCCATGCGCGGAAAGGCAGGTTAAAAAAAACGGTAGACGGAAACATTTTAATACATATGACATTGAGCAGGAAAGAGATTATAAAAATTGAAATGATTATTGTTTTAAGATGTCTGAAACCCCGCTTAGCAAAAAACATGAGCATCAGAGGGAAAAAGATATAAAACTGTTCCTCAACCCCCAGCGACCATGTATGCAGAAGCGGCTTGCTCTCTGCGGCTGTCTCAAAATAGCCGCTGTCGCCCCAGAAAACAATATTTGCACAAAAAAACACCGCGGCAGCGGCGCTTTTTCCGAATTTTTCAAAATGGGAAGGAAGAAGGAAAAAATATGAAAGCAGCCCCGTTACGGCGATCATTGCGAACAGTGCGGGAAATATACGCTTCACACGCCTGACATAAAAATTAGCAATGGTAAACGTTCCTGAAACAAGCTCTTTGTGGATGATTGATGTAATGAGGTAGCCGGAAATGACAAAAAAAACGTCGACACCGATAAAACCACCTGAAAATGCGGATATCCCCGCATGATACAGGATAACAGGCAAAATCGCAATGGATCGCAATCCGTCGATATCTTTTCTGTATTTCACTTTTGACCTGCCGGTAAAAACTTATGGAGAATACATGTTTAAAACAGAAAAGACAAGAAAAAACCCGCATATTCAGGAACATGCGGGTTGTGTTTTTTTTGTGATGCCAAAGTTAAGCGTCTGCTCCGCCGCTGCCCACTGGGGGCAAATTAGAGCGGGTTTTGCTTCTTTCCATAGACTGAAGTGCGAGATAATTTTCTCCGAAACGGCTCATGTTTTCCCTTTCGTCGTCAAACTGGTCATAGTGGCGCTCTTCATCGTTAACAAGATCCTCAAAAAGTTTCTTGGAAACAGAATCCGCGTTAGCAGAGCACTCATTTGCCCATCTGTTATAATCCATCGCACTCTTTTCTTCCATCTTCCGTGCCATATCAAGCATTTTAGAGACGTCTTTCTGTTTAAAAACATCCCATCCTGCTTTAAGCTCTATTTCACCGTTAAGGAACAGAATCCTGTCTGAAAGACGCTCAACGTGGATCATCTCTTCAATGGCAGTTCTCTTAAACAGTGCGGCAAGCAGGTCATACCCCTGATCGTCGCAGTGGAAATGGAAATACATGTACTGGTGGAGCGTTGCCACCTCATCCGCAATAGCTTTGTTCAGAAGCTCTATACTCTTTTCATGCATGACAGTCTCCCTGTATCATATGATAGAACAAGGATAGACTACAAATATCTGCGTTTCAAGACATATATTAGCTTCAGATAAATCTTTTCCCTTTACGGGTAAAAAAATTTAACAGCTTAATTTGCGGAGAATAGTCTCAAGTGTCTGTCTGTCTTCCGCTGAAAGTCTGCCAATTACGCGCTCAACGTTGCTTTTATAACGGTCGTAGACCATGTTAAGCAGATCCATGCCCTTTTCTGTGATGGACACGGTAAAAAAACGTCTGTCGCTCTGGTCTTTGCGTCTTTCTGCAAGTCCGCTCTTTTCAAGATTGTCTATAACAGTGGTCATGTTGCCTGTGGTCTTGCGGATTATCTCCGCAATGTCTTTCTGGCACATAGCTCCTTTTGTGTAAAGAGCTTCAAGAACGCCGAACTGGCTCACTGTAAGACCGAAATCCTTAAGATGCGCATAAGCGCAAGCGGATACTGTCTCCGCCGTCTGCACGAGCTTTGAAAAAGCTTCCATTGTGTCGAGATCCTGCTCAACCATTTTATTATTCATGTTACACCGCCTGAATGATCAAATACTCAACGTTAAAGTATACTAGTTTTATCTCAATTTCAAGCGGAAATTCAGACAAATTTACTATTTTTTAGAACATACCTCACGCGTGATATCCGATATCGCGTCATAATCCTGTATAATCTGTTTATCATCAGCTAATTGCAGTGCCAACGAATTTACGATCATACGGATTGAGGAATCGTCAGAAACGCGATAGATCACCCAGCGTCCGTCCTTTTCAGAGGTTATAACCCCTGCGGAACGCATCTGCTTCAGGTGTGCGGAAATAGTTGAAAGCGCTATGCCCAGCACTGTGTCCAGTTCACAAACGCACATCGGGCGTTTGTTCAGCATAAGCACCATTCGGAGCCTGTTTCTGTCGGCAATTGATTTGATAATCTCAACCGCTGAATCCAACTCTGTCATTTTTTACCCCTTAAATATAAAATACACTGCCCCCGTCATGCAGAGCGCCGCCCAAAGATAATTCAGCTTCAGCGGCTCTTTCATGAAAACAACCGAAAACGGAATGAACACCAGAAGGGTTATAACCTCCTGTGTTATCTTAAGCTGACCGAGAGAAAGCGTCTGATATCCAAACCGGTTTGCAGGAACCTGAATGAGATATTCAAAAAATGCTATTCCCCAGCTTATAAAAACAGCCCAAAGCCAGCTTCTGTCCGCCTGATGTTTCAGATGCCCGTACCATGCGAACGTCATAAAAACGTTCGACATTGTAAGCATCCCAACGAACAACGCACTATTTCGCATATTATACCTAAATATTTGTTTTAATCCATACCTAAAAAAAGTGGGGCAAATGCCCCACTTTCCGGTTATACATTAAACTGTTTCAGTCATTACCTTCGTTAAAAGTGAAGCAAATTTCGCTGTGTCCGCGGGCATGCTCCCCTCGAGGATAAGTGCCTGATCGTAAAGCAATTCACTTATATCCGCCACCTTATCGCCGTCGGGGTTGTTTTCAAACTCCGCGTTTAACTTTTCAATCAGCGCATGGTCAGGATTAAGTTCCAGTATTTTGCTTCTTTTGGGTACTTCCTGTCCCATCTGTTTAAGCATCGCCTCAAGGTTGGGGTCTATGTCGGAATCGCCGGACACCAGAACACAGGGTGAGTTCTTAAGCCTTGAAGAAAGCCTGACCTCGCTCACGCTGTCACCCAGAACCGCTTTCACCTTTTCGGTAAGTTTAGCGAAATGCTCTTTCGCCTCTTTCTTCTCATCCTCTTTGCCAAGGCTGATATCACCTTTAAGGATGGATTTGAATTTCTTGCCCTTGTATTCCATAAGACCTGAGATGATTATATCGTCCACGTCGTCGGTCATGAAAAGCACTTCAAGCTCTTTCTCTTTCAGAGCTTCCAGATAGGGCGATTTTTCCAGTTCGGCGCGGCTTTTACCTGTTATATAATATATTTCGTCCTGCTCCGTTTTCATACGGGCAAGATAATCGTCCAGACAAGTAATCTTTCCGCTCTCTGTTGCTGTTGACTGCATCACCATAAGGGAAGCTATCTCCTCTTTGCGTTTAAAGTCAAAATGTACGCCTTCTTTCAGCACTCTGCCGAATTCGTTGAAAAATTCAAGGTACTTTTCCGGTTCGGAAGCCTTCATTTTTACCAACGTTTCCAGAACCTTTTTGGTGATGTTGTTTTTGATTGTCTCAACCTGTCTGTTGTTTTGCAGAATCTCGCGGGAAACGTTCAGCGGCAGGTCTGACGAATCCACAACACCGACGAGAAAACGCAGCCAGCTGGGTATCAGTTCGCCGCAGTGTTCCATGATCTGTACGCGGCGCACATAGAGCGCGGGACCTGATTTGAAATCGGCATAGAGGATGTTCATCGGCGCTTTTGAAGGGATAAACAGCAGAGCCGCGAACTCGGAAGTTCCCTCCGCCTTAAAATGAATTGTTGAAGCAGCATCTTTGAAATCGTGGGAGATATGACGGTAGAACTGGTTATACTCGTCCGGCTGAACTTCGTTTTTGTCTTTCAGCCAGATAGCTTTCATGGAGTTCAGCGTCTCTTCCTCAACTATGTCCTTCTCTTCCTCTTTCTTAGTTGTGTCCATAACAACCGGATAGCTTATGTAATCGGAATATTTTTTTACGATATCTTTTATTTCCCACTGATCCGTGTATTCTTTGCTGTCGTCTTTCAGGTACAGAACAATGCGTGTCCCGCGTTCGCTCATTTCATAAGGTTCGACGGTGAATGAGCCATCGGCGGTGGATTCCCATTTTATACCGACGCTGGCATCCTCACCCGCTTTCCTTGAACAGACGGTAACGCGGTCGGCAACCATGAACGAAGAGTAGAAACCCACGCCGAACTGACCTATCAGCTCAGGGCTGTTCTCTTTCTTTTCAAGCAGCTGCATGAACTCTTTCGTACCGGAATGGGCAATCGTGCCAAGCGCTTTAACAGCCTCGTCCTTTGTCATGCCTATGCCGTTGTCAACGATGGTCAGGGTGTTCTTTTCTTTGTCGGGGATAAGCTTAATTTTGTAATCAGCATCACCCTCGATAAGTGTGTCGTTGGTCAGGGCATGAAAGCGCAGCTTGTCGATTGCATCGGACGCGTTGGAGATAAGTTCTCTTAAGAATATCTCCTTGTGCGAGTACAGTGAATGAATCATCAGCTCAAGAAGTTTGTTCACCTCGGTTTTGAACTGCATTCTCTCCTGTGACATATGAAAACCTCCTGATAATAATTTTTTACGCAAATGAATATTATGTTTTTTACCAAAAAAATCAAGTTTCAAAAGAAAACAGGCGCAATATCAAAGAGAGAGGGGGATATGTTTATAGACGCAAAGCTGAACAAGAATTTTATAGTCCTTCTGCCGGAACTGACGGCAGTGCGGCAGGCATTAGACTGCTTCGTCGCACGCTCCCCGCAGAGACGTGAAATGCAAGCTTAGCCTAAGGTTTTCAAAATGCAAGTAGTACAAGGAAGTTTTTGCTTCCGCAGGGGAGTGTACACACCGGTACATGACCCAAGGAAACAACAAACTGACGAAGTAATACGCCGCATGTTGGAAGCCTTATAAACAAACAGGCTCGGTGGTTAGTCGAGCCTGAGTTCCTCCGTGTTAAGGAGGGAGGAGGGTTATGTTTTACTGCCGGTTATTGCTAAGTCTAAATATAAGCCCGGTCTTTTCTGTGTCAATGATTTGTTTTATGCGAAAAATTAGTGTAGTATGTGTGCTTCGTATGAAAGGAGAAAGACTCTGGACGGACTCACACTCACCAAAGCGGTGAATACTATAAAGCAGCGGTACGAAGGCATTCAGGCGACAAAGATAAACGTCACCGAAGACAGTCTCACCATAGGACTTTTCGCGCCTGACAGAAAGAGCCTGCACGTACGCATTACAGGCGGCGCTCCCGCTCTCTTCACGTCAGACGTGCAGGAAGGTGTTCCTGATCCTTTTCTGGACAGGCTCTCCGGCGGAAAGATTGTAGAAATAGGCGGAAGAAGATACGACCGTCTTTTCTGGCTGAACATTGAAAAGCGCAGACCCAGCGGAAAGATGGAGACCCACAGGCTGATATTCGAGCTGATAGGCAAGATGGCTAACGCCGCACTTGTGAACGAGAACGGAAATATCATCTGGCTGTTCGCGAAGAACAACGCAGACCCCGACAGAAGCTTTTCCGTGGGCGAAAGATACTCCGCACCGAGGCTCAACAAGCGCGACACACTTGAAAAATATGCCACCGCAAATTTTGCAGACCTTCTTGGTTTTTACCCCGTTACAGTGAAGCACGCGGAAACGTATCTTGCAAACGGGTACAGCTTTGCGGAGACCGCTACGCTCATAAACGAAAGCCTGACAGACGGCATTTTCCACATTGATGCACAGGGGCGGGTAATCCCGTTCAAGCCGTTTGAGGACAGCACAACAGCCGATATAGACAGCCTGAAAGACAGGCTGTACAAGCCTGCTGTTAAAAAAGACGACAGCATCCGCCTGCGCCTGACGCGTTTTTTTGAAAAACAGGCGGAAAAGTATCTTACGCTGAAAGACAAGCTGAAAGAGGAATACGCCGAGGCGGAAACTTTTCCGATGGTGCGCACAAAGGCTGATTTGCTGAAAAGCAATCTGCATCTTCTGAAAGGCGGAAAAGGTCGAATCGAACTTGTGAACTACACAGAAGACGGCATCGAAACGGTGCCGTTTGACATACCCGAACTTTTTGACGCCAACAAAGAGGTGAACAGGCTGTATAGACGCGCGGACAAGCTGGAGCGCTCGGTGGCGCTTCTTACATCGCGCATGGGCGAAGTCGACAACATGATAGATTCCGCTCTGGAACAGCTTTACTACATAGAGATATCGGCGAAGGAGGACGAGCTTCGCGAGCTTGCCCTCGAAATGAAAAAATCCGAACCGAAACAGAAAAGACAGATAAAAGAGAAACAGTTCATACGGCTTGAAATATGCGGTGGAACGGCATACATAGGGCGGAATTCGGTGAGCAATCACAGGCTGGTGTTCCAGTTCGCAAATCCGGACGACATATGGTTCCACGCGCAGAAAATACCGTCGGCGCATCTTATATTCCGCAAAAGCGGCAGCATGACACATGATGAAGCAGAACAGTGCGCCGCAATTGTCGCCGGAATGAGCAAGGCGAAACTGAATCTTAAAGTTACCGTTGACTATACACAGAAAAAAAACGTAAAAAAGCCTAAGAACACGCCGCCCGGCTTTGTTATATACCACAGATTCCGGTCGGTGACAGTTACACCCGTTCATATTGACGAAAAAACTGATTGATATATATTGCTAAACGGAGACACACATGGAAAGAATGGAAGCACTCAGGAAAAAAGCTATTTTTCAGGCGGCGCGCCGCGCAATACTGGAAAATGAGATGTTCCTTCGTGATTATGTTACAAATTACCTTCCCGAAAGCTACACAGAACAAGACCTTGAAAACTTCATTGAAATGCTGGTGAAGATGTTTGACAACGATCTGTTCGACCTTGTGATGGGCGTTAAATCCGCAGAAGACCTTCAGCATCTCTATAACTACAGATTTATGAAAGACATACAGGACTTTTCGGAACAGCGCCGTACAGACATAAAAAGGGCAAAGGGTCTGATATAACATGAGTGAAAGATGGATGGCTGTTTTTGAAGATATGACATGGTACGATGCAAAACTTGACTGCGAAGGCGAGGCATGCGAACTGTATATCTATAATAAAAAACAGAAAATAAAAACTAAAAAGATGAAAGAGAACGAATTTACAAAAGTTATCCGCCTTCAGGACAGAATGAGCGGCGACACAATAGACCTTGTGGACTTCAACGAAATGGACAGGTTCTTTGAACAGAATATGGTTATCTTTAAAAACAGACAGGGTCTGCACAGAGAAGTGCGCAGATACATAGATTTCAGTCTTAAATAATGTCGAAAGTTGGATTCACAACAACAATTCCGGTGGAAATAGTTCTGGCGGCGGGCAAAACACCCGTTGACCTGAACAATGTTTTCATCACAGACCACGACCCCATAAAAATGGCGGAGGAAGCCGAGGATGAAGGTTTGCCGCGCAACCTCTGCGCATGGATAAAAGGCATCTACACCGCCGTTAAAAAGGCGGAAATTGACGAGGTTGTCGCCGTTACGCAGGGGGATTGCAGCAATTCACACGCGCTGGCGGAACTTTTCATATCCGCAGGCATAAAGGTTCACTCGTTCAGCTATCCATTTGAAAAAGAGAGCAGATACGATCAGCTTAAGGCAGAGATGAAACGCTTTTCAAAATCTGTCGGAACCACTCTGGAAGATGCAGTGGAATATTCAAAATATACTGACCCGGTGAGAGAGAAACTGCGCAAACTGGACAAAATGACAGTCGAAGGACATGTTTCCGGTTTCGAGAACCACCTCTGGCTGGTAAGCTCAACGGATTTTAACTCCAGCCTTTCAACATACGACAAAGACCTCGACGATTTTCTGTCAATGACCGAAAGCAGGTTTCTTGAGCAGGAAGGACTGCGAATCGGCTTCATCGGCGTTCCGACGATATTCTCCGACATATACCAGTTTGTCGAATCCAAAGGCGCACGGGTGGTTTTCAACGAGATCCAGCGTCAGTTCGCGATACCGTCTAACGATCCGGACTACGTTCAGCGCTACGTCGATTACACCTACCCATACGACGTTTTCGGCAGGGTGGCAGATATAAAGAAAGCTGTTGAGGAACGCAGACTGGACGGCATCATCCACTATGTTCAGTCGTTCTGCTATCGCCAGATGCAGGACATCACCATCCGCAAGAACATAAAATGCCCTATTCTCACCATTGAGGGCGACGCACCGGGCGGCATAGACGCGCGCACAAAAATACGCATCGAATCTTTCCTTGAGATGCTCGCGGCGAGGAAACAATGAAACTCGGCATAGACCTTGGCAGCAGATTCGTAAAAATTGCAGTACAAGACAATGAAAACATCCAATTTCACCGTGAAGACACGGTGTTTTTCTATAAAAACCGCGTAAAACGTGAAAACGGAACTGTCAACATCGACCTTTCGGCATACGGAGCGGACGACAACACTGTCATAACCGCCACCGGATACGGACGGAACATGCTGAGCTTCGCAAACGCAAACGTGGTCTCCGAGATAAAGGCACACTATCAGGGCGCTCTGCGCGCAACAGGCGAGGATGAGTTCATCCTTGTGGACGTGGGCGGGCAGGACAGCAAGGTCATCTATGTGAAAGACGGCTATATTGAAGATTTCGTTATGAACGACAAATGCGCCGCCAGCACCGGAAGATTCCTTGAGAACGCATGCCGCATACTGGACATCACGCTTGATGAACTGTCGGGCATGACAGAAAACCCCGTTAAGCTGAACTCCACCTGTGCAGTATTCTCCGAAAGCGAACTCGTGGGCAAAATAGCCGAAGGCGTACCGACAGAGCAGATAGGCGCGGGAGTGAACGAAAGCATCGCCAGAAGGCTGTTCCCGCTGATACGCAAATACCGCCACAAAAAGCTTTATGCGGCGGGCGGCGTCGCGGAAAACAGAGGACTTATCCGTCTGCTTTCCGGTATGGCGGAGAGCGAAATTCAGGTTATCAAAAACCCGCAGTTCAACGGCTGTTTCGGGTGTCTTTGGTATTAGAAATTAATCAAAATATTTTAGTTTATTTTTTAACTCAACAAATCGTTTATCAGATATATAATCCTTAAATATAACCCAATCAAATGCATTGTAACATATTGTAAATGGTTTATTTAAATAAAGTTTTTCTAACATGTCAATTGCATCACTTCGCCTGTCTAATAATGCGTAAAGTGCAGCCTTAGTATCATACTCAGAGTGATTAGTGATTTCCATCTCAACTCTCTTTTTATTATATGAATCACTTTGCTTCTTTTTAGCATAGGAGTAGTTTACAAAAACACCTATTTCTTTAATCGATGAATTATTGATATATGGCTTCAAATATTCTTCAGTTTCTTTGTATTTTTCTGCTTTCAATAATGTGTATGATTTCTTTATGACATAACTTAAATCGTATGGAAATTTAATAATTAACGAATCAACTATCTTAATTGCTTCATCGTATTCAGTTTTCAACATTGCTAAATCATACTTTACAGCCTCATCCAATAGTTTTGGGTTAGATGCTAATAACTCTTCTATTTTCTTGAGCGCATCAATATTAAAATAAAATTCTAGCAACATTCGATTATTATTTAAAGAATTATTATATTCTATTGCTCTTTTAAATTGCACTTCCGCATCGTATATATCTCCTCTTACATTAAAAATAGCTCTAGCGTTAAGTAAATAGTAACTATCATCTAAATCAAAATTCTCTTCAATATATGTTAAAATGCGAAACACTTCATTTTCTTTATTAATTGACAAAAGGAGTTCGGAAAACTTTAGATAAATATAATACTGGTCTATATATTTGTGATATTTGATAACATTTTTGACATAATCAGAAATATCAAAAAAGTTTGCTTCATTCTTTTTCAATAAATTCAAATTTAAAATTATGACACTTATGTGGTAAGGATTCTTTTTTTTCATATCCTCAATGTATTCTTTAAGTTTTTCAGAATTCTTATTTTCATGTTTTTCTAAAATAAAATATTTCTTTTCCCAAGAAATGTTGTCCAAAGAGGGTTCTATTTCTAAACTTCTATCATATAGAGCGATAATCTGTTCTTCATTTAGTTTCGTATCAAAAAAAGTATCTTCTCTTATTTCATCTTCGATTGTTGCCTTAATTTCATATGCATTTGCATTGTATGGAGCAACCTCTATTAGCCTATCAATATAATCCCTCTTATCTAAAATATTATCTTTAAGGTTAATAATTGACAAGTAATTTGAAACATCATTCTTATCAGAACTTATCAACGAATTATAACATTTAATCGCTTCATCACTCTTCCCCATAAGATTAAAACATTTAGCTTTTTGCACATTCAGCTCTTTTATAAACTGTCTGTCATTCCCAGCTTTTGTCAATTCGTTGTCGATTTCTGATAATGCGTCATCGTAAAATCCACTACTAATCTTTTCTTGAATTTTAAATAATCTGAAAGCACTCATCTTTCCAACTTTATTTTGCCTTTTATAAGATGTTTCAGATTCGTTATCTGAAAAAATCGCTATAATGTCACTAAAAGCCCTATCAACATTTAGAGCTTTTAATTTTTTAATATCTTCTTTTATTATTCTCGAACCAGAAGCTAACAATTGTTCATTAGCAGACAACACTTGTATCATTTTTGTTGATTTATCAGAGAGCATACTTGTATCAATTGGTAAGATTTTTGGTTTTAACAAACTATGTAATTCAGCCATTAATTCATCGAACCCATCAATTTCTACATAATAAACTTTTTCTTTCCACAATAATTTACGCACATCTTCATTTATTTCGTCATTTTCACGAAAGCACCAATATATACCGTGTTTGAAATATTCATCCTGCTTCAATAAATACTGCAATACATCCATTATTGAACGATCATTCCCACTATAACCAATAATAATCAATCCATAATCTTTACAGAACTCTGTAAATTTATTTTTCATATTTTCTTCTAATGATTCAGTTTCACGAACAGTACTCTTTATATCATCAAATAGATAATCACCATGAAGTTTAATAACTTTAGGTCTCGAAGATGTAACAGTAATACTATTTACTGATGAATCATGAGCACAAACAATTGGTCGTTTGTCAGAAAACTTATAAAATGCTTCATTAATTAAATCATCGAAATTTGTTGTAAAAAGTGTCTTAAAATAACCTGAATCAACTAAACTTATTAAGTAAGCATAACCTAAAGCAGGTGCTTTATCTTCAACTTGAGATTCAATGAACATTCTTCGCTGGCGAGGTAAATCATATTTTTTTTCAAACAATGATGAATATTCATATCTTTTATCGTACCAACTAGATTCATTTTCTTGCAAATATTTAATAGCATCAACCTCAAAATATTTATTTGCCAGACTTAATTCCAAATAAATATCACTCCTCCAGCTTGATATTAAATTGCTGGCAGGGTTGATACCTGAACTAACCGAACAACCTGCACCTAAAAGAATACTATAGTTTGGATTATCATCAGTACGAGTTTTGATAAAACGAGCTAAATCATTTACACTTCTTTTTTTATTTTTTAATTCACTTAAAATTTTATGTCCCATACATTATCCCTCTAGTTTCTATTTAGTTTATATTATTTTTATTTTGCATACAAATTCAATTTCAAAATTTCTTCCATTATTTCCAGTTTCCCGTATAATTGAATATGGAACTTATTCGCATAATAACAGCGGGGATAGCGTCCATGGCGATGGCAATGGGCATCGCACGATTTGCTTACACCCCCATGATTCAGATAATGACGGAAAGCGGCGTGCTCACCGTTGCACAGGCGGGCGGTATCGCCTCGCTTAACTATCTGGGCTATCTCGCAGGTTCCGTCTTCTTTATGGTTAAACCCGTCAGACGCAAATACACATGGTTTGCCGTGATGTATTTCATAAACGCCCTATCCCTCGGTCTCTTCGCTCTCACACAGAATATCTATGCATGGTCGGTTCTGCGAACGGTTTCAGGCTTCGCAAGCGCCGGAATGTTCCTGCTGATGTCGGTCATTGTTTCCGAGGCGCTGACCAAGAAAGGACAGCTTCGCTTCGTTGGGCTTATCTACACGGGGATAGGCATCGGAATCCTCATTTCAGGATTCACAGTGCTGGTCTTCGGTCAGTACATGGGCTGGAAGGGGCTTTGGGTCGTTTTTTTCATCGGCATGGTGCTCACGGCTCCCTTATGCTGGTTTCGCCCTGCAGAGAGCCACACGCATGCACAGGCGGCATCCGCACCTGATGAGCCGATGCATCCGTTCATCTATTTTCTTTCAGCCGCATATTTCCTCATGGGAACCGCATACATCGTTTCCGGCACGTTTCTGGTGCTTATCATCGGGCGCGCAGGTTTCAGCGGATACTGGGCATGGATGATAACAGGTCTATGCGCCGTACCAGGCATCGTATATTTCACACTTAACGCCGGACGCACAGGGTTTATGAAAAACCTTATCCCCGCATACGTTTTTCTGGGGATAAGCTGTGCTTTGCCCGCAATGTCAGGCTCCGCACCCGCACTGTTTCTTGCGGCGGGTATGTACGGTGCAACTTTTCTGGGCATTGTGGCGCTTACGGTGGGCTTCGCCAAAAAACTTGCAGGCTCGCACACCGCATATGCCATAGGGCTTGTCACAGTGGCTTTCAGCGTGGGTCAGATGATCGGTCCAGCGGCGGCAGGCTGGTCGGCGGAAAAGACGGGGAATTTCTCATACTCGCTTATGGCGGCGTCGGTTCTATGCGCCGCGGCGATATTGATATTATTGGCAGGATGCTATTTTAACAGACGGAGGTCGGTATGCCGTATGTAAACATTAAGATAACCAAAGAAGGCGTGACGAAAGAGCAGAAAGACGAGCTTATTAAGCGCGCCACTCAAATGCTTGTGGACGTCCTGAACAAGAACCCTGAGACAACGGTTGTGGTCATTGACGAGGTCGAAACCGACAACTGGGGTATCGGCGGAATAGCCGTTACGGAACGGCGCAAAATGTCTAAGTAAAAAGACCCCGCCGAAGCGGGGTCCGCACCGGAGAACTGTACCATTTTTGTGTGTTTAATATAAGGCACAGTCTCAATTTATCCTGAACATCTTTGTTACGCTCATCTGGTCGTCCGCCTGCTTCTGCAGGTCGGCAACTGTGGCGGACACCTGTGTCAGTGCCGCAGAACTCTGTTCGAGACCTGATGATATCACCTGCGTATTGTCGTTTATATTGTTAATTGCAGAAGTCTGTTCCTGCACGGCTGTTGTTATCATAAGGCTTGAGCTGTTAATCTCCTCAACCGCACGGACTATCTTTTCAAATATCTTATCCGTGGAGGCAAGCGTCTCAACGCCCTCGTTCACCCGTGTTCCCGCAAGCTGCATGTCCTCGTTTGTTCTGTTTGTCTCAACAACGAAGGACGAAATAATTCTTTCAATCTCCGATATGGACTGCTGTGTGCGCTCGGCAAGTTTCCTCACCTCGTCGGCAACAACGGCGAAACCTCTGCCGTGTTCCCCTGCCCTCGCCGCTTCAATAGCCGCGTTAAGCGCCAGCAGGTTGGTCTGGTCGGCTATATCGTTTATAACAAGCAGAATACTGCTTATCTCCTTTGATGACTGCGAAAGCCCGTCTACAGTCCGGCTAAGCGCGGTGACATTCTGCTGTATGTCACCCATGACACGGTTCGCCATGTCTATGCATCCCTTTCCTTCATTCGTAAGATTTCTCGCCGCCTCGGACTTTGAAGTCACGTCGTTTATGGAGCTTAAAACCTGTGATGATGAAGTGCTTATCTGCTCCACTGCGGATGCGACACCGTTGACCTGTCCGGTCTGCTCGGTGAATGTACTTGCCAGTTCCTCTGTGGTGCTTGCAAGCTCAGTGCTGCCCGAAGCAAGTGTATTTGATGAATGCACAATACCCTCTATTACATCGTGGAGTTTTATCTTCATATTTTCAAGCGCGCTGGCAAACTGACCTATCTCGTCCTTCTGGTTGATGTCCAGCTTAACTGTAAAATCGCCGTCCGAAAGTGTGTTGGCAAAATTCACAGCCTTTGTCATTGGAACCGTTACGGATTTTGTAATGATAATACCTATGATTATTCCGCAAACAATCGCTATCACCGAAAACACACCGACAAACATAAGAGCTACGTTTATGGACGAATCCATTGCTGTGCGCTCCTGTGCGGACGCATCTCCGCATATCTTCTGTGCCGCCATGGCGCTTTCCATCATTAAGGTCTGAAACCCGGAACGCTTTTTAAGGCTTTCCGCAATGTTATGAAAATCGTGATCATAGCTTTTAAGCGATGCCGTAAGTTTTCCAATGTCAGTTGACGCATCATTCGACATAGGGTTTGCAGACGCTATTGCTAAAACCTTTGCATAGCTTTTCTGCTGTCCGTCGAAAAGATCCTGACTTTGAGACATAAGATAGCGGAACGCATAAAGCCGCATCTGCAGAAGATTTTTTATTATATCGTCAGAGCCTATTTTGTCTGCCAGAGCAAAAACATTTTCAGCAGAAGAATTTAACTGTTCTTTTAGCCTCTCCTGCTCTTGCGCCTCGCCGACGTACTTGTCAAAACTGTCCTTATATTCGTTGATACGGGTTGTTATCTCTTTAAGTTTTTCAAGATCGTCGGAAGTTGCGTATTTTGTGAGGTCAAGCTGGGCAACCTCAACAGCGTCACTCAGATTTTTCTGAACGACACCAATATATTGTTCATCGTTAAAAATGGTAAATTTCACCTGATTAAGTCTAGCATCGTATATGAGTTTTTCAATATGCGTAAACATATCTCTTTTCTCAACTAATTTGGAAATAAACAACATCCTGTTGAAACTCAGCAGGCTTATGACCGTGAGCAGTGCCAAAACAATACCGAAACCAATGAACAGCTTTTTTGAAAGATTCACATTCTTCAACATATGCACCCCCTAAGAGCATATGCACATAATGCATACATTTTGATCTACTGTTAAATAATAAGACACAAAATATAGTCAGCATTTTTTTACACATAGCAAATATAATACCCCCAAGTGAACCTGCTCCGCTAAACAAAACAAGATTTACTTTATCTCAACGTTATGATATAAATATCAATAAAAAACATGAGCGTATATCAACATATTTCAGTAAAAAATAATTAATTATTAGTAAAATATCTAACGCAAAGCACTCAAAACGGATATACGACGTCTATAAACGTATAGGGAATTATTTTGCGTAATTAAGTTATTATCATAGGTTAAAGCCTATGTCAAACCAAATATGACTTATTTTATCCTATTGGATATATCCCAGATAACGCTTATACATAGTGTCATGAGCAAACAAAATATACAAAACTCAACTCTTTTAACGTCAATCGGGGAGACTGTCAGAATGCTCAGAAAACGCAAAGGGTATTCACAGGAAAAGCTTGCAGAAATGGCAGACCTGCACACAACGACAATATCTGAGATTGAATGCGGCAAAAGCAACCTGACAATAATCAGTCTTGAACGTATTGCGCACGCACTTAATTGCTCTATCATTTCTTTTTTTCCAGAAATATCGACAATTGACAATGACAATTTCAACGATCAGATAAAAAGATTGATAATTAACCATCGACATATGAAAGAAAGAGACAGACCGATTCACCATAACGTTGTGAAAGCTATTGCAGATGCGTTTGATTGTGAAGATGAGACAAAAAAAACCTGCCATAAAGACAGGTTTTAAGAAAGAGCGGGTAGCCGGACTCGAACCGGTGACCTCAACCTTGGCAAGGTCGCGCTCTACCAACTGAGCTATACCCGCGGGCGAGGTATTTTTATATTAGAATCTTCCCCGTGTGTCAACAACATTTTTAATTATTTCATCAGATTCTTAAACTCCCGCTTATGAAGCAAAAAACCGCGCGGCTCTTACCCTGACATATCAACCGTTCCCAAACCTGTAACACTGTATAATTGATTGCAGTCCTCATACTGATTTATCTTAAGGAAACCAACATGTGTTCGATACATCCATTATATCTTCACAATTTCTACACATTGAGGCTTCCTATGAAAATATCAGGTTCTGAAATCTTCAACCATGTGAATCAACCGGAAATCCAGCAGACAAACAACAGGAAGATATCTGCCAACCTGATGCAGTCTGTGGGTATTGAAACCGATATGATGCGCACTGTACGTGAGATTGTGGACAAGGTTGAGATAGCCGCAATGCAGAAGATGAAAGCAAATTACGAAACTATTGTTGTTGATGGCAGCGACGGAAACGACGAGATACGCGCAAAGGACCTTATTGATTCAAAGCTGAACGGCGGTAAGGGTGACGACGGCTTTTATCTCTCCAACATCCGCAACTCGTCCGTGGACGGCGGCGAGGGAGACGATACTATAAATATTGTTCATGCAAAGAACGTTACGGTAAACGGCGGCGACGGAAACGACGAGATAATCATCAATAATATGAGCTTTAATCTTCGTGTTCTGGAACCTTGGGAAGTGCCTTTGCATGATAATACACCGAAATCATATGTAGATGGCGGAGAGGGCAATGACACAATAATCATGAGGAGCCAACAGTCCATTATTGACGGAGGTACAGGCGACGACATAATAAGAGGCGCAGGAATTATCGACGGCGGAGACGGAGACGACATAATTAATGGTTCCGGTATTGTACGCGGAGGTGAAGGAGACGACACCATAAGCGGATACGGAACGATATCCGGCGGCACCGGGGATGATATAATCAGGGGTTCCGGTCTCATTAAGGGCGACGAAGGCAACGATATAATAAACGGTGCAGGCATAATTTCAGGCGGCACAGGCAACGACATAATAAATATGATATCAACTTTGCGGCTTGATGATTACAGCGGAAGCGCAAACATCATTCAATACGAAAAAGGCGACGGACACGACATAGTGAACATTGCAAATCAGGACACTATCCTAGACATGCGAAGCATTTCCAAAGACGAGGTGGATATCCTTGAATCAGTTAATGAAAACACAGGATACAAAGAACTGACAGTTACTATGAAGGACGGCAGCGGAAGTATCACGTTCATTTCCAATAATGAAAATGACGAACTTTACGCAAACGCGGCGAAGGTAAGAAATGCGTTGGAAGATCAGGGCTTAATACCCGAAACACCGGATAAACCCGTTACTTTCATACCGGAATATATTCACTTTTCCGACGGTGTGGTGACGATGGAGCGGTAAAAAGCTAGACATTGATATTAGCTGTTATAATCAGCTCTGTAACTTTTCCACGATATTTTGCATTGCCAGCCAAAACACTTGCTCTGCTTACTTCTCTCAAGGAAAAGCCTACTTCATATAACTCAACAATTGAAGAATGGTTGGCGTTTGTCAAAATAATTTTCACCCCCCTTTCTTTTGCTCTTTTAACACAATTTGATAATCTCAATTGATCCTGCCAACTGAATATTTTTTCATTATATTTTAGAAAACCATTTTTGTTATGATTGACAGTATATGGCGGATCAATGAAAATCAAATCGTCTTCTTCTGCATTATCAATGACACTCTCAAAATCTCCATCAATCAGCAATGCGTTGGCTAAACGCTGTGAAATAAGCTCAAACTTATCCCCTTTAGTTATAACTGTTTGTTTTGTTCCAATAGGAACATTAAACTTTCCAGCATTATTAACACGATATAAACCATTCCAGCAAGTCCGATTCAAATAAATAAATTGAGCCGCTTTTAAAAACAAATCTTTGTAATCAACAGATCTTTCCGTATAATAAAAATCTTTTGAATGTTTTATATTATAATAATTTAATAGAGAAATAACTTTTTTCCAATCTTGCTTTATTGCCCTGTAAACATCAATTAGATCTTTATTTTTGTCAGACAATACTGATTGCATAGGATTACAAAAAAAGAAGACAGAAGCACTACCTAAAAAAGGTTCGATATATTTTTTGTAATTTATATTAAATATACTTGAATTATTGAATACCAACCAACGCTTCCCTCCTGCCCAACGGAGAAAAGGAGAAACATCTTTATTATTAATCATTAATCTTCTCTCGTTCTGATATCATTCTCATAAAATTTGTGTATATGTAATTGATATATTCAAAATCTTTAGATTTGTACTGCCTTTTTTCAGTAGGATGAGCTGGAATTCTTCGGAGTTCATTGATTCTATCCATCCATTTTAAATTTTTCGATATTCCTTTTTCTCCTTTTTCTGGAATATTAAAGTATTGTTTGAATAGTAACCAATGGTCTTTATTTTCAACAATTTTCTTATACTCAATAAATTCTAGATAATTTTCAAGTGGTAATCTCTCTTCCATTGAATCCTCAAGAGATTTTTTATAGGCACCAGCTTTAATTTCTTTATCTTTGATACCTTTATCCCAATAAGCGTCATTTTCATCGCCATAAGTTTCTCTGAGAATATCAAATATGGTTTTTTGAACTTTTATATTCAATTCTTTTATCTTTCTGTTAGCTTCGCTAACTAACTCTTCTGATTGTTCTTCTAACCACTCATCAAAACCGCATGGATTAAAATTGTGGTGTGTTTTGCGTAATATTTCTGACAATCTATAAAAATACTCTTTTGGACCTCCTGCTCCATACTGTACCTTAAAATTTGATTCTAACATTTTTAAATCAGCTAAATGAAACCATTCTAGAATTGGTGATATAAATTTGACTAACTTATCAAATAATTCTTCAACAGATACATCATCAATGTTTGGATTATCCTTATCTTTAATATAAGATATAGATTCTTTGATTAATAAAAAATGTGCTTGTAAAGACACATTTGAACAAATATAACCTTTTCGCCCTAATTCCCACATATTGGGGTTTGCCTCGACGAATATTTGGAAATAGGAATTTATAAAACTTCTTGCATTATCAAGAGTTTCATTATCATCACTACCACTCAAAGGACCTTTAAGATATTCCTTCGTTTTAACTTCAACAGTACCTACTAGTCCAGATTTAATTAGTCCCTCTTTTAAAGCAGGTACAGTTAAACAAGTTTTCTCTGTAGGAACCATCCCTTGTTGAGTAACACAACCGTATAAAGGTTCACCAATATCTGTGTTAAGTAGGCCGATGAGTCTAGCGCATATTGCACCAATTCTTTCATGTGCTTTATCCGATCCCCATTTAAGCTCACCTTCTAAATCGTCTAATAATGTTTTTGGAACTGATTTCTGCTCATGGTTTATCGTTACAAATAAGTTAGCTTCTTCTTCTTTCCTAAGCTCCTCGAATGCAATTACCATAATATTTTGATCAAGATATTTATCTTCCAAAGGAGAAAAGCCATACAACCTATGCTGTCCATCAATAATCCATGCTGATTTATATCGATTAGGCAAGTATAAATTGCCAAATATAACATTAGTTTTTTCATCTTTTGCTATGCCATCAAATCTACATTTCTTTTCGAAGTTAACTAATATATTAGTTGGAAAGAATCCTCCTGAAACAATAAATTTTGCAACTTCTTTAAGTCTCGTTTTGCTTACAAGTCGTTGATAAGCTGGAGCTCCAGATGGATCATTTAAGGATCGATGATTAACAAAAACTATTTTTAACATCTGACGCGGAGTCGAAACAAAAGAATAATAAGTTTTTCCTCCTAATTTTCCCTTTACAGCAGGAACGGTAATATTCTCCATTTCGGGTATTTTCTGATTTTTTAAAAACTCAGCTAAAAATTGAAAACGTGCTGCGTTCTTTAAATGATCTGCAATTTGTAAATAGTATCTGAGTTCTTTTTCTGTGACGACATGAATATTCGCATCATTTGCCCTCTTTTTGTCTGTATCTGACCAAGCAAAATTATTAGTTACAAACAGCCATAATATTTTCAGTTTTTTTGTATTTCCATAATGCTTATTCACAGCATTAGCAATGGCTCCTTTTAAATTTTCATATTCTTCAATGTCTTTTTGAAGACTATTTTTTGATATAGAATCTGAAGACTTACATTCTGCAATAACAACGGTCTCATCATCTTTAGCTAACACGTCGATTTGTTTCCTATAGCTTTCAGCGTCTCTTTTTTTAATTGTTACTTCAAAATTTCTTCCCAAACTCATTTCTGAAAAACCAAGCAAAAAAAGTAAATACCAAACACGATTTTCAAGTCTTTCATCATGTTCCCATAGTTTTCTCACTCTAACGATTCTTTTAAGTTCTCTAACGATCGACCATCCTCTTCCTTGATACTCTTCTAAAGCCATCCTTGATATTGAAAGTTCTTTCCACGTTTTTTTTCTCTCGTTAGCTTCATTTTTTAACTTACTGATATCTGTAGTAATTATTCCAAGCCACTCAGAACGTGTCATAACACTCTCCATAAATCATACTAAATGCATATTATGTGAAAATAATCACATTATTCTTATAGATTAACAAATAAGAAGAATTAAAACTACATAAATTATGGGTATTAAGATGACGACATTTAGATGATTTATAAAATAGAAGTTTGGAGGCGACGCCCAGAATCGAACTGGGGTACGCGGATTTGCAGTCCGATGCCTAACCACTCGGCCACGTCGCCTTAAAGGAAAAAAAGACCGGTAAAAAAGAACCGGTCTCTTATGAAAAAGCGGGTAGCCGGACTCGAACCGGTGACCTCAACCTTGGCAAGGTCGCGCTCTACCAACTGAGCTATACCCGCGTGAGGTAGCTTTTATAGCTTATCACGAATCTGTTGTCAACATCTTATTTCAAATTTTCTTTATTTTTGTCAGAACATAAAGCACGGTCAGAACTTATAAAAAACCGTACCCTCCTGAAAAGCGCCCTCTGGCTTCGACGTCACAGTATACCTGAATCCGGCGCGCACAAAATCCTCCCGAATCTCCCGACCGGAAGAGTATGTCGCCGCCCTGCCAACATCAGTGCATAGCCTGTAAACGTCTCTGAAAACCGCCTCCGTCCACATCTCCGGATTCTTCCGTTTGCCGAACGGGTCGAAATACACCACATCAAATTTAAGCGGCATATCGCGTATGATATTCCGCGCATCACCAATGGCTATGTCAAGCCGGACGTTCTCCGCCTGCCCTTCGACTATAAGCTTTCTCAGAAGCTCATAGCCCCCGTAGGGCCACATAAATCTGTTCTGTCTGATAGTGTCAAACAGCGACGACTGACGCTCTACGGTGACAATATGGAGCATGTAGCGATGCTTCATGGTCATTATCCTGTCAAGGGTAACGGCAAGGTTGCTTCCGCCGCCCAGACATATATCCAGCAGGCGCACATCCTGCACCTGCAAAAGCTGTTCTATGCCGCTCGCGGTATAGAACTTATGCAGGCTTTCAGTAAACGCGCCTACGCTTTTGGCTCTATACCCCTCGTTATAGTCCATACTATAGAGGGATATAGAGCCGTCGGCTGTTATTAATGGTTTGTTCTTAGTTTTTAACGGGATTAAATTCGGCATTATGAAAATAGATGTGCCAGTTATCGGATATCCTGTCGGGATAGTCGTCCCTGTAGTGTCCGCCTCTGCTGCCTTTGCGTTCGTCTGCGGCGGTCGCCATCAAAAGTCCGACTGTCAGCATATTGCGTATCTCGGCTGTGGTTCTGTCTCTGGGAACGTAGTTTTTATATTTCGCCAGATTGCCGCCAAGATAGTCCTTCGCGCGGATAAGTCCCGCCGCGTTTCGTGAAACGCTCACGCAATCCCACATACATTCCTGAATGTCTTCAATCATCATTTCGCCGCGCTCTTCGCTGACGGTTTCAAATTCAGGCATTTCCATCGCCTTAACAACTCTGTCTTTGTTATCCGCCGCGGCTGCTTCGGCACTTCTGCCGCCATATACCACGCCTTCAAGCAGTGAGTTGCTGGCGAGTCTGTTTGCCCCGTGAACGCCGTTGCATGCCGCCTCGCCGCATGCATAAAGCCCTTTCAGGCTGGAGCGTCCGAACTCGTCGGTGTATATGCCGCCCATGTAATAATGAGCCGCAGGGCTTACCGGTATCGGATTAACGGTTATATCTATGTCATATTCCAGACAGGTATTGTAAATTTTAGGGAATCTGTTGCGCACAAAGTCCTTTTCCAGATGGGTCAGATCAAGCAGAACATGGTCTGCGCCGGTCTGTTTCATCTCGAAAAATATTGCGCGGCTGACCACGTCTCTGGGTGCAAGTTCGCCGTCGGGGTGATATTTCGCCGCGAACCGCTCCATATTTACATTGCGCAGAATACCGCCCTCACCTCTCATCGCTTCGCTGAGAAGGAACGCCGGCGCACCTTTAACGGAAAGCCCGGTGGGGTGGAACTGATAAAATTCCATATCGCGCATATCAGCACCCGCGCGGAAAGCCATTGCCATTCCGTCGCCAGTGACTACAGCAGGGTTTGTAGTGCGTCTGAAAAGCCTGCCCGCGCCGCCTGTGGCGACGATGACTGCTTTTGCGTAATAGCTTTTGAACTCCAGAGTCTTTTCATCCAGAGCGAAAACACCGCAAACGCTGTCCGGTGCATCTTTGATAAAATCTATAGCGTATGTGAATTCAATTTTCTCAATATTATCGAAGTTTTTGGAATATTCTTTCAGTGTACGGACAATCTCATGTCCGGTGGCGTCTCCCTTCGCATGGATGATGCGGTTGACGCTGTGCGCCGCCTCTCTCGAAAATTCCAGCACACCGCCGTGCATATCGAACTTCGCGCCCCATGAAATAAGCTGTTTGATGTATTTCGGTCCCTCTTCAACGAGAGTTGAAACGGCTTTAAGGTCGCAAAGCCCGTCTCCTGCGCGCAAAGTGTCCTCTATGTGCAGAGTTATGTCGTCGTCATCAGAAAGGGCGACTGCAACGCCGCCCTGAGCATACTCGGAGGAACTTTCCCCCAGAAAACATTTAGTCACAACAGCAACACTGCCGTATTCGGCAAGCTCTATCGCCGCCCTAAGTCCGGCGACACCGCTGCCAAGAACTATGTAATCGTAAAAAAAGTTTTTCATTTAGAACCTGATTGCCGCCTTAAGGGCATACTGGTTAACATCGCCGCCTCTCGCTGCTTCAACGTTAAGAACGATGAAGGGGAAAGGACATATCTGAAGACCGACCATGCCTCTGACAGCGTTTACGTTTTCGTCGTCAAGATCCACAGTGTCGGAATCAGTGCTTGCCATTGTATAAACGTCCTCGATACCTGCATAGGGCGTAAGCATAAGGAATCCTTTGCTGATATAGAGTCCCACAAGACCTGACTGAAGGTCAATGTCGTCCATGTCCATCACTTTTGTATAAGCGGCTTTTGCGCTTATAGCTGGAGTGACAACGGAGCCTTCAAGAATTGCGTATTTAGCTTCGATGGTGACAGCTGTGAAGTCGATGTTACCGCCTTTTGTGATGCTGGCGCCGAGGTCAAGACCGAAAGGAAGTCCTTTCTGAATGTGCACTCTGTTTGCCAGTATACCGCTGTCAGGGTCGCCGTCGTCCCATGCGTGTTTCCATCTGGCGGAACCGTCGTCAATGGTGGTGAACTGAGATTCCAGCGCTATGTCAAAACCGAGAGTGCCGAGAGGTTCTGCAGGGCTGTTGGGTGTGGGGGTAACGGCAAGACCGATATCCTGTACCAGATCGCTGAACTCATCCTGCGTAAGACTGTTCGACAGTTTAAAATCCCCTGCGAATGCCGTCGCGCAGAAAAGCATTGTGACAATAACCAAAATCTTTTTCATTTAGTCCTCCTTTTCAGATCCGGCAGCCCGAAATCTTTTTGAAAATTCTCACGGGTTCTGTTGAAATAGCCGAATTTCATATTCTTGTGCTTCTTTTTTATAAGCTTAAGGAGGTTCTTAAGTCCCAGAATCTCCTCTTTCTTAAACTTCATTCCCGCAAAAAGAAAGTCAGGGTCGATGTTCAGATTGCGGAGCTGAATCAGGTCAATCTTATACGCATCCAGAAAATCTATCAGAGTGTTCGCTTCGCTCTCTCTGTCGTTAATGCCCGGCATGGTAAGGAAGTTAAGCGAAGTATATACATTATATCTGTTGGCAAGCTCTATACTTTTCAGAACGTCGTCAAGGGTATAGCCAACAGGGTTGTAATACGCGTCATATGTGGATTGTACCATTGAATTGAGGCTGACCCTAATGCTATCTACACCAGCGTCGAAAATCATCTTCATTTTTTCGGGACTGGAGCAGTTCGAGTTGAAATTCACCGTAAGTTCCGGCGCCTGCGCCTTGATAATTTTAATAGCCTTCGCGATGGTGTCAGCAACTGTGATGGGGTCGCCTTCGCAGCCCTGTCCGAAACTTACTATGGGCTCTTCCGCAACCTCATAGTGGTTCAGAGCAACCTGAGCTATCTCCTCAGGAGTGGGTGTGAATTTTATCCTGTCCTGCGGAGCGGTTACGCGTTTATCGTCCTGTTTGGATATACAGCCCATGCATCTGCTGTTGCAGGTGGGAGCTGTCGGCAAGGGACATTCCCATCTTCCGATGAATGCGTTCTTCGCCGCCGTGCAGTGGTATTCCAGCGCGCAGGTGGAGAGCTGTTTATAAAGTCTGTTGTCGGGATATTTTTCAAGCATCCTGTCCACGGTGGGTTTGAAAGCGTCGGTATAGTCGAAGTTTGCGGGGTTCCACTTGCTGTCGTCGTCGACTTTAATGGCGGGAACAACGAACTTGTCATTCAGCCAGCCCACGGCGGTGTAAGCGTAAAGCGGAAGCACCTCTTCCGTGTTTTTGACATATGCCGGAAGGAAAAGCCTCAGAAAACCGGGATCAAGGAATGCACTGACGGCATGACCGCCTGTGAACGTCTCCATGCCTGCCGTCTGGGGGTTATAAGCCACAGGGTGGCTGTTGGGAACGAAATAAAGCCTTGAACAGGGCGGAAGTTCGATAAGTTCCACCTCATAGGGAACGAAATTATAGTTCTCGCTCCTGACAGTCATTTTCAGATGTGGGTGATCATATATGTTGCCCTGCCTGTCGGCAAAGAGAAGATTCGGAATTGCATACATTAATTGAAGCTCCGTAGTTTTGAAAATAATAGTTATCCCGCGTTGCAAAGTCAAGGTGATATAAACGGTTTTTTAATGGAGAAATAAGCAAACTATTGGTCGAATCTGATTTGATGTTGTTATTTTTCTTAATTTGTGGCTATAATTTATGGTTAAATGCAGGGTGACATATAGTTCATTACCCATAAACGTATAGAAAAATCAAATACAATCTAAGGAGACATTTTATGACCGATATCATTGATGTTTTTGCCAGAGAAGTGCTGGATTCCAGAGGAAATCCTACGGTTGAGGTTGATGTTGTCACAAGCGGCGGCATTCTCGGACGTGCGATAGTCCCATCCGGCGCATCAACAGGCGAATATGAAGCTGTCGAACTGCGTGACGGCGACAAGACCAGATATATGGGCAAAGGCGTACAGAAGGCTGTTCAGAACGTAAACGAGATAATCGCTCCCGAGCTTGAAGGTATCGACGTTACGGAGCAGAAGATGATCGATGAAATACTCATCAGCCTTGACGGCACAAAAAATAAAGGCAATCTGGGCGCGAACGCCATCCTCGGTGTATCTCTGGCATGTGCAAAAGCTGCCGCCGAATCTTGCGGACTGCCCCTTTACAAATACATCGGCGGTGCATTCGCAAACACACTGCCCGCCCCCATGATGAATATCATCAACGGCGGCTCCCACGCTGACAACAACGTGGATATTCAGGAATTCATGATTATGCCCCTCGGCGCGGATAACTTCAAAGAAGCTCTCCGCATGGGCGCGGAAGTTTTCCATACACTTAAAAAAGTGCTGAAAGACAAAGGTCTTAATACAGCAGTCGGTGACGAGGGCGGTTTCGCTCCCAACCTCGGTTCAAACGAAGAGGCAATCGAAGTTATCATCGATGCTATTAAAAAAGCGGGATACGAACCCGGCAAAGACATCTTCATTGCTCTGGATGCTGCTTCCAGCGAATTCTATAACAAAGAGAAAAAATGCTACGTTCTGGCTGCCGAGGCTAAACCCGAAAAAACGGCTGCCGAAATGGTTGAATACTACAAATATCTTGTTGAAAAATACCCGATCATCTCACTTGAAGACGGTCTGGACGAAAACGACTGGGACGGCTGGAAACTGCTTACAGACGCACTGGGTAAAAAGATTCAGCTTGTGGGCGACGACCTTTTCGTTACCAACACTGAAAAACTTAAACTCGGTATCGAAAAAGGCATCGCAAACTCAATACTTGTAAAACTGAACCAGATAGGCACGCTGACAGAAACTCTGGACGCTATCCAGACAGCGCGCGAAGCTGGATATACATGTGTAATCTCTCACCGCTCCGGCGAATCCGAAGACACGACTATCGCCGACCTTGCGGTCGCAGTTAACGCAGGACAGATTAAAACCGGCTCACTCTGCCGTACGGACAGAATAGCCAAATACAACCAGCTCCTGCGCATTGAAGAGGAACTGTTTGAACAGGCTACGTTCAAGGGACTTAAAGGATTTTATAACCTCAAGAAGTAGACTGCGCAAACAAGCCTGCACGATGCAGGCTCATGAAACGAAGTGAAATGTGAGGCTGGGCGGGCTTTGCCTGCCTAAGCCGTTGACGAAAATTTCTCAGGAAGGGAAATTTTCGCATTTATAATGTAGCAGGCTACGTTTAAAGGACTTAAGGGTTTCTATAACCTCAAGAAGTAGACTGCGCAAACAAGCCTGCACGATGCAGGCTCATGAAACGAAGTGAAATGTGAGATCGCGTCGTCGCATGCACACCTCGCGAAGATGTAGATTGCTGTCATTGCGAGGAAGCTGCAGGCTGACGCGGCAATCTCATTAACTTTTAACAAGTTTGTCAACAACCTGAAGGCGGGTTTTCAGCCCGCCTTTTTTCATCTATATCCTGAACTGTTTTATAACGTCCTGCAGTTCTTCCGATTGTTTTTCCAGATCCGAAACCGTTCTGCTTATCTCCAGGAGAGCGCTTGAACTTTGCTCAACTCCGGTGGAAATAGCTTGTGCTTTATCGTTTATTTCGTGCATCCCGTCTTTCTGGTTCGACATGGATGCTTTAATAGAAGCGTTCATTTGCTTCATTTCATCAACAGAACTTACTATTTTGTCAAAAAAACCGGCGGTCTCAAGCATAATATTTACTCCTGATTCCACCTGATTCCTTGCAACCGACATATCGCTCGAAGCTTTCAGCGAATCTGTCCTGAGGTTATTTATGATGCCGCCTATTTCACCTGTTGAACTCTGCGTTCTCTCCGCAAGTTTGCGCACTTCATCTGCCACAACCGCAAATCCTCTTCCGTGGTCGCCTGCCCTTGCCGCCTCAATAGCGGCATTAAGCGCAAGAAGGTTTGTCTGATCGGCGATATCGCTTATGACATCAAGAATTTCATTTATCTCCTGAGACGAGTTTACAAGTTTTTGTATTGTTCCGTTGAGCTGATCCACGCTTGTTTTAATACCGTTAACTTCATCCATTGCAGTCTGAATCTTGTTTCTTCCCTCTGTGGTGGTTGCCGAGGTTTCATTGGCAATTTTACTGCTTGCTGCCAGATCATCCGTCATAGCGGCTGACGCTGTATTCATCTGGTTAGTGGCTCCGGCAACGCTGAGTATCTGTGCCGACTGATCGTTCACTGTTGCCGACAGCTCTTCAGTTGCAGCGGCAAGTTCCGTACTGCCGGAAGCGACTGAATGGGCGCTGTGCTGCAATGTTGCGATTATTTCCCGAAGCTTGTCAATAAAGCTGTTGAAATATTCCGCCAGCTTGCCGACTTCGTCATTGGATTTAACGTCAAGTCTTTTGGTGAGATCCCCTCTGCCCGATGATATCTCCTTTAGCGTCGCCGACGCATTGATTATTCCTGCAGTGAGCATTTTTGCAAAATATTTTGCGATGATAAGCGTCACCACGATCACACCTAATGATATAAAAAAGACCAGAGCCACAGTTTTCATTATTTTTCGATGTGTCGAAGCTTCAATTTTCTCCACTGCTTTACTGATATCCTCCGTACTGGCGGCTGTTCCGACCATCATGCCCAAACTGTCAATCCCTCTGGCATAGCTGATCTTAAGAACTTCCTGATTTGTTCCGGGCAGCTGCCACATATACTCGTCATAACCTCCGCCGTTTCTTGCGGCGTTAATCGAATTTTTAACTCTTTCATAAAGGTTCTTACCAACCAGATCCGGAGCGGTTCTGATCGACAACGCGATCCCTTCATATGAATAACCGACGAGATATCCGTCCTTACTGCCGACGTTATCAAACGTAACCTTATCCAGCATACTTATAATCATCTGCCTCCGCTCATCAACGGACATACTGTTGTTATCCAATATCGGAGTAACGGACGTTATGTATTCGTCGATCAGTTTTTTCAGCTCATTCTTTTTGGCGAGAATAAGATTTTCGCGTGTCTCTTCAATCTCATCCGACGCACTGATATTCATTTCGATTATCACTGACATAAGAATGATAGCAGCCACGCATAACACAGGAACAGTTACCAGCATCAGTATTTTGCCATTAATGGATCTGAACATTCAAAAGCCTCCGCATAATTAATAATATTGATCTGAGACATTTTTTGTGGACACAAATAGCAAGCAAAATTGACACCAAGGGATTTTTAAAGATAAGTTACTGATAAAACATATTTGAATGATGATTTACGGAGCTGTGTGACTGCACCGTGAGACAGGGTGTATCAATGTAGATGAGACAATAACGGGGTTGAAAAACATGACGCCGGAGAACATCCGGCGCCGCGGAATCTATATATGCCTTTTCAGGTAGAATAATCCAAAAACGGCAGACAAGGCGGAAGCACCCAGAATGGAAAGCTTCGCAACGTTCTGCATCTCTTCGGGAAACGCCATGGTGGAAATGAAAATCGACATGGTGAGACCGACGCCGGCAAGCATACCGGCTCCTATTATATGTTTCATATTAACGCCTTCCGGCAAAGCTACCTTTCCGAATTTCATGAGAAGCGCCACACTGCCCACAATGCCGAGCGGTTTGCCGATGACAAGCCCGGCGGCTATACCTGCAGACACAGCAACACCCTCTGCACCGACATTTCCGACATCAAACAGCAGTCCCATGTTCGAGAACGCAAACACAGGCATGATTATATATGCCGTGAAGCTGTGCAGACTCTCCTCAAGCCTTGAAAGCGGACTTGAGGCATAGGTAGCCATATGAACCACCCTGTTCAGTTCATGCTCGTTCTCTTTTGTAAGTTCTTTATTATCGTCGTTGTCAATTTTTGATATTGACGCTTTTGTCAGGCGGCTGAATACGTTAAGCGGTATCGCAGGTGCAGACGGAACAAACATTGCCGTTATGACACCCGCCGCAGTGGCGTGTATTCCCGCTTTCAGCAGACAATACCAGAGTATCCCGCCAACAGCCATATAGGGAGTGATAGCCGCAACCTTCATCCTGTTCAGCACGAACAGAGCCGCAACAGCCACAGCACCCCACATCATATATGACATGACGATGGATTCAGTATAAAAAAGAGCTATCACAAGCACTGCCAGTAGGTCGTCAACAACTGCCAGCGACGCAAGAAAAACTTTCAGACCGGAAGGCACACCGCTTCCCAGCAGTGTCAGAAGTCCTATGGCAAAAGCAATGTCAGTAGCCATGGGAACGCCCCACCCGCTCATAACACCCTTTACGTTTAAAAGTGCATATATGGCGGCGGGGACAACAGCGCCTCCGATGGCTCCCACAGCAGGCAGAATCGCCTGCGCAGGTGTGGAAAGTTCGCCGTGTATGAACTCCCGTTTCACTTCCAACCCCACAAGGAGGAAGAACAGTGCCATCAGACCGTCATTTATCCATAGGATAAGGGGTTTATACAGCGAGAAAGCCCCCATTGTAACGCCGAGCCTCTGCTGAAAGAATGAGAAATAACCGTCTGAAAGCGCTGAATTCGCAAATATCAGTGCCAGAACCATCGAGCCTATCATCAGGATGCTGCTGGATGATTCAAGCTTCAAAAACCTTCCGAACGGGTCGAGTGTGTATAAAATAAGTCTGTTAACTCTCTTCTGCATTTATCACCTGATAGATTTAGTTATATTGTAAAGACTTGTTGATTAATAACGAGTTCATATTATTATAGCATTATTGAATGAAAACAGGAGCATATCATGCAATTAGAAAAGAAGATGGCAGACCTTATATGCGAATACTCCCTCAATCTGAAAGAGGATGACATATTTCTTATCCGCGCTGAAACAGTATCAGAACCGCTTGTTAAAGCACTGATGGTGAAAGCTCTCCAAATGGGTGCTCACCCCATTCTGCGTATGGCTATCGCCGAACAGCAGGCGGCTTTTTACAGCAACGCAAGCGCAAAACAGCTTGAGTTCATAGCGCCCAGTGTCATGGCGGACGCACACAATATCACCGCGCAGGTGTACATTGACAGCACAAGCAACACAAAACAGCTCACAAGGGCTGACAAATCTAAAATAGCTCTCGCCAGCAAGACAATGCGTCAGGTACGCGACGTTCTTATGGAACGCGAACAGAATGGCGAATTCCGCTGGTCACTCTGCCCCTACCCTTCGCAGGCAATGGCACAGGATGCCGAAATGTCTCTGGATGAATACACAGAGTTCGTTTTCAACGCATGCAAGCTGAACGAAGCGGATCCGGTTGCCGCATGGCGCAAAGTTGACGAGTTCCAACAAAAAGTAGTGAATATTCTTACCGGAACAAAGGAACTGCGCGTTGTGGGCGAAAAGACCGACCTGACCTATAATGTTGAAGGGCGTAAATGGCTGAACTGTAACGGACACCACAACATGCCGGATGGCGAGGTATACACCAGTCCGGTTGAAGACGGCGTGAACGGTCAGATATATTTCGACCTGCCCACATCATACATGGGTGTGGAAGCGGGCGGCATTCTGCTGAAAATTGAAAAGGGACGTATTGTTGAGGCATCCGCAGAGAAAGGTAACGATTTCCTGCAAAGCGTTCTGGAAACAGACGAAGGCTCAAGGTTCATCGGCGAGTGCGCCTTCGGTCTTAACGACAATATCGACAAGCCGACAAAGAACATTCTTTTCGACGAGAAGATAGGACGCACAATCCACATGGCTGTGGGCGCAAGCTATCCCGAAGCGGGCGGAAAGAACAAGTCAGGCATCCACTGGGATATGATAAAGTCCATGCATGACGGAAAGGCATACGCGGACGGAAAACTGATATACAGCGAAGGACGATTTTTAGGCTTGTAAGAAAGAGACTGCTTCGCTCTGCTCGCAGAGACGAAATTGGTTTCAGGATGAAACACGCTTGCGTGAGCGAAGGAAGGCTTCTGCCGACCGAAGAGTTGGCATAATTTCTCCATGGATGGAAGAAATTACGTAGTGAATTGAGACTGCTTCGTCGCGCTGCTCCTCGCAGAGACATCCCTGCGTCTTTGCGAGGAATGAAATGACGAAGCAAACTAAAACGTCAGCTTTAGAAATCAGACTGCTGCGGGCTACGCCCTCGCAGTGACGGCAAACGTCTTGAACTTATCGGTTATAAACGAGCAGTTCAAGGCGAAGGATAAAAAATATGCGCAGTGTACGCAACGAAGGTACATGAGCAATATTTTTTAGACTTCAACGAAGAAATGAGAAGTTTAGAAGCGATAATAAAACAAATGGGCGGGTTTTTAACCCGCCCTGTCTACTTAGTTCCAAATAACCTGTCGCCTGCGTCTCCAAGCCCGGGCACTATGTACCCGTTCCCGTTCAGACACTCGTCAAGCCCTGCGGCAAACACCTTAACGTCTGGGTGCGCATCGCAGAAAGCCTTAACCCCTTCCGGAGCGGCTATCAGGCACATAAACTTGATATTCTTAACACCGACCTCTTTCAGCTTGTCCACTGCGGCAATTGCAGAGCCTCCCGTGGCGAGCATCGGGTCGATCAGTATGAAATCCCTGTCCTCGCTCTGAGGCGGAATTTTAAAGTAATACGAAACAGGCTGAAGCGTTTCATGGTCTCTGTAAAGACCAATATGCCCCACACGGGCGGACGGGATAAGCTTTAATATACCGTCAACCATACCAAGACCCGCACGCAGGATAGGCACTAGAACAACCTTTTTGCCGGAAACTATCTTGGTTTTCGTTTTACAGATAGGTGTTTCTATCTCAACTTCTTCCAGCGGGAAATCCTTTGTGATCTCATACGCCATAAGCATTGCAACTTCGTCCACCAGTTCCTTAAAACCCTTTTTCGGGGTGGTCAGGTCGCGAATAAAGGTTAGTTTATGCTCTATGAGCGGGTGACTGATAACTTGAAAATTCGGGTAGTTCATCATTTATCCTTGGGAAGTATTAAGTTAAGGATAACGCCGACTATGCCCGCAAGACCGATACCGCCGAGAGTAATCTTGCCCATTGTTATGCTCAGGTTGCCTATTCCGACAACAAGGATAACGGAGGCGATGATAAGATTGCGCGCTTTTGACATATCCACGCGCTCACGGACAACGGTTCCGATACCGATAGCGGCTATCATGCCGAACAGCAGTATCATGATCCCGCCCATAACGGGAACGGGGATGGTCTTAAGCACTGCACCGAGCTTGCCCACAAAAGCAAGTACGATGGCTGTGCATGCGGCGATGGTCATATAGACAACTCTGTATGATTTTGTGAGAGCCACGGCTCCTGTAACTTCGGAATAAGTTGTGTTGGGAGGTCCGCCGAGAAGGCTTGCAAAGGTGGTCGCAAGACCGTCGCCCAGAAGCGTCCTGTGAAGACCGGGATTTTTCAGGTAATTCTTGCCCGCAACGTTTGAAATGGCAAGAACGTCGCCGACGTGTTCAATAGCGGGTGCTATCGCCACGGGAACTATATAGAGGATAGCCGATATGTCAAAAACCGGTATAGCGAATGAACCGTTTGCCAGTGCCGCAGACCATGGGTTTGCAAGCCATGCGGCATCTGCAATGGGCTGAAAGCTGACAACTCCCATTATAAGCGAAACAACGTAGCCCACTATGATACCCATCAGAACAGGTATCAGGCTGAGAAGTTTTTTACCGTAAACAACCGTAAGAATGGCAGTAAGCAGAGATATCATTGCAATCAGCATCGCTTTGCCGTCATAGTTGCCGGAACCGTCGAAACTCTTCGCCATATTAACCGCAACAGGAGCGAGGTTAAGACCGATTACCATAATAACAGGACCTGTTACAATGGCAGGCAGGTATTTTTCGATGGCTTCAACGCCGCCGACCTTCACCATGGCGCTGAAAACAAGGTATGCAAGACCGGCACATGCAAGACCGCCGAGGGTGGCGGCTACACCGAACTGCTTGATACCGAACTGTATGGGAGCGATGAACGCGAAAGAACTTGCGAGAAAAACGGGAACCATCCGTTTTGTTATAACCTGAAACAGAAGCGTGCCTGCTCCCGCCGTAAACAGAGCTATCGAAGGATCAAGTCCCGTAAGCAGAGGAACAAGAACCAGCGCTCCGAAAGCAACGAACAGCATCTGGATACCGATAAGACCGGTTTTCAGTTTGCTTTCTTCCATAAAAACCCTCCGAGATTTTCATTCAAAACAATCTAGTTTAAAGGTTTTTGATATGGATGTAAAGCCAAAACAATACAGGTCAAGATGTTGACAAATAAGGTCTTTTTATAACCAAACTAATACATTGCGAAGATGAACGGTTAATGCTATCATTATTTTTTTATAAAGAAACTTAAGGCATTTTAAATGGATATTTTATTCTTAAGCGACAACACGGCGCCTGCCGACCCAAGGATCATTCAGGCAGTGGCTGACGCTGGCATTGGATATGCAAAATCGTACGGTAGCGACAGGTGGACGGAGGAAGCCGAAACTCTTTTCAGAAAGGAGTTCGGCGAACAGGCGCTTTATTTTCCCGTGCTCACGGGAACAGGCGCGAACGTCATTTCGCTGGCAAGCGTCCTTTTGCCCTATCAATCCATTTTATGCGCGGAAACGGCACACATTGCATGCGACGAATGCGGCGCGGTGGAACGGTTCACAGCTAGCAAGCTTGTCCCGATCAAAACAGCCGACGGCAAGCTTAAGCCTGAGATGCTGAAGCCCTGTCTGGCACACACCGGCTTTGAACACCAGAGCCAGCCGAAAGCAGTTTCCATCAGCCAGACAACGGAAACAGGCACAGCGTACACACCTGACGAACTCAAAGAACTCTCAGATTTCACAAAACAAAATAACCTCATACTGCATATAGACGGATCAAGGATAGCCAACGCGGCCGCAGGCATGTCGCTCAGCCTGAAACAGGCATGCGCGGGCGCCGACATATTGAGCTTCGGCGGAACAAAGAACGGGCTTATGATGGGCGAAGCGGTAATATTCCTTAACCCTGCCCTCGCCGAAAGCGCAAAATATGTCCGAAAGCAATACGGACAGCTGTTTTCCAAGATGCGATACGTCTCCGCACAGTTTATCCCCTATCTTAAAGACGGAATATGGCTCGAAAACGCAGACCGCGCAAACACTATCGCCAGCAGACTTGCAGACGGTTTCACGGACAGAGGCATATCAATAAAATATCCTGTAAAAGGCAACGCGGTTTTCGCGCACCTCTCAGACACACAGATAAAAAAGCTCTCGGAGAAATATGTGTTTTATGTGTGGGATGAAACGGAAAACCTCTGCAGATTTGTCTGCCCCTATACGGCGGAAGAACGGGATGCAGACGGTGTTTTGGCGCTGCTTTAACCGACCTGTCCCCGGCACAGACATTTTTACTTTATTTTTTTACTGTTTTTTTTGTATAATTAAAGTTTAGGACGCATATTTAAGGAGGCAGTAATGGCGGAAAAAGAAAAGGTAACAACCGTTGAAGTCAAATGCCCGCTTTGCGATCATACCCAGATAGTCTACATCCCGAAAGAGGAGATCCCCCTCTGTCCGATACATAAGAAGAAAATGATCATAAAAGAATTGCTTGAAGAAGGAAAATCATGCTAAGGAGGCATATATGAAGAAATTCATCGTATCAGTGTTTTACGCTGCCGTGCTTACGCTGGCTCTGCTGCTTGCCGGTTGCGGTTCCGAAAAAAAAGAGTCCGGTGCAACAGCCGCTCCCGCTGACGGCGCTGCTTCATCAGGAATCTGGGAAAAGTCCACTCTCAACAAAATCCTTAAGAACAAAGTTCTCAGGGTCGGTCTTGAAGCCGGCTACATGCCCTTCGAGCTGAAAAGCAAAAACGGCGACATCGTCGGTTTCGATGTTGAGATCGCAAAAATGATGGCTGAAGATATGGGCGTAAAGCTTGAGCTTGTCAACACTGCATGGGACGGTATCATCCCCGCTCTGCTCACCGACAAATACGACATCATCATGTCAGGAATGACCATCACTCCCCAGAGAAACCTTCAGGTTAACTTCTGCGACCCCTACATCGTGGTCGGTCAGACTATCTTCATCAGAAAGGACCTTGAAGGCAAAGTTAAGTCTTACAAAGACCTTGACGACCCCAAATACAACATCGCAACAAAGCTCGGTGTAACTGCTGACTATGCATCTAAAAAATACATGGGCAAAGCAAACATCAAGCTTTATGAAACAGAGCAGGAAGGCGCTATGGAAGTTCTGAACGGCAAAGCTGACGCTTTCGTTTATGACCTGCCCTACAACGCTATTTTCTATGCTCAGAACAAAGATAAACTCGTTTTCCTTGACCAGCCCTTCACTTTTGAACCTCTGGCTTGGGCTGTTCGCAAAGGTGATCCCGACTTCGTTAACTTCCTGAACAACTACCTTGCTCAGATCAAAGGCGACGGCAGATATCAGGTCGCTTATGACAAGTGGTTCGGCTCCACAGACTGGCTGGCTGATATCCAGTAATTAAAATTCAGGAGTGCTTTCAAGTGACATCGAAAACTAAAAACCTAATTTGGAACGGACTGCTGGTCGTTTTCCTATTCCTTCTGGGATTCGGAATTTACGGCGCATCCGTTAAGATTGATTACACATGGCGATGGGAGAGGCTTCCGAAGTATATTTTCTATACGGACAGCCAGACCACAGCCGCACCTGTTGACGGAACCGTTACAATAGAGGGTTCAAAACTCAGTATTGTTCCCGCAGAAAGAGGTGATGCAGTCAGTTTTGAAGGTCTTGACGGTATAAAGGTCAAAAACGGCGACACTGTCACAAAAGGAAGCACCCTTGCTGAAACAAGTTCAACAAAAGCAGGCCCGCTCGTGGTGGGCCTGTTTACTACACTTTACATCTCCTTCTTCGCTATAATTTTTGCGATAATTTTGGGTATCGTAACGGGGCTTGCAAGGGTTTCGGGCAACCCGTTCTTTAAGAAACTTTCCGTGCTTTACATCGAGCTCATCAGAGGCACCCCCCTTCTGGTGCAGATATTCATATTCTATTTCTTTATCGGAACCATTCTGAACCTTGACAGGGTTACGGCGGGTATCGCCGCTCTGTCGGTATTCACGGGGGCATACATAGCCGAGATAGTCCGCGCGGGCATACAGTCCATTTCACGCGGTCAGATGGAAGCGGCACGAAGCCTTGGTATGAGCTATACACAGGCAATGGCACTGGTGATCCTGCCGCAGGCGTTCAAAAGGACGCTTCCACCCATGGCGGGTCAGTTTATATCTCTTATCAAAGATTCATCGCTGGTATCCGTTATATCCATCACCGATCTTACCAAAGCGGGAAGAGAGGTCGTCGCCTCAACTTTCAGCCCCTTCGAGGTCTGGTTTACAGTTGCGGCACTCTATCTCATTCTGACATCCGGTCTGTCATTCTTTGTCCAGCTTCTGGAAAAGAGAATGGCTGCGCAGGACAGGTAAGGAGGCGGTAACATGATTAAAGCTGAAAACGTAGTCAAGATATATCCCAACGGTGTTAAGGCGCTGAAAGGCGTTTCTCTGGACGTGACAAAGAGCGAGGTTCTGGTTATAATCGGACCTTCAGGTTCCGGTAAGTCCACCATGCTTCGCACCCTGAACCTTCTTGAGGAAGTGCAGGAGGGCGAAATAGCCATCGACGGTCAGTCGCTCACACACCCCAAAACGAATATAAACAACCTGCGCGAAAACGTGGGTATGGTGTTTCAGGCGTTCAACCTGTTCCCGCATAAAACTGTTCTTCAGAACATCACCCTTGCGCCTATCAAGGTTAAAAAGCTGAAAAAAAACGAGGCAGAAACAATCGCCGCCGAACTTCTTAAAAAGGTCGGTCTGTCGGATAAACGCGACTGCTACCCCAGCCAGCTTTCCGGCGGTCAGCAGCAAAGGGTTGCCATTGCGCGCGCACTTGCTATGCGTCCGAAGGTCATGCTCTTTGACGAACCCACGTCGGCTCTTGACCCCGAAATGATCGGCGAGGTTCTGGATGTTATGAAAACCCTCGCAAAAGAGGGAATGACAATGGTCGTCGTAACACACGAGATGGGGTTTGCCCGCGAAATGGCGGACAGAGTTATCTTTATGGACGACGGACTCAAGGTTGAGGAAGGAACACCCGCTGAAGTGTTCAACAACCCGAAGAGCGACAGATTGAAGCTCTTTTTAAGTCAGGTACTTTAAACAAAAATAAAGGCGACCGATTGGTCGCCTTTCCTATTTATTTCCGAAATTTTATCCATCCTTGGAAAAATTTCGCCAACTCTCCGGTCGGCAAAGCCTCCCTTCACTCACGCAAGCGTGTTTCATCCTGAAACAGACAACGCCGGGATGCGAAGCGTTATAAGCGCCGTATTATATCTTAAATATTCTGGTTCCATCCATCTGCTCATCCGCCTGTTTCTGCAGATCCGCAACAGTATGAGAAACCTGTGTAATAGCAGCCGTACTCTGCTCCAGACCGCTTGAAATTACCTGCGTATTGTCGTTTATGTTGGTTATTGCCTGCGCCTGTTCACCAACAGCGGTTGTTATCATAGAGCTTGAGGTTGATATATCATTAACTGATTCCACTATCTTTTCAAATATCTGGTCAACCACGTTCAGTTTTTCTGCGCCGGTTTCAACCTTTTTACCTGCCGCTATCATCTCTGTGTTGGTTCTGGCAGTCTCTTTTACAAACAGGGAGATGATCGAACGAATCTCCTCTGTTGACTGTTGAGTACGCTCGGCAAGCTTACGGACTTCGTCCGCAACAACTGCGAAACCGCGTCCATGCTCGCCAGCTCTTGCCGCTTCGATAGCCGCGTTGAGCGCCAGCAGGTTTGTCTGATCTGCTATGTCGTTTATAACAAGCAGGATGCTGCCTATGTCCTCAGAAGACTTTGCCAGTCCGGCAACGGTTGTGCTGAGTTCTGAAACGTTTTTACGTATGTCGCCCATAACGTCGTTAGCAGATACTATATGCTTCTGTCCTTCGGCTGTGAGGTCTTTTGCAGCGGACGACTTGTCTGAAACCTCATGTATCGACTGCATCACAAGTGCCGAAGAGGTGCTTATCTCCTCCACTGCGGAGGCAACTGATGAAACCTGCTGTGACTGTTCGGAGAACGTACTTGCCAGTTCCTCAGTAGTGCTTGCAAGCTCTGTACTGCCGGATGCCAGAGAGTTTGCCGAAAGTATGATACCCTCTATGATCTCTTTCAGTTTCAGTCTCATGTCCTCCATAGCCGTTGCAAGATGACCTATCTCGTCGGTCTGACGGATGTCGAGGGGTTTGGAGAAATCGCCTTTTGAAAGGTTAGAGGCGAAATCCATTGCCTTGCCCATGGGAACGACAAGCGAACGGGTTATCAGCACCGAGATCAAAAGTCCGAGACCAAGTGACGCCAGAGAAAATACCGCGATCACGATAACCGCAAAAGTGATACTTGAGTTCATAGCTTCTTTTTCATGGTTAACAACCACGACTGTCATATCCTGTGCTTCCGTTGCAGCTTTTCCCATTTCATTTTGTATGTTTCTCTGTTCATCGTTAGCTGCTGCCCATTTGTCGAAAGCCTCTTTGTATTCATCCACCAACTCGGCAACCTTGGGCATTGAGTCTGCAGATGTTTTTGCTATTTTAGACTGTTTTTCCACTTCCCCTGCTGTGGGTTTTTTGCTGGTCATAAACCTCAGAACTTCAATACGCATAAGCAGAAGCTGTTTATACACATTGTCCGCTCCGGATGCTGTAGCAGCGTTCATAGCGTCATGACCTACATTTGTCATTTCTTCCAGAAGCTGCATTTTCAGTTCTTCTGCTTTGGAGAACCTCTCAAAATCTGAATTATAAATATCCACAGAAGCAAGTATCTTCTGGATACTCTCGTCATCCTTCATTTCAGGGAACTCACTGTACCCGTCCTCGATAAGTTTGCGGGCGAGTTTCAGGTTATCAATTGTTTTTGCGGCATATACCGCATCATCCGTGTTTGAATACATATATCTGGCAAGACGTGCTTCATATATTGCATTCTGCACATTAGAGATAGTATCCATTTTTTTAGATTGGTTTGCTATTCCCGTGATCTTGAAATAACTTATTACCCCCATAATCACGAGAAACGCCAGAACGATTCCGAATCCGAGTGTAAGCTTAAGAGAAAGCTTCATGTTGTTCAGCATAACACACCTCAAATAATAAAGAGACTTTAATTGTGTACTTTTCAATATGAGATTATTTTTCCGTTCGTCAACGATAAAATTAATTTACATAATTATACAGTATTATTCGGAACAATACTCAATAAATTTACTTAAAAGTGCATTTGCTTCAAGAGTTTCGCTAATTGAACACAATATTGACTCAGGGTTAACCAGCTTATTTTTCTGAAACAGGGCATATTCCCTGCTGATGATTGAATCATATTCCGGGTGAAACTGTACTCCCCATGCGTTTTTTCCGATTCTGAAAGCATGATGGGGTTCGTAATCGTTTTCGGCAAGAAGAACAGCACCTTCGGGCAGTGTCAGAACAGACTGAGTGTGTGTAACGTGCGCTTTGAAAGATTTTGGCATGGATTTGAAAACCGGATCTTTCTTTGCTTCCGGTGTAAGATTGATATCAACAGTTCCTATCTCCGGTCCCTTAGGGTGATCACCCACAATGCCGCCCATGGCATGAGCAAGAAGCTGGTGTCCATAGCAAACGCCCATTATGGGGATCTCCTTTGCAACTGCTTCTTTCAGCCATTTTGCTGTCATTTCGCTCCACTCGTGGCGGTCTGTGACCATCTCGTGGGCGCCTGTTATGAGTATCCCGTCGAAATCATCCGGCTTCGGCAGCGTACTCTTTTGTACGTCAACAATTTTTACCTGCTGCCTCATTACCGCCATGTACCTTATCATCCAGTCTTCAAAATCACCGTAATGTATTGAAAGGTCTCTCATGGTGCTGCCGGTCTTTATCAAAAGGAACATATTAATATCCTCGATATCAGTATATCAGAACAGTATAGACCTTTTCTGGCAAAATAAAACAGAAAAGGCAGGGTTTCCCATGCCTTAAGACTGATGACAAAGTCAGTAAAATGCGAGATCGCGTCGTCGCATGCACTCCTCGCGAAGACGTAAATTGCTGTCATTGCGAGGAAGCTGTAGGCTGACGCGGCAATCTCATTAACTTTTAACAAGTTCGTCAACGATCAGAAGGCAGGGTTTCCCCTGCCTTAAAAGTTTGTATCCGATAACGGTTATTTCGCCATGTTCCTGAGAACATAGGGCAAAATACCGCCGTGTCTGAAATATTCAATCTCAATCTCAGTATCCAGACGGCACATGACGTCAAATTTGATCTCTTTGCCGTCCGCTTTTTTGGCGGTCACTTTCAGTGTGCATCTGGGTGATACCTTGTCAACACCGGCAACGTCATAGGTCTCTGTGCCGTCCAATCCCAGTGTTTTCCAGCCGTCTCCGTTTGTGAACACCATGGGAAGAACGCCCATACCCGCAAGGTTGCTTCTGTGGATACGCTCAAAGCTTTCAGCTATAACGCCTTTAACGCCGAGCAGAACAGTTCCTTTAGCCGCCCAGTCACGTGACGAACCGGAACCGTATTCCTTTCCGCCGAGGATTATCGAAGGCACACTCTCTTTTATATATTTCATGGCGGCATCATAGATATACATCTCTTCGCCGTCGGGCATATGGCGTGTGAAACCGCCCTCTTTCGGTTCGGCAAGCTTGTTCGCAATGCGTACGTTCGCAAGCGTTCCGCGCATCATGACCTCATGGTTGCCGCGTCTTGCACCGTACGAGTTGAAATCAAACGGCGTAACTCCATTATCCTGAAGGTATTTTCCTGCCGGATAATCCGCAGGGATACTGCCGGCTGGTGAAATGTGGTCGGTTGTGATGGTGTCGCCAAGCATACACAGAGGTTTCGCGCCTTTGATATCGCCCGGAATAACGGGTGTCAGGCTGAAATCCTCGAAAAACGGGGGTCTTCTGATGTATGTCGATTTTGCGTCCCAGTCGTAGATACTGCCTTTGACAGTAGGGAGCGCTCTCCAGTTCTCGTCGCCGTCCAGAATCTCGCTGTAGCGTTGTTTATACTGCTCGTTGGTAACGCATTTGTTCACCAGCGCCCAGATTTCGTCGTTTGAAGGGAAAACGTCTTTCATATAAACGTCTTCACCGTCTTTCGACTTTCCGATGGGGTCTTTATAGAGGTCAATATCCATTGTTCCCGCAAGTGCGTAAACAACAACCAGCATCGGTGACGCGAGGTAGTTCTGACGAACGAGGGGGTGGATTCTTGCTTCAAAGTTTCTGTTGCCGGAAAGCACTGATGCCACGTTCAGCTTGTTCTCTTTGATAACCTTTTCAAGCTCCGGTTTAAGAGGTCCGGCGTTGCCGATACATGTTGTGCATCCGTAAGCGGCGAGGTTAAAACCGAGCTGATTGAAAAATACGTCAACACCCGCTTCGCGGAGATAGTCTGTGACAACTTTAGAACCGGGAGCAAGGCTGGTCTTCACATAGGGCTTGATGGTGAGACCGAGTTCTACCGCTTTTTTAGCAACAAGACCCGCTCCTATCATAACATAAGGGTTTGAGGTGTTTGTGCAGGAGGTGATGGCGGCAATGACCACGTCGCTCTCTCTAAGGGCGAATTTTTTGCCGTCCATCTCAACGTCAAATGAACGGGGAGCCGCGACCTCGTTTGCAACTGCCGCTTTAACAGCGTCCAGCGAAATGTGCTGGTGGGGCTTTTTGGGACCTGCGATACACTTTTTGACAGTGGAGAGGTCAAGTTCCAGCACCTGAGTATATTCCGGTTCCTGCGAATAGTCGTTAAACAGCAGGTTCGCTTTCGTATAGTTCTCAACGAAACCGGCAACGTCGCTTCTGTTCGTATTGCGCAGATAACGCAGTGTTTCGTCGTCAACAGCGAAGAAGCCCATTGTTGAACCGAATTCGGGAGACATGTTTGATATGGTGGCTCTGTCCGGCAGAGTGAGTGATTTAAGTCCGGGTCCGTAAACCTCAACGAATTTCTCCACAACTTTAGCCTTGCGCAGAAGCTCTGTGATGGAAAGAACCACGTCGGTGCCGGTGATCCCTTCAGCTATTTCCCCTGTGAGTCTCAGACCGATAACTTCGGGGATAGGCATATAATAAGGCTGACCGAGCATTACCGCTTCCGCCTCGATTCCGCCCACACCCCAGCCGAGAACGCCGATGGCATTGATCATGGTGGTGTGTGAATCCGTTCCGACGAGAGTGTCGCAGTATGCGGTCTTTTCTCCGTTAACATCCCCTTTCAGAACAACCTGACCGAGATATTCAAGATTCACCTGATGGCAGATACCTGATTTCGGTGGTACTATGCGCATATTGTTAAAGCTTGCCTGCGCCCATTTCAGGAAAGCGTAGCGTTCGCCATTGCGCTCGTATTCTCTTTTAACGTTCTTGTCGAGTGAATCAGATGTTCCGTAATAGTCCACCTGAACCGAATGGTCAACGATGAGGTCGACAGGGACAAGGGGGTTGATGAATGAGGCGTCTTTGCCCTTTTCAACCAGTGCATCGCGCATGGCGGCAAGGTCAACAACACCGGGAACGCCGGTATAATCCTGCATGATGACTCTTGCAGGGTGATATGGTATCTCATAAGGCACTGCATAGGACTTTTTCCATTTTCCAAGCTCCTTAACAGCGTCCTCTTTAACTATCTTTCCGTCAAAATTCCTGACAAGGTTCTCCAATAAAACCCTGAGAGAAAAAGGCAGTTTCTGTATATCCGCAATCCCTGCGTCCCGAACTTTTTTCAGGTCGTAATAGGCGTATGTCTGACCGCCAAATTCAAAATGACTTCTGAATTGCTCTCTGTTCATCATTCGTCTCCTTGTTTTTTTCGGCAAGTATATATAATTTTACTATTATATTCCCAAGACGCAAACAAATAAAATAAGTTTGATAAAAAAGGTTATATCTGTGAAAGCACACCAACTCAAAAGAGAGCAACGGCTCAATATATCCATTGAAAAAGCATGGAGCTTCTTCTCATCCCCGATGAATCTGGCGGACATCACACCGCCGTGGCTTGATTTTCGGGTAATGTCCGAAGTACCGGAAAAGATGTACGAAGGTATGATGGTGCAATATAAAGTCCACCCATTCGCAAAGATGCCCGTTTGGTGGGTGACGGAGATAACACATGTGAACGAGCCGTATTTCTTTGTGGACGAACAGCGCAAAGGACCTTATACTCTCTGGCACCACGAACACCACTTCAAGGAACAAGGCGGCGGTGTCCTCATGACGGATATCGTCCATTACATACTGCCGCTCTCCGCCCTTTCCCGGCCTTTCATCGGCAGATACGTCGCCCGTAAGCTGGACGCCGTTTTTAATTACAGAGCGAAAAAGCTTAAACATCTGTTTTTATAATTTAATTAACATTGTCTGACAATTTTGTGACATCTACCTACTATTAACAGTGGTATGATAAAAACAATGGAATTGCCGATAGCTTGGCAAAAAAGGCTTATTCACCTTGAGCACGCTTTTCAGCCCATCATAAACCCTCTGAGCGGACGGCTTTTCGCTGTGGAGGCACTCCTTCGGGGATGGGACAAAGCGGGATTTGACGGCATATTTGATCTTTTCGACGCGGCGTTTGAAGACGGGGTGCTTCTCCCTGTGGATCTGGAACTCAGGCGCAAAGCGGTGGAAAAATTCACGCTAATACCTCATCATAAAAAGATAAAGCTCTTCTATAATTTCGACGTTCGTATCACCGACATGGACGAATACGTACCCGGCATGTCAGGACGCATAATGCAGGATATAGGGCTTGACCCCGGCGTTTTCTGTTTCGAGATAAGCGAACGCCACAAGATGAACGACAAGAATATGAACTGCCTGCTGAACAGTGCGAAAACCTCCGGCTGCCGCATTGCCATCGACGACTTCGGCTCCGGTTTCGCAAACTTTGAACTGTTTTATTTCAGCGAACCGGATTTTATAAAACTCGACCGTTTCCTCGTTTCGGACATTCATAAGGATGTGCGCAAGCGCAAGTTCTGCACGCATATAATAAACCTTGCACATTTCTTCGGTATCAGCATCATCGCCGAGGGCATTGAGACGGAACGGGAGTTCCTTTCATGCAGAGACATGGGCGTTGACCTCATTCAGGGCTACTTCGTCGCCCGTCCCTCGCTGAACACTTCTGATATGCTCCCTGTCTTCGGACACATCGAATCTCTCTTCGCCAACAACAGAAGGCTGGATACACAGGATGCGCACCTCGTCAGCAACGAAATGGTGTACATAGACCCCATAGACGTACACGGTTCCGTGGAAGAGCTTCTGCATAAGATAAGCCTTAAGCCCGACCTTAATCTCGTTCCGGTTGTGGACGCAAACAATATCCCTGTGGGCATCATAAGCGAAACAAACCTGAAGCAGTACCTTTACAAACCGTTCGGCAAAGAGCTTCTTTTCAACAGAAGCCACACGCCGTCCATAAAAAAATTCATGAAAAAATGCCCGATAATCGAGATAACCATCCCGCTGGAACAGATGCTTGAAATATATGTGGCAAACCCCGAATCCGAAGGCATCGTGATCACGAAAGACCTGAAATATCACGGTTTCATGACGGCTCAGTCGCTTCTGAACACCCTTAACGAAAAGAACCTTGCGTTTGCCAGAGATATGAACCCGCTGACGAAACTGCCCGGCAACAGCCTGATAAACAACTATCTGAACAAAGCTTATAAGGACGAGGACAGCTCATACGTCTTCATATATTTCGACTTTGATAACTTCAAACCGTTCAACGACCGCTTCGGTTTCCGTCAGGGCGACCGCGCCATCATGATGTTCACGGAAGTAATGCGTGAAAGAATAACCGAACCCAATACCTTTATCGGACACATAGGGGGAGACGATTTCTTCTGCGCGGTTTCTTTCAACAACAGCGACCCTGAAAGCGGGATTAACGTCATGGCGGTGATAAACAGAGTTATTCAGGACTTCACTGAAACCGCTGCATCATTTTACGATCCTAAAGAGGTGATCGCAAAATGCTACACGGCAAAGGACAGGGACGGCAACGACAGGCAGTTTCCTCTGCTCTCCGTCAGCGCCGCCATAATCAGGCTTCCCGAAGGAAAAAGGGACTACACGTCAGACGATTTGAGCAATACCCTTGCACTGCTTAAAAAGGAAGCGAAAAAAGCAATATCCAAAACAGCTTTTATCGACCTCGGTTCAGATACAAAAGTGGATACCCGTATAAACATGCTGCTGAAACATGCAATAAATCCTCTTTAGTTGAACGCGCCCCCTTGACATCCGCGGCTGTTCATCCTATAAATCACACCAATCCGGTATCCGTTTTCCATGAGGTCAATATGTCAGAAGTAATCATCGTCGGACACAAAAACCCCGACAGCGACTCCGTTTGCTCCGCATACGCATACGCACAGCTCAAAAACCGCCAGAACGACGGCACGAGATATACCCCCGCGCGCTGCGGAAACATCAACAAACAGACAAGATTCATTTTCGAGCGTTTCGGCGCGGAAGTCCCGAAATTCATCAGCGATGTCTATACGAAGGTTAAAGACGTCATGACCCACAAAGTTATCGCTATCGACGAGAACGACCCCATTAAAGGGGTTCTGCGCAATATCGAGGAACTTAAGATACGCATCACACCCGTAACAACAGGCGGCGTGAAACTCTGCGGAGTTATAAGCATCCTTGAGATCGCACATTTCTTCACACCGGAAGACCCTGCAAAGCGTCCCGAATACATATTCCGCGGTTCCAACTTTGAAAAATCAGTCAAAGGCTATACACATATACGCGGCGAAAAAGACGAGTTCCGCGCCGGATTCATGGTGGGTGCCATGCCCTATGAGCGCTTTGTGGAGCGCATGGAGGCTGTTGACAAACGGCACACCATACTCATCGTTGGCAAACGCCGCGACATAATAGAATATGCCGTCCAGAACGGACTTCCCGCCATTGTGCTTACAGGCATACGCGGCGAACATGATATAGATTTCGATTTTTCAGCCTTCAACGGCTGGGTATACGTTTCTGAACTGGACACGGCGGAAACACTGCGCAACCTCCAGTTGAGCATACCCGCAAAGGCGTTCATGACAACCGATATGCCGGAGCTTTCCGCAGAAGATTATCTGGATGCGGCGAGCAACACTCTCATGGGCGTTGACCACAAAGGGCTTCCCGTTACAAACGACGGCAGACTGATAGGTATCCTCACCCGTTCGGATATCATTAAAAAAGCACAGAAAGAACTGATACTTATGGATCACAACGAGCTGACACAGGCTGTCGACGGCGCTGAATCAGCCCGCATAGTAGAGATAGTCGATCACCACAGGCTCGGTACCATAAAAACAAAAACTCCGATACATTTCTTCGCGAAACCGGTGGGAAGCACCTGCACTCTTGTCTATCAGCTTTTCAAGATAAGCGGCGAAACTCCCGACAAGCTGACTGCATCCGTCCTGCTTTCTGGGATACTTTCCGACACGGTCATTCTTAAATCACCCACAACAACGCCTCAGGACGAACAGGCTGTTCAGGAACTAGCGGAACTGGCGGAACTTGACTATAAACAATACGGCGTGGAAATGTTCTCCTCCACAGACAGTCTGAAAGCAAGAGAACCCAGAGACATCCTCGGTACAGACTTCAAAGTATTCAATGAATACGGAATGACAGTTGGCATCGGTCAGGTTGAGGTCGTTAACCTTGAGGAACTCGACGATACGCAGGATGCACTGTTTAAAATTATTGACGAGGTCAAAAAGGAGAAAGGACTTAACTGGTGCATGCTCCTTGTGACCGACATCATAAAAGAGGAATCAGTGCTTCTCACCAGCGGACACGAAGCCGCAGAGAAGCTTCTTGCATATAAGCCCACAGAACCCAAAAGGTTTTTCCTTCCCGACGTTCTTTCCAGAAAGAAACAGCTTCTGCCGGAAATACTCAGGGTTCTGGAAGAGCTTACTTCCTGATGAACATACCTTTTTCAACACCGGAAGAGGCGATTGCCCATTTCGGCATAACAACCGATGAAGCCGATTTTAAAAGGATAGAAGATATCCGCACTTCATTGCGGGCATCCGGCAGAGTTCTGAGTTATAAAGATTACGGCGCCGGACAGCCGCAGATGCAGCTTTCCGCAGAGCAGATGTACGAAGGGCGCACGGTTGAAAAGGAACTGAACGAGGTGTGCGGCTGGGGTATGAAAGGCTCATGGGCAGCTTTCATGTATGGGATGACCGGATATTATAAACCTGCGAAAGTGCTGGAGCTAGGCACATGCTGCGGTTTTTCATCGGCATATATGGCTCTCGGCAATCCACAGAGCAGTATAGTCACCATAGAAGGTGCGCCGGAAATATCGGCAGTTGCCGCAGAGGTTCACAAAACTCTCGACATATCAAATATTGAGCGGGTCGTCGGGAGATTTTCCGACGTTCTGGGTGACGTTCTCTCAAAATACGGTCATTTCGATCTGGTCTTCATAGACGGACATCACGCATACGAACCGACGGTGAACTATTTCCGCACCATAAAGCCCTATGCGGCTGGTGCGCACATCATTTTCGACGATATCTCATGGTCGGACGGAATGAAACAGGCATGGAGAGAGATTATTTCAGACAGCTCCGTAAGCTGTTACATGGATATGGGAAAGGCCGGTCTGATAATTACCGGTTGTAAGGAAGACTGACTGTCATAACAGTTCCTGCGGGCATGGAAGCCGCTGTGAGCCTGCCGTGCATATGCTGTTCAACTATAACTTTTGACATATAAAGTCCGATTCCCGAACCGCCTGCCTTTGTTGTGAAATACGGATCGAACATCTTTTCGGCTATGCCGCCGTCGATTCCGCACCCGTTGTCGGTTATATATATATTCAGGGTATCGCCCGCCTCTTCAACCTTTATGGAAATTCTGCCGTCGTTGGTATTCTTCTCAATTATAGCATCCACTGCATTGTTCAGAATATTAATTATCACCTGTTTGAACTCTGCGGGAACGCCTTTCAGATGTATGAAGTCGTTATCACCCAGCATCTGTTCGATATTGGTTTCATCCGCATGGAGAGACTTCTGCTGCGCAAAACAGGTAAACGCCAGCGAAACGTTGCTGTTTTTAATCCTTGCGCTTTGCAGAGAAATAACCTCCGCCAGCATCCTGAACACAGAGAAATTCTCCTCGTCCTGACCGGAACGGAAGAAACTGCTGAGATCGTCCATTGTCTTTGAAATGGTCTTTATGAGTGCCATGGAGTCTTTTGTAAGGTCTTTGATATAGTCCTCGTCAAGCTCGCCCGCGTTGTAAGCATCCTCAAGGTCTTCAATGTTTATCCCCAGAGCCGAAAGGGGCTGACGCCACTGGTGTGCGATTGCGCTTATCATCTGCCCCATGGCGAGGAATCTGGACTGCTCAAAAATGATCTGCTCGTTCTTCTTCCTCTTGTCGGTTTCCTCAACAACCGCCTTGGCAAGCTCAAGGTTAACTATCTCAAGCTCTTTCTGCTTATCCATCAGCTGTTTTTCGGCTTCCATCTTCTCGGTCACGTCGTGAAAGATGTGGACTATGCTTCCGGAGGGCAGTCTGTAAAGATAGCTGTTGAACCAGCCGCGGATGATATCATCCTCATAATACATCTTGTCCGCTTTAAGCGGCTGCCCCGTCTCCTGAACCTGATTGATGGATTCAAGGAACCCGTATTTCAGGGCGTTTTTATATATGGCAGTAATAGGTCGCGACACAAGATCCGTCCTTTCTCTTTTGAGAAGCTTACAGGCGGTGTTGTTCACGTCGGTGAAAATATATTTGCTTCCGAACTCAATGAGATCGTAAATTGCGACCCCGCTTGACATATTATTAAAAAGCTCGCGGTATTTAAGCTCGCTTTCTTTAACGGAGGTGTCGTTCTTGAATTTATGCAGTGCAAGTTCGATGGTGGTTTGGAGAGTGGTTTCGTCAATAGGCGCATAAATATAACCGTAGTGGTTGGTTTTCATAGTCTGGTACAGAGTGCGGCTGTTTATGGCTTCGGTATAGTATATGACCGGAACACCGAGCTCTGCCTGCACCAGAGATGCTTTGGCTATGATGTTCTTGTCCGCGTTGACGGTCATGTCAACTATGAGCGCGTCGGGCATGTACGATTTGACCTCGGCGCTGAGGTCGTCGGTTCTGAAGTTTACGATTCGGACACCGTACATCAGCCCCCTGAAAGCATTTTCAAGATTGCCTGTGGAACCGGATTTCGCCTCCACTATCATAACGTTTCTGTTTTTCATATCATCTCGGTTTAGCCGAAAATCACGGCAATAACAATAACAAAATGAGAACCTGCCAATTAAATATTGTCGACATGCCTGACATTAAACAGTTTTATCAGGTTAAGATCCTCAAGCAGGCTGTAAAGCCTACGATCGTGAACCAAAAGTGACAGATTTATTCCGTCCCTGTGTATTATTTTAGTAAAAAAACCTATTATGGAAGACGTTATGGTCATAGAATCGGTTATCTCCATAATCAGTTCCTTTTCGCCCGTGGTAATGAATTTCAGGATACTGTCTTTGATCTCGGTATAGTTTTCAATTGTATTGACCTCACCGCTGAGCCGCATTGTATTTTTGCCGGGAAACTCAATATGCATATCCGCCCCTGAAAACTGGAAGCCATTTTATTTTGATTTTTTCTTCTTGTTATTATAAACTGAAACTGACAGAAATTCATCAAAATAAAATTGTCACCCCGACGGATATTTATGAACGAAATTAATATTATGACCGACCTTATGCGGGAACTGGTGGTTCTCTGCGTTGACGATGAACCCCTTGCTCTCGAATATCTCGGGGCTAAACTTGCAAGAAAGTTCAAATCCGTCATCAAAGCTTCCGATGGCACAGAGGGACTTGAGATGTTCCTTGCATACCAGCCTGATCTGGTAATTACCGACAACAGAATGGGATTTATGGACGGTATCGACATGATAAAGGAGATACGCAAGACAAATCCCGACGTTCCGATAATCCTCGTTACCGCATATACAGAAAAAGACGCACTTGTTGAAGCCATAAACAACAACGTCACCCAGTTCCTTTCAAAACCCATTGATACGAAAAAGCTGAATCAGGCAATTGAAAAATCAATGCAGTCCTTCGTAAACCAGAAACTTCAGGAAAAGAACCTTAAACAGGAACTGGAACTTCTGAAATATCAGGAGAAATACCATTCCCAACAGGAGCTTAACGCTTTTAAAAAGGAACTGAGCCTGATACAGAACGACCTTTTTCTCGAAAAATTCGGTCTGTCAAACGTTTACGGAGAAGACTACAGCGTATATCTGAACATCTTTTATAAGCCGCTGGATATCCTCAGCGGCGATATATACTCCATACGAAAGCTGGACGACGGTTCGCTGTTCATATTCCTTGCAGATTCCATGGGAAAGGGACTGTCCGCATCCGTCACGTCCATTCTTACTTCGGCATACATGAACCACATCATAGACACCGAAAGGGAAGTTATCAAAGGACCGCTTAAAAACTCCGTACAGGTTTTCAATAACTATATCAGAGGTATACTTCTTGACGACGAGATACTGTCCATTACTTTTATGCGCGTGGATTTTATAAATGAGAATATGGAAGTGGCAAGTTTCAGTTCGCCGCCCGTTTATATCAAACTGAAGGACGGCACGGTTGAAACCATCAAATGCAACAACCCGCCGCTGACAAAATATATGACCGATTTCCGCACGGACGAGTACGGGATAAGGGACGTTCTCGGCTTAATGGTGATAACCGACGGACTTTACGAATGTAAAAGCCACGAGGGTGAAACCATGGTGGATAAGGTCACAGAAGGATTTCAGGCGTGTGCTATGAAAACCGACTTCCACAAATACGTCGGAAGCCTCATGGAAACACCGGAAGACGATATATCGTGTATCCATATTCTCAAGATAGACGAACAGCTTGAAGACGTCCGCCAGTTCAGGTTCAATTCGTGCCTTAAAAACGTAGGCAAGGCGATTGAATGGGCGGAAGAGTGTTTTACTGTTATGCAGAGCGACTTTGAGACAATGAACATGCTCACCCTCGCCTTCACCGAGATGGTGATGAACTCGTTTGAACACTCGGTTCTGGAACTGGACAACCGTCAGAAATACCTGATGATAAATCAGGGAATATACGATGATTTTATTGCCGCCGCCGATTCCGATAAAATGATAACAACAACCATCGGCATACAGAAGCTCTGGGATAAAAAAGCGATCGTGATACGCATAGAGGATGAGGGAACGGGGTTTGACCCGCATATCCTGAAAACGTGGATGTATGACCGCGAAAAAAGTGACGGCAAGGGTATAAAGATTTCACGACGTATCACCGACGAAATCTACTATTCCAAAGGCGGAAGAGAATCAATCATCATCAGAGTTCTTGACTGATCCGGAAAGAGAGACTGCCGCGTCTGCTTTGCAGACTCGCAGAGACAATTCGGTAAGCCATATCTTACTGACACTTAGATGCAAGCAGTTCGATGCGGAAGGCAAAAAATTATTCTGACACTTAGATGCGAGCTATACGAGGAAGAATGAGTGAGAGGGCAGCGAGCATACATAGAAGTATGTGAGCTGTTCCGAGCGAGAGCTGACAAAGTAGAGCGACGCATATAAGCGTCAGAAAAAAGGAAATGGCCGCTTGCTCCGGCGGCCATCAACATAAGGGGACTGTGAGATTAAAGCATAAACCCTGCTGCTCAATTCAGGACTTACGCCTGTAAATATAATATACCCCTCAAATAATAAAACAAGTCATTTCTTTGTTTCATTTTGTCATGGTTTATTTCCGGTATCAATGATAGCGTATATTTCAATCGGTGTGAGTGATGCTCTCTCGGCGGCATCCCGAAGCGTATCTGACGGGGAAACCTGAACGGAACTTGCAGCCAGACGCGAGACGGCTTCTTCGGCGGTTATCCCGCAGTTCTCCGCCGCCTGAGCGATGGTTTTCATCCCCATTCCGCTTCCCTGAAGGTGTTCATATTTAGACATATCAACCTTTCCGGCATCTTCGCCGACAAGCTGTTTCTTCTGCCTTGCAGGCGATAATATCTTATAAAGCTGCGCAGGGTTCATACCGTTTTCAGCAGCTATGGTTTTGAAAGTTGACTCGTTGTCAAAAGTGAATCCTTTCTCCTGCATTATCTGCTCTATTTTGCTCATATCCATTTTCATACGATCTGCAAGAACAGGCAGTGTACTGAGTTCCGCATGTCCGTACGGCGGGTTTCCGACGGTATATTCATAATCCTCTTTAAAGTCGGCGAGGGCATTGTTCACTGTTGAAAACGGTGCAACACTGTACAGCGTTCCGAAAAAGACAACGCAGGCGATTACAAGCCCTGCCGTCGTTTCGGGAGTAAAAACGATGAGTTTTCTGCTTTTACTTCTCATATAGCCGACAATGGCACCGAAATTCAGCCAGACGTGAAGCACCATAGCAACGACAAACAGCATGGACACTGTTGTGTGTGCCTGCCCGATGTTGTCTTTGTTCAGTCCGAAGATATGCCAGTCAACCCAGTAGGCGATCCTGCCGGGGGGCATAAAATACATTATGATGCCTGTGAAACTAAGCCAGATAAAGGAAAACAGTGCCGTCATGGATGTAGTTTTTCTGATAACCTGTTTAATCATGATTTTGAACCTCTCGTAAATTGTTTCAATACATAACACGCAAACTATATGCCAAATACAGTACCTATAAAAATCAATATCTTACACCCAAGCCACTGTGTCAAATCTGCACACCTGCGCATAATCTGCACAATTTTCTTGTTTCCTGTGTCCGTTGTTGTATAAAGGCTCATGAAAAAGAATATACTCTTCGATCTGGACGGCACCATCACAGACCCGTCGGAAGGCATCACCGCCTGCATAGCATATGCCCTTGAAAAACTGAATGTCCCCTGCCCGCCGAGGCAGCAGCTTAAAAAATATATCGGTCCTCCTCTCTGGCAGAGCTTTGCGGAGCTTATCGGCACGTCGGACAAAGAGGAGGCGCAGGCAGCCGTGGGCATTTACCGCGAACGTTTCTCAACCGTAGGTCTGTTCGAGAACACGCCATATGAAGGCATAGCGGAAGCACTTGAAAGGATAAGAAACGGCGGCTGCGAGCTTTTCGTCTGTACATCAAAACCGAAGGTTTTCGCGGAAAGGATTCTGGTGCATTTCAGACTGGACGGTTTCTTCAACAGCGTATACGGAAGCAGTCTGGACGGCACCCATGTCGAAAAAGACGGACTCATCGCCCATCTTTTGACCGCTGAAAAACTCAACCCTGCAAATACGGTAATGATCGGCGACAGGATATATGACATAGCCGGTGCACGTGCCAACGGGATAAAAGGATACGGAGTCTCTTACGGATTCGGTGAAAAGGATGAGTTTGCAGAGGCGGAGGCAGTTTTCGGATGTCCTTCGGAGATAGCAGACCACTTCACGGTACAAAACCCCTCTGCACCGGAACACGGATGGGAGTGAGTCAACCGGAGCGGTGCAGAGAAGTTATATCAATGCCCCTTCGGGCAGTGAAAGCTTCTTAAACGGTTCTTGTCATTGTGAACTTGTCGTTTATAAAAGCGGCAAGGTCGGCGGCGATCATATTTATATTCCCGACATACGTCAGCGAATCCTCGCCGGAAAGGTACAGTATCTCCTCTCTGGAAAGTCTTGTTTTCTCAAACTGGTTCACATACGCCAGCTCTCTGTCTGTCCAGCGTTCAAACGTGGAAAGGCTTAAGAGAGTGAAATGTTCTTTCTCAATGATGAATCTGGCAAGAACTACAAGTTTTTCTTTTTGCAGTCCTCTGTCAAAAACCCTGAAAATGTCTCCAACGCAGTACATTGCTTGACTGTGCATCATAACCTCATAGACGGGCTCAGCCCGATGTTCTTGTGTAGCTTACAATATGAATTATAAAGACTGTATCTATTTCTGCAAGCAAAAGTTTTTTCTTAATTAATAACCTCTTTATGAAATAGGCATATGCTTTCACAATAAATGTACCTGCGTCCAAAACGGCTGAAAGTTCAGTATCTTCCGCAGACATATGAAAGAAAAGACGTTTTATTCAAAGAGAAACTCCATTAAAAAAAATTATAGGTATGCATATTTTTAACTTCCCGCGAACAGATTTTTTATTTCCCATAATGATATCCGCAATGGATATATTCAATGTCCATATTATGAACACCAAGTGATTAATAATTGAACACCCATTTAATAACTATTAAATAATAAAAATTATGTATAAAGACAGAACATGCTCAGGGGACAGCATACAGGAAAATGTAAGGAAACTGACAGGGTTGTATCATTTTGGCACAATGATTGCAAAACCCCACCACATTGAGGAGGCGTACATGTGGGGAACGTCAACACGTCATTTTAACAAATTATTATCATCGCTTGAGAAAATGATCTCAGGCAATCTCGACCTGAACATAAGATTTGAGGAATCCAAAAACGGGCAATGCTCCCGTGCGGGCGAACTGCTGAACAAACTTTTCGACAAAATACAGTCGTCCGTTTTCAACATCTCATCGGCTTCCGTGAAGCTTTCAAAGACCGCTCCGGTGCTCGACACTGCTGCAAAAACGCTAAAAAACGGTTCCTTTGCACAGGCGGAACAGGTGATGCAGATAGCGGCGGCATCCCGAGAGCTTTCGGCAACGGTGGAGAGCGTCACCAACAGTACAGTCGAGGCAACTGAGTTTTCATCCACCATTATAAAATCCGCGGATGCGGCGATGCAGAAGAGCAAATACTCATCTGACACAATGCAGGAAGTGAAAAAGAAGGTGGACGAACTTCAGACTCAGATGCACTCCATGGAGGAGTATTCAAAAAGCATCAGCTCCATCATGGAGATGATCAAAAAGATAGCAGATCAGACCAACCTGCTCTCGCTGAACGCTTCAATCGAAGCGGCAAGAGCCGGAGAAATGGGAAGAGGTTTCGCTGTGGTCGCAACGGAAGTCCGGAAGCTTGCCGAACAGTCGATGGAAGCCACTAACGGCGTGGAAAGCATACTGAACAGCATCAAATCAAGCATAACGACATCAAGCAGATCGGTCGGCGAAGTTATGAAATCAGTTGACGTCAGTGCGGATATAAGCAGCGAGGCGGTTGTTCTGCTCGAAAGCGTTACACTCAGCATTGAACAGCTCGACGACAGACTGAAAGCCATTGCACTTTCAGGCAAGGAACAGGAAGAGACTATGCACAGTGTTGCGAACTCTATCGAACACATCGCCGTTCAGGCGGACGAACAGTCCGACCTTGCGGGACAGTTGGAACAGATAGTTGACACCATAAACTCAGGCTGTGACGAACTCCTCATGGGAGTCGGTAAATTCCGCCTGAAAGCTCATGAAAAATCGGCGCAGACAGCAGAATCAGCCGCGGCTTCCAGAGAGCTTAAAAACATGGATACTGCGTCGATCGAATCGTTTCTGAACGGTTTCATCTCCCGCAACGGCTTCATCGAACTGGCATATGTAACAGACAGCCGAGGCAGGCAGGTTTCGCCGAACGTATGGAACAAATCGGTAAAAAAAGATAACGACCGCTCGTCTGTCGGCTCCGACTGGTCGAACCGCGACTGGTACAGAATCCCTGCACGCTCAGGTGAAACTTACATAAGTGATATTTACCGCTCCGTGGCATCCGGCAGTTTCTGTTTCACGGTTGCTGTGCCTGTCAAATCGGACGAAGGTAATATAAAGGGAGTTTTTGCAGTAGATATTAACTTTTCTGCGATGATTGACATCTAAAATTAAAAAACTGACACATCTCAATTGAAACTGATGAAAAATAGTGCCATAACTTCTGTATAGACGATTTTCACTGTACGGCAAAATTTACAATATCAGATCGCCGCGTCGCTGCCGCTCCTCGCGAAGACTAATTCGTCTCTGCGAGGGCTTAAGCCCGAAGCAGTCTCATTCATTTTTTGTCGGAAGTCCAAACTATTTTCAGAGGGTTTGATTAATGGATTTTTACAGGATGCTGTCAGAAGGCTATGACGAGATATTCCCGTATTCCGCAGATGCTGCCGCGCTGGTGAAAAGTTTTGCGCCGCCGAAAGGATATATTCTCGACGTTGGCAGCGCAACAGGGCAGTACATCAAAAGGTACGCCAGAAGCGGCTATCATGCCTACGGTCTTGAATATGTACCTGAACTGGTACATTACAGAGAGAACACTGCCGTGGGCGATATGACCGATCTGCCGTATTCACCTGTTTTCGATGTTGTCTCCTGCATGGGCAATACACTTGCACACTGCCGCAATTACACCCATGCGGAAAATATCATCCGCGGATTCCACGATGTGCTGAAACCGGAAGGAACCGCGGTAGTGCAGATTCTGAACTATCACAGGATACTGACTGTAAAACCGTTGTCACTTCCTGAAATACGCACTGAACATTATGTTTTCAAAAGGAATTATGAATACATAAAGAACCACATCTCGTTCAAAGGTGTGCTGAAAGGCGGCAGACAGTCCAAAACCTCCACCGTGACGTTATACCCTCTGAGTCCCAGAGAACTTCTGGATGCGGCAATGGCTGCCGGATTCAGACATATAGAATATATGGGCGATTTTAAGGGTGCAGGTTTTGAAATGTCAGACGATTTTATTCTGGTGGCGGTGCTTAAAAAATGAAAACTCCGGTTCTGTTCATAGGTCACGGATCGCCAATGAACATAATACAAAAAAATAAATATACTATGAGCCTTGAAACGCTCGGACAGACGATACAAAAACCGAAGGCAATATGTATTTTTTCCGCCCACTGGCAGACGCAGGGTATAAAAGTGCACTGCGGAGACAGGGCGAAACAGATATACGATTTCTTCGGATTTCCCGACGAACTTTACAGGGTGACGTACAACCCTGCGGGCGCTCCGGCATACGCAAAAAAAGCGGCGGAACTTTCCGGAGGCAAGTGCGACAGCTCGTGGGGAAATGACCACGCGGCATGGAGCGTTCTTCTGCATATGTATCCGGAAGCGGATATCCCCGTGTTTTACATAAGTTCCGACATGACAGCCGATTACCAGACGCTTTTCGATGCGGCGGCAAAGCTTAAGCCACTGCGCGAGAGCGGAGTTCTGTTCATCGGCAGCGGAAATATAGTCCACAACCTGCGCAACGCAGACTTTTATAATGAGAACGCAGAAGCCAACTATCGCGGCGTGGAGTTTGACACAGCCATAAAAGGCGCGTTGATGTCATCCAGCATGGCAAGAATATGCGACCCGATGAAACTTGGCGAATGTGCAAAATTCTCAATTCCCACAAGAGATCATTATATTCCTTTCGTAATGTCGTGCGGGCTGAAAGACAAAACCGACACGGTAAGCTTTCCGTGCGAAATCTTCCAGAATTCCAGCGTATCCATGCGTTCTGTGATGTTCTCGTAAGAATATTGTTTGTTGCAGTTGACAAATCTTTTCCGAGCCGTTTTAATTAGGTAACATTATTTTATTTGGTGAAACATGGGTTTTAAAATAAGCAGGGAAGGAAAGCTGTTTTTGCTGAAAACCGCCAGAAACAGCATCAAGGACAAACTTTACGGTTCTGCCGCAGACTGCGGAGAAACACCGGAGGATCTCGACTTTAGGAGCGGATGCTTCGTTACAATCCACCTTCGCAAGCGCCTGCGCGGATGCATCGGCAACTTCCGCGACGACATCGGCATTGTGGAAAACGTAAAGGATATGGCTCGTCAGGCGGCGTTTGCCGACCCCCGCTTCGGTCCCGTTTCAAAGGACGAATTCGCCATGTGCGAACTGGAGATATCCGTCCTCTCACCCATGATACCCGCCGCCGCCGAGGAAATAAAGGTAGGCAGAGACGGTATTTACATCATCAAAGGTTACAACAGGGGCGTTCTTCTGCCACAGGTGGCAAAGGAACACTATTGGGACAGAGAAACATTTCTGGAGCAGACCTGCGTTAAGGCGGGGCTGCCACAGGATGCCTATAAAGACAAAGACACAACGATATTCAGGTTTGAAGCGCTGGTATTCGGCGACGGCGACCTGTACCGTTCAGAGGAATGAACATGGAAAAAACTTTCGTCTGGAAAGTGGGCGGACCTGCCGGTTTCGGTATAACGACCCTCGGTCCCGTATTCGCAAAAATTCTTAAAGACTGCGGATATTTCATTCACGGATATCTTGAATATCCCTCGCTTATCCGCGGCGGTTACAACAGCTATCAGATGGTTTTCGGCAAAACACCCGTTACTGCGCCGAAAAAACGCATCGACCTGTATATCGCACTCGACGATGTGTGCTTTGAAAAAGAGACGTTCGATGACGACACCATCGTCATCGGCGATTTTGATCACCTTAAAAAAGCAGACGGCATCAAAGGCGTTAAGGTCAACGTGCCGCTGAAAAAAATAGTTGAAGACCTCAACGGAAAGGATATCATGCGCAACACGGCGGCCCTTGGCGCTTCCGTTGCTGCACTTGGTCTGCCCAAAGAGGTAATGACCGAAGTGGTTGCCGCAAGCTATCCGGGCAAAATATCAAAACCAAACGTGGACGCGGCAGAAGCAGGCTTTAAATATTGTCAGCCCATGATAAAGCTTGAGCCGACAAAAAACCAGTCCTGCAAAAAGGCTCCCGTGATGACAGGCAACGAAGCTGTCGCCATAGGTGCAATACGCGCAGGCGTTACGTTCTTCAGCACATATCCCATGACACCCGCATCGTCGATCCTGCACTATCTTGCGAAAGAGGCGCGCGATTATCATGTCACAGTGAAACACGCGGAAGACGAGATAGCAGGAATCCTTATGGCAATTGGCGCATCCCACGCGGGTGCGAGAGCCATGACGGGTACGTCTGGCGGCGGTTTCGCACTTATGAACGAGGGATTCGGTCTTGCGGCTATAACGGAGATCCCTATTGTAGTTGCACTTTCGCAACGTCCGGGACCCGCGACAGGAATGCCCACATGGACAGAGCAGGCAGACCTTCAATACGCTCTGCACGCATCACAGGGAGAGTTCCTGAGAGCCGTCTACTCCCCTGCCGACCTTGAAGAAGCATACAAATTCACTATCGACGCTTTCAACCTTGCGGATAAATACCAGATACCCGTAATAGTGCTTCTGGACAAATTCCTGTCCGAATCACACTTCATGGCGGGTGACATGAGCACCGATTACGGTACCATTGACAGAGGGCTTATCTTCAAAGGCGACCCTGATAAACCGTACGAACATTTCAAACGCTATGAGGAAACGGAGAACGGCGTACCCACACGAAGCATCCCCGGCACACCCGGCGGTCTTTTCGTCGCCGGAAGTAACGAACACGACAAAACCGGATTCGTTATCGACTCGTCTGAAAACCGGATATATCAAACCGACAGACGTTTCAGAAAAGAACCTTTCGTGGCGGCAGAAATGCCCCAGCCGTACCTTATAGGCAAAGAGAACGCACCGCTGACCTTCGTCTGCTTCGGTTCCATGAAGCAGGTGCTTCTTGAAGCTATGAAATACGACGACAGATTCAACTTCATATACTTCCCCGCAGTTCATCCCCTGCAATGGGACAGGATATCAGAACTGCTTAAAGGCAAAAATCTTGTGGCATTCGAGAACAACAAGACCGCTCAGCTTCGCGCACTTATCGCGGAGAACACAGGCATATACATTCAAAAGACCTGTCTGAAATACGACGGCCGCCCCTTCTTCACAGAGGAAGTGGTTCAATACATCGGGGAGGCGCTTAAATGAAACCTGTTGAATACAATACCGGAAAAGTACCGAACTGGTGTCCCGGATGCGGCAACTTCGCAATCTGGAACAGCATAAAGAAAGCACTCTCCAACCTTGAGATAGAGCCCCACAAGCTGGCGCTGGTCTCCGGCATCGGCTGTTCTGGAAAAATGGTGAACTACGTCCGCAGTTATGCCCTGCAAACGCTCCACGGCAGAACAATGCCAATAGCCACAGGTATTAAGCTTGCGAACCCCGACATGACTGTTCTTGTTAACGGCGGCGACGGCGACGGATACGGAATGGGTGTAGGACACCTCATCCACGCCATCAGAAGAAACATCAACGTTACCTATATAGTCCACCACAACAAGGTATACGGTCTGACCACCGGACAGGCGGCGCCCACATCCCCCGAAGGCACGATAACAAAATCCACCCCCTTCGGCGTTGTTGACGCAACCATCAATCCGCTTATACTCGCAATGGCGACGGGAGCAACTTTTGTTGCAAGGGGTTACACCGGCGAATCAGAACACCTTACAGACCTCATCATGCAGGGTCTCAACCACCAGGGTTTCGCACTTATCGACGTGTTTCAGCCCTGTGTAACTTTCGGCGGTCAGTACAAATATGAATATTACGACGAGCGTGTTGTGAAGATGGACAAAATGCCCTCACACGACGAAGCAATAAAGCTGGCGGCAGATCAGGAAAAGCTGTCCATAGGCGTTTTTTCCAAGTATGAACGCGCGCCTTATGAGGCACGGCATCCGGAAATAAGCCGCACCGTGGAGATGAAAGACGTCTCCAAGCTTATAGAGGCTTTTATCTAATCAAAAATGACAGAGCGGTGCTTCGGCACCTCTCAAACTAAAGTCTTATAAAGACTAGATTGCTTCGCTCCGCTCGCAAAGACGGAAATAAAAACAGTCTCTGCTTCGTTGCTAAGCTCCTCGCAGAGACGTTTTTTTGTCTTCGCGAGGAGCGCATGCGACGACGCGATCCCGCATTTTACTGACTTTGTCAACAATAAGGGCGGTGCTTCGGCACCGCTTTTTCATCATGGATACGTCGGGTCGTCAATTAAGAACATATCAAATTGTATATCCTTTCTCATCAAGCATTTCCGCAAATTTTTTTTCACATTTAGATGTCACCTTTTTGTAAAACCGCATCAAAGATTTAAATTCAGATAATTAGAAACTATATTTATTGATAATAATATTCGTCTTGACAAACATCAATTAAAGTGGAAAACTTACTTAACGATAATATTTATCAGCAAATCAACTAATCTAAGAGGTGGAACATGAAAGTTATTTCTATGAGTAAATGGGCTGATTTACTCACTCTCGCTTCATTTATCGCGCTCGTTCTGACATTCTCAACAGCGCACGCAGCGGATGCACTTATGAAAGAGGCACAGGCAACATTCAAACCGGTACCCGCCAAAGCCCCTGCCATCAAAGGCAACGCAGCAACAACGGAAAAAGTCGAACTCGGTAAAATGCTTTTCTTTGACCCCAGACTTTCCAAAAGCGGTTTCATAAGCTGTAACTCCTGCCACAACGTTGGTATGGGAGGCGTGGACTACCAGCCCACATCAACAGGACACGGATGGAAACAGGGACCCAGAAACGCTCCCACAGTGCTTAACTCTGTATTCAACGTTGCCCAGTTCTGGGATGGACGCGCGAAAGACCTTGCTGAACAGGCAAAAGGTCCCGTTCAGGCAGGTGTTGAAATGAACAACACTCCCGCCAACGTTGTCACAACCCTTAACAGTATGCCCGAATACGTTGCTCTGTTCAAAAAATCTTTCCCCGGCGAAAAGGACCCTGTAACTTTCGACAACATGGCAAAAGCCATAGAAGTTTTTGAAGCAACGCTTATCACTCCCGACTCAAAATTCGACAAATACCTGAAAGGCGATGCAAAAGCACTTTCCAAAACAGAGAAAGAAGGTCTTAAGCTTTTCATGGATAACGGATGTTCCGGCTGCCACTCCGGCGTTAACATGGGCGGCGACGACTACTACACTATGGGTGTGGTTGCAAAACCCGCAGAAAACATCATGAAAGGTGATAAAGGAAGATTTGCCGTGACAAACGCACAGGCAGACGAATTCTCCTTTAAATCACCCTCTCTGAGAAACATCGACCTGACCGCTCCCTACTTCCACTCCGGTGCTGTTTACAGCCTTATGGAAGCTATCGAGGTTATGAACGTTTCTCAGCTTGGCTCAAAAATGTCTAAGGAAGATATAAGCAAAGTTGAAGCGTTCCTTAAGTCTGCGACAGGCGTACAACCCAAAGTTGTCTACCCGATACTCCCAGCTCCCACAAACGCAACGCTTAAGCCCGCGCTTGACTGATACTTAATATAAAAGAGCAGGTTCGTCCTGCTCTCAGTTTGTTGACAAACTCAATTTTGATGATATCCAATGAGACTGCTTCGTCGCTATGCTCCTCGCAGAGACGGTTTTTTGTCTTCGCGAGGAGTGAATGCGACGACGCGATCTCACATTTTACTGACTTTGTCATCAGTCCGAGAGCAGGTTCGTCCTGCTCTTTTCTTTATGCAACCTCCTTTTTTGACATACATACCCGTGTGCGCCGCCTTTATGTTAAAAATCACTATTTTTATCCTTTGATCACATGAAAAATATGATAAACTTTCGTAAATAATTATTTATCGGATCGGGAGTCTTTCATGAATATCAGAACCAAACTCATCAGCGTGGTCATAGCCGTCAACATAATTATCATTGCAATATATGTTTTTTATGCCGCATCCATCAAAAAAGCTGCCGTTTATCAGAAGATAGACGCAACCCTCGTTTCCGCCGCTTATTCGCTTTCACCATATCTGAAAGGATATCACGAGCGTACAGCCCAAAAGCAGCCCACTGACGAAGAATATAAACAGCTTATCCTGACACTTGGAAAACCGGCACACGAGATAGGGGTTGAGTATCTGTACTCTGTAATAGAGAAAGACGGCAGGTTCTTCTTCACATCCGATTCTGGCACTCCGGAAGAATACGCAAAAGGGGACTACAGCCACTATATGAGCGGGTATGAAGACCCCAGCCCCATGCTTTCGGAAGCGGTGAAAACAGGCAAAATACAGTTTGACGAGTACACCGACGAGTGGGGAACGTTCCGCTCCGCTTTTCTGCCGCTGGGCAACATCGGCGGATACGCAACAGTAATATGCGTGGACTATTCCCTTGCAGACCTCAAAACCGAAGTGAACTCCGCCGTAATCGGCGCACTGTGGCGCGGTGCTTTACTTTTTGTGTTCTCAACCTGCGTGTTCATCCTGCTCCTGAACCCAATAATCAAAAATGCGCAGACTATAATAGACAGACTTGAAAAGATGTCCTCCGGCGGACTTGACCTCCGCTCCAAGGTGGACATTGCCTCTTCCGACGAATTCGGGCGCATAGCAAACCATTTCAATCTTTTCATAGACACCACCCGTGCGGCACTTTCAGACATTATGTCACAGGTGGACGTTATCACAAGATCCGGCGAAAAGATGAAAATGAGCGTCAACGACATATCAGGGGGCATCTCTTCTCAGGGGAGCGAGGTGGAACAGCTTATGGTTTCGCTGAACGAACTGAACATGAGTATCGGTCAGATAGCAGAAAACGCCGTGGAAACTTCGCACAAATCAGCAGATACCCTTAACATCACCAATGAAAGCAAAAAATCGGTGGACATAACAGTCGAACAGATTGAGGAAATAGCTGAAAGCGTTGAACAGAATAAGAAGTTCATAGAAAACCTCAGAACGTCAGCAGAGGAGATAGGTTCCATCAGCGGGGTTATCAACGACATAGCAGATCAGACCAATCTTCTGGCGCTGAACGCCGCAATAGAGGCGGCACGCGCAGGAGAACACGGGCGCGGGTTCGCAGTCGTTGCCGACGAAGTGCGTAAGCTTGCGGAAAAAACCCAGACCTCAACCAAAGAGATAGACGGCATGATCGCCACACTGCGGGGCGAAATGCAGGGTATCGTCGAGAACTTTTCCGAGACAACAAAAAAATCTGAAAAGGGAAAAGAGATAGCTGTTGTAATAGGTTCCAGCATAAAAACGATATCTGAACACATCACAGTGGCATCGGATATGATAACCAGAATAGCCGCAGCAGCCGAACAGCAGTCAAGCTCTTCCACGGATATAACCAGCAAAGTCGGCAATATAAACGAGATATCCCATAAGAACACAGAAGATCTCGACGAAATAAACAGCTCCGCCGACGAGCTTAATAATGTCGTGACGGAGCTTAAAAGAGCCGTTTCCGTATTTAAAATTTAAAGTGCGCTGCGGGGTGTGCCGCCGCCGAAAACAGTGAGTATGCTGTCACAGCAGAGTGCGCCCATAGCGTTTCTGGTATCTGTTGTGCCGCTTCCGATGTGCGGAGCAAGAACAACGTTATCCAGCGCAAAGAGGCGCTGTTCGATTTTCGGTTCAAACTCGTAAACGTCAAGCCCCGCGGCAAAGATCAGCTTCTGTTCCAGAGCGTCCGCAAGGTCTGATTCCTTTATTATCTCGCCTCTGCCGATGTTCACAAGAACAGCGGTGCTTTTCATCTTTTTAAACGTTTCCATGGTGAATTTATGTTTCGTTTCGGGAGTTGCGGGAGCGGTTATCACCACAAAATCGGACTTTGAAACCAGTTCGTCGAAATCCGCCATTTCGGCACCTGTCAGAAGCTCCTGCTGAAATTTTTTCGTACGGGCGTTATAAAGAATGTTCATGTTGAAACCGGATGCCATCTTCGCAACTGCCTGCCCGATGCGTCCGAACCCGAATATTCCTATTGTTTTGCCGAAAAAGTCCACACCAAGCATCATATCGGATTTCCATCCTTTAAAGTGACCGTCACGGGTAAACTTATCTGCCTCCGCCAACCGTCTTCCAGCCGCCATCATAAGGCTGAAACCGAGTTCCGCCGTCGCCTGAGTCAGAACGTCAGGCGTATTGCACACTGTAACGCCTTTGCTCTTTGCGTATGCCACGTCTATGTTGTTGAAACCCACCGCATAGTTTGCAACCGCTTTAAGCTTCGGACAGCCGTCTATAAGCTCTGGTGTTATTTTATCGCTGAGCATACTGATTATCGCGTCGGCATCTTTCGCTCTTTCCGCCAGATCCGCAGGAGTAAGCCCGTTTTCGGTGTCGTTATAATCCACTTCGTGTCCTGCCAGATGTTTTTTAACGTCATACGGCAGTTTTGCCGTAACCAGAATTTTCATGATTCCCCCTTCCTGTCTGCAATAAACTATATTTAACCCATTTCAAACTAACAATCAAACTTGAAAAATATGCGAAACAAAGTCATAATATCATTTCTCATTAAAACCATAGAGGTATGCAAAGTGTCCCAAACCGTTTCAAAACAGGATGTACTGCACATCGCAACCCTCGCCAGACTCAAGTTTGACGACGAACAGGCAGAAAGATTCACAAACGACATGAACAATATTTTAGGCTACATAGACAAGCTGAACGAACTGAACACAGACAACATAGAACCAACATCACACGCGCTTGACGTGTATACAGTGACACGCCCCGACAGGGCTGAAACCTCCCTTTCAAATGAGGACGCTATCAGAAACGCTCCCCAGTCGGAAAACGGAATGTTCCGCGTTCCAAAAGTGATAGAGTAAGGGGGGGCTGACATGATTGGAAAAACACTTAAACAACTTTCAGAATCGCTTAACAAAAAAGAGATATCATCCGCAGAACTCACACAGTTCTATCTGGACAGGATAGACAAATACGACGCTGAAATCTGCGCATATAACTATATAAACGAAAAGGTCATCGAACAGGCGAAAGCGGTTGACGAAAAACGTGCAAAAGGCGAACCCCTGCCCGCTTACGCAGGTATCCCCATGGCGCTGAAAGACCTTATAATCCAGAAAGATATGCCCGCGACATGCAGTTCAAAGATACTGGAAGGCTTCGTGCCTCCGTTTCAGGGTACTGCGGCTCAGCTTCTTGAGGATACAGGCTTCCTCTGCCTCGGCAAACTGAGCATGGACGAATTCGCCATGGGTTCATCCAACGAAACGGCTTTCCGCAAAAAGACCCGCAACCCGTGGGACACAACAAAAGTCCCCGGCGGTTCATCAGGCGGTTCTGCGGCATCAGTTGCGGCGGGACTGACAACCTTCGCCCTCGGCAGTGACACAGGCGGCTCAATCCGCCAGCCCGCTTCACTCTGCGGTATCACAGGGATGAAACCCACATACGGCAGGGTCTCCCGCTTCGGTCTCATAGCGTTCGCATCGTCGCTCGATCAGATCGGTCCCATGACATCGAACATCAGTGACAACGCCGCAGTGCTTTCCGTTATCGGAAAATACGATAAAAAAGACTCCACAAGCCTGAACGTTGCACAGGATGATTATTCCAAATACCTCACAGGCGACGTAAAAGGAATGAAAATAGGCGTTCCGAAAGAGTATTTCGCGGAAGGCATAGCCGCCGACGTGCGCGAATGTGTCAACAACGCCATTAAAGCATACGAAGGCATGGGATGCGAAATAGTTGAAATCAGTATGCCGCACACAGAATATGCTGTGGCAACTTACTATATCATCGCAACAGCGGAAGCATCAAGCAACCTCGGACGCTACGACGGTATCCGCTTCGGTTTCAGAGCAGACGCTGACAACCTTAAGGATATGTTCTATGAATCCCGCTCACAGGGCTTCGGCGATGAGGTGAAACGACGCATCATGCTTGGCACCTACGTCCTCAGCGCAGGATATTACGACGCATATTACATTAAAGCACAGAAAGTAAGGACGCTTATCAAACAGGACTTCGTTAACGCCTTTGAAAAGGTTGACGCGATAATCTGCCCCACTTCGCCCACAACAGCCTTCAAAGCCGGCGAAAAAATGAGCGACCCGCTCCAGATGTATCTGAGCGACATAAACACCATCTCGCTGAACCTCTACGGCGGATGCGGACTTTCCATGCCTTGCGGCTTCGGTGCAGACGGTATGCCTGTCGGCGTGCAGCTTCTCGGCAAATATTTTGACGAGGGAAGACTTTACAACCTTGCATATGCATTTGAACAGCAGGCGAAACTGCCTGTAATGCCTGAAAAATTGAAATAATAGGATATAAAAGATGAGCTATGAACCCGTAATCGGACTTGAAGTGCATGTCCAGATGTCTACCGAAAGCAAGATATTCTGCACATGCTCAAATAAATTCGGATCAGACCCGAACACCAACGTATGCCCTGTTTGTCTCGGCATGCCCGGCGTTCTGCCCGTTCTCAATGAAAAAGTGATTGAATACACCGTAAAGGCGGGGCTGGCGCTTAACTGCCAGATACGCACCAAAAGCGTATTCGCCAGAAAGAACTATTTCTACCCCGATCTGCCGAAAGCATATCAGATTTCCCAGTATGAACTGCCTATCTGCGAACACGGCTACATCGACATAGAGCTTGAAGACGGCACACAGAAACGCATCGGCATAACAAGAATCCACATCGAAGAGGATGCCGGCAAGCTGAACCACGAAGCGGGATGCAGTCTCGTTGACCTTAACCGTACGGGAACGCCCCTTATGGAGATAGTCTCCGAACCAGACCTGCGAAGTGCGGAAGAGGCGAAAGCGTACCTCATGAAACTCAAAACGATCCTCGAATACGTGGAGGTTTCCGACTGCAACATGGAGGAAGGCTCCATGAGATGCGACGCAAACGTGTCCATCCGTCCCGATTCCGGCGCGCCTTTTGGAACACGCGCTGAGATAAAAAACGTAAACTCTTTTAAAAACGTCGAAAGAGCTATCAAATACGAGCAGAAACGTCAGGAAAAAGTTCTGAATGAAGGCGGAAAGATAGTTCAGGAAACACGCCTTTTCAACGCGGATACGGGTATTACAGCCTCTATGCGCGGAAAAGAGGATGCCCACGACTATCGCTACTTTCCGGATCCTGACCTTGTGCCGATAGTGCTTGAGGAGAAATTCATAAGCGGCATCAAAGCATGGATGCCCGAACTGCCGGACGCAAAACGCGCGCGATTCATGAGCGAATACGGGCTGTCAGGCATCGACGCCGATTTCCTCGTATCTGCCAAATCCTACGGTGCATACTTTGAGCAGGCGGTCAAATCCCACTACAACCCAAAAGCAGTTTGCAACTGGGTCATGGGCGAGCTTATGCGCAGGCTTAACGACAAACAATGCACAATCTTTGAAGCAGGCATATCGCCTGAAAACCTTGCAGAGATTGTCAAACTCATAGACGAAGGAAAGATAAGCGGAAACATTGCAAAGCAGGTGTTTGACGAAACAGCCGAAACAGGTAAAAAACCATCCGATATCGTTGCAGAGAAAGGACTTGTCCAAAACAGCAATGAAGACGAACTGGAAGCCATCGTTAAACAGGTGCTGGATGCAAACCCCGCCGAAACCGAAAGATACAAAAACGGCGAAGCCAAGCTTCAGGGATTTTTCATGGGACAGATCATGAAAGCATCCAAAGGCAAGGCGAACCCCGGCGTTGTTGCCCCCCTGCTTAAGAAATTAACGAGCTAGAGGTGATTTGCATGCTTGAGAAAATAGACCACATTGGCATAGCCGTAAAAAATCTTGACGAGGCTACTAAATTCTACATTACCATGGGGATAAAACCCTATCATTATGAAGAGGTTGAAAGTCAGAAAGTAAAAGTTGCGTTCGTTAAGGTCGGCGAAAGCAACATAGAGCTTCTGGAACCCACCAGCCCGGAAAGCCCTATCGCAAAATTTCTTGAGAAGAAAGGCGAAGGCATACACCACATTGCTTACAGCGTGGCAAATATCACGACAGCGCTGAAAAAGCTGAAAGAAGAGGGAGCGACGCTCATCAACGAAGAACCAATGGACGGCGCACACGGCAAAAAGGTTGCTTTCGTGCATCCAAAAAGCGTCAACGGGGTTCTCACGGAACTTTCCATGGACGGCTGCTGCGGCGCATGCGGCTGCGGTACCCACGAACACTAGAAAACGAAAAAGCGGAGGTTTTTATGCCTCCGCTACAGATTGTTGACAAACTAAATTTACACAGACTCACATTAGACTGCTTCGGGTTAAAACCCTCGCAGAGACGTTTTTTTGTCTTCGCGAGGAGCACTAGCCGAAGGCTGAAAACATTTGCCTATTTTTGCAAATGTTTCTGTACCGAGCTTGCTGAAATGAGTCCACTTTAAACTATTTATCGAATAAATCGACGACGCGATCTCGCATCTTCCTGACTTTGTCATCAGTATGAAGCGGAGGTTTTTATGCCTCCGCTATTTTTTTATCCGAGTATATCGTTCCAGATTCCAAGCGCCCAGTCTTCGGCATGCTTGCCGAAGAGAACAGAGCGTTCCGGGGATGTTCCGCCGGATGCGGAGATTATTCTTTTACTCACATCATCATATCTGTATGAAGCGGCAACGAAGATAGCTTCGTCATCGTTAACCATGCTGTAACAGGTGTTTATCAGTGAAGGTGCCAGAGGTTCCTGACCGTTCAGAGTGCGGACTGCGGCACTCGCGGCGACCTTGCCCATAGAGTTTGCCACATAGCCGGATTTCGGCACACCGCCGACAGCGCCGTTGTGGGTTGCGTCGCCGACAACGTACACGTCTTTGAAGTTATAGGACTCAAGAGTGTAAGCGTCCGCACGGATAAACTTGTCGTCCGGCTTGTTCATCAGCCCGAGGTCGAACGCCGATCTGCCTGCCGTCATGGTAGGAATGATGTTCGCAACGTCGGATTTTATCTCGCCCTGCTCTGTTGTTATAACCCCTGTGGAAGAATCAACCTTTGTAACGGCTGCATCGGGAATATATTCAAGGATATCCTTGTAATAATCAGCCCAAGCCTTCTTAAACAGCGGTCCTTTGGACGTAACGTCGTCATTTGCGTCAACAACGATTATCTTGGAACCTTTTTTATATTTTTTCAGGAAATTCGCTATGAGCGAAGCTCTTTCATATGGTCCGGGGGGACATCTGTAAGGCACGGGAGGAACTGCAAGAACAACAACACCGCCGGGTTTCATGGCAACGAGTTTCTCTCTGAGAGCGACTGTTTCAGCCCCTGCCTTGAATGCCGCGGGAAATTTTTTGATCGCCGCCGCATTGTTCAGACCCTCTATCGCATCGTAGTCATAGCTTATGCCGGGTGAAACGATGAGCTTATCATATTCTATTGTTCCGGCTTTGGTCGTAAGCGTCTTTTTGACCGCATCCAGTGCCGTGGCTTCGGTGTAAACTATTTTTATTCCGTAGTTCTTTGCCAGCTTGTCGCGTGTGAAGGTGATGTCCTTCATAGTCTTCTGACCGCCAATCACAAGGTTACTGACTGGGCATGAGATGAATTTAGGGTCTCTTTCGATCAGTATCACCTCAACCTTGGGATCTTCCATTCTGGCGTATTTTGCCGCTGTGCATCCGCCCCAGCCGCCGCCGAGAACTACTATCCTTTTGCCTTTCTTCGGCATTATGATGCCCGCTGCCTTCTGAGCCGCGGGAGCAACTGCGGAATGTCCGAGAACGGAAGCGCCTGCAACAGCCGCAGAGGTGTATTTTATAAAGTTACGTCTTGTAATGCTCATATCCGCCCCCTTATTTCCTGATGCCTGAAAAATACTGTGCAAGAGCTTCGAGCTGGCTGTCGGACATATCCTTCACCAGCGCCATCTCTTCAGATTCTATCTTTCCCGTCTGATAGCGTTTAAGCACCTCGTGGAGGTATCCTGAGTTCTGACCGCCTATTACGGGATATGCGTCCACGCCCTCGCCTTTTGTGCCGTGGCAGTCAAAACAGCCGTTATCTTTGGCTATTTTAAGCCCTGCTGCAGATTTTTTGGAATCGATCTTATTTGTTGAGTTCTTCCATGGTTTGCCGCCGTAATATTCCGAAATGGCAGCAATATCCGCTTCTGAATATCCCTTAGCCAGCAAAGACATTTCAACACTGCCCTTGCGTTTGCCTGCGGCAAATTCTTTCATGACCCTGGTCATGTATTCTGTGTTCTGACCGCCTATGCGGGCGATATATTCGCCGGGAGCATAGCCGTTTGTGGCGTGGCATCCCGCGCAGGGTCTGCCGAGTCTTTCGCCTTCGGACACAGCCGAAGCGGCGAACGCGGCGAACGGAACAAGCACAGCCGCGGCGACAATACAATAAAACAATCTGAGTTTCTGCATATCTGCCTCCGATATCACGTTTAATACCTAAACGGTATTAATACTATTTGTATCTTTTTTAACTCATATTTTTGAATATTGCAAGATATACCTATATTATTACACGCATATCAGGAATTCACACACAAAATGAATAGAAATTTTTTAAGACAAAGCAGACATTTCATACATCTTTATTGTATATTTCAACTAATACATTATTAGTATCAACATCTTTATAGAAAATCACTGTATATTGTATACAAAAAAAACCTTGAAATTATGTCGACATAGTGATATCTTCAAATATGACTATAAACCAATATATTGGTTGTTATAAGGAGTGTTGAAATGTTCAAGAAAATCATGTTAGTGGTTCTGGCTCTGGCTTTCACAGCTTCAACTGTTTTTGCTTTCGATTTTAACGGCGGCGACGGAAGAAAAGGCAAAAGACTGTGGAAAAGATATCACACTATGTGCGCTGACGGCACAACTCTTTCCCAGAAACAAGGCGCTTCTACAAAAACTCAGGCTCAGTGGAAAGACGCTTTCACTAACCGCGCAAAACTTCCTTGCGGCGGTAAGTTCAAAGAAGGTATCAAAACTGAAGAGGACTTCCAGAACGTATACAGATATCTGTTCGATCACGCTGCTGACTCTGATCAGCCCGAAACTTGTGGTTAACAGTTACTCTGTTTAAACAGAAATAATAAGAAGGCGGTTCGTAAGAGCCGCCTTTTTTTATGTCATATTCCGGCAAACAGCCACAGACACATCAATTGCTTGATAATATTCAGCAGAAGCTTCATAGGCTCTCAGACAGGCGGGCGAATTACACATAGCGGATTCCGAAGGCAGCCGCACCGTTCTGTACTTCGCCACATTACAAAAGCGGCACATTAGAGTATTATTTCGTCTTTCTTACTGTTTTATCCACCCATTTTCTAAAGGAAGGCTTAAATCAAATGAGATCGTTTCGTCACTAAAGCTCCTCACGAAAACGTTCATCTCCAACCGTCTCTGCGAACCCTGCAGTGGTGGCGCATTCTCATTCATATGATTACGCGATATTATTTACGAGATATGCTTTAAGTGTGACGGCGGCGCTGTGGTCACATTGCGCATAGAAATAAAAAGACCCCGTCACCGAAAAGGCAGACGGGGTCTTACAGCTTGATAAGCTTTTAATACTTATTTAACTACAGTTTCGATCCTGCGGTTTTTAAGCATGTTTTCGGGAGTATCGTTGGGAGCTATGGGCTGAGCTTCACCGTAACCGACTGCTGTCAGTCTTGAAGCTTCCACGCCGTATTTGTTTACAAGCTCGTAAACTATTGAATCTGCTCTTTTTTGAGACAGTTTCTGGTTATATACGTCTTTACCTGCGCTGTCTGTGTGACCTTGAATTTCAACGTTTATAGCGGAGTTTGCTTTCATAAACTCTGCGAAATCGCTGATCTCCTGATCATAACCGTCCGCAATAACAGCGCTGTTTGTTTTGAAGTTAACATTCAGGGTTGCGGCGATGAAACAGCCTTCGGCGTTAACTTTGTAACCTTTCTTTGTGCCGGGGCATTTATCGAGGTAATCATAAACGCCGTCTCCGTCGGAATCAAGAGGGCAGCCGACAGAATCTACAGTAACGCCTTCGGGTGTGCCGGGGCATTTGTCTGCATCGTCATAGACGCCGTCTTTGTCGCTGTCAAGAGGAGCAACCGCAACAACAGCGGGAGCCGGAGCTTTTTCAACTGCTGCCGGAGCGGGAGCGGGTTCTTCTTTAACAGGTTCAGCCATCTTTGCGACAACGGGTGCAGGTTTGCCAAAAGCGACTGTCAGTGCGACTGAAGGAACGATATCGTTGCGAGTGTCTGTCATGAACATATCTTTAACGCGAAGGTCGAGACCTATTGTGTCGTTAAACGGAACTTTCGCACCGACACCGCCGATGATACCGGCATGGTCGTCGTCATAGAACATACCGCCGAGACCGAGAAGCAGGTAAGGTCTGATGGCGCCGTCCAGATTAAAGTGTATCAGAGAGTTAAGGCTAAGTGTTGTAGCGTTAACTTCGCCGCCTGCATCTTTGTCTGCATTTGCATATGCAAACTCACCTTCAAGGGCGTATCTTTCTGACAGAAACTTGCCGACTCTGATTGCAGGTTCCGCAGCATCGTCAAGATCGTGATCCTCGTCGAAAAAGTGATAGCCGAGCGCAGGTGCGATATACATTTCACCTTTGTCATAGGCAAACGCCGTTGTCATGCATGAAACGGCAAGGACTGAAATGAGAAATTTCTTCATTGTCCTGAATTCCTCCTGTGTGTTTGATAAGAGAAACATTAGCATATAAAAAAAAATCGTCAAACGATCATTTACGGTAGTTTGGTACTTTTTCACAATGATGATATTAGCGCTTAGAATTAGTATTCACAGAGACATAGAGAAAAAAGAGGCGGAATATATATCCAGCCTCTTTTATCATTTTGAAAATTAATTATCTTATGACAGATTCAATTCTGCGGTTTTTACGCATATTTTCAGGACTGTCGTTGGGTACTATTGGCATAGTCTCTCCAAAACCTCTTGTCGTAATTCTGGACGGGTGTATGCCATATTTAGTTATAAGCTCTTTTGCCACGGCATCCGCTCTGCGCAAAGAAAGTTTTTCATTATATTCATCGGTTCCAGTGCTGTCTGTGTGACCTTGAATTTCAATGTTCAGAGAAGGGCTTTCATTCATAAAGTCAACAAAATCTTTGATTTCCGAATCATAACCGTCGGCTATTTCTTCACTGTCATTTTTGAAATTGATATCAAGCGTAAGGGATTTAAAGCACCCGTCAGAGTCAACCTTAAAACCTTTTCTTGTATCCGGGCATTTATCCATGTAGTCGAAAACGGTGTCACCATCGGAATCCAAAGGACAGCCTTCTGAATCAACAGGGGCATTCATTACCGTTCCCGGACACCTGTCTCTGTTGTCAAAGACGCCATCTCTATCTGAATCTTCCGGAGCTTTCGCAACAGCAGCGGGCGCAGGGGCTTTAGCAACCTGTGCCACTACCGGTGTTTCTTTTACCGGGGCAATCTTTGCCTCCGTTTTTGGAGCCGGAACAGTTTTACCAAAAGCAAAACTCACACCGACTGAAGGAACAACATCGTTGTGTGCTCTTGTCATGTACATATCTTTTACGCGCAAATCAATACTTACAACTTTGTTCAGAGGCAGGTTCGCACCTGCACCGCCTGACACGCCAACATGGTCTTGATCATAGAACATAGCTCCAACCCCTAAAAACAGATAGGGTTTGAAAAATCTGCTGACCTCGTAATGTCTCACAACGTTCAGGTTAAGGGTTGTTGCATCAACTGAATTACCTTCTGCATTATCAGTATCGGTATAATCTGCCTCACCTTCGATTGAGACTTTATCAGAAACAAATTTACCTAATCTGATTCCGCCTTCCAGCTTGTCGTCAAGATCCTGCTGATTATCAAAAATATGATAACCGATATTGGGTGTAATATACATTTCGCCTTTTTCGTAAGCGTAGGCGACAGACACGCATGATATGACAAAAAATGCCATGATTAGTTTATTCATACAATTCCCTTCCTCCCGACAAAGATTAATGACATAAATCAATTAGATCACAATTAGAATGAGAAATGTGCTCTGCACATTAAAGTTGAAATGATAGGAAGGAGATATTGATATGATTATTCCGGTTCTTTAGCTCTGTATTCTAAGGTTATAATAAACTTATCAACCTCCTGTTTAGACACGCTGCCCCTCTCAGGCAGTGACAAGATTTGCAATTTTTTATACATGTTCCATGTATCAAGTTCTAAGACGTCGCCTACTTTAAGCTTCGCCGAGGGTTTTGCAATTCTTCCGTTCAGTTTAACAAAACCCTCGTCCGCCATCTCGTTTGCAACGGTGCGTCTCTTTATTAACATAAGCACTTTCAAAAACTTATCAAGACGCATATTTTCTCTGTATGAATATTTCGTCCTTTTTATCCTGCAGCCACTGCTCAAAAGCCTCTTTGGCTTTTTTATCTTTCATAGCTCTGATGATATTGTCTTTTTTATCGCTCTCAACATCGGACTTGTCTCTGTACCCTTCGACGTAGAACACTCTGTAGCCGTCCACATCCTCAAGGGGTTTTGTTATGCCCTGCTTCATATCGCCTATGAGTTCCCTGATTTTCGGATCAAGGAAACCAAGCTCAACCCATCCGAGGTAACCGCCGTTCTCCGCCAGTTTGTCCTCGGAATATTTCATAGCTGTGTCACGAAAGTTTTTATGCTCTTCAAAGTCCTTCATAGCTTCGTCCAGCTTCTCTTTCGTGCTTAGTTTCATCATGCGAAGTTCGTACATATCCGAAAGGTCGAGAGTCTTTTCGTGTTCGGCAACATAGTTTTTAAAATCTTCGTCAGTAACAACAACTTTTGTACGAAAAACTGACGACATCAGTCTTGTGGTAATGATATCAACCTTGATCTTCCATTTATACTGTTCGTACGTCTGGTGCTGTGCGGCAAGGAGCTCTTCGAGCTGTTCTTTGTTCACGTTGTTTCTCTGCATGATATCCTGAAGCGCGCCCTCCACTTCTGCATCGGAAACACGGACGCCCTCTTCTGCTGCTGCTATCTCAATGACATAGTTGTCTATGAGGTTTTCCATATTCTCACGATAAAAATCGTTAAGCTGCTGTTTTCTCTCTTCGCCTTTGAATTTGGTATAGATAAGCTTAAGTCTTTGGGGGTTCATGGATTCGACGTCATACTGTGTTATGACCTTATCCCCGACAACTGCGAAAACACGGTTAATGACCTCCGCACCCGCGTTATTGAGGGTCAGAACCGAGAGAAGAACCGTCAGCGAAAACAATCTTAGATTTTTCATACAAGCCATTGATATAATCCTTTAACTTTTTTTCCTGTTTTATTCCGTAAAGCTCGTCTTTAAGCTGAGCCTTATAATAATCGAATGAATTAACTTTCTCTTTCACATCCACCAAATGGAAGATGTGGTAACCGAACTCGGATTTCAGAACACCGCTGGTTTCACCCGGTTTCAGTTTCAGCGCCTCCGAAAAGACATCAGGATAAGACGAAACGTCGATATATCCCAGATCGCCGCCCTGTTCCGCTTCCGGAGCAATGGAATATTTCTGTGCAACCTCGGCAAAGCTTATGCCCTTGTTCATCATGGTCAGCGCTTCCCGCGCTTTCTTTTCGTCGGCGGTAACTATATGGAGTATATGAGCAAGCGCAACGTCCGAAAGTTCACTTTTGCGTTTTTCATAATACGCTTTGAGTTCTTTGCCGGAAACTGTAATGTTCCCTGTCTCCTCGCTTAAAAGCTCGGTGACGATAACACGCTGTCGCAGCAGGTCTTCAATTTTATCAAAGTCCAGATCATACTGTCTCTGCATCTCAGTTAAAGTCTGTTCTCCCTGCTCTTTTTTGAAAGTATCAAGCAGTTCACTGAATTTTTTCTCGTCTATTTTTATTCCCTGTTTCTTCGCCTGATGCAAAAGCAGTCTGTGGCGCACGAAATCCTCTTTCAGAGATTCCAGAACAGCCTTATTATCCCTGTTTTCGGGATCCATCATAGCGTTCGTATAGGAGATGAAATCCTTGAAATCGCCTTTGGTAAGCACTTCATCATTAATGGTTACAAAGGGTTGTGTAAGGTCTTCAGAGTCTTCGGTTCGCGTTTCCGGTTCATGGGCGCTCTCTTTCTCTTTCTTTCCGCATCCTGCGAAAAGGAAAAGTGAGGCGATGATAAGGATGATGAAAGGTGTTCTCTTCATAGTGACAGATTACTTAATAGCAAACCAATTTGCAAGAGTCTTTATTCCTTTGCGGGGGCTATAAGTGAAAGGAAGACCGCACCGGAAAACAGTGTCTTCTCTGCCTTTTCAAAAAGAAGCGAAAGGGTGAATTCGTCGTCGAATTTAAGCATACCGCCGCATTTTGACGCACTGTCCATCAGAACGGACGGCTGAACCGTGCTGTTCTTCGTAAATTTCATCTTAATGCGGTTTGTGTAAATATATATTTTTTCGACGTTCGCTCTGCCTGCAAGGTTTTTAAGCAGCATTATGCGGGCAAAATTTCTGGTCTGTTCGCCTGTTTCGCCGAACATCCCCTCCATCTCTTCAAGCAGTCCGGCTGCCTCATCTTCTGTGGCAACATAGGAAAACTTGCGGTAATAGTCCAGCCTGAGCCGCGTATCCTCAATATAATCCGCAGGAATATAGTGCGGAACGGCGGTGATTATCTCGGTATCTGTGAAAATATCGGTGATACCTTTCAGCTCTTTTACAGCCTCGTCTATCATGGCGATAAACAGTTCATATCCGACTTTTACCACAAAGCCCGACTGGTCGGCGCCGAGAAGATCCCCCGCACCGCGGAGCTGGAGATCGTAAAAGGCTATCTTAACACCGCTGCCGAGGTCTGAAAGCTGCTGAATTATCTTAAGCCGTTTCTGCGCAACCAGAGAAAGACCGGAGAAATTCGGAACTACAAGGAAGCAGTAACCGCGGCGTACGGAGCGCCCCACCCTGCCCTTGAGCTGATATATCTGCGCCAGCCCGAGATGAGCCGCGTCGTTTATAACAATCGTATTTACATTGGGGATATCTATTCCGTTCTCAATGATCGCCGTGCAGACAAGAACGTCGGTTTCCCCTGCGTAGAACTCCATCAGTATCTTTTCAAGCGTCTGCGCGTCCATCTGTCCGTGAGCAAAGCCTACGCGCGCTCCCGGCAGCATGCTTCGCACACCTGCAGTCACCTGTTCGATGTCCTCTACTCTGTTGTGCAGGTAAAACACCTGTCCGCCCCGTTCAAGCTCACGCTGAATGGCTATCTTTATCTCTTCGTCCTTCTTCACAACCTTTGTTATGACAGGCAGTCTGTCCACAGGCGGCGTATCTATTACGGATATGTCGCGGATACCGGAAAGGGACAACTGCAGCGTTCTGGGAATGGGTGTTGCGGAGAGATACAGCACGTCAACGTTGGTCTTCATGGCTTTTATCTTCTCTTTGTGGGAAACGCCGAACCGCTGTTCCTCGTCGATTATAAGCAGACCGAGGTCGGAGAATTCCACATCTTTTCCGAGCATCTTGTGTGTTCCCACAAGAATATCAATCTGCCCTCTGGACAACCTGTCCAGAATGTCACGAACTTCTTTCTGGGTGCGGAAACGGCTTATATAATCAACGTTTACAGGCAGTTCGCCGAAACGTTTTTTAAATGTAAGATAATGCTGACGCGCGAGAACCGTCGTCGGAACCAGAACGGCAACCTGTTTGCCTCCCGCGGCAGCCTTGCATGCGGCACGCATTGCAACCTCGGTCTTTCCGAAACCCACGTCGCCGCAGACCAGTCTTTCCATGGGCAGCTGATTCTCCATGTCGTTGTAAACATCATGTATCGCTGTGAGCTGGTCGTCGGTCTCGTCAAACTCGAACTGCTGCTCGAAATCCTCCGTCATCTTCCCGTCGTCGTGAAAAGCAAATCCCTTTTCAAGCTTCCGCTTGGCGTAAAGCTGTAAAAGGTCGAACGCTATCTTTTTGGCTCTGGTGCGTGCCTGAGCTTTCAGTTTTTTCCATGTCTGGGTTTGCAGAGAACTTATGCGCGGTCTGGAACCTTCGGAACCGATATATTTCTGTAACTGCCCTATGGAGGACAAAGGCACATACAGAAATTCACCGTTGTCATACTCAAGCTGCAAAAAATCGCCCTCGACACCGCCGATGCTCTGATGCACCAGCCCTTTATAGATACCGATACCGTAATCCACATGGACAACGTAATCACCGCTTTCAAGATCGGAAATGGAGGTGGAATAGACCTCTTTTTTACCCCTTTTCGGTTTTTTGCGGGCAACCCCGAAAATATCCTCATCGCTGAACACAGCCAGCAGACGTTTTTCGTCTATGAACCCGCCGCGCAGCTTCTCGTTCAGGACGTAAAGCCCCGCATGGGTCACTTCCGCGTGAACTGATATCCTCTGTGCGCTGTAACCGTAATCCACGGAGAAGTTTGTAAACAGTTCCATGAGCTTTCCGCTCTCAATGGCGCAGATTACGCGGTACCCGTTCTCCGTGTGACTCTTTATGATATCCATCGCCGACGACATTGACTGATAGACGTTCCCTTTCTTTCCGCCAAGAAGCATCGCACTGCTTTTATAAGGCACGGTTATGGCGCTCTCTGTCACGATGTCCGCCAGAACCATCCGCTCGTGTTCGTCATACTCGGGATAGATGACCGACGGGTTTATGAAATTATGTATGAAGAATTCACCTTCCGGTTTGCGTCTGTCCGCCAGCGCAAGAAGGTCTGTGAAATGAGTTTTATAATCCTCTGTAAAAAAGACAAAATTGTAACTGTTTCCGGCGTATTCGAGTATATTCGACATCCGTCCGTATATGGCAGGCGCAAGCCAGTGGCATCCGGCGTACTTCCCGTAAAGCTCGGCTTTATCCAATATGTCTTTGTCAGTTATACGTTTTTTGATATCTTCCGAATCGAACAGCGCTTCGGATGCAGGGAGCAGAACGGCATGTTTCATGGTCTTCAAAGGTTTGCGGGTGCTTCTGTCCACAAGGGAAATCCGCTCCGCTTCATCGCCGAAAAATTCTATCAGACAGGGATTGTCAAAATCCGCAGGAAACACTTCAAGTATGTCACCGCGGAAAGCGTATTCGCCCTGACCGTCCACAAGTTCAACATGAACGTATCCGGCGTAGTTAAGCAGATATTCGAGTTCCTGCCTGTCGTAGTCCTCACCGACTGTTATGTTTATAACGGAGCTTTTAAACACGTCAACAGGCGGCAGGCTTTTCAGAAGTGCATAGGGTGTTGTGACCACTATACAGGGAGCGTCGGAGTTGATAAGCGTGTTAAGCGCGGCGGCACGGGCGGAGATAACCTCCGGCAGAACGCGCGCCTCTTCAAAAGGTTCCTGAGTGTACTCCGGAAAGCCCAGAACCGCGGAACGTGAAAAGAAATAGCGTGTCTCCTGAAGGATAAGCTCGTATTCCCTCCTGTTTGAAGCAACAAAGAAAGTTACGCGCCCCTCCGGTCTTTTGTTATAAAAATACCAGACGGAGGAACACCCCCACAGACCGCAAAACTTCTGCATCAGGAAAATTTGCCGAACATCATCTCATCCACAAGCTGACAGATTATATGAGCCGCCGCTATGTGGATTTCCTGTATTCTCGGCGTATTGTCCGTTGGCGACTGGAACAGGATGTCGCAAAGCCCTTTCATCTTTCCGCCGTCGCGTCCTGTGAAACCGATGATGCGGACGTTCATCCTGTCCGCCTCGCGCAGTGCTCTGACAACGTTTTCGGAATTTCCGCTGGTTGAAATTCCCCAGATGATATCCTTTTCGTTGCCCAGTGCGCTCACCTGTTTAAGGAATATATCGTTGAATTCGTAATCGTTACCGATGGATGTGATTATAGATGTGTCGGTTGTAAGCGCTATCGCAGGAAGGGGCGGACGCTCCATTTTGAACCTGTTCACAAATTCGGCCGCAATATGCTGTGCATCCGCAGCTGACCCGCCGTTTCCGCAGATAAGCAGTTTCCCGCCGTTCTCGAAACAACGGGTGATCTCGGTTGCTATGGCTATAAGAACAGGGGTGCTTTCCGTGATAAATCTTGTCTGCACCTCTTTCATCTCTTCAAATATAGACTCAATGAATTTATCCATATATTAACCCTGTTAAAGCATTTTACACCATTAATATATGCCAAACGGGAAGATAGCAACCAGAAATCCTTATTATCTGACAATAAGTCCGTCTTTACCGTATTTTACTTTTGCAATGAGATAATACATCCCGTCGGGGCTTATGCCGCATCCGCCGTCCTTTTTGGGGTCGGTGAGATCATAGAACATTTCCTCCGCACGGGGACCGAACGGACAGATGAAGATTATCTTTTCATTTTCCGGAAGCTGAGGCAGTATTTTTTCGCAGGCTCCGTCCTCTTCAAACAGTGCCACAGGAATGTTAATCATCCCCTCTGTGTGTTTTTTCTCATATTCCTGAGGAGTTCTGACATCAACAACGAAATAATCGGCAGGGATACCTTCATAAAACAGAGGAGCAACGTTCTCAACAGTCACCTTGCCGCTTTCCGGCATAGGCAGAGGTTCCGCCACTTTTCTGGGGCTGTTCGATATGTAAAGATAAGCTCCGCCGCCGGCAACACAAAGCGCAAGAACCGCACAAACAACAATTACAATTGCTCTTTTCATAACTCCTCCTATGCTTAATATGTATACTTTATTTTATATGGAATCAATATAAACATCCGGGTTGCGTCTGATAGTAAAGGGCTGTAAAATTAAACACCGGTGAAAAAATGACACAAAACAAGGAAAAACTCAGACGATATTATTTTCTGACAACCTTTACCGTTATAGCAGTGATAATCATGTCAATCGCGGTTGGCTTTGTCATCGAAGAACACAGCAACTTTGAAAAAACCATCCGCACAAACAAGCAAAACCTTATGGACAGTAAGAAGCAGACACTTAAAGGCATCGTAGACAGCGTTGCTCAGCAGGTTCAGCTTGTTATTAAAGAATCAGAGAACAACCTTGAAGCCCGCATAGACGAAAGACTGAACCTTGCATACTCCGCGGCATCTGCAACCTATAAAGCCGCACAAAACAAACAGGAGGCTGAAAAGGACATCAAGGCAGCTCTTTCGGGAATGACATGGAGTCAGAACCACATATACATATTTGATATGCAGGGCAACGTAATAAGTATGCCCCACCAAAAGCATCTGGAAGGTAAAAATATTCTGGAAAGCCCCAACGCCGGACCCAGACAGGCTATGATAGATGCTCTGAAAAGTCTGAAAAATACCGATACCGCCCAATTTGACGTTGAATGGACAAAACCTGATGGAACACACTCTCAGCCGAAACATATAAAACTTCGCGTTTTCAGACCGCTGAACTGGGTTATAGGCTACGGTGAATATTTCGACGAATTCATCGGCGAAGTCCAGAACAAACTGATAACCCAACTGGAATCCATTCATCTGCCGGAAGATGGATACATCTTTATGAGTGACTACTCCGGCATGTCCCTGACCCAACCCGCAAGAAACAAATTCATGCTGAACGTTCAGGATTCCAACGATAAATACATCGTTCAGGATATGATAAAACTGGCAAAAAAAGGAGGAGGGTTCTACGAATACGTTATGCCCCCTTTCCCCGGAATGAAACCTGAGAAAAAACTCAGTTACGTCACCGGCATAAAAGGCTGGGACTGGTACATCGGAACCGGAATTTATCTTACGGATTTCGAGAATGACTATAACCTGAGAATGGAGAACGAAAAACGGGATTCCATAAAAGAACTGACTGTTGTACTTCTGCTTCTCACCGCTGTCCTCGCTCTTGCCGGTGTTATAACATTCGTAATGTCAAACCGCATGCAGAAGCTGATCGACAGACACAATCTGGAGATAAAACGCAAAAATGAGGAACTCAGATCGCTTAATATAACGCTGGAATCAAAAGTTGCGGAAAAGACCGTTGAGCTGACCCTTCTGAACGCATCTCTGGAAAAACGCGTAAAAAACGAGATAGAAAAGAACCGCGAACAGGAACACATCATGTTCCAGCAGGGCAGACTCGCCGCAATGGGCGAAATGCTCTCGAATATAGCACACCAGTGGCGGCAGCCTCTGAACAACATAGGACTTTATATTCAGGATATTCAGGATGCTCAGGACGCAGGGGAGCTTACGGATGAATATCTGGATAAATCAGTACACACCTGTCTGGACATAATACAGCATATGTCCGCCACCATTGACAATTTCCGCGACTTCTTCAAACCGGACAAAGATAAGGTGCTGTTTGACATCAACGACTGTATAAAACAAAGCCTCACCCTTCTGCGGGCAGGAATCGAGAACAGCCACATAGAAATACGGACAGACCTTGAACCTTGCGGAAAAACAAAAGGGGTTCCGGGAGAATATTCTCAGGTGCTTGTGAATATCATCACCAACGCCAAGGACGCCCTTATAGAAAATAAAGTCAGAAATCCATGTATCACAATACGAAGCCATTCCGAAAATCAGATAGCCGTCGTTTCCATTGAAAACAACGGCTCAGGTATCTCAGACAGCGTTGCCGAAAAGATATTTGAACCGTACTTTACAACAAAAGACGAAGGCAGGGGCACCGGCATCGGTCTCTATTTTTCAAAAATAATAATCGAAAAGAACATGGGCGGAAAGATAACTTTTGAAAACATCAAACAAGGGGTCATCTTTCATATCTCCCTGCCGGAAGCCGACAAGGACGCTGCCTATCTGTAATCTTCGCGTACGGGATAAAACACGTCAAGAAGCTCGCACTGGGTTATAGCCCTTCCCTTATGAGAAACACCCGACGGAATCATCGCCACATCACTGTGCGTAAGCACCTTGACCTCGTCGCCGACAGTAAGCTCAAACACGCCGTTTATCAGTTTTGTCATTTGCTCGTGGGGATGAGAATGCTCAGGAAGTTCCGACCCCGGTTCAAAACGCCACAGCGACATTGTCATATTATCAGAGTGTACGAAGCGAGCTTTCGCTCCATTAAACATCTCTTTTTCAAGTTTTTCAGTATCTATAAAAGACATTTTGCCTCCTAATTTGCAGTTTTACCAAAAATACACGTTCGGAAACTATGCAAAAACTACCATTTTTAATATATTCTACACTATTTTGAAAATAAACTAACAGATTTATTTACATTATAGATTATATAGGTTAATATTTTTTGTCATTTTATTCTTTTTCAGGAGTCACAATGAGTCATGCAAAATCTAACCGTTTGATGGCAAAGGTCATATTTGTCCTCTTATTACAGGGATTCACAGCTTTTCTTATCTTCTGGTTTAACTACAGCAAAATCTCTCAGGCATTGAAAATGGAACCGGAAACGGCAAAAGCACTGCTTGAAGATTCTTCAGGCACGGTTCTCACATTTTCTATCGGGCTGCTTGTCTTCGGGCTGCTGATAGCATTGGTGGTGGCGCTGTTCTTCCACGGATCATATTCCAACGTTGTGAGTAACATATCAAATGTTTTAAAAAGTGTAAAGGGCGGAGATCTCAGAATCAGGGTTGATGAAAAAGCGGTGCAGGCAATGCCTGAACTGGGGGAATCCATCAACGCGGCAGTTGAAGATTTCGAGACAACGATAGCAAGCTTCGGTTTTGCATCAAACAACATAAAAAGCGCTTCCAGAAACCTCATGGAAATATATACAAGCGTCGGGCACAGGATAAGCATCGTGAACGACAACGTGGTAAGCGTAAGTTCCGCCGCGGAAGAGCTCACCTCAACCGGTTACAACGTGCTTGAAAAATGCCGCACATCCTTTGAAAGCATCAGAAAATGCAACGAGGACGTGCTCAAAGGCAAAAACATAGTTTCCCAGAGCAAACAGAGCATGGAAGAGATCGCGGGAAGCATCAACTCCATTGTCGACGTTGTTGCGGGATTTCAGAAACAGTCGCAGGAGATCGGACAGATAGTTATCTCCATCAACGATATTGCGGAACAGACAAACATGCTGGCGCTCAACGCGGCGATAGAGGCGGCAAGAGCAGGCGAACACGGCAAGGGCTTTGCGGTTGTTGCCGACGAGGTTCGTAAGCTTGCGGGCAAAACATCCGAATCCACAAAAAAGATAGAGGATGTTATCAAAGAACTCCAGATGCGGATAAAAACCGTTTCCGAATCAGTTCAAAGCTCTGTTGATATGGTAGAAAAGGGCATCGAACTTTCAAGTGTGTCAGTTTCATCCATAGACGCCATCGACAGCAATATCAAGAACGTTGCACAGCAGATTGAGGGCATTGTCCATTCAAAAGAGGAAGAATCGTTCGCATTGGCAGACGTTACGAAAAGCACAACCGAGATAAGCTCCGAAACATCCGAGATAGTTGTGACCGTTGAAGAATCGTTCAGCGCCGGACAGAACCTTGTGGATCTGGCGGAAGGGCTTGGCGGAAAGGTTAAAAAATATAAATCTGACAAGATGAACGTATATATGCCTTGGAGCCGCGACCTCGAACTCGGCATAAAGGTTTTCGACGATCAGCATAAAAAGCTTATCGAACTCATCAACCAGCTTTACGACGCAATCCGCGATAACAAAGTCAGATCGACCATCGACAAGATACTCAACGAACTTGTGTCATACACCGTTTACCACTTCAACACAGAAGAGGAAGCGTTCAAGAAATACGGCTATCCTGATTTCCCCAAACACAGGGAGATACATGAAAACCTGAAAAAGACCGTCGGCGAGGTCAAGGCAAAACTTGATTCCGGCAAAGAAGTTATCGGGTTCAACATTATCGCTTTCCTTGAAAACTGGGTTAAAAACCACATCATGGTGGAAGACAAAAAATACGCCCCGTTCCTTAAAAAGAACGGTATGGAATAAGACAACTAAGCCCGCTCATTGAACTGTATCCTTAAATTAGGACACTAATAAAAAGCCCCTTAGCGAATAGCTAAAGGGCTTTTTTTCGTATACACTAAATTTAAAGGAGAGAGTTCATGCTCGAACGTGAGTTTACCCCCGAAGA